>NZ_JADOTZ010000001.1:1447775-2171663 GCF_015751895.1 Zhihengliuella flava | reverse complement strand
CGTTTGGTTCGTGGACTGTGTACAAGCTTACCAGTTGTTAAGGGGTTTCCTTGGCTGGTGTTGTACGTGTATGTGGTTTTTGGTGAAACGGTTGTTGTTTCGGTACCGCATAGTGGACGCGAGCGTGTTCTTGCCACCGTTGATCAACCCTGGGGGTTGTGGTGGTGTTTGTGGTGTAAGTTGTCGGCTTATTAGTACGGGTCAGCTTCACGAGTCTGTAGTCCTCGCTTCCACGTCCCGCCTATCAACCCAGTGGTCTAGCTGGGGGCCTCTCACACTAATGTGTAGGGAAATCTCATCTTGAAGTGGGCTTCCCGCTTAGATGCTTTCAGCGGTTATCCCGTCCGAACGTAGCTAATCAGCGGTGCACCTGGCGGTACAACTGACATACCAGTGGTTCGTCCGTCCCGGTCCTCTCGTACTAAGGACAGATCTTCTCAAATTTCCTGCGCGCGCAGCGGATAGGGACCGAACTGTCTCACGACGTTCTAAACCCAGCTCGCGTACCGCTTTAATGGGCGAACAGCCCAACCCTTGGGACCGACTCCAGCCCCAGGATGCGACGAGCCGACATCGAGGTGCCAAACCATGCCGTCGATATGGACTCTTGGGCAAGATCAGCCTGTTATCCCCGAGGTACCTTTTATCCGTTGAGCGACGGCCCTTCCACGAGGTGCCGCCGGATCACTAGTCCCGACTTTCGTCCCTGCTCGAGCTGTCACTCTCACAGTCAAGCTCCCTTGTGCACTTACACTCGACACCTGATTGCCAACCAGGCTGAGGGAACCTTTGGGCGCCTCCGTTACATTTTGGGAGGCAACCGCCCCAGTTAAACTACCCATCAGGCACTGTCCCTGAACCAGATCATGGTCCGAAGTTAGGAATCCGATACGGCCAGAGTGGTATTTCAACGATGACTCCACGAACACTGGCGTGCCCGCTTCAAAGTCTCCCACCTATCCTACACAAGCCGCACCGAACACCAATACCAAACTATAGTAAAGGTCTCGGGGTCTTTCCGTCCTGCTGCGCGTAACGAGCATCTTTACTCGTACTGCAATTTCGCCGAGTTCATGGTTGAGACAGCGGGGAAGTCGTTACTCCATTCGTGCAGGTCGGAACTTACCCGACAAGGAATTTCGCTACCTTAGGATGGTTATAGTTACCACCGCCGTTTACTGGGGCTTAAATTCACCGCTTCACACCGAAGTGTTGACAGCTCCTCTTAACCTTCCAGCACCGGGCAGGAGTCAGTCCATATACATCGTCTTGCGACTTCGCATGGACCTGTGTTTTTAGTAAACAGTCGCTTCCCCCTGGTCTCTGCGGCCCACACCCGCTCACACCAGCAAGTGGTGGTCACGGGGCAGGCCCCCCTTCTCCCGAAGTTACGGGGGCATTTTGCCGAGTTCCTTAACCATGATTCTCTCGATCGCCTTGGTATTCTCTACCTGATCACCTGTGTCGGTTTGGGGTACGGGCAGCTAGAACCTCGCGCCGATGCTTTTCTTGGCAGCATAGGATCACCGGATCACCCACCCATGGTGGGCGCCTATCAGGTCTCAACCATCATGAAGAGCGGATTTACCTACTCCTCGGCCTACACCCTTGGACCAGGACGATTCCATTGCCTGGCCCGGCTACCTTCCTGCGTCACACCTGTTAATACGCTGACCTCCCCGGTTCGGGTCCCACGTCGCCCACCAACGTCACCCCGAAGGGTGCTCTATGGTGCTTGAGGTGGTTAGCATCACCGGTTCAGTAGGGACGGTTCTTCACTGGTACGGGAATATCAACCCGTTGTCCATCGACTACGCCTGTCGGCCTCGCCTTAGGTCCCGACTCACCCAGGGCAGATTAGCTTGACCCTGGAACCCTTGATCATTCGGCGGACGGGTTTCTCACCCGTCATTCGCTACTCATGCCTGCATTCTCACTCGTGTAGCATCCACCACTGGTTTCCACCGCGGCTTCACTCGCTACACGACGCTCCCCTACCCATCCAGTCCACTGAACCACAAAGGCTAATGTCTATAACTGAATGATGCGACTTCGGCGGTGTACTTGAGCCCCGCTACATTATCGGCGCGGAATCACTTGACCAGTGAGCTATTACGCACTCTTTCAAGGGTGGCTGCTTCTAAGCCAACCTCCTGGTTGTCTAAGCAACTCCACATCCTTTCCCACTTAGCACACGCTTAGGGGCCTTAGTCGGCATTCTGGGCTGTTTCCCTCTCGACAATGAAGCTTATCCCCCACTGTCTCACTGCTGCGCTCTGACTTGCCGGCATTCGGAGTTTGGCTGACGTCAGTAATCCGGTGGGACCCATCGGCCATCCAGTAGCTCTACCTCACGACAAGAAACACGCAACGCTGCACCTAAATGCATTTCGGGGAGAACCAGCTATCACGAAGTTTGATTGGCCTTTCACCCCTACCCACAGCTCATCCCCTCCATTTTCAACTGAAGTGGGTTCGGTCCTCCACGACGTCTTACCGTCGCTTCAACCTGGCCATGGGTAGATCACTTCGCTTCGGGTCTAGACCGTGCCACTCAAACGCCCTATTCAGACTCGCTTTCGCTACGGCTTCCCCACACGGGTTAACCTCGCGACACAGCACTAACTCGCAGGCTCATTCTTCAAAAGGCACGCCGTCACCCCTACAAGGAGGCTCCGACGGATTGTAAGCACATGGTTTCAGGTACTATTTCACTCCCCTCCCGGGGTACTTTTCACCATTCCCTCACGGTACTGATCCGCTATCGGTCATCGGGTAGTATTCAGGCTTACCAGGTGGTCCTGGCAGATTCACACGGGATTTCTCGGGCCCCGTGCTACTCGGGTGACACCACAATGGCGGCAGTACGCATTACAGTTACGGGACTCTCACCCTCTCCGGTATGGCCTTCAAACCATTTCACCTATACGCCTACACCTCACCACACTTGCCCGGCAGAACAAGTACGTGATGCTCCCACAACCCCGACCATGCAACGCCCGCCGGCTATCACACATGATTCGGTTTAGCCCCATCCGCGTTCGCTCGCCACTACTAACGGAATCACTATTGTTTTCTCTTCCTACGGGTACTGAGATGTTTCACTTCCCCGCGTTACCTCCACGTACCCTATGTGTTCAGATACGGGTCACACAGCATGACACTGTGCGGGGTTCCCCCATTCGGAAATCCTGGTCTCAACGTCCGGTTATCGACTCCACCAGGCTTATCGCAGATTCCCACGTCCTTCTTCGGCTCCCGATGCCAAGGCATCCACCATGCGCCCTTGAAAACTTGACCACAAACAGTCAAGCAATGAGCTTTATTATCAAGAAAACCAAAAAATGTTTAAGGTTTCTATGAGATCAAAGAAATTGCTTCAAACACACACCAAAAGTGCATGTCTGATACAAGATGCTCGCGTCCACTATGCAGTTCCCAAACAACAACCCCCAGCTCCCCACCACACCAACCACCACACTCACATGCGGCAACCATTGATGCTTAGGCCAAAGCAGGGCAAAACAACCAGTCCAACCCGCAACCCCACCAAAGGGAGTCACGGGAGGGCCTGTTGCTTCAGGGCCCAACAGTGTGCCAAACACCCAACAACAACCACCCCACCAGATTCCAACACCACCAACGCAGTGCGTACTACCAGCCAAGGAAGCCACCATCAGATGACGATTCGTTGATATTCCACCCTTGAGCACTCGCCCAACCACATCCGGGCCGGCAACGAGTAAACACTGAACACCACCACACCAGACACTGGGGTCCGGCCAGTAAGTGCTAGTTGCTCCTTAGAAAGGAGGTGATCCAGCCGCACCTTCCGGTACGGCTACCTTGTTACGACTTAGTCCCAATCGCCAGTCCCACCTTCGACAGCTCCCTCCACAAGGGTTGGGCCACCGGCTTCGGGTGTTACCGACTTTCGTGACTTGACGGGCGGTGTGTACAAGGCCCGGGAACGTATTCACCGCAGCGTTGCTGATCTGCGATTACTAGCGACTCCGACTTCATGGGGTCGAGTTGCAGACCCCAATCCGAACTGAGACCGGCTTTTTGGGATTAGCTCCACCTCACAGTATCGCAACCCATTGTACCGGCCATTGTAGCATGCGTGAAGCCCAAGACATAAGGGGCATGATGATTTGACGTCGTCCCCACCTTCCTCCGAGTTGACCCCGGCAGTCTCCCATGAGTCCCCACCATCACGTGCTGGCAACATGGAACGAGGGTTGCGCTCGTTGCGGGACTTAACCCAACATCTCACGACACGAGCTGACGACAACCATGCACCACCTGTGAACCAGCCCCGAAGGGAAACCCTATTTCTAGGGCGATCCAGTCCATGTCAAGCCTTGGTAAGGTTCTTCGCGTTGCATCGAATTAATCCGCATGCTCCGCCGCTTGTGCGGGCCCCCGTCAATTCCTTTGAGTTTTAGCCTTGCGGCCGTACTCCCCAGGCGGGGCACTTAATGCGTTAGCTACGACGCGGAAAACGTGGAATGTTCCCCACATCTAGTGCCCAACGTTTACGGCATGGACTACCAGGGTATCTAATCCTGTTCGCTCCCCATGCTTTCGCTCCTCAGCGTCAGTTACTGCCCAGAGACCTGCCTTCGCCATCGGTGTTCCTCCTGATATCTGCGCATTTCACCGCTACACCAGGAATTCCAGTCTCCCCTACAGCACTCTAGCCTGCCCGTACCCACCGCAGATCCGGAGTTAAGCCCCGGACTTTCACGGCAGACGCGACAAACCGCCTACGAGCTCTTTACGCCCAATAATTCCGGATAACGCTTGCGCCCTACGTATTACCGCGGCTGCTGGCACGTAGTTAGCCGGCGCTTCTTCTGCAGGTACCGTCACTTTCGCTTCTTCCCTACTGAAAGAGGTTTACAACCCGAAGGCCGTCATCCCTCACGCGGCGTCGCTGCATCAGGCTTTCGCCCATTGTGCAATATTCCCCACTGCTGCCTCCCGTAGGAGTCTGGGCCGTGTCTCAGTCCCAGTGTGGCCGGTCACCCTCTCAGGCCGGCTACCCGTCGTCGCCTTGGTGAGCCATTACCTCACCAACAAGCTGATAGGCCGCGAGTCCCTCCTTGACCAGAAACCCTTTCCAGCAACCACCATGCGATGGAAGCTGAATATCCAGTATTAGACCCAGTTTCCCAGGCTTATCCCAGAGTCAAGGGCAGGTTACTCACGTGTTACTCACCCGTTCGCCACTAATCCACCCAGCAAGCTGGGCTTCATCGTTCGACTTGCATGTGTTAAGCACGCCGCCAGCGTTCATCCTGAGCCAGGATCAAACTCTCCGTAAAAAACATACGAAAAACAACACAACCACTTGGGAAAACAAGCCGATCATGCTGCAGTTCAAAAAATCCTGGCAAATTGTCACCCAAGCATCCACGGGGGTGGACACCAGGCAACCATTCACCAAATAAAATTTGGTATCAACAAACTTGGCACACTATTGAGTTCTCAAACAACAGACACACACGCTTCACAAACCAGAAAAACATCCGATCCGCTCAATTCGCGGCAACTTGTATATCTTACCTCGCGTTTTCCATCTTGTCAACTCGACTCGCTGGAAGTTCGAAGAAAGTTATTTCGCCGTTCGCTCGGGCCCCGTTTCCGTTGCCCTCCGCTGTGCGGCGCGGGATAAAACTATACGCACATCTGAGGGCCCGCGCAAATCGAGGGGCCTCCCCGGTCAGCACCGGGACCGAAGCCCCGGAATCATGCGGATTCCCGGCCGTTGAGCGGCGGCTCAGCCCGCTCGTTCACGGTGCGGTCAGTGAATCCGTCGGCGTGAAGTAGAGCACACCCAACGGCGGCAGGCTCACGTCCGCGCTGGCCGGCTGCCCATGGTGAGGTTGCTCGGGCACCGTCAGCACCTCGGGATTGGTCACGCCCGATCCGCCGAACTCCACGGCGTCGGTGTTCAGAATCTGCGTCCACTGCCCAGGTTCCGGGAATCCTAGGCGGTACCCGTGCTGTGGTTCCCCGGCGAAGTTGGCCACCGCGACGACGGGGGCACCGCCGTCGTTGGCACGCCGAGTAAAAGCCAGGGTGTTGCCGGCGGCGTCGTGCGAATCGATCCAGTCGAACCCCGCCGGATCATGATCCTGACTCCACAAGGCACTGCGCTCCCGGTACAACGCGTTGAGCTCCTTGACGAGACGATGCACCCCGCCATGCTCGGCCGTGTCTGCGATCCACCAGTCCAGACCATGCTGCTCGCTCCACTCACCTTCCTGGGCGAACTCCGTGCCCATAAAGATCAGCTGTTTGCCCGGGTGGGCCCACTGGAAGGCCAAATAGGCGCGCACCTGGGCTAGCTGACGCCACCGGTCTCCCGGCATGCGGCGGAGCAAAGATCCCTTGCCGTGGACGACCTCATCATGGCTGATGGGCAACAGGTAGTTCTCGCTCCAGGCATAGACCAGCGAAAACGTCATCTGGTGGTGGTGATACTGCCGGTGAACGGGGTCCTGACCCATGTACTGCAGGGAGTCATGCATCCACCCCATGTTCCACTTCAGCCCGAATCCCAAGCCACCATGCTCCGTGGCCCGCGTGACGCCGTCGAACGCCGTGGATTCCTCGGCGATCATCACGATGCCCGGGTGGAGCCGGTAGGCGGTGGCGGTGGCCTCCTGGAGGAAGGCGATCGCCTCCAAGTTCTCCCGCCCGCCCTGCGCGTTCGGCTCCCACTCGCCGTCCTGACGGGAATAGTCCAGGTACAGCATGGAGGCGACGGCGTCGACGCGCAGGCCGTCAACGTGGAATTCGTCCAGCCAGTACAAGGCGTTGGCCACCAAGAAATTTCGCACTTCATTGCGGCCGAAGTCGAAGATCAGTGTGCCCCAGTCCGGGTGCTCGCCTCGGCGCGGGTCTGCGTGCTCGTAGAGTGGTTGGCCATCGAACTGCGCCAACGCCCACTCATCTTTGGGAAAGTGCGCGGGAACCCAATCCAAGAGGACACCGATACCCGCCTGATGCAGGGTGTCGATGAGGTACCGGAAGTCATCCGGCGTGCCGAAGCGGGAGGTCGGGGCGTAGTACCCAGTGACTTGATAGCCCCACGATCCGCCGAACGGGTGCTCGGCCACCGGCAGGAATTCAACGTGGGTGAAACCCTGCCACGCCACGTATTCGGTGAGTTGCTTCGCCAATTCACGGTAGGACAGTCCCGGACGCCACGAGCCCAAGTGGACCTCGTAGACACTGATCGGACCGGTATGCGGGTTGGACTGCTCCCGTTGGCGCATCCACTCCCCGTCGGCAAAGGCATAGTTAGACTCCGCCACGACGGACCCCGTCAGCGGTGGAACTTCCGTGCGCTGGGCCAGCGGATCGGCCTTGTCCCGCCACTGCCCGTCCTGCCCCAGAACCTCAAACTTATAGACGGCGCCGGCCTCCACACCGGGGATGAACAACTCCCAGACCCCCGAGCGCCCCAGCGAGCGCATCGCGTGCTGGCGGCCGTTCCACTGATTGAAGTCCCCCTTGACCCGCACCGCGCGCGCGTTCGGGGCCCACACCGCGAATCCGGTTCCGACGACGTCTCCCAGCACGGAGTGGTACCGCTGGACGTGGGCTCCGAGGACGGACCACAGCTTCTCGTGGCGGCCCTCCCCGATGAGATGGAGGTCCAGCTCCCCCAATGTGGGGAGGTGCCGGTACGGATCATCCACCGTCAGAACGGACGGGGAGGCGGACGCGCCGTCGTCGTACGTGACCTTGAGCCGGTAGTCCGGGACGTGACCCTCGCGGTCCGTCGCGGGCAGGACGCCAACCCACACGCCGTGGTGCTCGTGCGTCAGCTCAAGCTCACCGGTGGCGACGATCACCGACACCGAGGCTGCGAGGTGCCGCAGCGTCCGAAAAGTAACGTGCCCTTCGTTGTCCAAATGCGCGCCCAGCACCGCATGCGGGGCGTGGTAGCGGCCGTGGGCGACGGCGTCCAACACCTCGTCTGAGACGGGCAGCGGTTCGGGGCTGCTGGGCACGGTGGGTGTAGCGCTCATGCGGGCCTCCTGACGAGGTGAAGGACGTGGGCGGGTTCGACGTGCGGATCGAGCCGCACGTAATTGTGCTCGCCCCAGTTCCAGACGTGGCCGGTCAAGAGATCCTCCACCTCGAACCGACCGTCTGCACCGAGCGCCGAGTCGTCGAGGTCCAGCGCGTTGAGGTTGAGCGTCACCGTGGACTCGCGGGTGGAGTGCGGGTCGAGGTTGACGACGACGATGAGTGTGTCCGCCGTGTGCGGCAACTCGGGGACGCGACGCTTGGTTTTGGAGAACACCAACGTGGAGGGGTCCGTGGAGGAGTGCAGGGTCAGGTTGGACAAGTCCTCCAACGCCGGGTGCTGGTGCCGAATCTGGTTGAGTTTGGCAATGAACGGCGCCAATGACGTGCCGGCCTCTTCCGCCGCGGCGAAATCGCGCGGTTTGTACTCGTACTTCTCGTTGTCGAGGTATTCGCCTGAACCGGGGCGGGCCACGTGCTCACACAGCTCGTACCCGGCGTACATCCCCCACAATGGCGTGGCCATCGCCGCGATCACCGCGCGCAGCTTGAACGCGGCCGGCCCGCCGAATTGAAGGAACTCCGGAAGAATGTCCGGGGTGTTGACCCAGAAGTTGGGGCGGAAAAATGCGGCCGTCTCGCGGGTGACCTCCCGCAGGTACTCCTCCAGTTCCTCACGTGTGTTGCGCCAGGTGTAGTACGTGTAGGACTGCTGGAATCCGGCCCGGCCCAGCGCGTGCATCATGGCCGGGCGCGTAAAGGCTTCTGCCAAGAAGACGACGTCGGGCGCCTCCGCATTCACCGTGGCGATGAGCCATTCCCAAAAGGCCAACGGCTTGGTGTGCGGATTGTCCACTCGAAAAATCTTGACGCCGCGCGAGACCCACAACCGGACGATCCGCAACACCTCGTCGTAGAGACCCTCCGGGTCGCGGTCGAAATTCAGCGGGTAGATGTCCTGATACTTTTTGGGCGGATTCTCCGCATAAGCGATCGTCCCGTCCACCCGCTCCGTGAACCAGTCCTGATGCTCGCGAGCCCATGGGTGATCGGGCGACGCCTGCAACGCGAGGTCTAGGGCGACCTCCAAGCCGAGGCTCTCGGCACGCTCCACAAAGCGCGCGAAATCCTTCTCATTGCCGAGATCCGGGTGGATCGCGTCATGACCGCCCTCGGCGGCGCCGATGGCCCAGGGCGACCCGGGGTCGTGCTCGCCCGCGGTCAGGGTGTTGTTCGCTCCCTTGCGGTGGGCACGACCAATGGGGTGAATCGGGGGGAGGTACAGCACGTCGAACCCCATTGCGGCCACCGCCGGCAGGCGCCGCTGCGCCGTAGCGAACGTCCCGGAGCGCCACTGCCGCGACTCGGCGTCGTACACCGCACCCTCCGACCGCGGGAAGAATTCGTACCACGCGCCGCGGCCGGCGAGCGGCCGCTCCACGCCCAACGGGTAGCGGGGCGAGGAGGACACCAGCCGGCGCAGGGGGCGGTCTGCGAGGGCCCGACGCAGCTCGGGGGACTCGGCGGCGGCGAGGCGTTCCTGCACTGTTGCTGCTGGATCACTCAGCGCATCAGCCACCGCGTCATAGAGGTCCGCATCATCCCGGCGCACCGTGGCGGCGACGAGCGACTCGGCGCTCTGACGCCGGCCCGCCGAACGTGCCTCACGCGCGGCGGTCCTGAAGAGGTGGGCGCCCTCGGCCAGCATCAGCTCTTCCTCGAGGCCCGCTTCGATCTTCAGGCGCGCCGCGTGGTGCCACGTCCCCAACGGATCGTCCCAGCCTTCGACGGCGAAACTATAGGCCCCCACCTGGCGGGGGCGGAGCACGCCGTGCCACGAGTCGGTCCCGGCAGCGCCGGGACTGAGGTGCACGGCCTGCTCGATGGAACCATCCGGGGCGTAGAGGACCGCCGTAGCCCCCAGCGCATCATGTCCCTCGCGGAACACCGTGGCCGAGACGGGAATATCGGAGCCCACGATCGCCTTCGCAGGCACCGCTCCCCCGTCGACGACGGGCTGGATATTCGCGACCGGAATGCGACCGACGCGAGCACTGACGTGACTGCTTTTCGCTGGGCTGCTCACACCGTAGACGCTAGTGGCAGCGCAGGTTCCAGCCAAGGGAACCGGCCAGTTTTTTCCTCTGGGCCGCAGTGTTACGCCCGAAAGATCGCCACCGAATGCGGCGCCACCAGATGAGTGTCCCCGGCCGCGCGCACGACGCCTTGGTGGCGCAGATCCCGCGGGTCCGTGCTGTAGCGCAGCTCGAACCGGGTCCGGTCCTCCGGGGAGTTCAAAAACTCGGTCACGACGTCTCCGTGGGGCAAGGTCGCCTCAACGGGTTCCAGCCCCCCGTTGAAGATGATCAGCCCGTCCAACTCGCTGCCCGGCGAACCGAGGAGGAGCTGCATGAAACGGGTCTCAGGGTTGGTCCATTCGTCCTGCTGCAATGGGTCGCCGTTGCGGTTGAACCACAACAGGTAGCCCGAATCATCATGGGCGGGGTAGGTGTACGGCTGGTTCGCCAAGTACTCGCTGCGGATTTTGAACAGCGCGCGCGTCGTCGCCAACATGGCGCGCTGGTCCTCCGTCAGGTTCCAGTGCAGCCAGGACTTGGGATTGTCCTGGCAGTAGGCGTTGTTGTTGCCTTCCTGCGTTTTCCCGATTTCATCGCCGGCCGTGATCATGGGTACGCCGGGGGAAATCGCCAGGGTCGCCATGACGTTCGACGCCGTCTTCAGCCGGGCCGCATTCACCTCACCGTCGCCGGTCTGGCCCTCAACGCCATGGTTGTAGGAGTTGTTGTGATGGTGGCCGTCCCGGTTTTCTTCGCCGTTGTCCTCATTGTGCTTGCGGTCGTAACTCACCAGATCCCGGAGCGTGAAGCCGTCATGCGCGGTCACGAGGTTGATGGAGGACAGCGCCCCGCGGCCCGAGGGGGCGAAGAGCTCACGCGAGCCGGCGAGCGCACCGGCGAGGTGGGCCACGGAGGAACCCTGCTGGCCCGCCTCGAGCCGTCCACGATCCGCAACCCAGAACTCGCGCACCGTATCCCGGTACTTGTCATTCCAATCGGCGAAGCCGCGCGGAAAGTTGCCCGTCTGCCATCCGCCCATGGACACGTCCCACGGCTCGGCGATCATTTTCACCCCGGTCAGCGTTTCCGAGGCCGCAATGGCCGCAAAGAACGGGTGGGTCGGAGAAAAGTGGTGATCCGTCCCGCGCCCGAGGGAGACCGCTAGGTCAAACCGGAAACCGTCAATCTGGAATTCCTCGACCCAGTAGCGCAAGGAGTCGATGGCCATGCGAATCACGGCGGGTTCGTTGAAGTTCAGGGTATTACCGCAGCCGGTGGTGTCGAAGTAGTGCCCGTCCTCCGTGTGCCGGTAGTAGTGGTGGTCGGCCAGGCCCCGCCACGACAGGGCCGGTTCGTCCTGACCGCCCTCAGCGGTGTGATTGAAGACGACGTCGAGCACCACCTCGAGCCCCGCCTCGTGCAAGAGCTTGACCATACCCTTGAACTCGTCGATGACGGCGCGCGGCCCGGCGGCCTGCGCTTCGGCGGTGGCGTACGTCGGCTGCGGGGCAAAGAAGCCGAGCGTGTTGTACCCCCAGTAGTTCGGCAGTCCCTTCTCCTGCAGGTGGGCCTCATCCGTGTGGAAGTGAATGGGTAGCAGCTGCACGGTGGTCACGCCGATGGAAGTCAGGTGCTCAATCATGACGGGGTGCGCGAGCCCGGCATAGGTCCCCCGCAAGTGCTCCGGCACCTGCGGATGAAGCGCCGTCAATCCCTTGACGTGGGCCTCGTAGATGACCGTGTCACGCCACGGCACGTGCGGACGCTCTACGCCGCCCCAGTCGAAGTCCAACTCAGCCGCACCCATGAACACGCCCCACAACGTGCCGTCGTCGTGCTCCTCGATCGCCTTGGCATACGGGTCCACCAACAATTGGCCCGTCTCCGGGCGGTCGGCGCCGTGCGCCCAGAACGCGTAGCGGGCCCCGGGGCGCATCCCTTCGACCCGGCCGTGATGGACGCCGTCCGTCGTGTCAAAAAGCTTGACGCTGCTGAGGTGCCCGGACGGATCGGTGAACCAGACGTCGACAGCTTCCAGCTCGGGCGCGAACACGGCCACGTTCGCGGCGTTCTCCAGTGGCACGACGCCGGGCGCCTGCTCCACCACTCCGCGCGGGAACGGACGGGAGAAGTGCCCCGGCCCGCTGCCCTGTGCATGCAGCGCCGCGGGAACATCTGCGCTCGGCTGAGCCATCGAAACCGCCTAGGGGTGAGAAAGGTGTCGGGAGATCGCGCAGGGAGACGCGCTAGGCGCTCCGCCGGCGCGAGACCTCGTAGAGGGAGATGCCGACGGCCATGGAGGCGTTGAGCGACTCCATGGCGGAGTCGATCGGGATGGACACGATGGCGTCGCAGGTCTCCCGGACCAACCGGGAGAGGCCCTTGCCCTCCGAACCCACCACAATGCACAGCGGCTCCGTGGCCAGGGACAGGTCCGGCAGGCTCATGTCGCCGTCCCCGTCGAGCCCGACGACGAAGACGCCCTGCGCCTTCATCTCCTTGAGCGCCGCGGTCAGGTTGGTGGCGCGGGCTACCGGCACGCGCGCGGCGGCGCCGGCGCTGGTCTTCCACGCCGAGGCGGTCATGCCGACGCTGCGGCGCTCCGGCACCAAGACTCCGTGGCCGCTGAACGCCGACACGGAACGCACGATCGCGCCCAGATTCCGCGGGTCCGTGATGCCGTCGAGAGCAACGAAGAGTGGGGCCTGGCGGATGTGTCCGCGCTCGGCCCGCTGGACTGTCTCCGTCACCAAGTCGACGGCGTCCGGGTAATCGTACGGCGGGATTTGCAGGGCCAAGCCCTGGTGAACGGCGTCGTCCGTCATCCGGTCCAGTTCCGGCTTGCTGGTCTCCAACACGGGCACGCCCTGCTCAGCCGCGAGCTTCAGCGTCTCCCGGACCCGGTCATCGACGTCCAGCCGGGTGGCCATGTAGAGCGTCTTGGCCGGAATCTGCGTGCGCAAGGCCTCCAGCACGGAGTTGCGGCCCGTCACCAGTTCCTCGGCCACCCGTGAGCGACCGCGCCGGGGCGTGCCACCGCGCTTGGCGGCGGACTTTTCCGCGAGCTGCTTGGCGCGGTGCGCCTTGTGGTAGACGCGGTCCTCGGCCTTGGGCGTGGGACCCTTGCCTTCCAGCTTCTTGCGGCCGTGACCGCCGGTGCCGACGGACGGCCCCTTCTTGTTCTTCCGGACGGCGCCTGGACGCTTGCCTGTTGCCATGGTTGTGGTTCCTTGCAGCTAGAAATCTACAGCGGGGTACGGGCGCTGCCCGACTCCCGGTGGCCCGCCAGTCATTCTACGTTGGCCGCGCAAACCGGTGGTTAGCGCCCGAGGCTCCACGCCGCGCCGTCGGCCGAATCCTTGATCGTGACGCCAGCGGCCGCGAGCAGGTCGCGGATCTCATCGGCCCGAGCCCAGTCTTTTGCGGCCCGCGCCTCGGCGCGCGCCTGCAGCTGCGCCTCGATGAGCGTGCCGAGGGCCGCCGCCGCGGAGCCGGACGGCTCATCGGCGACGACGGCGTCGTCGAGGCCGAGGACGCCGGTCATCGCCACAACCTCGCCGGCGGTGCGCAGGGCGGCGTCGTCGTCCCCCTCAGCCAGTGCGGTATTGCCGGCACGGACCGTCTCATGCAACGCAGCGAGTGCCTGCGGCACGTTGAGGTCCTCGTCCATCGCGGCACCGAACGCGCTGGGCACCTGAGTCGGCACCACCTCGCCGCCGAGGCGCTTGCGCGCGTTGGCCAAGAACGTATCAACGCGTTCGACGGCGGCGGCCGCCTCGGTGAGCGAGGTGGGCTTGTAGTCCAGCTGGGACCGGTAGTGCGCTTGACCGAGGAAATACCGCACCACCCGGGGGCTGGCCTCGGCAAGCATCTCCTCCGGCGAGATGGTGTTGCCGATCGACTTGGACATCTTCTCGCCCTCGTACGTCACCATGCCGTTGTGCATCCAAAAATTCGCAAAACCGCGGCCCGACGCCGTGGACTGGGCGAGCTCATTCTCATGATGCGGGAAGCGCAAGTCGAGGCCGCCGCCGTGGATGTCGAACTCGCGTCCCAAGTACTTGCCCGCCATCGCTGAGCATTCCAAGTGCCAGCCCGGCCGACCCCGGCCCCACGGGCTGGGCCACGATGCGGAGACCGGGTCACCGCTCTTGTGCCCCTTCCACAGGGCGAAGTCCCGCGGATCTCGCTTGCCCCGCGGATCCGCATCCGGGGCCTCCTGAAGGTCCTCAAGCCGCTGACGGGTCAACGAGCCGTACTCGCCCCACGAGCGCACGTCGAAATACACGTCCGAGGAATCGTCGAGGGCGGGATAGGCATGGCCGGCGTCGATCAGCTCGGCGATGAGCTCATGCATCTCCGTGATGTGGCCGGTAGCGCGCGGCTCGTACGTGGGACGGCGGACGCCGAGCGTGTCGTAGGCGCGCAAGAATTCCTGCTCGAAGCGGTAGGCCAGCGCGAACCACTCCTCGCGGTCGCGGTAGTGCTGAGGAGCGACGAAGTCGGGCGCGAAGGAGGCTGCGGATTTTTCGAGGATCTTGTCATCAATGTCCGTCACGTTGCGCACGACGGTCACGTCTAGGCCGCGGTACTCGAGCCACCGCGTGAGGATGTCAAAGGCAATGGCCGAGCGGACGTGGCCGACGTGCGGCATGCCTTGGACCGTGGCGCCACAGTAGTACAGCCCCACACGCCCCGGCTGGAGGGGGGCGAACTCGCGGAGGCTTGCTTGGCGGGTGTCATAGAATCGCATGCTCACCGCACTAGGTTAACGCACGTGCCCGCACGGGCGGCGATCGCGCCGGCGGCGCTAGTCGGCGTCGTTCACCGGGTACACGAGCGCCGTCGCGTAGGCCGTGATGCCCTCGCCTGCCCCTTCGTACCCCAAGCCGTCCGACGTCGTCGCCGTCACCGTCACGGGCGCGTTGGCCGCCGCGGACAGGGCCGCGTTGGCCTCCTCGCGACGGGCCGCGAACTTGGGCCGGTTACCGACGAACTGCACGGCCACGTTGCCGATCTCAAACCCCGCCGCACGCACGAGCCGGGCCGCCTCCGCCAACAGAGTGCTGCCCGAGGCCCCGGCGAATTCCGGGCGGGACGTGCCGAAGTGGGTCCCGAGGTCTCCGATACCGGCCGCCGAGAACAGCGCATCGCAGGCCGCGTGGGCCACCGCGTCGGCGTCCGAATGACCGGCCAGCCCGCGCTCGCCCGGCCAGTACAGGCCCGCCACGTAGAGCGGGCGGTCCGGATCCTCGGCGACGGCGTGGACGTCGATTCCCGTACCGACGCGCGGAATGATCTGACTCATGCGCTACTCCCTTCAGCCGCCAGCAGGGCTTCGGCCAACAGCAGGTCAAGTTCGGTGGTGATTTTCAGTGCTCGCTCATCACCGGGCACGAGGTACACGTCTTCGCCGAGCTCCTCCATGAGGCGAGCATCGTCGGTGATGGACTCGAGCCGGTCCGCGGGCCAGGCCCCGGCCCGGGCATGCGCATCCACAAGGGCCGCGCGGCGAAACCCCTGAGGCGTCTGGACGGCGCGCAAGCCCGAGCGCGCCGGCGTCGTGCCGACGGCTTCTGCGGCGATCGCTGGGTCCGGGCCCGGGCGGGCCGTCTTGATGGTGTCCACCACGGCCACTGCCGGGATCACGGCCCTCGCCCCGGCTGCCAAGGCCCGCCGGACGGATTCAAAGACCGACGGCGGGGTGAGGCAACGGGCGGCATCGTGGACCAGCACCACGTCCGCCTCGCCTGCGGCCCGCAAACCGGCCGCGACGGACGCCGCCCGATGGGCGCCTCCGGCGACGGCCACCACGCCATCCCACCCAGCGCATTCCTCCCAGAGGTCCTGATGTTCGGCGGGCAGCACGACGACGACGCGCGCCGAGGGCAGGGCCGCGACCGCGCCCTCCACTGCGCGGGCCAGCATGCTGCGCCCGGCGACGGGGACCGCAGCCTTGGGCACGTTGCGTCCCAGCCGGGTGCCGCTACCGGCGGCCACAATGATGACGGCGACCGTCTCGGTCACCCTGACGGGTTCGGTTTTCACGCCCCTCACCTTACCGACGTCCGGCAGCTCGCCAACGCCCGAACACGAGAAAAGCCCGTTCGCTCACGCTGTGGCAGCGGATGGCTGCACACAGCGCGCGCGAACGGGCTCATCTCATCCCGCGATCAGTACGACGCCGTCCCGGAGTGGGACAACCGGACTGACCTAGGAGGCCAGAACCTCATCCAGCATGGATTCGGCCTTGGTCTCGTCCAGCTTCTTGGCGAGCGCGAGCTCGCTGATCAGGATCTGACGGGCCTTGGCCAGCATGCGCTTCTCGCCAGCGGAGAGGCCGCGATCATTCTCACGGCGCCACAGGTCACGCACGACCTCCGCGACCTTGATGACATCGCCAGATGCCAGCTTCTCCAGATTTGCCTTGTACCGGCGCGACCAGTTGGTGGGCTCCTCCGTGAACTCGGCGCGCAGGACGTCGAATACGTCATCCAGCCCGTCCTGATCCACGACGTCGCGAACACCGACCAAGTCAACGTTCTCTGCCGGAACCTCAATCGTCAGATCGCCTTGGGCGACCTTCAGCTTGAGGTACATCTTTTCTTCGCCCTTAATGGTCCGCATCTTGATCTCTTCGATCCGTGCGGCCCCGTGGTGGGGGTAAACTACCGTCTCGCCAACCTCAAAAACCATTTTCGGATATTCCCCTTTCCCGCAGACAAGTTTATCACGCACCTGTTGGATAATCCCGCGAGTTGTCATGATTTACGCGGCCCGTTGACCCATAATTCACCTTCGCGTTCGACTCCCAGCGCCCAGGTCCCGGCACGCGGCTTGCCTCGACGCCCCCGCACCGACGGCGCCAGACCGGCGCTGGCGGCACAGTTCGACAACGAGTAAAAAATTGGGTCCGGTACCGAGTAGGATGAGAGGGAATGCCGTCACCGTAGGCTGCGCGCCCACCGTGACACGAACACCCCGACTCGAACTTGATGAGGAGTTTGTGCAGTGATCACCGCACAGAAGACCCGTGGACGCCGCGTGCTGGCCACCGCTGCCCTCGCCGTCGCCACCCTGAGCGCGGCTGGCTGCGGCGCGATCAACGATCAGGCCACGACTGATGAGTACGCGCCGAGCGACGGCGTCATGTTCACCGCCGGCGACCTCGAGGTCCGCAACCTCATGCTGGTCACCAACTCCGCCGACGAAGAGGCCCGCGTGCTGGGCAGCCTCGTCAACGATTCCGCCGACGCCGCTCGCGTGAACCTGCAGGTCGACGGCTCCTCCGTCTCGATCGAGGTCCCGGCCGAGTCCGTGACCAAGCTGGAAGACGACGCCAATAAGACGGTGGTCCCCTCCGCTGGCGAGGAACCGGGCGCCTTGGCCACCGTCAACGTGACCGTCAACGGCACGGCCCAGGAGGAGCCCGTTCCCGTGGTCAACGGCGCACTCTCCGAGTACCGCCAGTACCTCCCGGGCGGATACTCCGAGGACACGGTCGAGCACCTCGAGCACTCGGAAGAGGACAGCCACGGCGGCGGCCACTAAGCACCGCAACAACGCGACGGCCCCGGAGGATCCCCTCCGGGGCCGTGGTGTTTAAGGCGACAGCTAGGCTTCGAACTTGTACCCGAGGCCGCGCACGGTCACCAAGTGGACCGGGCTGGAGGGATCGGGCTCGATTTTGGAGCGGAGTCGCTTGACGTGGACGTCAAGGGTCTTGGTATCCCCCACGTAGTCGGAGCCCCACACCCGGTCGATCAGCTGCCCACGCGTGAGCACGCGCCCGGCGTTGCGCAAGAGCATTTCCAGCAGCTCGAACTCCTTGAGCGGGAAGGAGATGTGTTCCCCGGAAACGCTGACGACGTGGCGCTCGACATCCATCCGCACCGGCCCGGCCTGAACGGTGCTGGTCACCAGTTCTTCTGGTTCGCCCTGCCGGCGCAGCACGGCGCGTACACGCGCCACCAACTCCCGGGAGGAGTACGGCTTTGTCACGTAGTCGTCCGCCCCGAGCTCGAGGCCGACAACCTTGTCAATTTCCGAATCTTTGGCCGTCAGCATGATGACTGGAACGTGGGAACGCTGACGAATCTGCCGGCACACCTCCGTGCCGGACTGGCCGGGCAGCATCAGGTCGAGCAACACAAGATCCGCACCGGCGCGGTCGAACTCCGTCACGGCGTCGATCCCGTTGTCCACGACCTGAACTTCGAAGCCTTCCTTTTCGAGCAGGTAGGACAGCGGATCGCTCAACGATTCCTCGTCCTCAACGACCAGAATGCGGGTCATGAGTTCTCCTTCGGTTCTGCGGCGCCCTCGGCGCGGTGAGTCTCTGGTGCATCGGAGGGCTCGGTTGCCGCATCCTCCTCGTACACCGGCAAGCGAACGGTAAAAGTAGAGCCCTGTCCGGGCTGGGACCAGACGGTCACCTCACCGCCGTGGTTGGCCATCACATGCTTGACAATGCTGAGGCCGAGGCCGGTGCCGCCGGTCTGGCGCGATCGCGCTGCGTCGACCCGGTAGAAGCGCTCGAAGATCCGCTCCTGATCGTCTTGGCTGATGCCCGGCCCCTGATCGGTGACGGAGATTTCCACGAGGTTGGACCGCACGCGTACGCCCACGCCGACCTTGGTGTTCTCCGGCGAATAGCGGATGGCGTTGTCGACGAGGTTGCGGAAGGCCGTCATCAGCAGGTCCGGATCGCCGTGAACAACGACGTCGTCCACCTGTCCCAGGGAAACCTTGATGTTCTTTCCCTCGGCCGTGAGGTGGTTGCGGTCCACGGCCTCGGCCAAGATCCGCCCGACGTCGACCGGCCGTCCCTGCAAGACCACATCGGTGCCCTGCAGCCGGGACAGTTCAATGATGTCCTGCACCAGCGCGGCGAGGCGCAGCGATTCCTTATGGAGGCGCTTGGTGAAGCGCCGCACGGCCGCCTCATCTTCCGCCGCGTCCTCGATGGCCTCGGACAACAGCGAGATTGCTCCCACCGGCGTTTTCAGCTCGTGCGAGACGTTGGCGACGAAGTCGTTTCGAATCGCCTCAGTACGCGTAATCTCGGTGCGATCATCGGCGAGTAGGAGCACGTACCGCTCTGCCAGCGGCGCCACTCGGACGTGGACCACAATGGCGCCCTGGCCCAGGGGGCCGCGCGGAAGCTCAAACTGTTTCTCCTCGATGACCCCGTCGGTCCGGACGCGGCCGGCCAAGTCCAACAGCTCTTGGTGGACCACGGTATGGCCGCGCACCAAGCCGTAGGCATACGCGGCAGGGTTGGCTCGCACGACGCCGTTGACCTCGTCGACGACGACGAAGGCGCGACCGACGATGGAGAGGATTTCTGCCGTACCTTCTGGCAGCGTCGGCTCCAGCACGTCGGGCAGCACCACGCGTCGGCGCTGGCTGGCCCGATAGGCGACCAACCCCAGCACGCCGAGCGAGAGGCCCACGAAACCGGCCAGCACAAGCCACAACGGATCATTCACGCAGTCCAGCTTAGGCCGTGGTTAATGGTGCCTGACGACGAATCTCGACTCCGGCGTGCCTGATTCACGCAACGTTCACCTTCGCCGCCGACGGGGTTTACTTAGTAGTGTCAGTGTGAACGACTGAACAAGACCCTTTTGATTCGTCTGGCTATACGGCCTTCACGAAAGGACCACAATGCGCAAGGTATTCCTGGCAGAGCTGCAGACGATCGGTGAAGAACTGATCAACCTGTCCCAGCTGGTGGCCGAGGCGATGGAGCGTGCCTACGATTCCTTCGCCAACGCGGACACCCAGCTGGCTCAGGAAGTCATCGCCGCGGACGCGCGCGTGGACTTCCTCCAAAACAAGCTCGACGAGCAAGCCATCGACGTCTTGGCCCTCCAGGGCCCGGTGGCGTCGGACCTGCGCATGATCGTCGGCTCCCTGCGCATGAGCGCATCGCTGGAGCGCATGGGGGACCTGGCCCGGCACATTGCGCAGCTCACGCGCCTGCGCTTCCCCGACAAGGTCATCCCGGATTCGCTCACGGAGACGTTCGCGTCCATGGCGGATCTCAACATCCAGATCGCCACGAAGCTCGGTGAGCTCCTTGAGACCCGCGACCTGAACAAGGCCGCGGAGATCATCACGCTGAACAAGCAGATCGATGAGCTCCACGCCTCCGTCTTCAAGGCGATCGCCGATGATTCCTGGACGGAAGACGCGCCGACCACCACGGACGTGACGCTCGCCAGCCGCTACATGGAGCGCTTCGGCGATCACGGCGTCTCCGTGGCCCGCAAGGTGAACTACCTGGTCACCGGCGAATGGGAGCCGCAGGTGGACTAGCGGCACGCGCACCACAACGACGAAGCCCCCGTCCACTCGCGGAGAGTGGCCGGGGGCTTCGTCGTGAATCTGGTGTTTACTGACGGCCCTGGTTCGCGACGGCGGCAGCGGCCTCCGCTGCGGCGTCCGGATCCAGGTACGTTCCTCCGGCGGTCACCGGCTGGAAGTTCTCATCGAGCTCGTACACCAGCGGAATGCCGGTGGGGATGTTCAGGCCAGCGATGTCCTCGTCGGAGATGCCGTCGAGGTGCTTGACCAGCGCGCGCAGGGAATTGCCGTGCGCGGTGACCAAGACCGTCTTGCCGGCCACGAGGTCCGCCTTGATGTCCGACTCCCAGTAGGGCAGCATCCGCTCGAGGACGTCCTTGAGGCATTCGGTGCGCGGGGCGTCGTCGCCGAGGTCGGCGTACCGCGGGTCGCCGATCTGGCTGAACTCCGCGTCGTCGTCCAATGCGGGGGGCGGGGTGTCATAGGAGCGGCGCCACTGCATGAACTGCTCCTCGCCGAATTCCTCGAGCGTTTGAGCCTTGTCCTTGCCCTGCAGCGCACCGTAGTGGCGCTCGTTCAGCCGCCAGTCCCGCTTGACGGGAATCCAGCCCCGGTTGGCCCGATCAAGAGCAATGTTTGCGGTGTTGATGGCGCGCTTGAGCAGCGACGTGTAGAGCACGTCGGGGAGGGTGTCATTTTCAACCAGGAGCTCGCCGCCGCGTGCGGCCTCGGCGCGCCCTTGGTCATTGAGGTCAACGTCCACCCATCCGGTGAACAGGTTCTTAGCGTTCCATTCGCTGTGGCCATGACGCAGGAGGATGAGCTTGTAAGTCATAGCCTCATCCTATCCAGCAGGACCGCCTACCCGCCCCCGTGTGACAGCGCGTGGCCTCAGAAGTTGTAGCCGCCGCTGGCCCGTCCGCTCAGGGTGGGGCGCACATCCGCCAGGTAGACGGCGGCCACGCACACGGCGACCAGCTGGAAGAGTCCGGCTCCCCCGCCGAAGAGGCCGAAGAAGCAGAAGACGGCCGCGCCCGCGGTCAAGCCGCCCCAGAATCCCTTGCTGCGCTTGCCGTGGCGCAGGTAGGCCTCACTGGGGTGGCGCAACGCGTCGGCCAGGGCCCAGAGCGCCAGGGCGAACCCGACGGCCGCGAACCCGATATACAGTGCGTTCTCGATCATGTACGCGAAGCCCATCAACATGCCGCCAGTCTAGGCCTTGACGGCCCGTTCCGGGGCGCGCGCCGCGGCGAGGGCCGCCAAAACGTCCGCGACGACGTCGTCCGCGTTCTCGATCCCGAGACTGAAGCGGATGAGGTTCGCCGGGACGGTCGCCGCCTCGGCGGCGTGCCGGCGGCGGCGCTCGGCGAGGGATTCCACCCCGCCCACGCTCGTGGCCGGGGTGACGAGGCTGAGGTGGGAGACGACGACGTCGGCCGCGGCGCCGTCGTCGTCTCCCACCGCCCCCACCCACGCCGGGTCGACTTCGACGGACACGATGGACCCAAAACCGCGCATCTGCGCCGCGGCACGGGCGTGCCCCGGGTCGGCCGGCAAACCGGGATAACGCACGCGTTCAATGGCCGGGTGATCCTCCAGGGCTTCCGCGAGCCGGAGGGCGGTGGCCTGCGAGCGCTCGAGCCGGACGGCCAGGGTGCGCAGCCCGCGCAGGGTGAGCCACGTCTCGAAAGGCCCCGGGATGGCGCCGTGCAGGGTGCGGTACCCGAGCAGGCGCTTGCGCAGCCCGGCATCACTGACCACCACTGCGCCCATCAACACGTCCGAATGCCCACCGAGGTATTTGGTGGCCGAGTGCACGACGACGTCGGCCCCGTCGACGAGCGGGTTGGCCAACAGCGGCGTGGCAAAGGTGTTGTCGACCACCACGAGGGCCCCCGCTGCGTGGGCTGCCTCAATGAGCGCGGGCACGTCGGCCACCTCGAGCATGGGATTGGTCGGGCTTTCGATCCACAGCATGTCCGCGCCCTGAAGGGCCTCGGCGGTGGCGTCGGTGTCCGCGACGTCCACGTGGCGAGTGATCAGACCCGCCCGGGTGTGCAGGTCTTGGACAATCGAGAGCGAGCCGCTGTAGCTGTGCTGGGGCATGACCAGCGTGGCGTCGCGGGGCAGCAATGAGAGGGCCGCGGCGATCGCGGCCATGCCGGAGGAGAAGACGAGGGCGGGAAGCTCCGCCTGTTCGAGCGTGCCGAGGGCTTCCTCCAGCGGATCCCACGTGGGGTTCGTGAACCGCGCGTACCCCTTTTCCCCGGCGCCGGGTCCGCCCGTGCCGACGAACGTGGAGGACAGCGTGATGGAGGGGTTCACGGGGGCGTCGGTCTCGTGGGGCGGGCGGCCGAGGGAGACGACGAGGGAATCGGCGGCGAGGCTGCGCGGCGCGGAGTCGGACGCGGGGCCCGTGGGATGGGTTTCGCTCATACGCTTGAGAGTAATGGCCCCGTTCTCCACACCCAACGCGGATGAAGCGGAGTGCCCAGATGTTGCGGATAGGCTGGAGGGGTGAGTCCACAGCACGTTGCCGCCGCATCCCCTACCATCGCTTCGCCCGCCGAGGGGCGCGGGCTGTTCGTCGTGTTCGAAGGCGGCGACGGCGCCGGTAAATCTACCCAAGCCGCCCGGCTAGCCGAGGCACTCAGCGCCACCGGGCGCGAGGTCGTGCGCACGCGCGAGCCCGGCGGCACCGAAATCGGCGAGAAGCTGCGCGCCCTGGTGCTGGACCACGGCCACGGAACCGTGGACGCCCGCACGGAGGCCCTCATGTTCGCTGCCGCGCGCGCCGCCCATGTGGAGCAGCTCGTCTTGCCGGCGATCGCCGCGGGGCAGATCGTGGTGTGCGACCGCTACGTGGACTCGTCCGTGGCCTATCAGGGCGTCGGCCGGGGACTCGGCGTGGATGACGTGCTGATGATCAACCGGTGGGCCACGCAGGCGCTGCGGCCCGACCTCACCGTGCTCCTCGACGTGGACGCCGCGGCCGGGCGGCGTCGTCGGACCGCTGGGGAAGCGGCCGAGGACCGGCTGGAGTCCGAGCCCGATGACTTTCATGCAAGCATTCGCGACGCGTTGCTGGCCCTGGCCGACGCCGAGCCGGAACGGTATCTGGTGTTAGACGCGGATCGCGGGATCGACGACCTTGCCGAGCAGATCCTGACCCGGGTGCAAGCCCTGCTCGGCGGTGGCGCATGAGCGTGTGGGACGGCCTACCGGGGCAGGACCACGCGATCGCCCAGCTGCAGCGGGCCGTCGCCACCGCCAATCCGGCCCACGCGTGGCTGGTCACGGGGCCGCCGGGGTCGGGGCGGTCGACGGCGGCGCGCGCTTTCGCCGCGGCCCTGCAGTGCGAGGTGGGCACCGGCTGCGGCGTCTGCAAGGCCTGCCTGCTCGTGTTGGCATCGAACCACCCGGACGTTTCTCTGGTCACCACGGACAACGTCACCTACGCGATTGACGACGTCCGCCAGTTGATCACGACCGCACAGGCCCGCCCCTCCGGCGGCAAGTGGCGCGTCATCATCATGGAGGACGCGGACCGGATGACGGAGCGCACCACCAACGTGCTGCTCAAGGCGATCGAGGAGCCGCCGGCCCACACGCTCTGGATCCTCTGCGCCCCGAGTCCCGCCGACGTCTTGGTGACCATCCGTTCACGCTGCCGCCCCCTCGGATTGCGGATTCCCAGCCGCGAGTCGGTGGCCCAATTGCTCGTGGAGCGGGACGGGCTGACGCCCGAACAGGCCGACTTCGCGGCCCGGGTGAGCCAATCCCACGTCGGCGTCGCCCGGCGTCTTGCGCGCAGCGAAGAAGCCCGCACCCGGCGGGACCGGACCGTGCGCTTACCGCTCGAGTTGCGCACCGTTCCGGACGCCGTGCGCGCGGCCGGGCAGATCGTGGAGCTGGCCACCAGCGAGGCCAATGCCTCGGCCGAGGACCGCGCCGGCGAGGAAACCGCCGCATTGCGGCAATCGCTGGGCCTGGGGCCCGACGAACAGGTCCCGCCGAAACTGCGCAGCCAATTCAAAGCCGTCGAGGAGACGGCCAAACGACGCGCCCGGCGCGGTGTCAATGACTCGCTGGACCGCGCCCTGATCGATTTGACCACCGTCTACCGGGATCTGCTGATGATCCAGCTGGAAACCGGCGGTGACTTGGTCAATGAATACTTGGCCGAACCGCTGCGGCAGTTCGCGACGCGGACTAATCCGACAGCTACGCTGAAGAAGATTGAACACATCCGAAGTGCCCGGGAGCGGATCGCCGCGAACGTGACGCCGCTGATGGCCATGGAGGCCCTCATGGCGGCCCTCATTCCCCGGTCCTCCGAGAAACCGCAGCATCCCGTCAGGAGCACCTAGAGCGCATGACTTCTCCCCGTACGCATCGCTGGTCCCGGTTGTTGCGTGCGGCCGCGGCCACGCTCGCCGTGACAGCGCT
The DNA here is from genome assembly GCF_015751895.1 of Zhihengliuella flava. Classification (NCBI taxonomy): domain Bacteria; kingdom Bacillati; phylum Actinomycetota; class Actinomycetes; order Micrococcales; family Micrococcaceae; genus Zhihengliuella; species Zhihengliuella flava. Next base: position 2,146,776 of record NZ_JADOTZ010000001.1, on the reverse strand, counting down.
CTTGGCTGCATGCACCGAGGCAGAGCCCGCCCAGGAGGAAACGTACTCGGCGCCGGTTCCGGACGCGTTGGAGCGTTACTACGAGCAAACCGCCCAGTGGGAACCGTGCGAGGAGGACTTTGAGTGCGCCACCGTGGTGGTGCCACTGAATTACGCGGATCCCGGCTCGGAGAGCATCGAGATCGCGCTGATGCGCCACCAGGCCCTCATGCCGCGCGGCTCGCTCTTTGTCAATCCTGGCGGGCCCGGAGCGTCCGGGATTGACCTGCTGCGCAACGCGGCGACGTCGACCTTCTCTCCTGAGCTGCGGGAAAAGTACCACCTCATCGGCTTCGATCCGCGCGGGGTGGGTGACTCGGAACCGATTCAGTGCCGCACCCCCGCCCAGCTCGACGCGTCGCGGGCCGGGAACACCCTGTCCATGGAGGAGCTCGGCGCGCTGTGTGCCGAGAAGAACGGCGAGGCCCTCGCGCACGTCGATACCGAGAGCGCCGCCCGGGACCTCGACATCCTGCGGGCCGCCGTCGGCGAGGAGCGTCTGGACTACTTGGGCTTCTCCTACGGCACCAAGCTGGGGGCCGCCTACTCGGACCTGTTCGGAGAAAACGTGGACCGCATGGTGCTCGACGGCGCGATGAACCCGGCGTTGGGTCTGAGCCAAGTCACTACGGGGCAGGCGCAGCGGTTCGAGCAATCTCTCCGCACGTGGGTGGAGTGGTGCGACGGGGTGAGGGACTGCCCGGTGAGCGGCGGCGCCGACGCGGGGCTGGCGCAGCTCAATCGCTACATGGACGAACTCGCCGCCGAGCCCTTGCAAACGCAGGACGGGCGCGAGTTCAACGATCGTGAACTGGCCAATGCCCTGCTGCTACCGCTCTACGAGGACGCCTGGTGGGACACGTTGGTCGTCGCACTCCAGGAGCTCGAACAGGGCGATCCGGAACGCCTCATGCAGATGGCCGATGCCCGTTCGGGGCGCGCCGCCGACGGCACGTACCTCGATAACTCGTGGGACGCGTTCACCGCGATCAACTGCTTAGACTACTCTGACCCAACGGTCGACGGCGCCGAGCTCGATCGCCTGCTCAGCGACATCTCCCCGACCCTCGGGTGGTACCTGGGCGGCGAGCTGGCGTGTACGGGGTGGCCGGCCGAGCCGACGGGCACCGAAGACCCCGCCGAACCCCTGAACGCAAACTCCCGGGCCCTCGTCGTCGGGACCACGGGCGACCCGGCAACGCCCTACGAATGGTCGCAAGCCCTGGCCGATCAGCTCGCGGGCGAGGACCCCAGCAACGTTTCTCTGCTGACCTACGACGGCGAGGGCCACACCGCCTACGGCAGGAGCAACGACTGCGTGACCCAGGCGGTCGACGCGTTCTTGCTCGACGGAGAATTCCCCGCGTCCGATGCGACGTGCTGACGGAGACCGCCCGTTTTGACCTCGGCCGAAAACCTCCTATAAAGTAGTCGCTCGTGGGCCAGCGAGCCCACCGGCCTCCTTAGCTCAGTCGGTAGAGCGTTTCACTCGTAATGAAAAGGTCACCAGTTCGATTCTGGTAGGAGGCTCAGTCAACGCCCGGTTCGCCTCGCGAGCCGGGCGTTTCTGTGTTGGCCCCAGCGTGGGTTATGGGCCAAAAACGTGTTGCTATCCCGGGTGCGTTGCGGGAGCTAGTGGTGGGATTGTCCGCCCCCGCCTGTCCGGTTCCAGAGTCCTTCTTCGGCACTGCCGGTTTGCCCATAGAGCTCGGGGCCGATTGGTTCCTCTCGCAGTATCGGAGCAGTCGGAGCGGGTTGGTAGTGCTGCTTCTCGATGAGCTGATGAGGCGGCTTTGGTGCTTCGCTGCGCAAGACAAGGAACCACTCGACCGCTCGCCGCAGGTGTTCGTCGGGAATTCCTCGGTGATGGCGCATACTGCAGCGCTCTCAGAGCTTGTAGGCCTTACGTAGCCTGTCGTGGAAGAACCAGGACTTCTGATGCGCTCGCACCCACGCAGGCACGAGCCCGGTGCGCTCGTTCCGGTAGGTGCGTGCATAAATATAGCTGCGGTGCCGTTGGTGGAACTCCGCGAGAGCCTTCGTCCAAGCTGCCGCTTCATCGCGCGTGATGATCTTCGTCAGCGCCAGCGAGAGCGTGCCTAGCTCCTTGCCTGGTCAAGTCCGTGGGCGGCTCGTGAGATCGGTGCGCACATTGCGTCGAATATGGACCAAGCACCGTTGCCTGCGCGACGTCGTCGCACCACACGCAGCGCAACAGAAACGCTGCACACCTGCTGCAGTCCGGCCAAACATCGTGACGCGTCCACCACAGAGATCACACTCGACCGAAGATGCAAGCATCCCCCCAGAGATCTACGATTCAGAGTATGCCGATCCCGATCCTGCCGCACCAGTATTGACGAGCACGCTCAGCCAGCAACACGTTTCTCACCGATAACCCGCCGGCCGCGACGCGCCAGTTAAACGCCGCGGCGGGCGGCCCGCGTGGGGCCGCCCGCCGTCGTCACGGACCGGTGAATTCTGACTAGGCGAAGTCGCTCACGGCTGGGTCCGCGCCCACGCGCCCGTCAGCGCCGCGGTCCAAGCCGTCAATGGCGGCCACGTCGGCGTCGTCAAGCGTCACGCCCAAGGATTCCCAGTTCTGCACAATGCGCTCCGGGGTGACCGACTTCGGGATGACCACGTTGCCCTTGGCCAGATGCCATGCGATGACCACCTGCGCGGCCGTGGCGCCGTGCTTCTCGGCGATCTCCACGATCACCGGGTCCTCCATCACGCCATTCTTGTTGCTGCCCAACGGGGACCAGGATTCGTGCACGATCCCCTTGGCCGCCTGGTAGTCGCGCAGCTCGGTCTGGGGGAAGTACGGGTGGGTCTCCACCTGGTGAATCGCGGGGACCACCCCGGTGGCCTCCTCGATTTCACGCAAGGCCTCCACGGTGAAGTTTGACACGCCGATCGACTTCACACGGCCGGACTTCTGCAGCTCCACGAGCGCCTTCCACGTGTCGACGTACTTGCCCTGCTTCGGCTGCAGCCAGTGGATCAGGTACAGGTCTACGTAGTCGAGGCCGAGCCGCTGCAGCGAGGCGTCAAACGCGGCCAGCGTCTCGTCGTAGCCCTGGTCCGCGTTCCAGAGCTTGGTGGTGATGTACAGGTCCTCGCGCTTCAGGCCGGACGACGCGATGGCGCGGCCGACCCCTTCCTCATTGCCGTAGATCTTGGCGGTATCGATGTGGCGGTAGCCGGCCTCGAAGGCTAGGCCCACCACCTTCTCCGCCACGTCATCCTCAACCTGCCACACGCCGTAGCCGAGCTGAGGGATCGAGCGGCCATCATTGAACTTCACAACAGGGGACTCATAAGTAGTCATAACCCTTATCCTGCCACCGCGTCGGGCTCTGGCAACAGGGAGTCTCGCCCTCGGCGTAGTCCGCGGGTCGCCGGGAATAGACGACGCCGCAACCCGGTTAACAATGCTTCTTAACTAAGGCGCGCTCCGGGCCGCGCTTAGAGGCGCCGTGCGGCGGCCGTCGCTTGCCGGACGCCCTCGTGAACCGCCTCGGCGCGCCGGCGCACGTTGATCACGGCGGGCTCCTCACGCACCGCCGCCCCCAGCGCGGAGCCATCGGCTCCAGCTGGCACGCCAGCGCCGCCCTCGAGCTCCAGCCGGGCCATCGCGGCGGCCTGAGCGGCCTGAGCCACGTCGTTAGCGGCCCGAGAGAGTGCGCGGTGGGCGACGTCGGCACCGGCGGGAATGTCCGTGCCCTCGGACGGGCGCAAGCGTTGACCGCGCACGCAGACGGCCCGGACGGGCTCGCGCAGATCCGCGAGGTCGTTCGCGACCTCAACGAGCGCGTTGTAGAGCTCGTCCGATTCAATCCCCTCGAGCACCTGATGAAAGCGGTCCAGCCCGCGTTCAAACCGGTCATGCGCGCGGCGCCACACGCCCTGACCTAGCTCCCTGTTCTCGCGCCGGGCAGCGCGCAGGTCAGAGAAGATTCCCATGCCACCATTCTTTCATGGTGCGTCCGCTGGGCAGGGCGCTCAGTCGATGGCCAGGAGGACTTTGCCGCGGTGCTCGCCCGAGTCGAAATACTCGTGCGCCTCGCGCGCCTCCTCCAAACCAAACACGCGGTCCGTGGTGACCTTCAGGTGTTTGTGGGTGAGCATCGGCCAGACATGCTCGCGCACTTCCTGCATGATCCTGGCCTTTTCCTCCGCTGGCCGCGCGCGCAGCGTGGTGGCGATGACCTTGGCGCGCTTCTTCGCGAGTAAGCCCAAGTCAAGCTCCGCTCTCTTACCGCCGACGAAGCCGATGACCGCCAGGCGTCCGGACGTGCTCAGCACCTCGAGGTTGCGGGCCAAGTATTTGGCCCCGACCACATCGAGGATGACGTCGGCCCCGGGCACCTCCCGCTCCGACGTCGCCCGGCGGACTTCCTCGACGAAGTCCTGCTCACGGTAATTAATGGCGACGTCGGCGCCCAGTTCACGGGCGTAGTCCAGCTTCTCCTCGCTGCCGCCCGTCACGGCCACGTGGGCCCCGTACGCCTTCATGATCTGGATCGCGGCAGATCCAATGCCGCCGGATCCGCCGTGGACCAACAGCCACTCCCCCGCCTGAAGGCCCGCCTCCATCACGACGTTGGACCAGACGGTCGCCGCCACCTCCGGCAACCCCGCGGCGTCCTCGAGGGACACCCCGGCCGGCACCGGCACAGTCTGAGCCGCAGGAACGGCAACATACTCGGCGTAACCACCGCCCGCCAGCAGCGCACAAACCTCGGAACCGTCGTCGTACCCCATGCCCTGATGCACGCCTGGCCCGGAGGAAACGATGGTGCCGGAGACTTCGAGCCCCGGGATGTCTCCGGCGCCGGGCGGCGGCGGGTAGAGTCCCGCACGCTGGGCTACGTCGGCGCGGTTGAGCCCCGCGGCCGCCACCTTGACCAAGACTTCGCCGGGCTGCGGCTCAGGAATCTCAACCCGCTGCACCTCCACCACCTCGGGCCCGCCGGCGTCAGTAAAGTGAACGGCTCTCATGGAATTCTGCACGGTGTTCCTCCTGGGTCGTGCCGCAAGCTGTTTGCCTCACCGTAACCCACCGCATTGGCGCTGATCCGCTCGAGCACCTAAAGTTGACTACCCTGGATGGTTGTCCGAGCGGCCTAAGGAGACGGTCTTGAAAACCGTTGTGCGGTAACCCCGTACCAAGGGTTCAAATCCCTTACCATCCGCGCCATTCAGAGGCAGCGCCCGGTTTCTCCGGGCGCTGCCTCTCTGGTTTAACGGGCACGACGACGCCGCGCTGCACCGGGTGCCGGCAACCGCCCCACGTTCCGAAGTGTGACGCCGCAGCCGGTGGCCCGACGTGCCGACGCCGGGCCCTACGTGGCACGCGCTGTCTACTTCGCGGAAAGGGTGACGCAATCCACAGTTCACGCTTTACTGGTGAACTATCAAACGTTTGCTTAATGCATCACCTACCCAAGGACGAATCGTGCATTCACTCCACCTCTCCCGCCCGGCCGCCGTCGCCGCTGCCGCGGCGCTCGGCGCCTCGCTGCTGGTCCCGACCGCCGCCGCAGCGGACACGGAACCCGATGCGGCCGGCGTCGTCATCAACGAGGCGTATCTCTCCGGCGGCAGCCGGGACGCCGCATTCACCCACAAGTTCGTCGAGCTGTTCAATCCCACCGACCACGCGGTGAGCCTCGACGGCTGGAGCCTGCAGTACCGTTCGGCCACGGGAGAGGCTGACTCCCACGGCCTCGCCGAGCTGTCCGGCACCATCGAGCCGGGCGGCCACTTCCTCATTTCTGGCGGCTCCAACGGCACCGCCGGGGACCAGCTGCCCGCCGCGGACGTCACCGCGGGAGGCGCCTTCAATCCTTCCGGCAGCCGCGGCACCATCATTCTGGCCCAGACCAGCGAACGCCTCAGCCTGCCGACGGGATCGATCATCGGCGTCGAGAACGTCGCGGACCTTCTGGGCTACGGCTCCTCCAACACGTTTGAGACTGAGGCCGCCGACGCGCCGGCGAGCAACGCGGATCCGAAGTCCCTCAACCGCACGGAGGGGCCGGACAGCGACGACAACTCGGCCGACTTCAGCCTGAGCGCCGCCGTCACACCGACCGCGTCCACGGGCGACGGCGGCAATGGCGACGGCGGCGATGGCGAGCCTGACGAACCGGCGCAGACCGTCACGATTGCTGAGATCCAGGGCGAAGCAGATGCGACGCCGCTCGAGGGAACCGACGTGGTGACGCACGGCGTCGTCACCGCCGCATTCCCCACCGGCGGGCTGGACGGCCTCTTCATTCAGACCCCGGGCACCGGTGCAGACGTCGAATCCGCCGCGAGCCACGGGGTCTTTGTCTATGCGCCGGACGCCACAAGCGATGTGGCCGTCGGCGACTACGTCGAGGTCTCCGGCTACGCGACCGAGTACTACGGCCTGACCCAGGTCAACGCCTCCGACGGGACCGTCGAAGTGCTCGATGAACAGGTGGAGCCCGTGACCGCACTGACCGGCGCGTGGCCCACCGACGATGCGGACCGGGAGCGGTTTGAATCCATGCTGTTCCAGCCCGCCTCCGGTTTCACGGTCGCGGACAACTACTCGCTGAATCAGTACGGAGAGATCGGCTTGGCCTTCGGCGACAGCGAGCTGGTTCCGGGCGAGCCGCGCCTGCTGCAGCCCACCGACGTCGCCCCCGCCGGCTCCGACCTCGCCGCCCAGATCGCCGAGGAGAACGCGTCCCGGTCCATCCTGCTGGACGACGGCGCCACGGCGGATTACATGCGCAACGACGCGGCCAAGGACTCGCCGCTGCCCTACCTCGACGCTGACCAGCCGATCCGGGTGGGCGCCGAGGTTGAGTTCACGGCGCCGGTGGTGCTGCACTACAGCTTCGACGAGTGGCGCTTCCAACCGCAGGGCCAGGTCACGGGCGCTGCGGACGAGGACGTGCCGGTGACGTTCGACAACACGCGTGAAGAGACTCCGGCCGAGGTTGGCGGAGACATCACGCTCTCCTCCTTCAATGTCCTGAACTATTTCCCGACCACGGGCGAGGAATTCGTCGCCGAGCTCGGAGGCACGTGCAGCTGGTACACGGATCGCGACGGCGAACCGGTGGCCACTAACCGCTGCAACCCGAACGGGCCGCGCGGTGCCGCGGACTCCGAGGACCTCGAGCGCCAAGAGGCCAAGATCGTCGCGGCCATCAACGCGCTCGACGCCGACGTCGTTTCCCTCGAAGAGATCGAGAACTCCGCCGCATTCGGCAAGGACCGCGACTTTGCGCTGGCCACCCTCACCGACGCCCTCAACGAGGCCCTCGGCGACGACGTCTGGCAGTACGTCCCCTCCCCCGCGGACGTGCCAGCCGACGAAGACGTCATCCGCACCGCGTTCATCTACCAAAAGGATGCGGTCAAGCCCATCGAGGAGTCGGTCATCCTGACTGATTCCGCGGCCTTCTCCAACGCCCGCGAGCCGCTGGCCCAGGCCTTCCAGGCCAAACGAGGCAATGTGCAGACGCGCTTCGTGGCGATCGTGAATCACTTCAAGTCCAAGGGTTCTGACCCGGCAGACGGCTCGGCGAACGCCGACATCGGCGACGGCCAGGGCGCGTGGAATCAGGCCCGCGTAGAACAGGCCGAGGCGCTCGTGGACTTTGCCGATGAACTCACCGACTCGCGGAACACGGAGAAGGTGTTCCTCACGGGCGACTTCAATTCCTACACCCACGAGGACCCCATGGAGGTGTTCTATGCGGCCGGTTACGCCAACCTCGGCAGCGAGACGGAGCACACGTACCTCTTCGACTCGCTGGTGGGATCGCTAGATCACATCCTCGCCTCGCCGGAGGCCGCCGAGACGGTGAGCGGATCCACGGTCTGGGACATCAACGCCGACGAGCCGATTGCGCTCGAATACAGCCGGTATAACTACAACGTGACCGACCTGTATACCGCGGATCAGTACCGCGCTTCGGACCACGACCCGGTCCTCGTGGGGTTGGAGCTGGCCTCCGGGCCGCCCGCCGCAGCGCCGTGGGAGGCCGACGCCACGTACCGCGCCGGGGACACGGTCAGCTACGACGGCGCCACGTTCGAGGCGCAGTGGTATTCCCGCAACCAGGAGCCCGGGGCCAACCCCTACTCGGCGTGGGCTGAGCAAGGCGAGCCGGTGGCCTGCGCCGCACTGGAGACTACCGCCGCCGCGTGGACGCCCTCCGAGGTCTACACCGGAGGCGAGACGGTCGTGCACGGCGGGCAAGCCTTCACTGCCCAGTGGTACTCCCGCAACCAAGAGCCCGGCCAGCGTCACGGCCCGTGGGAGCTAGCCGGCGCCTGCTAGCTCCGCAGCGGCCCGACTAGCTGGCCAGCCGGAGCACCTCCCACGCGACGGCGTCCGCATCCGCCAGGGTGCGGGCGCCGTCGTCGTCTGACCCGCCAGCCTCGGCGGCAATTGCCGTTCCCCACTGAACCCCGGAGAGCTGCAGCCCCAACACAAAGATGGAGCGATGCGCCGTGCCCGCGGCATCGACCAGTCGGTAGGGGGTGCCCACGACGTCGAACCCGGGGCCGGGAACGCTCTCGCCGTCTTCGGTCGCGATCGCCCGCGGACGAGCGAGCCCGTCGTCCTGCAACTGCCGCAACAGCGGCGACGCGGTCTGCCCCACACGGTTCGCCGGCATCATCGCCTCCAGCATGTGGTGCGCGGTCGCCGGGACCGCGTCGACCCACCGAGAGGAGGCGGTGAAAACGCCGGAATACTCGCCCTCATCATCCAAGGTGAAGACCGGGTCCGGCCCCAAGAAGGTCACCACTCCTACGCGGGCCAAGGCAATCAGTTCCTCGATGCGGCGCAACGGCGGCCCACTGGCGGTGCCCTCCACGAGCGGCTCGAACCACTTCTGGACCTCGTCTGCTCGGGAGACCTCGTCAATCAGTCCCTCCGCGATGAGCCGCTTGGTGACGAGTCGGCCCGCGTGCAGCGCGCCAATGGCCATCTTCAGCGGGTCCTCTTCCCCCGCTGCTGACGACGCCGCGTCTTCTTCCAGGTAGGCGATGACGGCACGCTGGTATTCCTCCGCGCTGGCAAAACCCCGGCGCGCGAAGGGAGTGCCCAGGGCGGGTACGTCCAGCCACCCAATGTCCGGCGCCTGCTCTTCGATGAGGTCCGCCAGCTTGGACCGCCACACCTCCTGACCATGCACCGGAGCTCCCTGCACGTTCTGCTCCGGCGCTAGCTGCGCATCCAGCAGGTCATCGAGCCGGGTCAGGAAGCTGTCCACGTCGGTAAAGCACTCGGGCCGAACGCGCGCAGAGACGCGGTAGTACGTGCGCATCACGTCGCGGTAGAGCAGCGGCCACACGTGCGCGTCGAAGCCCACCTTGCCGCGCGGCTCGCCCGGCGCGCCGGCTGCGGCGAGCGCGTGGACGCGCTCGAACGTCAGGTACATCAGCTCCACGGACCGCGGGACAAAGTCGGGAACCTGTGCTTTGGCCCGGTACGGCACGCCGCGCCGGGAGGCGGCGATGAGTCGCGGCTCGGACCCGCTCGGCCGATATTCCAGGGCGCGGCCGCTGCCGGCTCCGGTCTCCACGAATTCGCCACCGCGCCCGAGCGTGAGCTGCGCTACGGCGTCGAAAAAGTTCAGTCCCAGCCCGCGGACGAGGAGTGGCTCGCCGCCGGGGAATCGGGACCAGTCCACGTCGGCCGGCACGTTGGGGCCCTGATAGGTGAGGCCCAGATCCTCGGCCCGCTGGCCGGCGGCCGCCTGCCGCGGGTTCAGCTCGGCGGGCACGTGACCGACGGCGAGGACGACGGCGTCGCTCTCCAGCACGTCCTCGCCGTCGCCGGATGCGCGCTCGTAGTGCACGCGGTAGGTGGCCTCCGCGCGCTCGATCCGACGCGCTGAGGCGGCGATGTGCTCCAGTGATTCAACAGCTGGGTGCTCGCGCAGGCGTGTGGCCACGGCGTCGTACACGTGTTCCACGTAGCGCCCATACAGGGCGCGCGTGGGGTAGTCGCCGGGCCCGAGGGCGGAGATTTCCTTCGCCTCGGCGGGTGCCAGCACGGCACCGTCACCGCCGGCGCGGCGCCACTGATCAAACGTCAAGCCCACGCTGCTGCCGACGAGGCTCGAGTGCTCGCTGTGCTGACGCCGCTCCTGCTGTTCGCTGGTTACCTGGCGGGGCGGAGCCACCGTCGGGAAAAGCGCCGGGGTATTCATGAGAAAGAGTCGCGACTGCGTGGACGCCCACACGTGTCCCGACCCCGGGCGATAGGGATCGAGGACCCGGACGATTAACCGTGCGGCGGGTTCCGCTCCCGCCTCGAGCCGGGCGAGCAGGCGTTCCAGCACCGAGGTCCCGCGCGGACCAGCCCCGACCACGGTGACGACGTACCTGCTCCGAACCATGCTGCTCCTTCTCTGCCACGGCGGGCGAATCGGCGAATATCATGCCCACTCAGCCTAGCGCGCGGCCGCCAGCCTAGACTGGCCGGTATGACTCAATCGAACCCCGACCAGTACGAATGGCTCCGTGAGATTCACGGGCAGGACGCGTTGGAGTGGGTGCGCGCCCGGAACGCGGAGACCGAGGACTGGCTCGTCACCGACGACTACCGCGCCTTGCAGCAGAGCCTCCTCGAGGCCCTGCAGGCACCGGACCGCATCCCAGAGGTCATCAAGCGGGGCGGCCACTACTACAACTTCTGGCGCGATGCCGAGCACCCCAAGGGCCTCTGGCGGCGCACCACGTGGGAGGCCTACCTGCAGGACGAACCCGATTGGGACATCCTGTTGGACGTCGATGCCCTCGCCGCCGCAGAGGGCATCGATTGGGTGTATGCGGGCGTGATTCTGTTGCGCCCCGCCGAGGGCGATCCCTACCGGCGTGCTCTGGTACGCCTCTCCCCCGACGGCGGCGACGCCGTCGCTGTCCGGGAGTACGACGTCGTCACGCGCGCGTTCGTCCCGAGCTCCGAGGGCGGGTTTAATCTCCCGGTGGCCAAGACGCGGGTCAGCTGGGCTGGCCCGGACGCGCTCTACGTGGCCACCGATTTTGGCCCGGCCGCGGACGGCACCCCGAGCGTGACAAAGTCCTCTTACGCGCGCACCGTGCGCCGCGTGGAACGCGGCTCCACCCTGGCCGAGGCCCCGGAGGTGTTCGCGGTGGACCAGAACCATGTTCTCACCGCCGTCCACCACGACTCGACGCCCGGGTTCGAGCGGGACATCGCCGTGGATGCCATCGATTTTCATCACTGGCGGACGCATGTGAGGGCCGGGGACCGGTGGCAGCCCGTGGCGGTACCGACCGACGTCTCCGTGGCGTTTCATCGCGAATGGATTCTCTTTGCCCCGCGCACGGACGCCCAGATTGGCGATACCGAGGTGCCCGCCGGCGGCCTCGCACTGGCCCCGGCAGAGGCGTTCCTGGCCGGCGACGCCGAGGTCACCGTGGCCTTCGCCCCCACCGCAAACACGGCCTTGGAGAGCTACACCTTCACGCGCAGCGCTCTGCTCATCACCGTGCTGCGGGACGTGGCGTCCGCCGTCCTCGTGGCCCGCCCGGAGGATGGGTGGACAACCCGCGAGGTTCTCTCCCCTGCCAGCCTCGAATCGATCTCCGTGGCCGCGGTGGATGACGAAGACCCCGTGGCGGGTGAGGATCTGTGGCTCAGTACCTCCGGGTTCCTCACCCCGCCGACGCTGCAACGCGCCCGCCTCGACGGCGATCGCCTCACCGAGATCGTGACCGCCAAGCGGGCGCCCGAGCGGTTCGACCCCGCGGGGCTCCGAGTGGAACAGCACTTTGCCCGCAGCGCCGACGGCACCCGGGTTCCGTACTTCCAGGTGGGCCCCTCTGAGCTGACCCTCGATGGAGCCAACCCCACCCTCATGAACGGATACGGCGGCTTTCAGGTGTCCCTCACGCCGTCGTACTCGCCGGCTGTGGGCCGCGCGTGGCTGACCCGGACCAACGACGCCGGCCGTACGGGTGTCTACGTCATCGCCAACATTCGCGGCGGGGGCGAGTACGGTCCCGCATGGCACCGAGCTGCGCTGCGGGAAAATCGTCACCGTGCCTACGAGGACTTCGCGGCGATCGCCGCCGACTTGGCGGAGCGCGGGGTCTGCGATCGCGAGCACCTCGCCGCGACGGGCCGCAGCAACGGCGGGCTGCTCATGGGAAACATGATCACCGGCTACGGCCACCTCTTCGGAGCCATCTCCTGTGGCGTGCCCCTGCTCGACATGCGTCACTACACCCGCCTCTCCGCCGGGCATTCGTGGATCGCTGAATACGGCGATCCGGACGTCCCTGAGGACTGGGCGTTCGTGCGCGGGTTTTCCCCGCAGCACAGGATCGCTGAGCTGGACGACGACGCCGTGATCCCGGCCAGCCTGATCTGGACGGCCACCAGCGATGACCGGGTGGGGCCGGTGCAAGCACGGACCATGTACGCCGCACTCACGGACCGCGGATTCGAGAACGTGTGGTACCACGAGGACTTGGTCGGTGGACACGCTGGAGCGTCAGACCACGAGCAGGCGGCACGGATGCTGACCACCAGCTACGCGTTCCTCTGGCGGAGGGTGAGCGGCGCCTGAACGGGGACTCGTTTTGTTCACGGCCCGACTATTCGCTAACCTTGTCTAGCTGGCATTGCCAGCGGTTAGGACACGTGCCGGAGCGGCCGAACGGACTTCACTGCTAATGAAGGGTCGGGGTTAAACTCGACCGGGGGTTCAAATCCCCCCGTGTCCGCCAAAACCCCCTCGTCAGAGGGGGTTTTTCTTTTGCTCTCACGCGGCGCACCCAGCAACGGAAACTCCGGCAGGGCGCTAGTGGTCCCGGCCTTCGTTGAAGGAAGCCAACACTTGCTGGATCACGGCGTCCGGCAGCCCCGTGTGCTCGGAGACAATCCGGCCTGCTTCGTCCAGTCGCCCAGCAGCCAGGTGCTCGAGGAAGTTTTCCCGGGCGCCGGCAGGAAGGTCCGCCGAGTTAAAGGAGACTCGCCCCTCAGGGCCGTCGCCTTCGAACCCGAAGTCTGAGACTCCGTCCAGGGTCGCCGCCCCCGCAGTGGGAGCCGATTCCAGCAGCGGTTGGATGCGGTCTCGAGTCAGCCCGGAGAAGCGAGCGAAGAGCTCAGCGGCGCCGGCGTAATTGCTGTCTCGCATCAAAGACTGAAACTGGTCTGCCTCAGCCGGCGGGAGGTCCTCCGTGCTGTACTCATGCGTTTCGCCCTCAGACTGCTCGGTGATCCTATACACGGGGACTTGACGCCCATCACGCTCGTGGAAATCGGTGGTCCAGTCCGCCGGGATCACATCCGGCAAGGAGTCGCCCGAGACCTCGTCCAATGATTCGTCATGGCCGGTGGCGCGCCGGGAGTCGACCGAGTAGTTGGGCTCCCGCGCAGCGTCCTGCTCCGGGGCCTCCGTGGCAGAGCCAGGACCGCTCGCCAGAGTGCCCGGATCCTTGGAGTCAATCGGCTCCTCCCGCTGCGGGGTCCCGCCGCCGAGGACCTGCGGATGAGCTTCAAGGCTCCGCACATCGATGATGCACTCCTTGACGCTGCGGATCCCGGTCCCGTTGCGGTATTCCTGGACGGCGGTCAGGAAGTTGCCCGTCGCGAGGTGGCGGTACACGTCCCGGTGCGTCTCGGGGCTCATGCGGCCCGCTGCGGCCTCTGCGGCTTCGGGTGTGACGGACTCGGCCACCTGGCGGGAATTACGGCGCCGGACGGTCGTGAGCAGCCAGAAGCCCAGCGTCAGGAGCAGGAGGGGGATAAGGACCCAGAGCAGCGGTTCGAGCATGGTTCCAGTCTAGTGCTCACACGAAATCGGCGAAGCCGAGACTACCCCTTGAGTGCCAAGACGAAGGGAAGAACACCCTCCGCCCCCGCTGCCCGCACCGTGCGCGCCGCCTCCGTGATGGTCCACCGGCTCTCTGCCAAATCGTCCACTAACAGCACCGGACCGTGAGCGGACTGCAGCTGGGAGCGCACGTGGTCTGGTACCTCGAATTGCTCCCACACGTCGGCGAGTCGGAAGGCGCTGGACCCGCCCGGGCCATGCCGCGGGCCGTCAAACGCGTACGCCAACTCTCCGGCGTACGGCAGCCGGCCAACCCGTGCCAGGCCCTCAGCGAGGGAGCGCACCAACTGCGGGCGCTGCCGAGAGGGAAGACTGATCACCGCCACGGGGCGTTCGTCCCACCCCCAGTCAGCGAGGACCTTAACGCAGGCACCCAACATGTCCTCGCTGATGGGAGCGTCCGGCTCGGCGGACTCAAACAGGCGGCGCAGGGGCCCGCCCCAGCCCAGATCGGTCAGCCGAGCGAGCGCGCGCCCCGACGAAAACTGGTCCTGTGCGGCGATCTTGCCTTTGACCGGCACTCCCAACCGATCCATGCCGGAGGGCCACATGGCCCGCGGCTCCAGGTCCACCCCCACCCGCCCGAGCGCCGCCCGCGCGCCGTCTTGAGCGGCGTCGTCGTACCCCGTGGGGTACCAAGGGCCCGCGCAACGATCACACTTTCCGCAGGGGGCGGCAGCGGGGTCGTCGAGAGCAGCAGCAAGGAACTCCATCCGGCAGCCGCCGGTGTTTTCATAGTCCAGCATGGCGTTTTGCTCGGCGACGCGCGCGGCGGCGACGCGCCGGTACCGTTCCTCGTCGTATTCCCACGGCTGACCCGTGGCCGACCAACCGCCCTGAACGCGCTCGACCGCACCGTCCACAGCCAAGACCTTCAGCAAGAGCTCCAGCGGACTCCGCCGGAGATTGACGGAGGCCTCCAGCTGTGGCGAGGACAGGGTGGAGTTCTCGGCGAGCGCCGCGAGGACGGCCTGAGCGCGCTCCTTGTCCGGCATGGATGCCGTGGCAAAGTACTGCCAAATGGCGCGGTCCTCCGTTCCGGGCAGGAGCAGCACATCGGCGTTGTCCGTGCCACGGCCCGCGCGGCCCACCTGCTGGTAGTAAGCGACCGGCGAACTCGGCGCGCCGACGTGGAGGACGAAGCCGAGGTCCGGCTTGTCGAAACCCATGCCCAGCGCGCTGGTGGCCACAAGCGCCTTGACCCGGTTGTCCTTCAGCGCCTGCTCCGCGTCGCCTCGTTCTGCGGCGTCGGTACGCCCGGTATAGGCCCGGACGTTGTGACCGGCCTCCCGCAGAGCTCGGGCGATGTCCTCCGCGGCCGAAACGGTGAGGGCGTAGATGATGCCGCTGCCAGGCAACTGGTGCACGTGCGTGAGCAGCCAGGCCAACTGCGCTTGCGGGCTGGCCAAACGCAGGACGCCCAAGCGCAGTGATTCGCGAGCCAATGGTCCGCGCAGGGTGTATACAGAGCTGCCGCCGGCCGCGAGCTGTTCCTCGACATCATGAACGACGCGCTCGTTCGCCGTGGCCGTCGTGGCGAGCACCGGCACGCTGACAGGCAAGGAGGTGATGAGGTCTTTGATCCGCCGGTAGTCCGGCCGGAAATCGTGCCCCCAGTCGGAAATGCAGTGCGCTTCGTCGATCACGAGCAACCCCATACGCCGGACGAGGTCCGGCAATTGCTCGGCGCGGAAGCGCGGGTTATTGAGACGTTCTGGAGAGACCAGCAGCACGTCAAGCTCGTCCCGCTCCAACTGTGACCGGATCTGCGCCCACTCGGTGGCATTGGCCGAATTAATGGCGGCGGCTCGCACGCCGGCGCGTTCGGCCGCGGCCACCTGATCACGCATCAGCGCCAGGAGGGGCGAGACGATGAGCGTGGGGCCAGCACCGACCGAACGCAGCAGCAGACTCGCCACGAAGTACACGGCCGACTTGCCCCAGCCCGTCCGCTGCACCACTAATGCCCTCCGGCCTCCGGCAACGAGCGCCTCAATGGCCTCGTACTGCCCATCGTGGAACTGCGCCTCCGGGTTACCCACCAATCGGCGCAGGACGTCCAACGCTTGTCCATGCAGGGCCGAGCCGACGCCGTGGGTCATCTGCTGTGCTTCCATGCCGCCAGTATGTCAGCCGCACCCCACAAGAATCCCTGCGGTCACGGGAGGCTGTGGATGAACTCCCCCTCTCCCACCCCGAGGCAGGAATCACGGCCCGCTCTGCCATCATCAACAGCCAAGGTCCACCCATAACGGCTAGCATCGGAAGCGTGAAAACTATCGGGAATCTGAGTGAAGCGTTCAAGGCCTACGACGTGCGTGGCCTAGTCGGCGAGCAACTGACGGCTGAGACGTCTGAGGCGGTCGGGGCCGCGTTCGTCGAGACGCTCGGCCTCGCCGGGCAGACCGTGCTGGTGGGTCATGACATGCGAGAGTCCTCGCCAGAATTCGCGGCGGCCTTCGCTCGCGGCGCGGCTGACCGCGGTGGGCGGGTCGAGCTACTGGGCCTCATTTCCACGGATGAGCTCTACTTCGCCTGCGGTGTCCGTAACGCTGCGGGGGTGGTCTTCACCGCGAGCCATAACCCAGCCGAGTACAACGGGATGAAAATGGCCCGGGCAGGCGCCGTGCCGATCTCTGCCGACACGGGGTTGTTCGAGATCCGCGATCTCGCGCTGCAGTACCTGGAGTCCTCCCTGCCGGAACCGGTCGACGGCGGAGGCGTGACCGAGGTCGACGTCTTGGCGGAATATGCGGCCTACCTGCGCTCACTCGTGGACCTGTCCGCGATTCGCCCGCTCAAGGTCGTCGTCGACGCCGGCAACGGTATGGGCGGAATGACCACGCCGGCTGTTCTGGGCCAGACGGTCCTGCCCGCGCTGCCGTTAACCATTGAGCCGCTGTACTTCGAACTAGACGGCACGTTCCCGAATCACCCGGCGAACCCGCTCGAGCCCGAGAACCTGCGGGACCTGCAGGCCGCCGTCGTCCGGCACGGGGCCGATGTGGGGCTGGCGTTCGACGGCGACGCGGACCGGTGCTTCGTCATCGACGAACGGGGCGAACCCGTCACCCCCTCGGCCATCACCGCACTCGTGGCCCGGCGCGAGATCGCCCGTGCGAAGGCTGCCGGCGAGTCCGAACCGGTCATCATTCACAACCTCATCACCTCCCGCGCGGTCCCGGAGCTCGTCACAGCCGAGGGCGGGCGCCCGGTAGTGACCCGTGTGGGGCACTCCTTCATCAAGGCCGTCATGGCCGCTGAAGGTGGCGTGTTCGGTGGCGAACACTCCGCGCACTACTACTTCCGTGACTTCTTCAACGCAGACACCGGAATGCTCGCCGCGATGCACGTCCTCGCGGCCCTTGGGGAGCAGGACCAGGCGCTGTCCGAGCTCGCCGAGGAGTTCGCCCCGTACGTCGCCTCGGGCGAGATCAATTCCCAGGTGCAGGACAAGGCTGCGGCCACGCAGGCCGTCGTCGACCTCTTCACAGCCGACGGGGCACAGCACGGCGACGTGAGAATCGACACCATGGACGGGACCACGATCAGTGCAATCGACGGCTCTTGGTGGTTCAACCTGCGCCCGTCCAACACCGAGCCCTTCCTGCGCTATAACGGCGAAGCCAGTGACCGTGACACGATGGAAGAGATCAAAGACCTCGTGCTCAACACCGTCAGGAGCGAATCATGAGCGAAAACCGTATTGCCGAACTCGGCACCGAGGCCCACGACGACCTCAACCGTCTGCTCGGCACCTCCCTGGGCATCGCCCGCGAGCAGTTGGAGGCGCACGGCGTGTTCCTGCCGTTCGCGGTGGGCCTGTCAACGGAGTCCAGCGATGAGGGCGAAATGCGTCTACTCGCCGTGCAGCCGCCCGAGGACACGGAGAACCCCGAGGCGGACATTGACGCCGACGTGATGATGAAGGACTTGACGGAGCTCTTGACGCAGCAGAAGGAGGACTTCAAGGCCGTGGCCATGATCTCCGACGTGACGCTGCTCGAGACCGGCGGGGACGCGATCCATGCCGCAGCCGAGCACAGCGCTGGTGGCGCCGTCGCCGTGGTGCAGGCCTACACGCCGCCGTCTCCGGAAGCCGATGAACCGGTGTGGACGTTCGACGAGCCGGCCACCGAGGCCAGCGAACTGAAGATCTGGGACTAACCGACGCCGTGGGGATCGGCTGGCGCCCACCGGCCGATCCCCACGTTGCCTCATCCCCATGAAACTCAACGCCTTCGGCGACGTGTGCTTACGCACCCTCATGCTGCTTGGTTCCCGGCCGGCTGAGCAGCGAACTAGTCGCGAAATTGCCGAGGCGATCGGCGTGCCCTATCACCACGTCACGAAGGCCGTCCTTGAACTTCGCCGCCGCGGAGCCGTCGACGTGGCCCGCGGACGTGCCGGTGGCGCGACCATCTCCCCGCGAGGTCTCCAGCTGAGCGTCGGCGAGCTGTTGCGCAGCCTCGATGAGCAGCTCGACGTCGTCGATTGCACCACAGGCGACACCCCGTGCCCTCTCTTGGCCGGGTGCCGGCTTCGCGTGGCCCTCCGACGGGCCCGCGAGGCGTTCTATGCTGAGCTAGACCCGCTCACGGTGCACGACCTGTCGGCGACCACCCCGGCACAAGCCGTGAACCTCTTGCCGCCCCAGGCCCCCACCGATAGCGCGCGCTAGCCGATTTGCCTCACACTTCTACGCGCTGTAGAAATGATTCATAAAACTTGCATACAAGGTGCAAGTAAAATGATGAAGTGAGAATCCATGCTTTCGGCAAAGTCCCGCCCGGTGATCGAAGCCACGCTGCCCGTCGTCGGGGAGCACCTCGAGGAGATCACGCGGACGTTCTACGCAGACCTCTTCGCGGCCCACCCGGAATTACTCGACGGCCTGTTTAGCCGCTCCAACCAGCGCAACGGGGCGCAGCAGCAAGCCCTCGCCGGATCGATCGCCGCATTCGCCACGCACCTGCTCGCCCATCCCGACAGTCTTCCGGAAGCCGTGCTCTCCCGCATTGCCCACAAGCACGCTTCCCTCGGCATCACGGAAGACCAGTATGAGGTGGTCTACCACTACCTCTTCGGGGCCATCGCACGGGTGCTCGGAGACGCCGTCACGGAGGAGGTCGCCGATGCCTGGACCGAGGTGTATTGGCTCATGGCCGATGCACTCATCAAAATCGAACGCGGCCTGACCGCACAGCAAGCCAATACTCAGCCGTGGTCACCTTGGATCCTGACCGCTAGGCGCCCCGCGGGGACTCGCGCCGTGACACTCCACTTCACTCCCGGGGACAGCACGCCACCGAGCGCGGCACTGCCGGGTCAGTACGTCTCGCTGCGCGTGCAGTTACCCGGGGACCTCCGCCAAGTGCGGCAGTACACCCTCTCTGATGCCGTCACCGAACCCAACGAACGCCGCATCACGGTCAAGCTCGACGACGCTGGCGAGGTCTCCGGCGTCCTCCACCATCACCTTGCCATCGGCGACGTCGTCGAACTGTCGAATCCGTACGGCGACCTCACACTGGACCCGGACCAGACATCGCCGCTCATATTGGCGACGGCCGGTATTGGCTGCACGCCAGCCGCGGCCGCGCTGAGCGCTCTGGCCGCGATCGGCAGCGAGCGCCGCGTCATCGTCCTCCACTCCGAGTCCCATCGGCATCATTGGGCGCTCGAGGAGCAAATGCGGGCGCACGTTGACGCGCTGCCGCACGCCGAGCTGCGCCTGTGGCTCGGAGACACAACCGGCTCGCCCGACGCCTCCGCCTCGCCCATGCGGTTCGATGACCTTGACCTGCCCGTCGACGCTCAGGCCTACCTGTGCGGTCCGCTTCCGTTCATGCGCGCGGCCCGCTCCCAACTGGTGGACGCTGGTGTTGCGGCACACCGCATCAGCTACGAGGTCTTCGGCCCAGACCTCTGGTTGACCAACTAGGGCGTCCTAGTGCTCGCCCTCGGCCGCCAACCGGGGGTGCAGCTGCCGCCGCTCCAGCCAACGCCGCAGCACGGCGTTGAACAGCACCGGCTCCTCGAGGTTCCATGCGTGGTGCACCCCGGGGACACGCGCCGCCTGCGCCGCGGGGAGCGCCTCCTGCAACCGTGCGACGCCGCGCTGAATGTGGGCGGGCTCTTTGGCGCCGGCCAGAACGAGGGTGTCTCCGCCGAACGCCGCGAGCTCGCCGGTGAGGACCTCCGCATAATTCTCCTGCGCTACGGCCGCCACCGTCTCCGCCGCGGCGGCGTCATTCACCAGCCCATCCACCGCACCGTAGGCGCCGGCCTGCACCCTCGCGAACCAGGTCCCGCCAGCACGATGGGCCCCGGGGAATCGACCTCGGGCCGCCGCTGCCCGGCGGGCCGCCACGCTGGGCCTCGGTACCGGCACCCCGGTGAGAACGACGGCGTCCAACAGCTCCGCGTGGTGCGCCATGACATGCAGCACCGCGAGCGCACCGAGGCCTAAACCCGCCACGTCAACCCGTCCCGCGTCGACCCGCTCGGCGATGAATGCCGCCAGGTCTTCGCCGGCACTGGCGAGGCCCTGCCATGATTCGCCGCGGCGGCTGCCGTAGCCGGGTAGGTTCGGCGTCAAGACGCGGTAATCTCCAAAGGCTTCGACCTGACGGTGCCAGGACCAGTTCGCGGCAGCTCCATCGTGCACGAGCACGAGGGTGCGCTGGGCTCCGCCGTCGGAACGCGGCCGTCGGGTGGCGTGGACCTCAGGGTAGTCATCCTGCGGTATGGCGGTGACGGGCTGGCTCATGGCAGGTTCCGTTCCACACGGCGCAGCCACTTCAGCTCCGCCTCAGTCCGGGCGATTTCCCGTTCCAGCGTGGCGGCCATGAGATAGGCGCGGCGATCGAACCCGCTGACGTCGCCGAGGTCCTCCCGCTGGCCCTCGTAGTGCTCCATGCGGTCCGTCACCTCTGAGCGGCGCGCCCGGAGCATGGCGTCCACCTGCTCCCGCTCCAGGTCGCCCGAGAAGAAGAGGCGCGCCAGGAACGGTTCTCGCACGGGTTCCGGGTCGAGTCCATCGCGGAGCCACTCGGCCAGCGCGCGGCGGCCGGCCGCGGTGATGTGGTGCTCTTGGCGGTCCGGATAATTTTCCTGCGGGACGATCTCCACGACGGCGAAACCGTCCTCCACCAGCTTGTTGAGCGTGCGGTAGATCTGCGCCTTGTCCGCGTTCCACACATGATTGATGCTGGAGTCAAAGTGCTTCTTGAGGTCGTACCCCGTCATGGGTGCGAGCGTCAGCAAGCCGAGGATGAGCCGCGCGAGAATCATGACCCCATGATGCCATCGACTAGGTGCGAAATCGCCTATCGACGCGCACCGATAAAGAGCAGTGAGCCCCGGAAATCACATCCGGGGCTCACCGCGTGGAGATTAGGCCGAGGTGCTGAAACGGTCCTTGAGCCCGGCAATCTCATCCTGAAGCGACTGCGGCAGCGCAGCGCCGAAGTTCGCGTACCACTTCTCGATGTCGGCGATCTCCGCCTTCCACTCCTCCGAGTCGACGGCGACGGCGGCAGCGACGTCGTCGGCCGTGTAATCCGCCAAGCCGGTCAGATCGAGCGCCTCAGGGGTGGGCACCTGCCCGATCGGCGTCTGCTGCGCCTGACCCTGCCCCTCGATTCGCTCGGTGACCCACTTGAGCACGCGACTGTTCTCGCCGAAGCCCGGCCAGGCGAACCCGCCGTCCGCGGTGCGGCGGAACCAGTTCACCAGGAAGATCTTCGGACGCCGCTCTTCAGAGAGCTGGCCGGAGATCTTGTCCCAGTGGTTGAGGTAGTCCCCGGCGTTGTACCCGATGAACGGCAGCATCGCCATGGGGTCGCGGCGCACGACGCCGACGGCACCCGCGGCGGCGGCCGTCGTCTCCGAGGACAGCGTGGAGCCCATGAACACACCGTTGGCCCAGCTGCGCGCCTCCGTCACCAACGGGATCGTCGTCTTGCGACGGCCGCCGAAGAGAATGGCGTGAATCTCCACGCCGCTGGGGCTGTAGTACTCATCGGAGAGCATGTCGATCTGGTCAATGGGCGTGCAGAACCGCGAGTTCGGGTGTGCGGCCGGGCGGCCCGACTCCGGCGTCCAGTCATTGCCCTGCCAGTCGGTGAGGTGCGCCGGCACCTCGTCGGTCATGCCCTCCCACCACACGCCGCCGTCGTCGGTGAGGGCGACGTTAGTGAAGATCGAATTGCCCTTGGCAATGGCACGCATGGCATTCGGGTTGGTAGACCAGCCGGTGCCCGGCGCGACGCCGAACAGCCCGTACTCGGGGTTCACGCCGCGCAGCTCGCCGTCCGGGCCGATGCGCATCCAGTTGATGTCATCGCCCAGGGTCTCGGCCTTCCAGCCTTCGATCGTCGGATCGAGCAGCGCCAAGTTCGTCTTGCCACAGGCAGACGGGAACGCGGCCGCGATGTTGTAGGCCTTGCCCTCGGGGCTGGTCAGGCGCAGGATCAGCATGTGCTCGGCCAGCCAGCCTTCGTCACGGGCGATGACGGAGGCGATGCGCAGGGCGTAGCACTTCTTACCCAGTAGCGCGTTGCCACCGTAGCCGGAGCCGTAGGACCAGATGGAGCGCTCCTCGGGGAAGTGCACAATCCACTTTTCCTCGTTGCACGGCCAGGGAACGTCTTCCTGCCCCGGCGCCAACGGCGCGCCAACAGAGTGCAGCGCGGGGACGAAGAACGCGTTCTCCGCCTCCATCTTCTGCAAGACATCGGTGCCGATCCGAGCCATAATGCGCATGGACGCCACGACGTAGGCGGAGTCAGTAATTTCCACACCGTACTGCGGCTGATCCGCATCGAGTGGCCCCATGACGAACGGGATGACGTACATGGTGCGCCCGGCCATCGCGCCGTCAAAACGCTCCGTCAGGATGCCCTTCATCTCCGCCGGGTCCATCCAGTTATTGGTGAAGCCGGCGTCCTTCTCCTCCTTCGAGCAAATGAAGGTCCGCTCTTCGACTCGGGCGACGTCGGCCGGGTCGGAGAACGCCGCGAAGGAGTTCGGGAAGGTCTCATCGTTGAGCTTGCGCAGCGTGCCCGTTTGGACCAGCTCGGCAGTGAGGCGGTCGTATTCGGCTTGGCTGCCATCGACCCAATAGACCTCAGCAGGCTTCGTCATCTCCGCGACCTCGGCGACCCAGGCGACGAGGTCTGCGTGAGACGTCGGCGCCGTGGACTGCACGTCGATTACCTGCTTGGTGGAGCTCTCGCTCATGTCCATATCCCTCCATTGGGCTGCTGCTGGTGACATCGATGCTAGATCCCCGCAATGGCCCACACATGTGATGGACTTCGCACACGCCCATGATTGAACGATTCATTCGCAGTGTTGCCCCCGGAATTCCGGGGTTTTCGCACGTCAGGTTGTGACGTAGATCACGTAGACCGGTCTATAGTAGGCTGGCGTCACAGCCTTCCGCACCCCACCCCGCCGCCAGGAGGAGCCACCGGATTTTGCACCCCCTCGGCGCGTGTGTATAGTTGAACAGGTCGAACGCACGGCGGGCGGCGAAGAAAATAAAATATGCGCCCTTAGCTCAGCTGGATAGAGCGTCTGTCTACGGAACAGAAGGTCAGGGGTTCGAATCCCTTAGGGCGCACTTTTGATAGACGGTCTCACCATGTGAGGCCGTCTATTTTTATGCCGCACAGGGGCCGCCCAACGCTGCTCCCGCGGACCGCAACCGGGAGCTAAGGCCGCGGAACCACAAACGTACTCACGCGCGCGTCTCGCCCGTCGAGCTCGGCCCAGGGTACCTCGAAGTCGAGAACGGTTAACCCTAGCGGCGGGTAGTCCATGGCCAGGTCCATCACCGCCGGTTCATCGGACTCCACCGACGCCAAACGCATGGCCACGTCCTGAACCGTTGGCAAGTGCCCGATCACCAACAGGGTCCGCACGCTTTCCGGTGTCTCATTGATCAGGGAGATCAGCTGCGCCGCGTTCGCCCCGTAGACTCGCGAGTCAACATACGGCGTCGGCCCAGCCTCCCCCAGCTCACTCGAGACCCAGGCACACGTCGAGCGCGTCCGCAGCGCATCGGAGGTGACGATGTAGTCCGGCACCACCGAGTGCTCCACCATCCAACGCCCGGCCAACGGGGCCGCTGCATCCCCGCTGGCGGCCAGCGGCCGCGAGTGGTCCTCCACGCCGAACGGAAAGTCCGCCTTGGCGTGCCGCAGCAGTAGCAGGCGCTTGATGTGGTGCTCACTCATTTCATCAACTGTAGCGCTCCCCGGCCCAGCCGCTCAGGGGACGACGACGGCCCGGCACCGAGGGGCTCTCGGTGCCGGGCCGTCGTCGCGCCCGATCCGCGGGTGGTGCCCGCGGTCAACTGCTGGGGGTTAGATCGAGTATTCGGGAGCCGCCCACACCACAACTTCCGGGTGCTCGTAGAAACGGTAGCCCTGTCCGCGGACGGTGCGGACCGTGTTGGCGAGACGGCCCAGCTTGGAGCGCAGGCGCCGGATGTGCACGTCGATGGTGCGCTCGTTGGGCGTCTCCTCGGCATTGCGCCACAGGTTACTCAGCAGCTCCTCGCGACCCACCGTGCGGGTCCCGTTTTCCACCAAGTAGTTCAACAGCTCGAACTCCTTGTAGGTGAGGTTGAGCGACTCCCCGTCGAGGTGCACCTCGCGGCGGGACAGATCGATGAGCACGCCGGAGGGACGCGGCGCAGCTTGCTGGGCGCGGGCGGCCTCGGTGCGCGGGCGGCGGGAGACGGTGGGATCCCCCAGCGCCTGACGGACGACGTCGATGTTGTCGCCCTGTGCGTCGGCCGGGGCGAGAGCGACGGCGGCGTGCGTCTTGGCTTCCGGCGCTAGAGTCTGCAGAAAGGCCCGCACCTGCGTGGCCAGCTTGCCGAGGGATGTACCCGCGGCCTGAGCCGCCGCCTCATCCATCCCGACATACAGCACAAAGCCGCGCGCTTCGGTATCCGTTTTGACCGCCTGCGGGCCGCGACCGGGCTGGTTCTGGGAAACCACCGGCGTCGGTGCAGTCATCGGCTGGCGCTCCTGCAGGCCAGGCACGGCCTGGAGCGGACGCTGGGCCGCCGGGGCTGCCGCGTATCCGGCGCCTGAGGCCACCTGACGCTGCGCTGCAGCAGCGCGGTTTTGGGCGTTACGAACGGAGATGTGGACGTATCCGGAAGTGACGGACATCTTTTTACCTCTTACTGTGCGAGAGCCGGTGCGTCGACCGGTTCAGATCCGCCACACGCCTTCCGCTGAAGCCGCCGGAATTTCTGTACCGCTCAACCATCACATTGCCCAGTGTGACGGGCGACAAACACGACTCGCAAGTAACAATCCATCCCGCTGTCCGCATTTTGAGACAAACGGCGCTGATTGTGAGCATAGTCACATCGGCCAGTTTTCTGCCATACCTCAGGGGCGGTGGTCGAATTGCTCACTGAACTTTCGTTCGGTTGTGAGATTTGGGCAACGATACCAATGGGCCTGCACCTTTATGAGGGCCTCTGAATATTTATACCCACAGGGTGCCAGTGTCACACTGCGAATACCTGCGGGAAAGGCTTGACGTGACACCTTTCCATCCGCCCAATTACCACCATCCTCTCACAGCTTCCACACAGGCCAGACCTAGATTTGCCTCACATTCTCGGTGCACAGTGGAGTCATGAGCGCCGAAAACTTCGCACCGCACCAGTTGCCTCGCCTGACCCATCCCGACGGCTCCCCCGTCCGTGCGCTGGTCGTCGACGACGAACCGTCGCTCGCAGAACTCGTGAGCATGGGCACCCGCATGATGGGGTGGGAGACCCGAATCGCCCATGACGGCCCGGACGCCGTCGCGGCAGCGCGCGACTTCACGCCGGACGTGCTGGTGTTGGATTGGATGCTCCCGGGCTTCGACGGCCCGGAAGTGCTGCAGAAGGTGCGTGCGTACCTGCCCGCCGTGCCGGTGCTGTTCCTGACCGCCAAGGACGCGACGGAGGACCGCATCGAGGGCCTGGCCTCAGGTGGTGACGACTACGTCACCAAGCCCTTCAGCCTGGAGGAAGTTCTCCTGCGCCTGCACCGGCTCGTGGAACGCTCCGGCGTGACAGCGGCGGACGCAGCCGAGTTGGTGGTGGGCGACCTCACCCTCGACCTCGATTTGCGCGAAGCCCGGCGGGGCGGCGAGAACATCAGCCTGACCGCCACCGAATTCGATCTGTTGCGCTTCCTCATGGAAAACGCCCGGCGCGTGATGAGCAAGGGGCAGATCTTGGCCAATGTTTGGGAGTACGACTTCGGTGGTCAGGCCAACATCGTGGAGCTCTATATCTCCTACCTCCGTAAGAAGATCGACGCGGGCCGGGACCCCATGATTCATACGGTTCGGGGCGCCGGCTACGTCTTGAAGCCCGCCGCATGAGCCTGCGCGCTCGCATGCTCATGGCGCTCGTCGCCATGCTCGCCCTCATCTGCCTGGTGATTGGGCTCATCACCCAAACCGTCATGCGCGCGCAGCTCTACGAACAGTTGGACACCGAACTCGACAACACCGTCCAACGCTCGCTCGACTTTCAGCAGGACCACCCGGCGCAGAACCCGCTGGCCGCCCCCGGCCAGGCCTCTGGCACGCTGAGCTTCCTGATCGTCGGCGAGCGCCTCGGGCTCGGCGGAGTCCTGGACTCGACCACGGGCAAGCAGCACACGGCCTCCCTGCTGTCCCAGGCCGATCAGGCGGCATTGCTCACGACGGGGCTGAGCCGCCAGCCACAGTCGCTCAACCTCACCATTGGTACGTACCGGGTCGCCGCCGCGCGCATCGACGATTCCGTCATCATCAGCGGGCTGCCGGAGGCCGGCACGCGGGCCACGTTGGACCGGCTGACCTTCACGATCATCTTCGTTTCCCTCACCGGCCTCGTCGCCACCGCGCTGATCGGCTCACTGATCATCCGGCGCTCGTTGCGCCCCCTAGAACGCGTCTCTGCCCTGGCCCGCCGCGTGGCGGGCCAGCAATTGGACACGGGGCGCGTCGACGTCGTCGAACGCGTGGCGGAGTACGACGCCGTCCCGGGCACCGAGGCGGGCAACGTGGGCCACGCACTCAACGCTCTGCTCGACAACGTGGATAGCGCGTTGGCCGCGCGCCAAGCGTCGGAGGAGAAGCTCCGCCGGTTCGTCGGCGACGCCTCCCACGAACTGCGCACACCACTGGCCTCCGTGCGCGGGTACTCGGAACTCATCAACGCCACCGAACACCTCAGCGCCGACGGGCAGCAGGCCATGCGCCGCGTCTTGGATCAGAGCCGGCGCATGGGCAAGCTGGTGGACGATCTGCTGCTACTGGCCCGGCTGGACAACGCCCAGTCGAGCCTCACACCGGATCGCCGCGACGGCGTCGTCGACCTCTCCCGGCTGGTGGTCGAGGAAGCTGCCGACTTCCGCGTTACCGCACCCAACCATCTCTGGGACCTCGATGTGCCGGCCGAGGCGATCGAAACCCGGGGCGACGCCGCGCAGCTGCGGCAAGTGGTGGCCAACCTGCTGTCCAACGCGCGCAAGCACACCCCGGAGGGCACGCACATCCACGTCCGGCTAGGACTAGAGCCTCAAGCCGTGGTGTTCTCCGTGACGGACACCGGGGACGGGATCGCTGAGGAATTCCAGCCCCACGTTTTCGAGCGGTTCACCCGCGCCGACGCTGCGCGGTCCGGGTCTGACGGCACCACCGGACTGGGGCTGCCGATCGTCAAGGCGATCGTCGAGGCGCACGGCGGATCGATCGAGCTCGAGAGCCAGCCGCGCACTGACGACTCCGCGGGGCGCACCACCTTTACGGTCCGCCTGCCGCGCTCCGCTGACCGCGGCTAGGGAGTGACCACGGGGCCCGGGGTCGGCTGCAGCCGCGCTCCGGCCGACCCTACTGGGCTAGGCCGTACAGGCGGTCGCCGGCGTCGCCCAGACCGGGAACGATGTAGGCGTTCTCGTCCAGCTTCTCGTCAAGGGAAGCCAGCACCAATCGCACCCGGTCGTCACCGCCGTGGGCCTGCTCCAAGCGCTCGATGCCCTCCGGTGCGGCGATCAGGCAGATGCAGGTCACGGACTCTGCGCCGCGGGCGAAGAGGAACTTGATGGCTTCCACGAGCGTGCCGCCGGTGGCGAGCATGGGATCCAGGACAAACACCTGGCGCCCCGTCAGGTCATCGGGCAACCGCTCGGCATAGGTAACGATGTTGAGGGTTTCCTCGTCGCGAGCCATGCCGAGGAAACCCACCTCCGCGGTGGGAACCAGCCGCGTCATCCCTTCCAACATGCCGAGGCCGGCGCGCAGGATCGGGACGACGAGCGGGGTCGGCTTAGCGAATTCGATCCCGGTCGTGGTGGCGACGGGCGTCTCCACCTCCACCTCGACCGTCTTGACCTCTCCGGTGGCCTCGTAGGCCAGCAGGGTCACCAGCTCATCGGTCAGCTGACGGAACACCGGCGATGAGGTGTCCTTGTCACGCAGGACGGAAACTTTATGGGCGACCAGCGGATGGTCCACAACCTGTACTCGCATAACCCCAAAACTACCAGCTGCACGGCCGCAAACTCCCGTGAATCCCCTAGGATTTAGGCGTGATCTCCCGCTCTGCCACCCACGCCCAGTGGATGGGACTTGCCCTCGACGAGGCCAGGGCCGCCCTTAGCACGGCGGACGTGCCGATCGGCGCCGTCGTTCTCCGACCAGACGGCACGGTACTGGCCACCGGGCGCAATCGGCGCGAAGCGGACGGGGACCCCACGGCTCACGCGGAAGTCGAGGCCCTGCGCGCCGCGGCGGCGACGCTACGCGGCACCGCCAACGACGACGGCTGGCGGCTGTCCGACTGCACGCTGGTGGTCACGCTGGAACCGTGTGCGATGTGCGCGGGAGCCATCGTGCTGGCCCGCATTCCGCGGGTGGTGTTCGGCGCGTGGGATGACAAGGCGGGCGCCGCTGGCTCGGTGTTCGACGTGCTGCGGGAACCGCGGCTGAACCACTGTGTGGAGGTGGACGCCGGGGTGCGGGAAGCCGAATGCTCCGAGCTGCTGCGAGACTTCTTCGCCGAGCGGCGATGATGCGCCGCCCCGGTTCCGATTTGAGCGGCGCGCGCAGGCTCCGGTAGAGTAATCCAGTCTGCTGCGCCGCCACACTGTGCGTGCGCATCCTCAGACGAGGTGACGTGTCCGAGCGGCCGAAGGTGCAACACTCGAAATGTTGTGTACGGTAACCCCGTACCGTGGGTTCAAATCCCACCGTCACCGCCAGTAAAACCCCGTAGATCGTTAGATCTGCGGGGTTTTTCTCGATCTCCAACACGAGCCACTTACGCGTCATCCGGTCTCAGCGGACTTCGCCCACGCCCTGGCTGCCTCGTGACGCCCTCTTCACAACGCCACTTCCGAAAATCTTCCACGATAGATTCGTCGCAGATCAATCATGACCACCGAAATTCGTTCATAACCCTCGACGTGTTCATGGAAGATTCTCGCGAATCGGTAATATCTGTACTGTTTCGGCGAATTTCCACCCTTTGCCGCTATTCTCGCCGTCATGAGACAGCTAAATCGAAGACGAAAAGTTGGGGGCTTCTTCGTAGCATTCGCTGTTGCATCAAGCCCCCTCTTGCCCATCACCGCCGCGCAGGCCGGAACGGCCTCTGCTGATGACGTGCTCGCCGACGTCGTCGTTCAATCAGAAAATAATGCCAGTTCGTATGATCGCGATCTGTTTGCACATTGGTCCGACATTGATGGAGACGGGTGTGACACCCGCGCGGAAGTCCTCATGCGCGACACACGTGTTCCAGTGACTTACACCAGCACGAACGGCTGCACAGTCAGCACCGGTGACTGGCTCTCAATGTACGATGGCCACCCATGGACGGCAGCGAGCGATGTCGACATTGATCACTTGGTCCCGCTCGCTGAGGCTTGGGAATCGGGAGCGAGCTCGTGGACCGCTGCCCAGCGCGAAGCCTACGCTAATGACCTGACCTTCGCCGGCGCCCTCGTGGTCATGACCGATAATCTCAATCAATCCAAAGGCGCTCGGGACGCTGCGGAATGGCTTCCCCCGCAGGAGCAGTGTACTTATCTCAGCGACTGGCTCGTGACCAAGTGGCGCTGGAACCTGACGATGGATCCAGTCGAAGCGCAAGTGCTCGAGAATAAGCTTGTCACCGACTGCGGCAATCCGTCCTTGGCCTTGCCATCACAGGCAGGAACGTCATCACCCATCGTTCCCGCGTCGAATCCAACGACACCCACCTATCAGCAACTGTTCTCCGACGTGCCGGCGTCGCACAACTTCTTCGCTTCCGTTGGCTGGCTAGCGGCGAGTGGCGTCACGGGAGGATTTGGCGATGGAACGTTCCGTCCCAACGCACCCGTGACTCGAGGCCAGTTCGCCGCATTTTTATTCCGGTACTCCAACCCCGGTGAGCGCGGACCTGCCTGTACTCGTCAGTGGTTCTCCGACGTACCGAAATCGAGCTCTTTTTGCGGCTACATCACCTGGCTGGCGGGTACTGGAATCAGCGCAGGGTATGCCGACGGCACTTTCCGCAGCTCCGCACCAATTTCCCGTGGCGAGATTGCCGCTATGCTCCAGCGCTATCGCGCCACGGCAGCCCCCGCACGCGCCACGTGCGACTCGCGGCGCTTTACCGACGTGCGCGTCGCTTTCTGCGGTTCCATCACGTGGCTCGCGGACACCAACATTACCGGTGGGTATGGAGATGGAAGTTTCCGTCCCAACCTCTCCGTGAATCGTGGCCAATTCGCTGCATTCCTCGACCGGTACAACCGAATTTTTGAACCCTCGAACCCGCCGATTGTCGTCTCCCCGCCCCCGGAACCAAAACCAACACCAACACCAAAACCGACTCCCCCACCCAAACCCACGAAGCCGTCGAACCCGGGCAATAGCAAGAACTGCTCAGACTTTTCGACGTGGTCCTCGGCACAGTCTTGGTTCAATAAGTACTACCCGTACTACGGAGACGTAGCAGGACTAGACCGAGACGGTGATCGAATCGCCTGCGAGACACTCCCCGGCGCCCCATAAGGCGCTGCGGACCGCCAGCGCCTCCGCTTCAACACGCATGGGAAAGGCCAGCTGCTGAAGCACCAATTAGAAAGGCCCCGCGTTCCATCACTGGGACGCGGGGCCTTGACGCGCGCGGTTTACCCTTTGGCGGAACCGGCGAGGAGACCACGGACAAAGTACCGCTGCAGGGAGAAGAACACGATCAGCGGGACGATGAGCGAGACGAACGCGCCCGCGGTGAGGCGGGCCCAGTTTTGACCGCGGGATCCGGCCAACTCCGCCAGACGTTGCGTCAGCGGTGCCGTCTCCGCGGTGCCGGAGGAGAACACCAACGCCACCAACAGGTCATTCCAGACCCACAAGAACTGGAAGATCGCCACCGACGCGATGGCCGGCATGGCCAACGGAAGGACGATCTTCAGGAAGATCTGCCCGTGCCCGGCTCCATCAACCCGTGCCGCTTCGATCACATCCGACGGAATCTCCGCGATGAAGTTGTGCAGCAAGAAGATCGCCAGCGGCAACGCGAAGATGGTGTGGGCAATCCACACCGGTAGGTACTGCTGGTCCGGAACAAACGGCAGGACGTCACTAATGCCGCCCATCAACGGGTGCAGGAACGTCACGGTCAGCTGCAGGAGCGGAATCAACGCCAACTGCAACGGCACAATCTGCAGGGCAAACACCAAGACAAACAGGGTCGACGAGCCCTTGAACTTGATCCACGCAAACGCGTAAGCCGCCATCGAGGCGAGCACCAGCGGGAACAACGTGGCTGGGATGGCAATGAAGAGCGAATTAATGAAGTACTCGCCGAGCTGCGGTGCGGAAGAGGAACCCGAGAGCAGGACTTCTTGATAGTTCCCCAGCGTGAATCCCGGATGCTCGAAGATGGTCCACCAGCCGGTGGTCTCAATGAGGTCCGGTTCGCGGAAGGAGGAGACGAAGAGGCCGAACGTCGGAATGGTCCACAGCACGGCAATCACCAGCGCCGCCGCCGAGGCGAGTCGGGTGGTGAGGGTGGATTTCACGCGTCCCGACTTCAGCTCCAGGCGCTGCCGCCGCGAGACCCGCCCGCGGGTTTCGGTGGTGTGGCTCATCTGATTTCCTTCTGCTTGATCAGCACGCGCACGTTGTAGACCACGATCGGCGTCACCATGACGAAGAGGATCAGGGCCAACGCGGCGCCGCGGCCCGGCTCACCGGAACGAAACGCCTGCGTGTACATCTCATTGGCCACCACCGACGTCTCAAAGTTGCCCGCGGTCATGGTGCGGACGATGTCGAAAATCTTCAGGGTGGCGATGGTGATGGTGGTGATCACGACGACGAGCGAGGACCGGATCCCCGGAATCGTGACGTTCACGAAGCGCTGCCAAGGGCTGGCGCCGTCGAGCATCGCCGCCTCGTGCTGCTCCGCCGGCACACCCTTGATGGAGGCGGAGAGGACCGTCATGGCAAAGCCGGTTTGAATCCAGATCATCACCACGATCAGCGCGAACGTGTTCCACGGCGTGTTTTGCAGAATCTGCTGCGGTTCCCCACCGAAGGTGACAATCAGCTGGTTGATCAGTCCGTATTGCTCATAATTTTCCGAGCGGTAGGCGTACATGAACCGCCAGATGATGCCGGCGCCGACGAACGAGATGGCCATCGGCATGAAGACCAGCATCTTGTAGAACTTCTCGCCGCGTGACTTATCGATAAACACCGCGTAGATCAGTCCGATGGCCGTAGAGACGGTGGGCACGAAGATCACCCACAGCACCGTGTTCCACAGGGTGATCAACGCTTCCTCTTGGGTGAACATCCAGACAAAGTTGTCCATCCCGTTGAATTCGCCCGCACGGTCCGTGAAGGCCATGAAGCTCGTGCGGATGGCCGGGTAGATCAGGCCGATGGCCAGCAGGGCCAGTGCGGGCCCCAAGAACAGGACGAGTTGCAGCGTATTCCGCTTTTCCCCGCGTCCGGTGCGATCCAGCACTACCATGATGACCGCGACGACGGCGGCGAACACCAGCAATCCGGTAGCGAACTGCAGGATCTTGCCCAACAGGTCGAGTGATGTCATTTTCTACTCCGAGGTCCGGGCCGCGCGGTACGCCGCGATCACCGCGGCAAACCGGGTGAACGACGACGCACAGTGCGGCTCGGGCGGGGCCAGTGGCCTAGCCCCGCCCGCCGAGAGTGAATCCGTTAATTCCAGCTGGATTCGACCTCGCCAAGGACCTTCTCTGAGTCCTCGCCGGAAATCCAATCCACCATCGCTTTCCAGAACGTCCCGGCGCCCACGGCACCCGGCATCAAGTCGGACCCGTCGAAGCGGAACGTCGTCTCCGGATCCTGCAGGGTGCCGATTGCATCGACGAGCAGCTGGCCCGAGCTCTCGGCGTTGGCCGGATCCACGCCATTGTTGGCGCTGATCACACCGCCGAGGGAAACGCGGAGGTTGGCCCACTCCGAGGAGGAGAGGAAGGTCTGGACGGCGGTGATGGCCTCCGACTCGTTGAACGCGCCGACCAGTTCGCCACCGCCTGTCACAGCATTGGCGCCCTCGTCAACACCGGGGGTGATGAAAGCGTAGACGTCTCCGTCTTCAGCGATTTCCGTCTCCTCCGGCCAGAAGCCAGCGTAGAAGGACGCCTGGTGGTGCATGGCGCACTCACCGTCGAGGACCGGCATGCCTGCGTCCCCGAAATCGGTCCCCGTGATGGTGGAGACATCGCCCCAGCCACCATTGACGTACTCGTCGTTCTTGATCAGGTCCCCCACCCGGCCTAGGGCTTCGACGATCTGCGGATCGTCGAACGGAATCTCGTGATTGATCCACTGGTCATAGACCTCGGGACCGTGCAGGCGCAACACGTAATCCTCCACCCAGTCGGTACCTGGCCAGCCCGTGGCCTCACCGGAGCCGAAACCCACGCACCAGGGCATGAAGCCGTCGGAGGCGATTTGGGCCGTCAGATCATCCATCTCGTCAAGCGTCGCGGGTACTTCGTAGCCGTTGTCAGTAAAAAAGGACGGCTGGTACCAGACATAGCCCTTGATGTTGGCCATCAACGGCGCCGCGTAGAACTCGCCATCCACGGTGCCATAGCCCTTCCAGTCTTCGGACCAGTACTCGTCAACGTTGGCCTCGACCTCCTCGGGCGCCGGGAGCAGGTGTCCCTGCTCCACCATGGACGCCAACAACCCGGGCTGCGGGAAAAACGCGAGGTCAGGCGCGTTGCCGCCTTGGGCACGCACGTTGATCTGCGTTTCAAACTCGCTCGAGCCCTCATAGGCGATGTCTATTCCGGTGCAGGCTTCGAAATCGGCCCACGATTCGTTGAGGCGGTCGGCCTCCACGTCGAGGATGGTCGCGTAAATCGACACCTCCTCGCCCTCGAACGTGCCGTACTGCTCGTACGCGGCACAATCGACGTCTTCCCCGGCCTGCGGGTCCATGTCCCCCACGCATCCGGTCAACGCCAACGCGCCGACCCCAGCCATTGACAGGGTCGTCGCCAGACGACGCTTTCCATTCTTCACGGGTGCTCCTCTTCTCAAGTGCTGGTTGGGGAGAACCTCTTCGGTGAGAGTCCTCCCTCGACCTCGGCGGGAGCGCTGCCACGGCCCCGCTTCCAGCTAAAAGTAATCCAGATCACACCGACTGCCAACACGTGGGCGGCACATTGAGACAACTTTGCAACCCGCGAGGTTTCGCGCGGTCGACGCGCCTCACGCGCTCTCACCAAACGAGCACCGATTAGCGCCGCATCAGCACCACGGGGCGACGCGGGGGCGATTTTTTCTTGACACGTGGCATAACTCACGAGTAACTTAAGCGACTTGTTCGGCGCGGCCGCCGGCCGTTGTGCACCGAGCACGCCTTGGACGTAGAACGCTCGAGCCGGAGATCACTCCCCTCACGCCGCGCCCGGACCGCCCTGTTCCCAATATGAGGAGGCACCGTGGACGCTCCACGGCCTACCAATACGCCCGTCAATTCAGACGACACCACCTATCCGCACGACACGCACCCGGGGCTGGTTCCGGGCATCGCTGTTGACGAGCAGCGGGTACGCTACGGCACCGACAAGGTGGTGTTTGGCGTCGCTGCCGTGTTGATCGTCGGCTTCATCATCTGGGGCGTGACCGCCACGGAAAACCTCACCACCGTTTCCGGCATCGCCCTCTCGTGGGTCGTGACCAACACCGGGTGGCTGTTCAACGTTCTCGTCGCCGTCGTTCTTGCGTTCCTCATCTACCTGGGACTGAGCCGCTACGGCAAGATCCCGCTCGGCCGGGATGGGGAACAACCAGAATTCAAGACGTTCTCGTGGATCGCCATGATGTTCTCCGCGGGCGTCGGCATCGGCATCTTCTTCTTCGGCCCGTACGAGCCGCTGTACTACATGATGTACCCCGCTCCGGGGGCTGCGGACCCTGACACGGTCGAAGCTATGCACAAGGCCATGGCGCAAACCCTGTATCACTGGGGCTTCCACGCGTGGGCCATCTACTCCCTCGTCGGCGCCGCCGTCGCCTATGGCGCCTACCGCCGTGGCCGCGTTCCGCTGATGAGCTCCATCTTCACCCCCATCTTCGGTAAGGACCGCGTCAACGGGTGGCAGGGCAAGACGATCGACATGCTGGCCATCATCGCCACGCTCTTCGGTACGGCGGCCTCCCTCGGCATTGGCGCACTGCAGATTGGCCGCGGAGTCGAGATCGTCTCCGGCATCGGCGAGGTGGGCAATGGCCTACTCATTGGCATCATCGCGGTCCTCACCATCGCGTTCATCCTGTCCGCCGTCTCTGGCATCGGGCGCGGCATTCGTTGGCTCTCCAACATCAACATGACGGCGGCGCTGGCACTGGCCGTCTTCCTCTTCATCGCTGGCCCCACGCTATTCCTGCTCAATTTCCTGCCGTCGGCAACCTTTGAGTACTTCCGCGATTTCTTCACGATGATGACCCTCAGCGGCTCGTGGGGCGAGGAGGCCGCCGCCTTCTCCGAGGCGTGGACGGTCTTCTACTGGGCTTGGTGGGCCTCGTGGGCTCCGTTCGTCGGGATCTTCCTGGCTCGCATTTCTCGCGGCCGCACCCTCAAGGAGTACATCTTCGCCACGCTCGGCGTTCCGTTCCTGGTGGCCATCATCGCGTTCGGCATCTTCGGCGGCACCACCATGTGGTTGCGGGCCAACGGCAATGCGAACATCACGGCGGACCTTTCCCCGCAGGATCTCCTCTTCGAGGTGCTGCACGCCCTGCCCATGGACTGGCTCACGCCGCTCGTGGCCATGTTCTGCATCTCCGTCTTCTTCATCACCTCGGCGGACTCCGCTTCCCTGGTGATGGGCACCCTGTCCCAGCGCGGCAATCCGACGCCGGACAAGAAGGTCACGGTGTTCTGGGGCGTGGCCATGATGGGTATCGCCGTCGTCATGCTGCTGATCGGCGGTAACGAGGCCCTCTCCGGCCTGCAGAACCTCATCATCGTCTCCGCACTGCCATTCTCGGTGATCTTGCTGATCATGCTCTTCGCCTTCTATAAGGACCTGCGCACGGATCCGGCCGTCATCCGCACCCAGTACGCGCAGGTGGCGCTGGAGAACGCCGTGAAGACCGGTATCGACGAACACGGCGACGACTTCGCCCTCTCCGTGGAGAAGACACCGGAAGGCGAAGGCGCCGGCGCCGAGTTCGACTCCGAGGCGGACGAAGTCACGGAGTGGTACCAGCGGTACGACGAGGACGGCAATCCGGTGGGCTACGACTACGAGTCCGGCGAGTACGAGGACGGTTGGACCCCGGAAACGGGAGCCATCCGCGCCGTGGACCCGTCCGATGCGAGCGCGGCTCCGAAGTCGCCGATCGACACGGACCGGGATGAGGACTCGCAACCCGTCCGCTGACGCGCCACACACGACGCCGTCGTTCGCCTTGTCCTGAGCGCGAGCGACGGCGTCGTCGTGCGAGGTGACGGGACCGGCACCCATCGTGTGGGCCCGCAATGGCAGACTGGAAGGTGGGCACGCAAGGTGAGGAGGCACAGGTGGCGCTACGGATTCTAGCGATCGGCAAGAAGCACGAATCGTGGGTGGCCGAGGGGATTGAGCGTTACGGCAAGCGCATGAAAAAGCCGTACGACGTCGCGTGGCAGCTGCTGCCGCACTCAGCCCGCCAAGAGGAGGCCGCCCGCGCGGAGGAGTCAGAACGGCTGCTCGCGAAGATTTCCCCGCAGGACTACGTGGTCCTCTTGGACGAACGCGGTCACAACATCGACTCACCGGCGCTCGCAGCCCGGCTGCAGAGCCAGTTTGATGCGGCGCGCAACGTCACCGTGATCATCGGCGGCGCCTACGGAGTGGACGATTCGGTGCACCGACGCGCGGATTTTGTGTGGAGCCTGTCCAAGCTCGTCTTCCCGCACCAGCTGGTGCGCCTGATCCTCGCGGAACAGCTCTACCGCGCGCAGGAGATCGCCGGCGGCCGGCCGTACCACCACTCCTGAGCAGGTTCCGAACGCTTCGGGTAGGTTGTGACTAGGACATCTGGAGGAGAACGATGAAGATTCGCCAGCTCGTCACCCTCACGGCTTCTGCTGCCGTGCTCCCGCTGATTGCGTGCGCCGCCACCGAGGTTCAGTTAGTTGAGGTGGGGCCATTCACGCTTCAGTAGCCGCAGAGGCGGTCATGGACCGGTTTACTCCCGCCACCCGAGAATGGTTCGCGGGCGCCTTCGCCGCGCCGACCGCCGCCCAGTCGGGCGCGTGGGACGCCATCTCCCGGGGCGAGAACGCACTCGTGATCGCCCCCACCGGCTCCGGCAAAACGCTCTCCGCCTTCCTCTGGGCGCTTGACTCGCTCGTCCGGACCCAACCACAGACCGCGGACTCGGTGCCGCGGAAGCGCGGGACGCGCGTGCTCTACATCTCACCGCTGAAGGCCCTCGGCGTCGACGTGGAACGCAACCTGCGCAGCCCGCTGATCGGCATCACCCAAGCGGCCGCGCGGCTGGGTGAAACGACCCCCGATATCCGGGTCGGCGTCCGCTCCGGTGACACCCCCGCGACGGAGCGGCGGCGGCTCGTCACTCAACCGCCGGACATCCTGATCACCACACCCGAATCGCTGTTCCTCATGTTGACCAGCCGGGCCCGGGAAACCCTCACCGACGTGGATACCGTCATCCTCGACGAGGTCCACGCCGTGGCGGGCACCAAGCGCGGAGCCCACCTCGCCGTCAGCCTCGAACGGCTCGACGAGCTCCTCGACCAACCCGCCCAACGCATCGGCCTCTCCGCCACCGTGGAACCGCACGCCGAGGTAGCGCGGTTCCTCGGCGGCGCCCGGCCCGTCAGCATCATTGCCCCACGCTCGGCTAAGACGTGGGACCTGACGGTCACGGTGCCCGTGGAGGACATGACGGATCTTCCGGCGGCCGCTTCCGCCCCTGACATGGGGCCGGCGTCGGGCCTGCAACCACAGGCCAGCATTTGGCCTCACGTTGAAGAGAAGATCGTGGACCTGATCGAGCAGAACCGGTCCACGATCGTCTTCGCGAACTCGCGGCGGCTCGCCGAACGCCTCACCGGCCGCCTCAACGAGATCCACGCCGAACGCCTAGCGCCCACCGACGACGCTTCCAACGCCACGCCACCCGACGCGCCACCGTTCACGCGGGCGCCCGCCGAGCTCATGGCCCAAGCCGGGCAAAGCTCTGGCACCGAGCCGATCCTCGCGCGCGCCCATCACGGATCCGTCTCCAAGGACGAACGGGCGGACATCGAGGACGGCCTCAAATCGGGGCGGCTGCGCTGCGTGGTGGCCACCAGCTCACTCGAGCTCGGCATCGACATGGGCCTCGTGGACCTGGTCATCCAGGTCGAATCGCCGCATTCGGTCGCCTCCGGTCTCCAACGCGTGGGCCGCGCCGGTCACCAAGTCGGCGCGGCCTCCTCCGGCGTCTTCTTCCCCAAGCACCGCGGCGACCTGCTGGACACCACGGTGACCGTGGAGCGCATGCTGGCCGGGCGGATTGAACCCTTGCGCATTCCCGCCAACCCGCTGGACGTGCTGGCCCAGCAGACCATCGCCGCTGCGGCGCTCGGCGAGATCGACGCCGAACAGTGGTACGACGTCGTCCGCCGGGCCGCTCCTTTCGCGGCGCTGCCGCGGTCCGCGTTTGAAGCCACGCTGGACCTGTTGGCGGGCAAGTACCCCTCGGACGAGTTTGCCGAACTGCGCCCGCGCCTCGTCTGGGATCGCGATGCCGGCACGCTCACCGGCCGCCCCGGGGCCCAGCGCCTCGCCGTCACTTCCGGCGGCACCATCCCGGACCGCGGGTTGTTCGGTGTGTTCCTCATCAGCGGTGACGACGACGCCACGGGCTCGTCGAACGCCCGCACCGGCGGACGCCGGGTCGGCGAACTGGACGAGGAAATGGTGTACGAATCGCGGGTCGGAGACGTCTTCGCCCTCGGTGCCACCAGCTGGCGGATCGAGGACATCACCCCGGACCGCGTCCTAGTCACCCCCGCGTTCGGCCAGCCCGGCAAGCTGCCCTTCTGGCACGGGGACGGGCCCGGCCGGCCCGTGGAGCTAGGGCACGCCGTCGGCGCGTTCCGCCGAGAGGTCGCCTCGCTGACTGATGACGACGCCGCCGCGCGTCTAGGCGGCGCCGGGCTCGACCCTTACGCGATCGCCAATCTGCGCGGGTACCTCGCCGCCCAAGAGGAGGCCACGGGCACCCTGCCGACCGAAAAGCGCCTCGTCGTCGAGCGCTTTCACGACGAGCTCGGCGATTGGCGCGTCGTGCTGCATTCGCCCTTCGGGATGCCCGTGCACGCGCCGTGGGCTCTGGCGGTCGGCGCACGCCTGCGGGAACGCTACGGGCTGGATGGCTCCGCGATGGCGGCCGATGACGGCATTGTGCTGCGCGTACCCCTCATGGAGGACGAGCCACCCGGAGCCGAACTCTTCGAGTTTGAACCCGATGAACTGGAGGAACTGGTCACCCGGGAGGTCGGCAACTCCGCCCTGTTTGCCTCCCGCTTCCGCGAATGCGCCGCGCGCGCACTGCTCCTGCCGCGGCAGAACCCCGGCAAGCGCACCCCGCTGTGGCAGCAGCGGCAACGCTCCGCCCAACTGCTCGACGTGGCCAAGAAGTACCCGACGTTCCCGGTCATCCTAGAAACCGCGCGGGAATGCCTCCAAGACGTTTATGACCTCCCGGCCCTCAGCCGGATCGCTTCCGGGCTCGCCAACCGCAGCATTCGCTTAGTGGAAACCACCACGCGTCAGCCGTCCCCCTTCGCCCAATCCCTGCTGTTCGGCTACGTGGCCCAGTTCCTGTACGAGGGCGACTCCCCGCTAGCCGAGCGCCGGGCCGC
Source organism: Zhihengliuella flava (assembly GCF_015751895.1). Lineage (NCBI taxonomy): Bacteria > Bacillati > Actinomycetota > Actinomycetes > Micrococcales > Micrococcaceae > Zhihengliuella > Zhihengliuella flava. Next base: position 2,106,417 of record NZ_JADOTZ010000001.1, on the reverse strand, counting down.
GGCGCTGTCGCTCGATCCCACCCTGCTCAACGACCTCCTGGGCCGCACCGAGCTGCGCGAACTACTGGATGCTGACGTGATCGCCCGCACCGAGCGGGAGCTCCAACGCACGGCCGACGGCTACGGCTTCCGCGCGGACACGGACGAACGCGGGCGCGAGTCCGTGGCTGACCTGTTGCGCCTCTTGGGCCCGCTCACCCCGGAGCAACTCGTCGCGCGTCTGCGCCTGAACCCCAATGACGAAGAAGACGTGCGGCCCACGGAAGCGGCCGTGGAGGCGTGGGCGGGCCACCTCGTAGCCCAGGCTCGCGCCCTTGACGTCACTGTCCACGGGCGCCGCGTCTTCGCGGGTATCGAGGACGCCGCCAGACTCCGGGATGCCCTCGGCGTTCCGCTGCCTATCGGGGTGCCCGTCGCCTTCCTCGAGCCCGTCGCCGACCCGCTCCTCGATTTGGTCGCCCGGTTTGCCCGCACGCACGGTCCCTTTGCGACGCCGGAGGCAGCCGCCGCCCTGGGCCTGGGCGCCGGCGTCGTGGACCTGGCCCTCAAACGCCTCAAGGACGACGGTCGCGTCACGGACGGCGAGTTCCGTCCACCCGAGCTCCTCGCCGCCAAGCCTGGAGGCATCCCGGAGGCCCCGGCCGTCTTCACCACCGAGTGGTGTGACGTGGAAGTCCTGCGCACCATCCGGCGCCGCTCCCTCGCGGCCCTCCGGGCCGAAGTGGAACCCGTTGACGCGCCGACGCTGGCCCGGTTCCTCCCCGATTGGCAGCTGGTCTCCACCGCGTCCGACGCCCCGTTGCGCGGGATCGACGGCGTGGCCGCGGTGCTGGAGCAGCTCGCCGGGTACCCGGCTCCGGCGAGCGCCTGGGAGAGCTACCTCCTGCCAGCGCGCGTTGCGGACTACTCGCCGGACCAGCTGGACGCGCTCTTGACCGCGGGTGAGTTCCTTGTGACGGGCGCCGGTGAGCTCGCGGGCAACGATGGCTGGGTGGCGTTCCACCCCGCCACCACCGCTGACCTGACCGTACCGGAACCCTCCGACGAGCCCGGTGAGCTCCAGCAGCGGTTGCTCGAGACGCTGCAGGGCGGCGGGGCCTACTTCTTCCGCCAGCTCGCCGAGGCGCACCCGGACGTGGCCCAGCCGGCCCTGTTGGAGGCCCTCTGGGGGCTGTTCTTCGCCGGACGGATCATCAACGACACGTTCGCTCCCGTCCGCGGGCTGATCGGCAGCGGTTCCTCCGCGCACCGCTCCAGGTCAGGTCCGCCCCGGACTCGTCTGGGTGGCTCGGGCCTCGGAAGTGCGCGGGCCGGCCGCCCCACCCGGCTCTCCCTGCGCTCCAGCCTGCGCCACCGCGGCCGGGAGGCGGACACGCAGGCGAGCACCACGGGCCACCTCGACCCAAGCCACGCGTCGCGGGCCACCGGCCGCTGGTCCCTCATCCCGAGCCTCGAGACGGATCCCACCTTGCGCACGCACGCCCGCGCCGAGCTGCTCTTGGAGCGCTACGGAGTCTTGACCCGTGGTTCCGTGGGGGCGGAGGACGTTCCGGGCGGCTTCGCTGTGGTGTACAAGGTCTTGGCGAAGCTGGAGGAGACCGGTCAGCTGCGCCGCGGTTACTTTGTGGAGCACTTGGGCGGTGCCCAGTTCGCGTTATCCGCCACCATCGACCGGCTCCGCGGTTTTACGCTCGACGCCGCGGCGCAGCACAGCCGGTCCGGGACCAGCCCGCGAGCGGTCGCGCTCGCCGCAACCGATCCGGCCAACCCGTATGGGGCCGCGCTCCCGTGGCCGGCTCCGGAATCCGCGAGCGCACCCGCGGACGCTGCCGCCCCAGCGGAGCCCGCGCCGCGCGGCCGGCACCGCCCCGGGCGGAAGGCCGGCGCCGTCGTCGTCCTCGTGGACGGTGAACTCACGCTCTATCTAGAGCGTGGTGGCAAGACCATGCTGAGTTTCAGTGAGGACGACGCCGTTCTGCGCGCGGCCGCGTCCGCACTGGTGAGCGCGCTCAGGCGGGCGCGCACGGAGAAGTTGGGGATCAAACGAGTCGGCGGGCAGCCGATTCTTGGCACCACCCTGGCCGAGGCGCTCCGCGCGGCCGGGTTCTACTCTGCACCGAATGGAGTGAGGTTCCGTGCCTGAGGGCGATACCGTATTCCGCACCGCGCGCCGGCTCGACGCGACGCTGACCGGCCACGCACTGACCAAGAGCGACTTCCGGGTGCCCCGATGGGCCACCCTGGACCTGACGGGCCGCGTCGTGGACTCCGTGTGCTCGCGCGGCAAACACCTGCTCATTCGGGTGGCCGAGCTGACCATTCACTCTCACTTGATGATGGACGGGCACTGGGATGTGTACGCCCCCGGCGAGCGGTGGCGGACCCCCGGCTACAAGGTCCGGTGCGTGCTAACCAACGACTCCTTCGAGGCCGTCGGAGTGGAGCTCGGACTGCTGCACGTGCTACCCACCCGTCAGGAACACCAAGTCACCGGCCATCTGGGCCCCGACCCTCTGGGACACGCGTGGGACCCGGAGGAGGCCCAGCGGCGCATGCTGCGCGCCCCCGAGGTGCCCGTGGGCTTGGCGGTGCTGGACCAGCGCAACCTCACCGGCGTGGGGAACATCTACCGCGCCGAGGTGCTCTTCATCTGCAAAATCCACCCGAAAACGCCCGTCGGGGCCGTGCCAGACCTCGCGCGGCTCATTGAGCGTTGCTTCCTCCTCCTGCACGCCAACAAGGACCGCACCCGGCGGAAAACCACCCCGACTGAACTGCACGAGTCCTACTGGGTCTACCAGCGCACGGGGCGGCCCTGTTTCCTGTGCGGAACGCCCATCCAGCAGTTCTCGCTCGGCCCGCCGGAGACGGCCCAGCCGCGCATCGCCTACTACTGCCCCACCTGCCAGCCCGCCCCGCCGGAGGTGGGCTCGGTCACGGCGCGGCGGCACGGCAGCGCAACGTGAGAAGATGGCCCTGTGGCCATGAAGTCCCCCCTCCCCGTCCGTCACGGGGTCGGCGCTACCCGATTACGGTTGCCGGAGGGCGGTTTTGACACCATTCTGGACTACGTCATGCACCGGTTCGGGCACGTGGACGCGGACGGCCTGCTGCGCCGGTTCGACGACGGCGAAGTCGTGGGCATCGACGGCACCCCGATCCGTCGGGACACCCCGCTGAGCGAGCACGAGTTCCTCTGGTATTACCGGGAGGTGGCCCACGAGGACCCGATCCCATTCACTGAGACGGTGCTCTACCAAGACGAGCACGTCGTCGCCGTGGACAAACCCCACTTCCTGCCGACGACGCCGGGCGGCAAGTTCGTGCAGGAATCCGCGCTGGTGCGCCTACGCAACCGGCTGGACCTACCGGACCTGATCCCCATGCACCGGCTGGACCGGGCGACGGCCGGCGTTGTGCTCTTCGCGGCCAACCCGGCAACCCGCGGCAAGTACCAGACCATGTTCCAGCGGCGCAGCATTCGCAAACGGTACGAGTGCGTCTCCGCCCTGCCCGCCCACCTCACCCACGACGACGGCACCGCCCCCACCACGGACGCACTGCGCGAGCGGCTGGGGCTACCGCTGACCTACCGGAACCGGATGACCAAGGTGAAGGGACAGCTCCGCGCGATCGTGGAAGCTGGGGAACCTAACGCGGAGACCGCGATCGACCTGATCGCCGCGGGCACCGCCAGCGCACCCGCGGCGGAAACCGGGCCGGGCGCCGCCGTCGGACACTTTGCCCTGGCCCCGCACACCGGCAAGACCCACCAGCTGCGCGTGCACATGGCCGCGCTAGGCCTCGGCATCCTAAACGACGCGTTCTACCCGGACCTCTGGGACCTGGCACCGGACGACTACTCGCGGCCCCTGCAGCTCTTGGCCCGGAGCATCGAGTTCACGGATCCGCTCACTCGCCGCGAGGTGCGCTTCGACTCCCAGCTCACGCTGGCCTCGGCTCCGGCGGGTGGGTCCGCATGACCGCGCCGCTGGTCTCCGATGCGGTGCTGTACTACCTGATCACGGTGGTACTGGTGGCGTTCGACGCCCCCTTCCCGCCGGTGCCCTCCGAACTCTTTGTCCTCGGTGCCGGTCCGCTCGTTGCGGCCGGGCACCTCAGCCTGCCTCTGGCGTGGGGCGCCGCCGCGGCGGGCTGCCTGCTCGGAGACCTCGGCCTGTACTGGATCTTCCGGCGCGGCCTCACCGGGTGGCTGGACCGGTTCCGGTGGGGCCGTTGGGTGCACCGCACCACCATCGCCGCCATGAACAAGCTGGGCCGAGAGACCACCTACGCCTCGCTGCTAGGGCTCCGGTTTGTCACGGGCGGGCGCACCGCCTCGGTCGCAGCCGCGGGCATCGCCGGGGTTCCACCGCGGGCCTTCACCGCCCTTGCCGCCGGCGGCGCGGTCTTGTGGGCGGGGTGGATGATGCTGCTCGGTTTCATCACCCAGTCGGTCACCGGGTGGCCCACCTGGGCGGCGACGCTGCTCTCCGCCGTGCTCGGCACGCTGATTGGCGTCGGGCTGGCGGCGGCGCTGCGGGCGCGCCAACGCAAGCGGACCGAGCGCGCCTGAGAACGACCACCGCGCACCGCCTAGGCTGGTGGGCATGAATGCTCACGATCTTGAGGCTTGGAAGCACTGGCACCGCCTGCGCGAGGAGGGGCTCGCCGCCCCGTTCGGCTGGCTCACCCTGACGTCCTACCAGTGGCTCCCGGCCACCCCGGGCCCGCTCGAGCAGGTTCCGGGTACGTTCGCCGCCGCATCCGGCACCGCCACGTACGCCCCGGACCCGGCCGCGCCGGTGTTGGGGTACGACGACGGCGCGCCCGTCACCGAGCCGGTGACGCTCACGCTGGGCGAGGACGAGTCGCGCTATCTGCTGCGGGTACCGGCGGCGGCCGAGGCCCCGGAACTGGTGGTGGAACTCGGGGTGCGCGGTGGCCGCTACATGATCCGCACCCGCGCGGAGCGGACCGAGCTGCAGGCGTCTTTCCGCGGGGTCCCCACCTTTGCGTTTGACCCGGCGTGGGTGCTGCCGGCCCGGTTCGAGCCGTATGCGGTGCCGCGGACCGTGACGATTGACAGCTTCCGCCCGGACACCCAGCTGAGCGCGGAGCTGGCCGGGGACGTGGTGTTCGGCGACGGCCCGCTGGCCGGCACGCGTCTGGCCGCCGAGCAGGGGCCGGACGGAAAGCTGACGGTGCTGTTCCGGGATGCGACTAACGGGGACACGACGCCGGCGTGGCGGTTCGTGAACGCCCCGGCTCCGGCCGAGGACGGCAGCCTGCTGGTGGACTTCAACCGGACGCTGGTGTTCCCGTTCGCGTTCTCCGCGTTCGCCGTGTGCCCGGCCCCGCCGGCCGGCAACGAGGTTACCGCCGCGGTCACCGCCGGCGAGCGGGCGCCCCGGTCCTAGGCCGGTCCCGCCGGGGCTCGCTGGACCGGCGGGAATAGTCAGCCCGCACGGGAGGTTGGCCACGGCGTGAGTACACTTTTTAGCCCTGTGACCCTGCCCACCGCGAACGGCGGATTCACGCTGCGCAACCGCGCCGTCGTCGCACCCATGTGCCAATACTCGGTCGATGCAGAAGACGGCGTCCCGACCGACTGGCACCTGTCCCACCTCGGCGCCCTGGCCGCCGGAGGATTCGGCTTGGTGATCGCCGAGGCGACCGCCGTGGTTCCGGAGGGCCGCATTTCCCCGCGGGATACGGGCCTCTGGAACGACGAGCAGCGTCAGGCGTGGTCCCGGATCGTAGACCTGGTGCACGCGAACGGCTCGGCCGCCGGCCTGCAGCTGGCGCACGCCGGCGCCAAGGCCGCGACGTGGCCGATGCTCCCGGGATTCGAGGACGGCACGGTGCCGGCCGCCGAGGGTGGTTGGCCGACCGTCTCCTCGTCGCCGTCGGACATCTTCGGGTATGACGCGGCCCGCGAGCTGCCGCGCGAGGAAATCGCGGATTTGGTGACCGCGTGGGCGGACGCCGCGCGCCGCGCGGATGAGGCCGGCTTTGACGTCATCCAGATCCACGCCGCGCACGGCTACCTGCTGCACCAGTTCCTCTCCCCGCTGGTCAACCAGCGCACGGACGAGTACGGCGGCTCCTACGAGAACCGCACGCGCCTGGTGAAGGAGATCGTCGCCGCGGTGGCAGAGGTGTGGCCGGAGGACAAGGTCCTCGGCATCCGCTTCTCCGGCACGGATTGGGCGGACGACGGCTGGACGCTGCGCGAGACCGTCCAGCTCTCCCAAGAGCTACGCGAGCTCGGCGTGACGGCCTTCGACCTCTCCTCGGCCGGAATCGGCCCGTATACCGGCCCGCGCACGGGCCCCGGCTACCAGACGCCGCTCGCCGCGGCCGTCAAGGAGGGCCTGCAGGAGACGGACTCGTTCGTGACGGCGGTCGGCGGCATCACCACCGGCACGCAGGCCGAGCACATCCTCGCCACGGGCCAGGCCGACGGCGTCGCGATCGCCCGCGCCGCCCTAGTCAACCCGCACTGGGCCGCCGTCGCCGCCAGCGAGCTCGGCGTCCCGCGGGAGGAGAACCCGCGCGCCAAGCAGCTCTGGCGCGGACGCTGGTAACGCTCGCGCGCACCGCCTGACGCAGGTCCGCCACGCTGCGCAGGGCGCGCGTCAGGCGGGCCGGCGCAGACGCGCTTCTAAGTGGGCCGCCACGGCCAGCAACCGCGCGTCGTCGAATCGGGCGCCCTGCACGGCAATCCCCACGGGCAGCTGACCCGCCTCCACGGGGGCTGGCACGCTCACCACGGGTGCGCCGAGCACGGTGCCCAAGCCGGTGTGACGGGTAAAACGGCCAAAGGTATCCACCGCGCCGGTGCCATCGCTGATCGTCAGTGACTCGGACCAGCGGGGCGCAGGCGCGGGCGTGGTGGGGAAGACCAGCGCGTCGATCCCCGCGTCCGCTAGCCGCTCCGCGTACAACTGCCGGGCACGCGCCGTGCTTCGCTGCGCGGCTGCATACTGCTCCGCGCTCACGGGTGCATCCCGCTGGTTGCGCAGCAACTCCCGCACATCCGGGCTCTGCACCTGCTCGCTCAGCCGTGCGAGGGCGGCCTCCGGGGACATCCCCAGCGCCCGCGCGGCCGCATCAGCGAGGAGCTGGCGCGATTCCCACATGACCAATGGCCCCTCGGCGGCCCGCGTGAGGTCCAGAATCTCGCCGAGCTCCAGCTCCACCAGATTCACCGCCGGGCGCCACCGCTCCAGCGCCGCGGCAAAGGCTCGTTCCGTGTGGGGATCGAGTTGCCGGAGGAACTCTTGCGGGACGGCCACCGTCGTCTCCGATCCAGCAGGTAGCCGATCAACCTGCTGAGGCGGGGCCGGAGCCACACGCTGGTCAATCGCCTCAACGCGGGCCACGTTGCGGGCAAAGACGCCCGGGGTGTCACGCGTCCAGGACAGGCCCACGAGTCCGCCGGAGGGCCACCGGCCCGTGCTCGGCCGGAAGCCCACCACACCGCACAGGCTGGCCGGGATGGTCATCGAGCCTCCCGTGTCCGTCCCGAGGGCCACGTCCACGTCCCCGCGGGCCACGGCGGCCGCGCTCCCACCCGAGGAACCGCCAGCCGACCGCGTGGGATCGGACGGGTTCCGCACCGGGCCGTACGTCGCATTGTCCGACGTAATGCCGAAGGCGAGCTCGTGCATGTTGGTAGTGCCAACCACGACGGCGCCCGCCGGCCGGAGGAGCGCGACGACGTCGGCATCGGCCGTAGCGGGAGCCGTCTCCAGTGCCCGGCAGCCGGCGCTGTGGTGGAAGCCGGCGACAGCGATGTTCGCCTTGACGGCCAAGGGAAAGGAACCGGCGTCGGGCCTTTGAGCGGCGATCTGGGCCGCGTCAGCGACTTCCGTCCAGACTCCTGGTTCTACTGTGCTGAGGGTTTCAACACTGGTCATTGGGAAATCTCCTCAAGATTGCGGCCCCGCGTGGACACGGCGGCCGCATTGACGACGGCGCCGAGGGCGAGGAACGCCACCAGCACCAGCATGGTGGCTTCGAGCGGGAGGTTCCCCAGCAACCCTACGAGCAGGAACACGCCGAGCCCTCCGCCCACGTGGCCGATGCTATCGGCCACCGCGTACGCCGTGGTGCGCATCCGGGTGGGAAAGCTCTCAGCGGTCAGTGCGTACTGGGCCGGAACCCAAATGTTTTGCCCAAAGAAGAGGATGATCGCGCCGGCAAAGACGACGAGCGGCTCACCGCTGAGGGCGACGACGACGGCTCCCGCCACGGTAATGGCGGCGCCCACCGCCATCCAGACCTTGCGTTCGAGCCGGTCCACGACGGCCCGGGCGACGAAGGCGGCAGCGATGAAGCCGATGAGTCCGACGGCCGAGACCATACCGGCCGCCGAGACCGAGTAGCCCTGGCGCACCAGGACCGAGGTGAACGCGCCGGAGAAGCTGTAGATGGTCAGGTAGCCCAGCATCCACGCCGTGCCCAGCACGAGCAGGCGCCTCAGGTAGAGGGGTGAGCGCAGGAGCTCCGAGAATCCGCCCGCGTTCACCGTCGACGAGGCGGCCGTCCCGTTGTCCTGTGGCTCTTCCGGCAGCAACGGCAGCTGACGGGTCGCGAGATGCTCCATGCTGCTCACCACTGCGGCCGCCTCCTCGGTGCGTCCGCGTCCGGCGAGCCACCGTGGAGATTCGGGCAAGGCCATGCGGAGCACCAGGGAGACCACGGCCAGCGCCGCACCGATGGCGTACACCCAGCGCCATCCCGACGTGAAGTCGTCAGAGGCCAAAGCGAACGGAAGCGCCTGCGGCCACGGCCCCATGGGCGTCGTCAAAAAGAGCCCCAGCCAGATGCCGAGGGCGGAACCAAAGGCCGCCATGATGAACAGCAAGGAGGTGTAGCGGCCGCGGCGGCGACGCGGGGAGATTTCACTGACGAAGACGTTGATGATCGCCAAGTCAGCACCCACACCGATGCCCGTGATGAGCCGGGACAGCGCGAAGTTGATCTCATCGGCCGACAGGGCGGAGTACGCCGACCCCGCACCGGTGATCACCATCGAAACGATCAACATGCTGTGCCGTCCGTAGCGGTCGGACAAGGCGCCCAGCCAGAGGGCGCCAATTCCGTAGCCCAGCAGACTCATAAAGACGGGCAATCCGATGAACGTATCCGCGGTCGCGGAGCTGCACTCGTCGATGATCTGCAGGCACGTCTGGACGAAGGAGACGTTGATGTTGAAGATGTCGTACTGCACGAACAACATGCCGAGTCCGATGGTGAACACGGACACGGGGCTCAACCCCCATCGGGGGAAGCGGTCGATTCGGCGAACGGCGGAGGCGCCGGACAGGGTAGGTGGCGGTAAACGGTCGGTGGCCATGAGATTCCTCGCGTTAGCTAATGATGTGCATCACAACGAATCTAGGCCGGAGCCACCCCGGGGCGGCATCGTCAATAATGATGAGGCCGCCGCCTCATGGGTGGTTGCGGCGCAGGACGTACCCCGCCAGTTCGGTCCGCGAACGCGCGCCCGTTTTCTGAAATGACTGCGTCAGGTGGGTGCGCAGGGTGGGTAGGGCGATGCCCAGAGTGCGGCAGATTTGTTGGTCGCTGAGACCCTGGGCCACCAACTCGGCGATCTGCCGCTGCCGCGGCGTGAGGGACTGGCCGCTTGCGGGCGCCTCCAGGGGCCAGACGCGGCCGATCAGATCACCGACCGCTTGGACCAGGCGGACGTCGTCGTCTGTAAACGGCGGGCGGTGCTGCCCCCGCCAGAGGCGCAGGTCCACGCTCCCCGGACGCGAGTGGGCCGGGAAGTAGTTAATACCGTGGAACATGTCGCGCCGATGAAGGAAGTCGTCGGTGAATTCGTCCCGGTCCCCCGTGGCGCTCACCGCGCTCGCTCGGCCACGGCGCGCGAGTTCCGGCGTCAGCGTGTCAACGTAGCGGTAGTGCTTGGCGTACGCCCGGACCATGTCCCGCCCCAGATTAATTTCCACGGGGTCGGCATACGGCCCGTTGTCGTCCCACACGTAGGAGACGAATACGTCGGCCTCGAGCACTTGGCGGACGGCGTCACCGAGGAGCAGGCGTCGCTCCCCCGCAGGCAGCGGGGAGAGCGCGATCTCTATCGCTTCGCCCAACAACTGTGTCTGCGATTGCATGAGGTGCCCTCGGCCGTCGGTCAGAATGGTGATCTCGGCGACGCACGTTGCCGCTGGCTCAGCAAGGAGGCGGCCACGGGCGCGCTGCCCGGTCCGGTATCACCCGGCCCGGACAGCTTAATCGTTACCCGGGCCCGCAGAGGTGTCAATCATCACGCAGACGTGCTCCGCGGGCCCGCCCCCGCTGCTAGTGCGCAGCCGGGGCTTCGTGGGAATCCGCCAGTTCCTCGTAGACCGGCTTCTTCATGGTGAAGGTCAGGGCGAACACGGCCACGGCGAAGATCGCTGACGCGGTGAAGCCGTGCTGGAAGCCGGTGACCTGGGCGGTGACGGCGTCCGCACCGGAGGCCATCGCGGTGCCCGTGCCGGCGGCCATGATGCCGACCAGCAGCGCGGTACCGGCGGCACCGCCGAGCTGCTGCAGTGTGGAGAGCACCGCGGAGCCGTGGGAGTGCAAGTGGTGCGGTAGCGGGTTCAGGCCGGTGGTGAATGCCGGAGTGAACAATAGGGCGAAGCTTAGGGACATGACCAGGTGAGCCACGACCATGAGCCAGACTTCCGTGGTGGCGGTCAGCTGCGTGTAGAACGCGAGGACCAGCACCAGCAGGGCGCCGCCGGGGATCATCAGCGGGCGCGGGCCCACCTTGTCGTACATCCGGCCCACCCAGGGGGCCAGCAGGCCCATCAGCAGGCCGCCGGGCAGCAGAATCAGGCCGGTGTCCAGCGGATCCAGCCCGCGAACCTGCTGCAGGTACATCGGCAAGAGGATGATGACGCCGAACAGGGCCACCATGGCCATGACCATGAGCAGCAGGGACATGGTGAAGGGACGGTAGCTGAACGGGCGCAGGTCCAGCAGGGCACCATCCCGCTTCTGCAGGCGCAACTGCAGCAGCGTGAAGAACGTCAGCGCGACGACGGAAATGCCGAGCGCGATGAACGGGGTGGCGCCCGGGCCGGACGCCGCGGCACCTGCCTCGACCTCGCCGCCGTGGCCGCCGCCGAAGGAGCTGAGGCCGTAGACCAGCAGGCCGAAGCCGGGGATCGCCAGGAGCAGCGACGGGACGGAGAGCGGCGTGGCGGAGTGCTCGGTCTCGCTGGTCATCTTGCCCAGCAATCGCGCACCAATGGCGAGGGCAATCAGGGCAATGGGGAGGACGATCACGAAGATCATCCGCCACTGCAGGTACTGCAGGATGAGCCCGGAGACGGTCGGGCCAATGGCCGGAGCCACGGAAATAACGATCGAGACGTTGCCCATCATGGAGCCGCGCTTGGCCGGCGGCACGATGTCCAGAATGGTGGTCATGAGCAGCGGCATCATGATGGCGGTGCCGGAAGCTTGCACCACGCGGCCCACCAGCAGGACGCCGAAGGCCGGGGCGAGGGCGGCGATGAGCGTGCCCGTGGAGAAGAGGACCATCGCGAGGATGAAGGCCGTCCGGATGGACAGGCGGCGGAGCAGGTATCCGGTGGTCGGGATGACCACGGCCATGGTTAGCATGAAGGCGGTGACGAGCCACTGCACGGTGTCCGCGGTCACGCCAAAGGTGGTCTGCAGCCGCGGCAGGGCCACATTCATGATGGTCTCGTTCAAGATCACCACGAAGGCGGCGACCAGCAGCACCAGGATGGTGGTGCGGGCGGCCGGCGCGAGCTTTTGCTCTTCCGGCGGCACGGCGGGAGCCGAGGCAGATTTCTGGGGCACTTCAGTCCTTCACTAACGACGCCGGGCATGACCGGCTACGGGCACGATGTCGGCCATCAAGAGGCCGCAGGTTGGGGGAGATCACCGGAGCGCACGCACACAATGTGCAGTAAATGGCGCGCCTACTCACGGTATCGCATTGGCTACAACTATAGACTACCGATTGATATTCCCCAACCAGTCGCGAGAGTTGGCAGGGCACGGTCGCTGCAGCCCGCCGTCGTCCGCTGAATCCGGCTACGAATTCCCGGTGAGCCCGCCGCGGCTGGTGCGCTGAGGCCGCCGGATGCGCTAAACATGAGGGTATGAGCGTACGCACCCCCGACCCGTACCCCGGGTGGCTGTCAGACGAGGACCTGCACGAGGCCCGGCAACGCCTGCCGATCGCCTACGTGGAGGCCATCCCGGTGCGCGTGGACCCGCTGGGCTACGTCAGCGAGGTCGGCTTGCTGTACACGGCCGACGCCGAAGCGCAGTTCCGCTTCGCCTTCGTCTCCGGGCGCATTATGTACCGGGAAACAATACGAGGGGCCCTCACCCGGCACATCGAACAGGACCTGGGCCCGCTAGCGATGCCGCAGCTGCCGCCGTCGCCCGTGCCGTTCACCGTGGCCGAGTATTTCCCGTCCCCCTCCGAGACGGGGCTGACGGACGAGCGGCAGCACGCCGTCGCACTCTGCTACATCGTCCCCGTGCGCGGCGAGTGCAATCCGCGCCGGGACGCACTCGATCTTCATTGGATGAGTCCGGAGGCCGCGCTCAGCGCGGACGTGCAGTCTGAGCTGCCGGGGGGCCGGGGCAACCTCATCAAGCAGGCACTGGCCCACGTGGGCTGGTGCTCCTAGTCCGCTCCACGCCCCCACCCGCAGGAACCCATGAACTCTTCTGAGCAGCCCGCCTCTGCCGAGGTCCGGATCCGCACCGTCCGCGCCGAACAGGTCAGCGTGGGCGATCGCTTCATCACCCGCCACGGGACGCCCAGCGCCGAAGTGCGCTCACTGCGCATCCTTCCCGATAGCTTCGGCACCCCCGCGCTCGTGGAGGCGACCCTGGCCAGCGGCCACAAAGCGACCATCGCGTGCGGATCCTCGATTCGCGTCCACACCACCGCGCCGGCACCGCTGCTGAGCTACGAGGACCTGCAGGCGCTCCCCGTGGAGCCCGAATCTCCCGAGGCCGTGCTGCTGTCCATCGCGGAGGGGTATCCGGAGGAGCCCGCCGTGCTGGAACCCACGGCCCGGCTCGCCCGCGGGGTGAACCTCAAGGCGGGGGCGCACTTGGAGGCGCTGTACGATCTGGCGCACCGGCTGGTGGTGGACTTGGACGACCGGGCGGGCGCCTGGCGGCTGCTGGACATCCTCACGGCTCTTGAGTTTGACGGGAATTTTGGGCGCTGGAAGTCGGTGGAATCCGCCCTCGCCCTCGCGGCATTTTTGGCGTACGACGGCGGCGACTACGACGCCGCTGATCGGTACGGACAGCTGGTACGTCAGCGGGATCACGTGGAATCGGACCCGCTGCAGGCCAAGCTCACGGCGGAGCTGCGGCAGCGGGAGCTGGATCAGCCCAACTTGTTTGACCGCGAGGTACACCGCGCGGTCGCGGGGCGGGACGCGGACGCCGAGCGGCAATGGCGCACCCAGCGATTGGGGACCCTCTTGTATCTGCTGGCGCACGGTGGGTCGAACACGCTCGACGCGGCGGAGCTTAGGCGCCGCATCCACCACGAGCTCAATGCCCTGCGCCCGGGCCGCAGTGGCGGGCCGTGGCAGCAGTCCTCCTAAGGAAACCCACGGCAGGACACCGGCTGCCCGCCGTCGCCATTGACCACCGGCGCGGCCGCACGATCGTCGCGCTGGTGGCGGCCGTCGTCGCGGTGCCGTGGCTCATCGCGTTCGGAGCGCAGATCATCGGCATGTTCGCCTCTCCCCTTCCCGCAGTTCCGGAGTAGGTCGTACGAAAACGCGAGGCCCCGCGAATGGGTCGTCGAAAAATGCTCGAATGTGCCGATCTAAGCACCTTTTGGCACGACCCAAGGGCAGGGCGCGCAGTTTTTGACGACCCATGCCTATCGACCCGGCGCTACCACCCGAGCGCGGAGCGGACCCGGCGCGAGCTGATCAGCACCACCACGATCCCGATGACGGCCCCGATGACTGTTTCCACGATCCGGTCATAGAGCAACCCCGCGGTTGGGTCCCGGCTCAGCGAGACGCCGATCAGCGCGAGCGGGGTGATGCACACCTGGGCCCAGAAGTAGTTGCGGATCACCAGCATCTCCGTGCCGAACTGGAAGAGACCAATAATCAGCACCAGCGCCCAGAGCGGCGGCTCGGCCCAGATCACGAGCGCCATCACCACCAGCCCCACGGCCGTGCCGAGGACACGGTGGATACCCCGCGCCACGGCATCCCGAGTGGTGTGCCCCACCAGTGGCACGACGGCGGCCACCATCGCCCAATAGGTGTGCTCAAGGCCCAGCGCCGGCTGCAGAATCTGCGCGATCGCTCCGGCAAGACCGGCCGCCACGAGGTGGCCCAGCGCCTGACCCCAGAGCGCGCGCCACTCCCCCGGTGCCATCGCTTGCGCAAAGGGCTTCGGCTGCGCCACCGCCCGCTCCCGGTGCGCCGGGCGCTGCCACCACCGGCCGAATTGGCCAATGCCCAGCCCCAGCAGGAAGGTCGCCGTCGCCGTCGTCAGCGCCTCCACCGGATTGATGCTCGCCGGCAGCGTGGCGATCGCGGCAAACGCGAAGATGTGGAACAGGGACCCGGCGGGCCGAATGCGCAGCCACCCCACAGCCAACGCGCACGTCCCGGAGATCAGCGTCGTGACCCCGATGACGGCCCACCGGCCGGCCTCCGTCCCGGCCTCGAGGAACGCCTGTGTCGCGACGGCCGCCACCATGACCAACCACATCAACCCGCCGCCACGCAGCTGGGCCCGCCACCGCAGCGCGAAGCTGGGGCCGCGGCCGTAGATATTGGTGAACGCGGCAAACACGGCGAACAACGCCAAGTCGATGCGGTCCAGGCTGAGTAGCACCAGCAGCGGCAGGAAGACCCCGCAGCTGGCCCGCAACGCTGCCCGGTGATCCCGCTGGGCAGGCCCCAACGTGAAGAGCTTTTTCCAGTGCAGCGGGTCATCCATGTTCCCTTTGTACCCGCTCGGCCCCCACCGCGTGCTGCCCCGGGCCAGAAATGTGAACAGCGCGACGCCCGCTCCACGCAGCCCGAGGCTCCGCGCCGTCCGCCCGGTAAGGCAAACTAGTGGGCATGACGTCACGCCCCGCACCCAGCGATTCCGCCCCACCGAGCCCTGCCCCGCTACACACGGCGGACGCGACGCAGACGCCCGCGCCGACCCCGCCGAGCGCGGACGTGCCGACGTCGCACCCCCGCCAGAGCGAGTTCGGTTTCACGGTGGGTACGCGGATGCCGGGCAGCAAGGGCCGCACCGGCGTCATCCACACCCCGCACGGCCAGATCAAGACGCCGGCCTTCATTGCCGTGGGCACCAAGGCCACCGTCAAGGCCGTCACACCGGAGGCCGTGGCTGACTTCGGCGCGCAAGCGGTCCTGGCCAACGCCTACCACCTGTACCTCCAGCCGGGTTCGGACGTGCTCGACGCCGCCGGCGGGCTCGGACAATTCATGAACTGGCCCGGGCCCACCTTCACCGATTCGGGCGGATTTCAGGTGATGAGCCTCGGCTCGGGGTTCAAGAAGGTGATCGACATGAAGGCGGCCGACTCGTCCGGCGATGACGACGCCGTCGCGCCCGGCAAGGAGCGGCTCGCCAACGTGGACGACGACGGCGTGTGGTTCAAGTCCCACCTCAACGGCGACGTGCACCGGTTCAGCCCGGAGATCTCCATGGGCGTGCAGCACCGGATCGGCGCCGACGTCATGTTCGCCTTCGACGAGCTCACCACACTGCACAACTCCCGCGGCTACCAGGAGGAGTCGCTGGAGCGGACCCGGACGTGGGCCGAACGCTGCATCACGGAGCATTTCCGCCTCACCGACGAGCGGGCTCACAAGGAATACCAGGCACTGTTTGGCGTGATTCAGGGCGCGCAATACGAGGACCTGCGGCGCAAGGCCTGCCGGGATCTGGCGCAGATGCCCTTCGACGGCTTCGGCATCGGCGGCGCCCTCGAGAAGAAGAATCTGGGAACCATCGTCGGCTGGTGCGCCGAAGAACTCCCCGAGGACAAGCCCCGCCACCTGCTGGGGATTTCCGAGCCGGACGACATCTTCACGGCCATCGAGAACGGCGCGGATACCTTCGACTGCGTCTCCCCGACCCGCGTGGCCCGCAACTCGGCGTTCTACACCCGCTTTGGGCGCTTCAACCTCTCCGGGCAGCGCTACAAGCTGGACTTCACGCCGCTGCAAGAGGGCTGCGACTGCTACACCTGCACCCACTACACCCGCGCCTACATCCACCACCTCTACAAGGCCAAGGAAATGCTCAGCCACACGCTGATTTCCATCCACAACGAGCGCTTTGTGGTGCGCCTGGTCGACTCGGCGCGCGAGGCGATCGAGGCGGGCACGTTTGCGGAGCTCAAGGCGAGCGTCCTGGCCGACTACTACGCGAAGCAAGCGGACCCGCAGGGCCCCGGCGCCCCGGCCTAACCGGCCGAACGGCGCGTGCTGGCCGACGTCGGGCACGTAATCCAAAACACCATCCGCGGTGGATTGTTGGTAGCGTGATGTTCCATTCAGCGTGACGATGGGGTCGCGATCACACCCGATCAAGGAGATTCGCATGCCCCAGGCACCTGAGCACACCCGCGCCGCCGCCTCGCACGAGATCCCCGATGAGATGCGGCAGGATGTGTCCCTCCTCGGCGGTCTGCTCGGCCGCGTCCTCACCGAATACGGCTCCGCCGGCCTGCTGGAGGACGTCGAACAACTGCGCGCGCTGAACATCGCCGCGGTGGAGGATCCCAGTGGCGCCAAGCTCGCCGAGGCGGAGGCCCTCGTGGACTCGTTCTCGCCGGAGCGCGCCAAGGAAGTGGCCCGGGCGTTCACCTGCTATTTCCTGCTCTCGAATCTGGCGGAGGAGCAGCACCGCATCCGCACGCTGCGTGCCCGCGATGGCTCCGTCCCGCTGGAGCAGCAGGCCCCTGCCGATTCCGTGGCGTCCGCGTTCAACCACCTCGCCGCCGAAGTCGGCGAGGAGGAGGCACGACGCCGGCTGGCGGACTTGCGCTTCCACCCCGTCCTGACGGCTCACCCGACTGAGGCGCGCCGCAACGCCGTTGCCTCCTCGCTGCGCCGGCTCTCCGACCTGCTGGAAGAGCGCAATGACCCGCGTCTGGGCAGCGGGGCGCTGGCCAAGAACGAGCGCGGCATGCTCGAGGAGATCGACACGATGTGGCGCACCGCCCAGCTGCGTGTCTCCGCCCCGAGCCCGCTGGACGAGGTCCGCACGGCGCTGAACGTCTTCGATTCGTCCTTCTCCAAGGTCTTCGTCGAGGCCTACCGACGGATGGACGACTGGCTGCAGGGCGATGCCCGCGGCACCGCCGCGCCGAAGGCTCCGGCCTTCATTCGGATGGGCTCCTGGATCGGTGGCGACCGCGACGGCAACCCGAACGTCACCGCGTCCGTGACTCGCGCCGCCGTCGGGCAGGCTGCCGAGCGCGTGCTGACCGAGCTCGAACACCGGACCCGGACGGTCGGTTCCGCCCTCACGCTGGACGACCGCTTCGCGACGCCGTCGGCTGACCTGACCGCCCTGTGGTCCCGGCTCCGGCAGCTCTCGGAGGAACTGACGGACGCGGCCGCGGCCCACTCGCCGCGCGAACCGCACCGCCAGGTCATGCTGGCGATCGCCGGTCGCATCGCCGCGACCCGCACTCGCGACGCCGACCTCGCTTATGGCGAGCCGGAGGAACTCATCGCCGACCTGACCGTGGTGCAGGACTCCCTCGTGGCGGCCGGCGTCAAGCGCGCCGCGTACGGCGACGTGCAGGACGTGATCTGGCAGGTCCAGACGTTCGGCTTCCACTTGGCCGAGCTCGAGGTCCGCCAGCACTCCAAGGTGCACGCGCAGACGCTGCAGTGGCTGAAGGACCCGGAATCCGTCGAGAAGATGGCCGTGCCGGGCGAGGAAGTGCTGGAGACCTTCCGCGCGATCGCCTCGGTGCAGCAGCGTTATGGCGTCGGCGCCGCCCGCCGCTACATCGTCTCCTTCACCCGTTCCGCCCAGAACCTCGCCGATGTGTATGAGCTGGCCGAGCACGCGCTGGGCGGTCCGGACAATGCGCCGGTGCTGGATGTCATCCCGCTCTTTGAAACGTACGAGGATCTGCAGAACGCCCCGGGCATCTTGGCGGAAATGCTAGATCACCCGGCCGTGCAGAAGCGCCTCGAGGAGACGGGCCGCCGCATGGAGGTCATGCTCGGCTACTCGGACTCGGCCAAGGACGTCGGGCCCGTGGCCGCGACGCTCGCGCTGTACGAGGCGCAGGAGCGGATCTCCGCGTGGGCACAGGAGAACAACATTGTCCTGACGCAGTTCCACGGCCGTGGCGGCGCCCTCGGCCGCGGTGGCGGACCGGCCAACCGTGCGATCCTGGCGCAGCCGCCGCACTCGGTGGACCTGCGCTTCAAGGTCACCGAACAGGGCGAGGTCATCTCCGCCCGGTATGGCAACCCGGAGATTGGCCTGCGCCACATCGAGCAGGTCGCCGCGGCGACGCTCATGGCCTCGGCCCCCTCGATCGAGCAGCGCAACGCCGGGGCCGCCGAGCGCTTTGCCCCGCTGGCCGAGCGGATGGACGCCGTGAGCCGCGAGCGCTTTGACGGCCTCGTGGGCGCCGACGGTTTCGCGCCCTGGTTCGCTCAGGTCACCCCGCAGGATGAGGTCGGCCTGCTGGCGCTCGGATCACGCCCGGCCAAGCGGGGCCTCTCCGTCGAGTCGCTCGAGGACCTGCGCGCCATCCCGTGGAACTTCGCCTGGGGTCAGGCCCGAATCAACCTGACCGGCTGGTACGGACTCGGCTCGGCGCTGGAGGCGGTGAACGACCTGGACACGCTGGGCGAGGCCTACAGCCAGTGGCCCCTGTTCCGGGCGCTGATCGACAACATCGAGATGTCCTTGGCCAAGACGGACCGCCGCATCGCCGAGCGCTACTTGGCCCTGGGCGACCGCGAGGACCTCGCCGCCTTGGTGTTGGAGGAGCTGGACCTCACCAGCAAATGGGTCTTGGCCATCACCGGCCAGGAGCGCCTGCTGGAGGGCCGCCGCGTACTGGGACGCGCCGTGCAGCTGCGCAACCCATACGTCGACGCGCTCTCGCTGCTGCAGTTGCGCGCGCTGAAGGCCCTGCGCTCGGACGCCGAGCTCGGTGAGCAGGAGCTGACCGATCAGCGCAACCTGCTGCTCATCACCCTCAAGGGCGTGGCCGCCGGACTGCAGAACACCGGCTAAAACCTCTCCGCTCGCCTCGCCTACGGGCACGGACGGCGCGGCGCCGGCACCCAACTCGGGTGTCGGCGCCGCGCCGTTTAAGGTGGCGGCTACAGCTGTGCGCGGCGGCTAGTCATTTGGCCCCGTTCTCGCGGCCGCATCACCAGTACCTAATCGCATCATGCCTAGTCAGAGACGTTCACGGACGCGCCTCCAGAGTCGGGACGCCTCAAGAACGGGGCGAAATGATGCGGCTCAGTCGGCGACAGCGTAAGTGGGCTCCCGCCGCTTGAACCAAGCGATCACGGCCGTAGTGACCGGGACAAAGAGGACCTCCACCGCCGTTTTGTAGAGGAAGCCCACCACCACGTAGTTGATGAATGTTCCCGCGTCCGTAATGCCAATCACGCCGGCCGCGATGGAGCAAAAGATCAGCGTGTCCGCGAACTCGCCAACGCCGGTGGAGCCCAGCAGGCGGCCGATCAGCGCGCGCTCACCGAAGCGCGCCTTCATGCGCACCAGAACATAGGAGTTCAACAACTGCCCCACCGCAAAGCCGAGGAGCGACGCGGCGACGATCTGCCACACCGGCCCCAGCGTGGCCGCGAGCGCATCCTGCCCCTCGTACCACGAGGCCCCCGGCAGGGCGATGATGACCCAAAAGCACAGCGTGGTGAACACGGAGAGCGCGAACGTCGTGATGATCGCGCGCCGAGCGGCCTTGAACCCGTAAACCTCGGACACCACGTCCCCGAGGATGTAGGCCAGCGGGAAGAGGAAGAACCCGCCGTCGGTCACGATCGGGCCGAACTCGACGCCCTTGGTGGCGCCGATATTGGACAGAACCACCACGATCGCCATGAGGGCGAGGACGGTGGAGAAGTACGGGCTGCCGGTCTTGGCGGCAGCGGGCACGGCGGAGTGCGGGGCCATGAGAGGGAACTCAATTCTGTAGTGGTTCGCCTGGCCACACCGGCGGCCGGCTGTATTAGCACTGACCGTGCCATTCTCCCACGGGCCGTCGACTGCCGTCCCACCGCGCCGAACCATCGTGGAGGACACCCGCGCTGAACCCCGCGCCTGAGACCTACGCCTGGCACCCGCACCGAACGCCCGCACCGGACCTCGTTTTCTTGAACATGTTCAAAAATGAGTACACTGGGCTATAGCCCCGTCATCTCAAGGAGAATCGCGTGTCCGCGACCCCCAAATCCGCCCGCACCCGCGCCCAGCTCATCAGTGCAGCCTTAAAGCTTCTGCGCGAACGCGGCTTTGCGGGGACCACCGTGCGCGCCATTGCAGAGGAAAGCGGGGTGGCGCTGGGGGCCGCCTACTACTACTTCGAGTCCAAGGAAGAACTCACCCGAGCCGCGATCGCGAGCATCCTGGCCGACTACGCCGCCGCCCTGCCCTCTGAACTCACGCCGGGCAATGCACTAGAGCACCAATTGCGCACCGCGTGGGAGTCACTTCTCGAGGCGCTCTCCCCGTACTCCAGCTGCGGACGGGCCCTGATGGGCGCACCGCTGCCGGCCAGCATTCGGCTGGCCATGGCGCACACCGTCGCCGCGGCGAGCCCACACCCGCCACGGCCGATCCGCCAGGACCTGCCGGAACTCTTGGCCCTCGCCACCCGGGCCGTGCTCACCTTGTGGGCCCACGACGATACGGACGACGACGCCCGAACGCGGGCCCTGATCGCTCGCCTCGCGCCGTTTGCCGCGCGGGCCACGGTGCTCGCCCGGCTCCCCGTGGTGCGCCGCCTGGCCGACGAGTTACTGACCATCACCCGGGCCACGGCTGCGGAGGCCTCTCCACGCGCCAGCTCCGCGGAGACAGGGACCCGACGCGCGGCCTAAAATGGCACGCATGACTTCCACTGCGCACGCACCTGCCCCCGCCATCACCCTGACGATCGCCGGCTCCGAGGCCACCGGCGGCGCGGGAGCGCAGGCGGACCTGAAAACCTTCCAGCAGCTCGGCACCTACGGGATCGTGGCGCTGACCTGCATCGTCTCCTTTGACCCCCAGGACAACTGGAACCACCGCTTTGTCCCGGTGGAGCCCCACGTGATCGCCGACCAGCTGGAGGCCACACAGACCTGCTACGAGGGCCAGCTGGAGACGGTCAAGCTCGGCATGATGGGTTCGCCCGCCACGATTGACACGGTGGCCACCGCGCTGAAGGGCCAGGCGTGGAAGAACGTGGTGCTGGATCCGGTGCTGATCTGCAAGGGCCAGGAGCCGGGCCACGCGCTGGACACGGATCAGGCCCTCAAGGCGAACCTGCTGCCGCTGGCCACCTTCGTCACCCCCAATCACTTTGAAGCGGAGCAGCTCTCCGGCCTGACCATCACGGACGAGGCCTCACTGATCGAGGCCGCCAAGTCCATCCACGAGGCCTCCGGCGCGGCCGTGTTGGCCAAGGGCGGCGTGCGCCTCGCGGGCAGCGAGGCCATCGACGTGTTTTACGACGGCGAAACGCTCGAGGTGCTGCGTGCCGAGAAGATCGGTGAGGTCGCCGTTTCCGGCGCCGGCTGCTCGCTCGCCGCCGCCGTGACGGCCGAGCTCGCCAAGGGGGCCACCCCGCTGGAGGCCGCCCGCACGGCGAAGGAGTTTGTGACGGAGGGGATCCGCCACCGCGTCGCCTCTGCAGCACCGTTCGATGCCTTGTGGCAGGGCGGAAAGTAGAGACTTTCCCGCCGTGAGGCGCGGGCGTGACGTCAAACGTCACGCCCGCAATTATTTAACAACTCCTTGACAAGTGACGAACCTCACTTAGGCTGACTCCGTGGGACGCAGCACTCGCGCGTTCTCTTCGTGGAACTCAAGGAGCAGCATGACTACCTCGCACCGATCTGGAGCGAACCGGCCGCGGCTGGCTCGGGCCGTCGTGGCGACGTCGGCCGGCTTGGCACTCGCCGCAACCGCGGCACTGCCGGCGGGAGCGACGACGTCGTCCGACCCCCTCGCTACCGCCTACAGCTCAGAATCGCTGGCCGATACGAACCTCAAGATTTCCGAAACCCTCGCCCACGCCCAGGGCGAGGTTTCT
Organism: Zhihengliuella flava; assembly: GCF_015751895.1. Classification (NCBI taxonomy): domain Bacteria; kingdom Bacillati; phylum Actinomycetota; class Actinomycetes; order Micrococcales; family Micrococcaceae; genus Zhihengliuella; species Zhihengliuella flava. The sequence continues at coordinate 2,084,075 of NZ_JADOTZ010000001.1, read as the reverse complement.
GTTTATGTTCAGTTTGAAGGCGAGGGCGCCTATGCGGCCACGCAGCCGGACAGTGTCACCCGGGGCCAGGGCAAGCCGGTCAAGAAGGACAAAGAGGTCAAGGAACTCCGGAAGAAGATCAAGGCTCAGGGCAAGTCCGCCGCGGCGCAGGCCTCCGCCCAGGTGATCTACGAGACCACCAACGCGCTGCCGGGCGTGGCCCTGCGCGGCAACGCCAAGAAGCTGCGCACGCTGGCGCAGCGGGACGACGTCGTCAAGGTCAGCGCCATCAACCCCAAGACGCCGTCCAACTCCGGGGCCGTGATTGACACGCGCGCGCTGAATGCGTGGCAGGACCTCGGCGCCACCGGCGAAGACGTGACCATTGCCGTGTTGGACACGGGTGTCGACTACACCCACGCTTCCTTCGGCGGCCCGGGAACCCGCGAGGCTTACGATCAGGCGCAGGCCTCGACCGAACTGCCCAGCGCTGACTCCGGATTGATCGATCCCGCCAAGTTCATTGGCGGCTGGGACCTCACTGGCGATGACTACAACGCTGATCCCGACGCTGACTCCTACCAGCCAGTCCCGAACCCGGACCCGAACCCGCTCGATTGCGCCACGGCCGGGCACGGCTCGCACGTGGCCGGCACGGCCGCCGGTTACGGCGTCAACCCGGACGGCACCACCTTCACCGGGGATTACTCCTCTCTGACCGCTGAACAGGTTGCGGCCATGAAGGTCGGCCCGGGCACGGCGCCGCTTGCCGAGGTCGTGGGCATTCGCGTGTTCGGCTGTGAGGGTTCCTCCGCCGTCGTCGGCCAAGCCCTCGACTACGTACTTGACCCGAACGGCGACGGCGACTTCTCCGACCGCGCGGACGTGGTCAACATGTCCCTAGGCTCCGATCACTCCCCCGTGGACGATCCGGAGAATGACATCGTCGACGCCCTGACCGAGCTCGGCATTCTGTCCGTGATCGCCTCCGGCAACGCCTCTGACGTCACCAACGTCGGCGGCTCCCCCGGTAACGCAGCGTCCGCGCTGACCGTGGCCAACTCCGTGGGGTCGACGACGACGCTGGACGGCGCGGACATCTTGGCGCCCGAGGCCTCCGCGGGCCGGGCCGCCGGCCAGTACTCGGTCAACTACGACTACCAGACGGCGACCGAAGAGGAACTCACCGGAACGGTGACGATGGCCCCGGCCGACAATCGGTTCGGCTGTGACGCCTGGCCGGACGGCACGGACCTCGGCGGCAGCTGGGTCTGGATCCAGTGGGAGGAAGACGGCGCGTTCCCGTGCGGTTCCGCGCAGCGCTTTGGCAACATCGCGGACGCTGGCGGCGCCGGCGTGATCCTCGACTCGCCGCGGCTCGTGTTCGACGCCGGCATCGCCGGCAACGCGGAGATCCCGGGCATTCAGTTCAACCAGACCTACTCGGACGCCCTGCGCCCCGACGCTGAGGCCGGCACCCTGCAGGTCCGCCTCTCGCCGGAGCTCATCGGCTCCACGAAGGCCGAGTCCGGGGCCCTCGACACCCTGAACTCCAGCTCGTCACGTGGAGTGCACGGCAGCGATGGCATTGTGAAGCCCGACGTCGCCGCCCCGGGCACGCTGATTGGTTCTGTGGGTGTGGCCACCGGCAACGGGACGGCCGTCATGTCCGGCACCTCGATGGCCACCCCGCACGTCGCCGGCCTAGCCGCCCTGGTCTACGGTTCCGGCGAATACTCGGCCAGCGAGGTCAAGTCCCGCGTGATGAACACCGCCACGGCGGACGTGATGGCCGCCAACGGTGAGGCGTTCGGACCCAACCGCGTCGGCTCCGGCCGCGTGATCGGCGACGCCGCACTGAACACCCCGGCCATCGCCTACGCCACCGACGCGGCGGACCTGACCAGCGTCGTCTTCGGCGTCATCGAGCTGGGCACGGACACCTACACGGCGACGAAGTCCGTCACGGTGCAGAACCAGTCCGACGCCGAGATGACGTACGACGTCTCCTACGCGGCGTCGTCGTCCATCCAGGGCGCGACGTACACCCTGAGCGCGGACACCGTCACCGTCCCGGCCGGCGGCACCGCCGAGTTTGAGGTGACCCTGACAGTGGATCCGGCCGAGTTCGCGAAGACCATGGACCCGACGCTCGAGGCCACGCAGTCCGGCCTGCCGCGCCAGTGGGTGGCGGACGCGACGGGGCGCATCGTGCTGGAGAACGCTGACGCCCCGACCCTGCGCGTGCCCGTCCAAGCGGCTCCCAAGCCGACGGCGGACATGAGCGCGGACCGGAAGAAGTCCAAGGTCACCGACGGCACGGGCACCATCAACCTGACCGGGCGCGGCGTAGACGCCGGCGAGGGCAGCGAGAACGTCACCTCCCTGGTCTCCGCGTTTGAACTCGGCGCCACCAGCGACGAGCTGGCGGATACCTCCACCCCGGCCACGGCGGAGATGGACCTCGCCTACGTGGGCGCGGCGTCCGACGCACCGAGCGTCGGCGCAGCGGACGGCCTGCTGAACATCGGTGTGGCCACCCACAACGACTGGGCGCACCTAGCCGGCGGCGTGGAGATCGACGTGGAGTTCGACGTGGATCAGGACGGCACCGCCGACTTCGTGACCTACACCAGCCGATTCGACGGCGTGGACCTAGACCTCGCCTCCACCGTGGACCTGTCCACGGGGCAGAGTGTGGACGCGTGGGGCGTAAATGTCCTGCTGGGCACGGACACCAACCTGTTCGACTCCAACGTCGCGACCCTGCCGGTGTCACTGGCCGCGCTGGGCATCGACGGCGATCAGGAGATCTCCTACCGCGTGTTGACGTACAGCTACTACAACACCGACGACGCCGGAAACATCATCCCGGTCGACTCGACCGATTGGATCGGCTACAACCCGGTGAACCCGGACGTCTGGTTCTCCGGCGCCGGGGACGGCCTGATGTTTGCCGACCAGCCGGGCACCGCACTCGAGGCCCACGCGGTCACCGAGGGCAAGGGGAAGAACGGCAAGGGCAAGGCCAAGCCTGTGGCGGACGCCCTGCTGCTGCATCACCACAACGCCTCCGGCGAGCGCGCCGAGGTGGTCACCCTGAAGTAATTCGGGGTGCGACGGCGGCGGCCGGGTTCAGCTGGGAAACCAGCCGGGCCCGGCCGCGGCTTTTAAAGTGCCCGCGCTACTAGGCCTTCACGACGGGCAGATCCGCCCAGTCGGTGGTGTAGCGCGGGGACGAGTACTCGCGTTTCATACTCCACGCTGCCTGGCGGTGGACACCACCGGCGCCCAGCCCGATGGCTGACTTGCCAAAACGCGATTTCACGCTGGAGAGCACCGTGCTGACGTCTTGCTCCGGCCGGACGTCGGCGGAAGCACCGCCCGGTGCCGCGGCCTCCGGCTGCCCGAACAGGTCCAGCTCGTCTTGGCGGATAGAGCCGGCCGGGCTGAGTCCGGAGAGCACGACGCCGGCGCGCGAGTAGCGGGCCTCCGGCGCGAGGCGGGTCAGCAGGCCGGCCGCCGCGCGCACGATGGTAATCGGGTCCGCCGTCGGGGACTCAAGCGGGATGGCGACCGAGGGGTGGGACGCCTCCCCGGAGGCGAAACGGCTGGTCCCGGCGAAGGCGCCCACGACCTCCGCCACGAGTCCGCGGGCGGCGAGCCGGGAAGCCGCCGACTGTCCGTACACCGTGAGCACATCCCGCATCTGCGCCGCGGACTCCACCGGTGTGGCGAAGGAGCGGGAGAACATGATCTGGTGGGCATCGGCCCGCTCGTCGATCGGCGGGATGCAGGGCGTGCCCCGCAGTTCCAACGCCGTGCGCTGCAGGACCACGGAGAACTTCTTGCGCAGCCGGAGCGGATCGGCCGCCGCGAGGTCAGCGACCGTCTGGATGCCCATCCCCGCGAGCTTATGCCCCGTCTTGCTGCCGACGCCCCAGACCTCGGTGGCCGGCAAGCGTTCGGCGAGCGCGGCGGCGTCGTGCACGGGCAACGAACCCAGCGAGCACACACCGGCCAAATGATCGTTGCGCTTGGCGATGTGGTTGGCGAACTTGGCAAGGGTTTTGGTGGGCGCCACGCCCACGCAGACCGGGACCCCCACACGGCGGGCCACATCGGCGCGGACCGCCCGGGCAACGCGAAGGAGCTCGGCCTCGCTCGCTGCGGGCAGGCCGAGGAAGGACTCGTCGATCGAGTAGACCTCCTGCCATGCACCGTGGGAGCCGATGACCTCCATGACGCGCGCGGACATGTCCCCGTAGAGCTCGTAATTACTGGAGCGCGCAGCCAACCCGTGGCGGTCTGCGTCCGGCGCCAGCTGGAACCAGGGCGTGCCGGTCCGGATCCCGAGGGCCTTGGCTTCGGCGCTGCGCGCGACGACACAGCCGTCATTATTGGACAGGACGACGACGGGGCGGCCGTGCAGTGAGGGATCGAAGACGCGCTCGCAGGAGACGTAGAAGTTGTTGACGTCGACCAACGCGTAGCGGGTCCCATCCCCGGCGGTGGTGGAGGCTGCAGTCCAGATCATAAGCGGTGCAGGCTCCGGGTGGCCACGCCCCACACCTCCAGCTCGCCTCCAACGTGCGTGCTGGCTGGCAGCTCCGGTGGCCGCGGCTCGGTCCACAAGACGGGGCCGTCCGGAGTGAGGGCCAAGCGGCGCACCACCAGCTCGCCGTCATGCACCACGACCACGACGCTGCGATCCCGCGGGGACCGGGCGCGTTCCACGATGAGCTCGTCCCCGTCATCGATGCCAGCCCCGGCCATCGAACGGCCCGTGACCCGCATAACAAACGTGCTAGTTCGATCCGCGATGAGGTGCCGATTCAGGTCAATGCCGCCGTCATAATAGTCGCCCGCCGGGGAGGCGAAACCGGTGGCCGGGCGCGGACGCAACGGCGAGGACTCTGCTGCCACAGACACCCCCATAGAATCGAACGAATATTCGATTCAACTATAGCGCGTCCCGGCGCTTCACCGTGACCCACTGCGCCCCGAAAATGACGGCCGCGACAGCCCCAGTGATGGCCACGGTCAGCGGGTCCCGGGCGAGTTGGAACAGCAGAAACGGGACCAGCACGGCCACGTCCAGCGCGATAGCAACGCAAGGCACCCAAGCTCGGGCCGCCAAGTCCTGGCGCATCCGCAGCACGCCGACATGCACCGCGATGTCCATCGCCACATACAGCATGGCTCCCAGCGCCGCGATACGGGACAGATCAAAAAAGGCCGCCGCCAGGATCGCCAAGGACGCCGTGATGATGAGTGATTGATGGTCCACGCGGCCCGGGAGCCCCGGGACCTGCCCCATCTCCCGCAGCATCGAGTAGAGCTTGGAGACCGCAAAGAGGCTGGCCGTCAGCCCGGAGAGGGTCGCCACGACGGCGACGAGCACGGTGAGGCGCACGCCCCACGGGCCGAAGAGCGGTTCGGCCGCCTCGGCGAGGGCATAATCCCGCGCCTGGACGATCTCCGGCAGGCTCAAGCTGGCCCGGACCGCGAGCGTGATGAGCACGTACAGCACTGCACACAGGATGATGGAGATCATGATGGACCGGCCGATATTGCGCTCCGGTTCGCGGAGGTCCGCGCCCTGATTCGTGATGGTCGTGAATCCCTTGTACGCCAAAATACATAACGTGGCCCCGGCCAAGAGCGCCCCCATGGACTGAACCCACCCCTCCTCCGCCGGGGCCGCCGACACGGCCGGTTGCACGCTCCCGGCCACGATCAGCCCTGCCACGGCGAGGGCCGCGATGCCGAGAATCTTCACAACGGCGGCCGCCGTGGCCGTTCGCTCCACCCACCGGTTGCCCACCAGATTGATGAGCGCTCCGGCAGCGATGGCGAGCACGGCGAGGGCGGGAACCCAGAACGGCGAACCCTCCAGCCCGAAGGGCCGCAGCACGTACGTTGCAAAGGTGCGCCCCAGCAGGGACTCCGCCAAGATCATCGTCACGTACATGAACAGCGTGAAGGACCCGGCGACGACGCCGGGCCCAAAGGCCGACTTCAGCAGCATGGCAATCCCGCCCGAGGACGGGTTCGTGGCCGAATAGCGGATATAGGAGTACGAGCTAAAGGCCACCACCACGGCGGCCACCACAAAGGCCCAGATGAGCAGCTCGCCGGCGATCTCAGCGACCTGCCCCACGAGGGCGAAGATCCCGGCGCCGATCATGACGCCCGTACCGAGCGCGACGGAGCCGGTCAGCGACAGCTTGCTCCCGTCCGCGCCCTGTTCTGTTGTCTCCGCCTCCGCCATGGTGTTGCCTCCGCACGAGTACGTTCCGCGTGAAGCCCCTAGTCTTACGCCCGACTCAACGCCTCGGCAAGGCCCCGCGACGTCAGGCCGTCACCGCGTCCTGCTGTGCCGCCACGCGGGCCGCGGCGGCAGCAATCGCGTGCCCAGCGTCCCGTAGGAGCGAGGCTTGTTGGCTCGCGTCCGCATGCGTCGAGGCAGTGAGGAAAACGCCGTCGAGCACCGCCATGCCAAACGGCGCGGTTTCCGCCCCGATGCGCTGCGTCTCGACGTCCCCGTGGGCCCGGTAGGCATGCGCAATGGCGTGGCTCAGCACGTCGAGCGCCGCGCGGCGGTTTTGATCAACCAACGCACGGGCCTGGTCGCCGAGTTGCTCCCGGTTCATCATGAACCGCAGCTGCAATTGCACAAAGCGGCTATGTTCCCCGCCCGCGAGCAGCCACCGCCCCAGATCACCCATGGCGGCGATAATCGTCTCACTCGGATCGGATCCGCCGCCGGTGTCAGCAAGCTCCGCGCACGCGGCGAAGAAGCGCTCCGCTCCGCGCTCTAGGACGGCCGCCAGCACGCCCTCCTTGGACCCAAAATGCCAATAAATGGAACTGGACGGCAACGACGTCTCGGCCGACAACACGGCGATCGACGTCGCGTCATAGCCGCGCTCCGCCATCAGCCGAGCGGCCGCGTCAAGAATCGCGTGCCGCGACAGTTCCCCCAACTCACGCCTCCGCTGATGCATCGGAAGCGCCCCAGAATTACCTCGCATACGGGACACCCTACGCACCCGGACCCCGAGGAAGCGTCGCCCAAAAGGCTGAGATTTTCCCCTACCGGCCCGGGCGCGGCTCCACGCCAAACACCGCGAGGGCCTGGCGCTCGGTGTCCAGGAGCGCCCGGGCGCTCCGGCCATCCTCACCCAGCGGCACCACGACGGTGGCGCCGTCGAACACCGTGACGCTGGTGCCGCGCACCTCCTGAACGCCCACGTGGCGCACAGTGAAGGACTTAGTGCCGATCCGCTCGACGCCCACCCGCACCGTGATCTCCGGGGTGTAGTGGCCTTGGGCCAGGTAGTCCACCGTCAGGTTCGCGACGACGGCGCCGCCACCACCGCGGAAGGTCTCCAGTGCCGGCACGGCCCGGATGAAGCGCACCCGAGACTCCTCCATGAGGGTCACCACGCGCGCGTTGTTCAGGTGCCCGTTGGCGTCCTGATCGGACCACCGCAGCTGGAGCGTGATGTCAGTGAAGCTCATGCTCGCATCCTAGGCGGTGCCGGGGGTTAAACGCGCGCCGCCGCCCGGAGCGACTCCGGGCGGCGGCGCGAGCGGCGCAGGCTGGTTAGTAGTTGATGACCTGCGGAACGCCGAGGTGCTTCAGGCCCTCGACGCCGAACTCGACGCCGTAGCCGGACTGCTTGATGCCGCCGAACGGCATGCGCGGGTCGATAGCGCCGTGCTTGTTGATCCACACGGTGCCGGCCTCGATCCGAGCGGCGACCTCCACCGCGCGGTCGCGGTCCGAGCTCCACACGGAGCCGCCCAGGCCGACGTCGACGCCGTTGGCCATCTCGATGGCCTCATCCACGTTGGAGTACTTGATGATCGGCAGCGCGGGGCCGAACTGCTCCTCGGCCACCAGCGGGTTGTCGTTGTCGATGTCCGCCACGAGCGTGGACGGGTAGAAGTAGCCGGCCGCGGACTCATCCGGATTTCCACCGACGAGCACGCGGGCACCGGAGTCCTTCGCCTCCTGGACCAGGCGGGCCACGATGTCGTACTGCGCCTTGTTCTGCAGCGGGCCGAGGACGTTATCCTCGCTCAGGCCGACGCCCATCGGCATGGCCTGAGCCACCTCGGTCAGCGCCGCGCACACGTCGTCGTAGACGTCCTCGTGGACGTAGAGGCGCTTGAGGGCCGCGCACGTCTGGCCCGTGTTGATGAAGGCACCCCAGAACAGGTCCTCGGCGATGGCCTTGGCGTCCACATCCGGCAGAACGATGCCGGCGTCGTTGCCGCCGAGCTCCAGCGTCAACCGCTTCAGGGAGTCGGCGGAAGCCTTGGCGATGGCCTTGCCCGTGGCGGTGGATCCGGTGAAGGTCACCTTGTCGATCTCCGGGTGGGAGGTCAGCGCGGCGCCGACGTCGCGGCCGCCGGAGACCACGTGAAGCAGATCCTTCTCCAGCACCGAGTTCAGCACGGCGCCCAGGGCGAGCACGGACAGCGGGGTGTACTCGCTCGGCTTAAGCACCACCGTGTTGCCCATGCGCAGGGACGGGGCGATCTGCCAGATGGAGATCATCATCGGCCAGTTCCACGGGCCGACGGCGCCGACGACGCCGATGGGGCGGTAGTGCAGCTCGGCACGGCCGCCGTCGTCGTCAAACATGACCTCCGGATCCATCGGGAACGCCGCCGTGGCGCGCAACCACGCGGAGCACGCGCCGACCTCAAAGCGGGCGTTGGGGCCGTTCAGCGGCTTGCCCTGCTCGCGTGAGAGCAGCTCGGCGAGCGCCTCGGCGTTGGCGTCGATCGCATCGGCGGCCGCATTGAGCGCGGCGCTGCGGTCCGCGTGGCTGCGGGCGCCCCACGCGGGCTGGGCCGCACGGGCCGCGGCGATGGCGGCCTCGAGGTCCTCGACGGTGTGCTCCGGAGCGCGGCCCACCACCTCACCGGTGGCGGGGTCCGTGATGTCTCGACCGCCGTCGGCCGGCTGGATCGCAGCCAAAAGGTCAGCGGCGGAAGCGAAGGTTGCAGTCATGGTTTTCTCCTCACTGAGTGTGATGACTCTTGTCTCTAAGGGTGCCCGAGCCAGGGGCGGTTGCTCTTGTGCTGCAGCGCGCGGCATTTGGCGCTGAACGCGGACGTTAGTCGATCGGCGCCCCCGCACCGATCCGCGCGTAGACCTCCGGCTTGCTGCGGCGCAGCGAGTGGCCCCAGAGGGCCGCCAGCACGCCCGGGACCACCACGATCGCCGGGAGCAGCCAGGACAGGAGGCCGGCTTCCTCGAGGCCGATGAGGACGCCGAAGTTGACGATGATGAGGATGAACAGCGCCACGAGAGCGATCCCGGACAGCCACGGGGCAATCGACGCCACCCAGGCGCTTTCGGTGTGCTCGCGCTTCTTGAAGAACCCGATCACGGAGAAGGACGTCAGCATCATCAGCAGGACGAGTCCGAACGCCCCGGTGTTGGTCAGCCACGTGAAGAGCGTGATGACGGGGAACAGAGCCCCGGATTCGTGGCCGGCCCCGGCAATCGCGAAGATCACGATCAGCGCGAAGGCGAGAGCGGACTGAACGAGCGAACCGGCAACGGGAGCCTGCGCGCGGTTGGTCGCCGCCAGGGCCCTGGGCAACACGCCCTCTCGGCCCATGGCGAACAGATAGCGGGCGATCACGTTGTGGAAGGCGATCAGCGCGGCCAGGACGCTGGTGATGAAGAGCAGATTGCCCAGCACGATGAACCACTGGCCGACGCGCCCTTCGAGGAAGACGAACATCAGGTCGGGGCCGAACTCGGCCGAGCGGGCGATCACCTGGGAGTCGCCCTCACCAACGGCCATAGCCCACGCCGAGAACGCATAGAACAGCGAGATGATCACGATGGCGATCAGCGTGGCCCGCCGGGCGGTGCGCTGGGGGTCCTTGACCTCCTCGTTGTAGATGGCGCCTGACTCAAAGCCCATGAACGCGGCGATGCTGAAGACGAGCGCGGCGCCGACGCCGGCGGCGAAGAGCGAGTTGGGCTCAATAGAGCCCGTGGTGAGGCCCTCAGGCGCGGCACCGATGGCGACGACGTCGTACACAATGACCACGAGGAACTCGAGGGCCACGATGATGCCGAGCACCTTGGCGGACAGGTCCACCTTGTTGATGCCGAGCAGGCCGACGATGACCCAGCCGGCCAAGGCTGAAACCCACCACGGAATACTCAGGCCGAAGGTGCCCGCGAGGAAGGAGGACAGCACGAAGCCGAACATGCCGTACACGCCGATCTGCAGCGCGTTGTAGGCAATGAGCGCCACCCAGGCCGCGCCGACGCCTGCCCCGCCGCCAAGGCCCTGGGCCACGTAGGCGTAGAACGCGCCGGCGTTGTGCACGTGGCGGCTCATCGCGGTGTAACCGATGGCAAAGACCAGCAGGACGATGCCCAGGACGATGAATGAGAGCGGGATCCCCAGCAGCCCGGTGACGGCGTAGTTACTGGTCACGCCGCCGCCGACCACGGTCAGCGGCGCGGACGCGGCGATGATCATAAAGACGAGTGCTGGCACGCCAATACGACGCCGCCCCAGCGCTCCCTGAGTTGTTTGTTCCATGGTGCCTCCTAGTGGGAGGGCAATCCCCCCAATCCCCACTATAGTGAGGCACATCACTTTTTATTCTCTAGCCGTAGAGTGAACGGCTTTTGTCATTGCGCGCCCACGGCGCGCAACTCAGGCCTGCGACTTGCGGTACTGCGCCGGCGAGCACCCATAGGCCGCGCGGAACGCCCGGCTGAAGTGCGCGGCATCCGGCAGCCCCCACCGGGCGCCGATGACCCCGACGGGCACGTGAGAGCGCAGCGGGTCGATCAGATCCCGCCGGCAATTCTCCAAGCGGCGGGACCGGATCCAGCTCGCTACCGTCTCCCCCGAATCGGAGAACAATTTGTGGAGGCTGCGCGTCGACATGAAATGCGCCGCCGCCACGTCTCCCGGGGACAGGGAGGGGTCGGCGAGCTGCGAATCGATGAAGTGCTGAATGCGGCGCAACTGGCGCGCGCGGTCGAGGTCGGCGACGTCCCCGCGCCGCCCAATCTCATCGGCCAACAACGTTGAGAGCAAGTCCACCGTGTTCATGGCCAAGCGATGCCCGATCGGCCCATCGATGGTGGGCAACAGGTCCGCAATCTCCCGCAGGAACGGCAAGACGGCCCGGCCGATCCGCTGATCGGGACCTAGTCCGATCGCGGTGAGCTCGGCGACGTCGTCCGCCGACAACCCCAACATGTGCTGCGGGAACATCAGCACCAGCGTGGAGAAGTCCTCCTCGAAGCTCAGCGTGTAGGGGCGCTGGGTGTCATAGATGGCCAAGTCGCCGGGGGCGAGGACCGTTTCCCGCCCATCCTGGGCAAGCAGCCCATGCCCGGACATCTGCACCCCGAGCTTGTAGTACGCACCCTCGGTGCCGGTAATCAGCTCAGGGGTGCGCAGCACCTGATGGGCGGACGCGCTCACGCGCATCAACCCCACATCGGACACCGTGCCACCACCCACTCGTCCAGAGAACGGGCCCTCGGCGACCGGCTGGGCCTCGAGGGGAACAAACGAATTGGAGACGACGCGCCGCCACTGGGAGAAATCTTCGGCGTACTGAACTTGATACATGACACTTCCTCGGATTCGCCGCGTGAGCTAGTTCACGCCCGGCGGCTTGGCCCCAATGTAGGCCTCCGCGGCCGCAATGTCACGCCGGGACCGCGTCAACGCATGAGGTTCTGCAGGTGGAATTCGAGCTGCTCCCGCAACTGACGTGGGCCGTTGTACCCGGGGTCCAAGACGGCCGTGACCTGAGCGCCCAGCATGAAGTTCAGCAGGGACTCGACGGCCGGCTCGAGCGGGGCCGAGTCTGGGACGTCCCCGTCCGCCACGGCCTCCTCCAGCCACCGCGTCATCGAGGTGCGCCAATCGTCCATGGAGCGATCATTGACCGCCGCCTGGGCCGGATCGTGGATGGCCAGCTGCCAGAACGGCAGGACCACGCGCGCCTCGTCGAGCCTCACCTCATCCAACGGCAGCACCTCGACGGCGAAGACCCGCAACGCTTCAATCCCGCGCAGGGAGCGCGTCCGCTCCGCGACGCGCCGCTCCGTCTGCCCGAAGACGTACCGAAAGGCGGCCTCCGACAGCGCAGCCTTCGTCGGGAAATACGGCTTGAGCGCCCCGTTGGCGAAGCCGATTTCCGCCGCTACGTCCCGCAGCGTCAGGCCATCCAGGCCGCGCCGGGCGACGACGCGGCAGGCGGCGCGCGCAATCTCCTCGCGGCGCGCGTCGTGATCCACAATCTTCGGCATGGCGTCATCCTATCCACGGTCTCGGCTCGGCTGTGACGGCCAACGCCACACGACTTTCTCCGCCGCCCTCTTGTGTTCTAGCTCACCTCCAGATTATTCTCTACGTCAAGAGAAAATAAACGTGCGGCACGTCACATCAGTGTCGCCCGCTGGAAGGAGCACCATGAACCAGCCCACCGCCTACGCCCTGCCAACCAGCGAGGAGGTCGCTTCCGTCACGGCCACGCTGACCGAGGCAGGGCACCTCGGGGAGAACTCCCGCATCGCCTACCTTGGCCTGCTGGATCCGCCCCGCGGCACCGCGACGGACACGGTCCTCGACCGCCGCTTCCGCGTCTTCGCGCTCGACACTGCGGGCGCCGCCCCGTTCGACGCGACCATCAATGCCACGACCGGGACGATCGAATCCCTCACCACGCTGGACACCAGCCAGACGGGCGAGTTGCCCGTGATGGAGGAAGAGTTCGAGGCCGTCGAGGCCATCCTCGTGGAAGACCCCGAGTGGCAGGCCGCCATTGCCAAGCGCGGCCTCGACCTCGACAAGGTCCGGGTCGCTCCGCTCTCCGCGGGGTACTACGACTACCCGGAGGAACGCGGCACCCGCACCCTGCGTGGGCTGGCGTTTTATCAGGAGCACGAGGCCGATTCGGCGTGGGCCCACCCCATCGACGGGCTGGTGGCCTATGTCGACGTCGCCAACCGCAAGGCCGCACGCATTCTGGACTTCGAGGTGGTTCCGGTTCCGGCTGAGCATGGCAACTACACGGACCCTTCCCTGACGGGGGAACTGCGCACCACGCAGAAGCCCATCAACATCACCCAGCCGGAGGGCCCGTCCTTCACGGTCTCCGGCGGCAACCACGTGGAGTGGGAACGGTGGAGCCTCGACATCGGGTTCGACATGCGCGAGGGCCTGGTCCTGCACAACATCGCCTTCGACGACAAGAAGCCGGACGGAGACACCACGCGCCGCAAGATCCTGAACCGCGCGTCGATCGCGGAAATGGTGGTTCCCTACGGCGACCCGTCCCCGGTCCGCAACTGGCAGAACTACTTTGACACCGGCGAATACCTGATCGGCTCCTGCGCCAATTCGCTGGAACTCGGCTGCGACTGCCTCGGCGAGATCACCTACCTCTCCCCCGTGATCGTCGATAACTTCGGCAATCCGCGCACCATCCACAACGGCATCTGCATGCACGAGGAAGACGCGTCCATCCTGTCCAAGCACGCGGACCTGTGGAGCAACATCGCCTACACGCGCCGCAACCGCCGCCTCGTGATCAGCTTCTTCACCACCGTGGGCAACTACGATTACGGCTTCTACTGGTACCTCTACCTGGACGGCACCATCGAGTTCGAGGCCAAGGCCACCGGCATCGTCTTCACCTCCGCCCAGCCACCGGCCGGCGAGGATGGCGAGCCGTACCCGTACAGCTCGGAGATGGCCCCCGGCTTGGGCGCCCCGTTCCATCAGCACCTCTTCGGCGCGCGCCTCGACTTCGCGCTCGACGACGGCCCCTCGCGGGTGCTGGAGGAGGAAGCGGTGCGCGTCCCGATGGGCGAGGCCAACCCGCGCGGCAACGCGTTCACGCGTCGGCACACGGTCCTAGCCCGCGAGTCGGAGGCCGCGCGCCAGACCAGCATGGAGACGGGGCGCTCTTGGATCGTGCAAAACCCCGAGTCCACCAACCGCCTGGGCGCGCCCGTAGGCTTCAAGCTGCACCCCCAGGGTCACCCGATGCTGCTGGCCGACCCGGAGTCCTCGGTGGCCCAGCGCGCTGCGTTTACGCGCAACGCCCTGTGGGTCACCCGCTACGCCGAGGACGAGCGCTACCCCACTGGCGACTTCGTGAACCAGCACCCGGGTGGCGCGGGCATCCCGGCGTGGATTCAGGCGGATCGCTCGTTGGACGGCGAGGACGTGGTCCTGTGGCACAGCTTCGGCCTGACCCACTACCCCCGCGTCGAGGATTGGCCGATCATGCCCGTCGACACCGCAGGATTCACGCTGCGGCCGGACGGGTTCTTCGACCGCTCGCCCGTGCTGGACGTGCCGGCCCCCACGCCGGGCGCCTGCCACACCGATTCCAGCAGCTGCCACTAAGCGGATGAGGACGACGGCGCTGCTCGCCGCGGGTGCGGCGGCCCTCCATGTATGGATGGTCGCCGCGCACGGCGCGTCTCATGGGCTCTGGGCCGCGGGAGCGCTGGTCATCATGACCGCCCTGTGCGCGCGCTGCGCCGTCGGCCTCTGGCGTCACCGTGGGGACTCCTGCCGCCGCGAGCTCGTTCAGCTGCAGGTGATGTCCCTCGCGATGGTGGTCGTCCATGCCCTGTTGTTGTTCGGGATCCCTGGCGGCGGGCACGGTCACCAGCATGGCGGCATGTCCCACGGCGCCGGCCCCGTGGCCGCGCCGATGTACCTCATGATGGCCAGCATCCCCGTCGAACTCGCGGTGGCAGCCGCCGCCGGCTTCACCTTGCGCAGGCTCCGCCGCGCCGCGCCGGACGTTAGCCGCGGAGCAGTTCCAGCATCGCCTCGGCCTGCGAACGCAGCTGGTCAGCCGAGTTGAAGCGAGCCTGACCGAGGGCCGCGGTCTGCGTTCCGGCCACCCAGTTGAGCACCATCTCCGTGACCGCGTCCACGGGAACGTCCGCCCGAATGTCCCCTTCGGCCATGCCCTCGCGCAACCACGTGCGCAGCAACAGGCGCCACGTGTCCGAGGCGGAGCTGCTGGCAGCGGCCAAATCGTCGTCGTGCAGGGCCAGCTGCCAGAACGGCAGCAAGAGGTGCGCCGCGGTGACCTTGCCCGCGGTATCCGGCAGCAGGGTGTGAATGAAGACCTGAATGGCGTCCATGCCATAGCGCTCACCGACCGCCACGGTCAGCTCATCGCTGACGCGGGAGAACACTTGGGCAAACGCACCGCGGGCCAAGGCCTGCTTGGTGGGGAAGGACCGGGCCAGAGTGCGCACGTCGACGCCGGACTCGGAGGCCACGTCGCTGAGCGTTAATTCGTCGAATCCACGGCGAGTCACCACCGTGACTACGGCGTCGAAGAGCGCAGCATCGTCTAGGGAGGGATTTGGCATGCCGCATATTCTATCCGCGCCCGGGGACTGCTCAGAATGCGCCGGTGCGGTTGCTACGCATGATGAGGAAGACGAGGTAGGGCGCACCGAGCACACCCGTGATGACGCCGACCGGGTAACGCGAGGCGAACGCGTACTGGCCCGCGAGGTCAGCGCCTAAAACCAGCACGGCACCGACCAACGCCGCCGGCACGAGCAAGGAGCGCCCCGCGCCCACCAGCCCGCTAGCGATCGGCCCCGCGAGGAACGCGACGAACGCAATGGGCCCGGCGGCCGCCGTGGCAAACGCGACGAGCCCCACGGCGCAGAGCACCACCGTCAGGCGAGTCCTCGTCACGTTCACCCCGAGGCCCGCGGCCGTGTCATCGCCCAGGGACATCATGCGCAGCGGTGCCGACTGGGCGAGAAGGATTGGCCCGAGCACGCCGAGGGCCACCGCAACGGGGAGCACCTGCTCCCACCCGGCCCCGTTGAGGCTTCCGGTCAGCCACCGCATGGCCTCCTGCAGGTCCCATGCGTCCGCCTTGGAGAGCACGTACGTGGTGAGCGATTCCGCCATGGCCGCCACGCCGATGCCGATGAGGATCAACCTCGTTCCGGCGGATCCGCCCCGGCGGGAGAGTGCGTAGATGGCGGCGGCCACCGCCAGCGCCGAGACCACGGCCAGCCCGGAGACGGCGGGGCCCGACAGGGAGAAGACCACGATGCCGAGCACGGCCGCCGTCGACGCGCCCGCGCTGATGCCGATCACGTCGGGGCTGGCCAGGGGGTTGCGGAGCAGCGTTTGGAAGCAGGTGCCGGCCAGCCCGAACGCGGCCCCCGCCGCCAACGCTAGGCTCGCGCGCGGCAAGCGCAGGCGACCCACCGTGAACGTGGCCCCGTCGACGTCCGCCCCGAGGGCAACCTGCACCACGTCACCGAGCGGATAGAACGTCCGGCCCACCATGAGGGACACCAGATACAGCACGACGACGGCAGCCACCAGCGCCGCGGTGACGGACGCGGCGCGGCGCCGCGAGGACGCGGTACTCACAGTTCACGCACCTTTTGTCGCCGGACAATGTAGATAAAGAACGGGGCGCCGATCAGGGCGGTGACGATCCCGACGTCGATCTCCGCCGGGCGCGCAACAACCCGGCCTGCGATGTCCGCGGCGACGAGGAGGACCGCGCCGGCCAGTGCGGAGAGCGGCAGCAACCACCGGTGATCGGACCCGGAAATTAATCGGATGACGTGGGGAATCACCAGCCCGACGAACCCGATAGGGCCGGTCAGCGCCGTCGTCGCGCCCGCGAGGACGATCGCTGCGGCGGAGGCCACCCCGCGAGCCAAGCCGACGGACTCGCCGAGACCGGCCGCGAGGTCGTCACCGAGGGCCAACGAGTTGAGGGCCTTCGCGGACAGCAGGCCCACCCCCAGACCGATCGCCAGAAACGGCAAGAGCGAGCCCATGGAGCCGAAGTCCGCGCCGCCGACCCCGCCGATCTGCCACGAGCGCACGCCGGAGGCGATGTCGTTACGGCCCAGCACGGTGGCGGAGATGAACGAGGCCAGGGCGGCGGAAACGGCGGCTCCCGACAGGGCGAGCTTCAGCGGCGTCGCGGCGCTGGCGTGGAAGCCCGACGGGCCGAGCGAGGCGATGGCGTACACCAGCGCGGCGGCCGCGGCGGCGCCGCCGATGGCCACCCAGATGTAGGAGGTCGCGGAGGCGAGGCCGAAGTAGGCGATGCCGACGACGACGGCCAGCGCGGCGCCCATATTCACGCCGAGGATCCCCGGATCTGCCAGGGGGTTGCGCGTCACGCCCTGCATAACGGCCCCGGAAACGGCGAGGGCCGCACCGGCGAGCGCGGCCAGCACCGTGCGCGGTACGCGCTTCGCCACCGACGCCGGGCCAAAGCCCTCGGTGGAGCCCGTCAGGCCGGCGACGACGTCGTCAACGCCCACCACGCGGGTGCCGAAGGCGACCGAGGCGAGGGCCAACACCGCGAGGGCGGCGGCTAAAGCCACCGCCCACCCAGCGCGTCGGAGACCCGGATGGGTCCGTGGAGAAGTCACTCGCTCCGTTATTCGGCGGCGTCAGCGAGGAGCTTCAGGTAGTCGTCCAGCACCCAGCTGATGGCCAGCGGTGTGGGGTTCGCTGCGGTGCCCAACGGGTCGCTGCCCAGGCGCACCACGGCGTCGTTCTCCACGGCCGGCATCTGGGACAGGATCGGATCCGCCTTGAGGGCCTCCAGCAGCTCCGGGCCGCCGTAGGTGACGATCAGTTCCGCGTCGGCGAACTCGTCCGCGGTCTCGGCAGACTGCTCCACGGAGAAGGTGCCGTTCTCTTCGCTGGCCTGAACCACGGACTCGGGCGAGCCCATGCCGAGGTCATCGAAGAACTGCACGCGCGGATCCAAGGTGGAGTAGTAGCTCACGGTGGAGAGGTCCGACTCGTCGACGTGGGTCAGGAACATGGCCGACTTACCCTCCAGCTCCGGGTATTCGGAGACCTTGGTGTCGATCTCTGCCTCGATATCGGCGATCAGCTGCTCGCCTTCCTCGGCCATCCCCATGCCCAGGGAGTTAAAGGTGATCATGTCCCGCCAGTTGGTGCCCCACGCGGTCTCGGGAAACGCCACCACGGGCGCGATCTCGCTGAGGGTGTCATAGGCCTGCTGATCCAGGCCGGAATAGGCGGCGAGGATGACGTCCGGGTTCGTATCCGCCACGGCCTCGAAGTCGATCCCATCGCCCTCATCGAACAGCACCGGGGTCTCTGCGCCGAGCTCTTCCAGCTTCTCTTCGACCCACGGCAGCACGCCGTCGCCGTCGTCGTCGCCGAAGTTGGCGGCGGCCATGCCGACGGGCACGACGCCGAGGGCCAGCGGCACCTCGTGGTTCGCCCAGGCCACCGTGGCCACGCGTTCCGGGGTGCCCTCGATTTCGGTCTCGCCGAAGGCGTGTTCAATGGTCACCGTCTCCGCGGACTCGGCGGAGGATTCAGTGGAGGCCGCCTCGCCGGAGCAGGCGGACAAAGCAACGACGGCGGTGGCAGCAGCGAGCGCGCCGAGGAGCTTAAAACGGGGGTGCGGGTGAGTCATCGATCCCTCTCGGCGGCAAATTCGATCGCCGCGCATTACGGAAATAGGTTAGGTGTGCCTCACCAAGATACGAGACGCCGACGCTGAACGCCAACTGGGTGCTTCACCCGAGGTCGCGGTGGTGGCGCACGCCACACCGCACCGCCGATCAGGGCCCGCAGCTACCGCACGGCACGGTGCTTGAGGTAGTCGCGGGCCATCGCGACGACGCCGGGAGCCACGGCGTT
Organism: Zhihengliuella flava; assembly: GCF_015751895.1. Lineage (NCBI taxonomy): Bacteria > Bacillati > Actinomycetota > Actinomycetes > Micrococcales > Micrococcaceae > Zhihengliuella > Zhihengliuella flava. The sequence continues at coordinate 2,065,359 of NZ_JADOTZ010000001.1, read as the reverse complement.
GGCGATGAAGTCAGCCTCCGGGTCCCCCGCGCGCTGACCGGCCCAGCCAAGGTAGGTCAGCGCGCGCGCCAACAACAGCGCTTCCCAGCCGTCCGCAAACCCGGGCGGGAGGGGGCGCGCCTGCGCATACCCGTCAAAGAGGGCCGCCCGATACTGCTCGTAACGCGGGTGAGGCACATAAAAGAACAGGACCGTGGCCAGGTCGAAGAGGTGCCACCCCTCACCGAAGTCGTCGAAGTCGATCAGGGTCATGCGGGATTCAGAAATCAGCACGTTTTCCGGGGTCAGGTCAGCGTGGATCACGCCAAAGTGTTCCGAGCCGCGCGGCAGGGCGTCGAGGTCCTCCACGAGGACCGCCAGAGCACGGCTCAACGTTGCCTCATCCGCGGGCGAAAGTCCCGGCACGCGCCGCGGGTCTCCCCAGACCGGCGCCGGCCCCACGAGGCCCGCCGCATCCCACGCGGGCCGCTCAAAGCCCGGCAACCTCCCTAACTCCATCAAGGCACCGTGTAACTGGCCCAGCCGCACCCCGAGAGATTCGAACTCCTCCGGCGTGAGCGCACTGGCTCCATCCAAGCCCTGCGCGATGTCGCCCAGCGGCATAGCTCCCTCCACCCAGTCCAGGACGTCCACGTAGACGGTCTCCCCCTGCCATGACGCCGCACAGAGCAACTCACCCTCCCGCGTAGGCACCACCCGCGGAACGGGCAGGCCGCGCTCGGCCAGTGCATGCAAGTAGGCCATCTCCGTGCGGATCTGGGCCGCATTACGATACCCCAGCCGGTGCACCCTGACCGCGAACGCGGCAGTGGGGCACGTCAGCTTGAAGACGTAGTTTTCCCGGTACTTGACGAGCTCAAGCCGCCCCTGCCCCTCGAGGCCGTAGCGGCCCAGGGTGCGTTCGACGAGTTCGGTAGCCTCTGGCAATTTCATGGTCATCCTTGCTGGTGTGCCGCAGATCACCCCTAACCTAAACTTGAACATCAAGTAAGTCAACTGAACATTACTGTTCAATTTTTGGAGGATTCGGCTTATGCTGAGACCACCGCCGTCCCCGATTCAGGAGCACCATGACCGCCGAGACCCGTCGCCTGCCGCTACGCGAGCGCAATCGCGTCCGGACCCGGAGCGACATCCTGGACGCCGCCGCAGAGGCCTTGAGCGACGGCGGGTACGCCGCGACGGCCCTCGAAGAGCTCAGCCGCCGCGCCGGACTCGCCCGCGGCACGCTCTACGCGCACTTCCCCGGCGGACGCGAGGAGATCGTACGCGCCGTCTATCTCCGGGTCGCGGAGGAAGTCGAGGAGGCGGGGCGCGCGTTGCGCGAGCAGGAGTCGGGCGCCCCGGACCGCATTGCGGCGCTCGCCCGGGCGCTCGTGGAACGCACGGCCACCGCCTCGGGGCGCTTCTACGGGAAGACGACGGCGGATGCCCTCCCCGTCCTAGCGGACGTCACGGGCGGGACGTCGGCCGCCTTCGAGTCCCTGATCCGGGAAGATCTCGCAGCCACCGACCTGCCCACCGGGGCAGACCTCGATGCCCTGACCACCGCCGTCTCCGGAGCACTACGCGCCTCCGCGGCGCGCACCGCGACCCACCCGCACACCGTGCCGGCCCAGGTGGACGCCATCCGCTGCCTGGTCAGCGGACTGGCGAGCACCCCCGGCCACCGACCTCAAGGACCAGCATGAGCCCCCACTCCACCGCAGACCTGCTCACCCGCCGCTACGCCACCTTGGGCGAACACTCCCCGCTCTTTTACCGTGAGCCTCTCGAATTGGTGCGCGGAGAGGGCGTCTGGCTCACCGACGCCACCGGGCGCACGTACCTCGACGCGTATAACAACGTCCCCCACGTCGGCCACGCCCACCCCGCGGTCGCGGACGCGGTGAACCGGCAACTGCGCACGCTCAACCTGCACACGCGGTACCTGAACCACGTCGTCGTCGACTACGCCGAGGCGCTACTGGAGACCTTTGCCGACCCCCTGGACCGGCTTTTCCTCGTCAACAGCGGATCCGAGGCCAACGAGCTGGCCCTGCGCGTCGCGCGCCAGCACACCGGACACACCGGGGTCCTCGTCTCCGATTTCAGCTATCACGGCAACACCACCTCGCTGGCACAGCTCACCACCGGGCTCACGGTGGCCGAGCCCCTCGGCGACCACGTGCGCGCCCTGCGCATTCCCGACGCCGCCGGCCTCACCGACGCCGAGGCCTCGGTGTTGTGCGCGAGCGCCTTGCAGGAAGCCGATCAGGCCATCGCGTCCCTGCAAGCGGCCGGGCACGGCCTCTCAGCCGTGCTCTTCGACCCCCTCTTTTCCACCGAGGGACTCCTCCGCCCGCCGCAGGGTTACGTCGAGGGGCTTGCCGCTCGGGTCCGGGCCGCGGGCGGGCTGGTCGTCGCCGATGAGGTCCAATCCGGCTTCGGCCGCCTGGGGGACGTCATGTGGGGGCACGAGCTCTTTGACCTCTCCCCGGAGCTGGTCACCCTCGGCAAGCCCATGGGCAACGGGCATCCGGTCGGCGGCGTGGTCACCACCGCCGAACTGCTGGACGAATTCGGCCGCCGCAACATGTACTTCAATACCTTTGCCGGCAGCCCGGTCTCCTCGGCGGCCGCGCACGCCGTCCTGCGCGTCATGGACGCGGAACAGTTGCGGCCGCGGGCCCGCCAGAACGGGGAGTTCATCGCCGCGCGGCTGGAACAGCTGGCGCGTGAATATCCAGCGGTCGCCTCCGTGCGTGGTCAGGGGCTCTTCTTCGGGCTCACCCTCGTCCGCCCCGACGGCTCCGCCGCTCCCGAGGCCGCCCGCGCCCTCACCGAACGGATGCGGGAGGCCGGCGTGCTGATCAGCAAGATTGGCCGCGAGGACAACGTGTTGAAGATGCGCCCCCCGATGGTGCTGGAACGCGCCGAGGCAGAGCTTCTGCTCGATCGTCTCGCCGCCTGCCTCAGCGCTCTCGAGCCCGCGGCCTAACGCACCCACCAGCGACGACGGCGCCCGCCCCGAACCCGGGACGGGCGCCGTCGTGCATGCTCAGGCGAGTGGGGCCCTTTAGGCGTCCACCGTGATGACCGTGAAGTGCGGGCGGCGGCGAATCGCGCGGTCCGCCCAGCGCACCAGCGCCTTGGCGATCTGCTTCTCCGCCTCCGGGCCGGTCTTCTCGTCCAGCCGGGCGATGGCCTTTTCGACGATGCCGATCGCCTTGTCGATCTGGGCATCCGTCAGGTCGAAGCCCACCGGGAAGAACTCCGGCTCGTCCTCCATCTCGCCCGTCTCCGGGTCCACGATGGCCAGCACCGTCACGGCGCCGTCCTCGGCCAAGCGCACGCGGTGGGCGAGCTCCTCGTCCGTGGCCGCGCCGGCGACGTTGTTCTCCACGTAGACGTAGGACGCGGGGACCGAACCGGAAACCCGGGCCACGCCGTTTTCCAGGTCAACGGTCACGCCGTCCTCGATGACCAGCGCGTTGCGCGGCTCGACACCCGTGCGGACGGCCAGCTCAGCATTGGCCTTCAGGTGGCGGTGCTCGCCGTGGACCGGGACCACGTTCTTGGGCCGCACCAGGTTGTAGCAGTACACCAGCTCGCCGGCGGAGGCGTGGCCGGAGACGTGAACCTTGGCGTTGCCCTTGTGCACCACGTTGGCGCCGAGCTTGGTCAGGTCATTGATCAGGCGGTAGATCGAGGTCTCGTTACCCGGGACCAGCGAGGACGCCAGTAGCACCGTGTCATTTTCCACGAGGTCGATGACGTGATCCTGGTTGGCCATGCGCGCCAGCGCGGCCATCGGCTCACCCTGAGAGCCGGTGCAGATGACGACGACCTTCTTCGGCGGCATCTTGTCGACTTCCTTGAAGTCCACCAACACGCCCTTAGGAATGTTCAGGTAGCCCAGTTCCTTGGCCAGGCCCATGTTGCGCACCATGGAGCGGCCCAGGAAGGCCACCTTGCGGCCGTACTTGTGGGCCACGTCGATCACCTGCTGGATGCGGTGCACGTGGGAGGCGAAGGAGGAGACGATGACGCGGCGCGGGGCCGTGCGGATCACGGTGTCGATGGCGGGCACCAGGTCCGCCTCTGCCGCCATGAAGCCGGGGACCTCGGCGTTGGTGGAGTCCGGCAGGAACAGGTCCACGCCTTCCTCACCCAGCCGCGCAAAGCCGGCCAAGTCGGTGATGCGGCGGTCCAGCGGGAACTGGTCCATCTTGAAGTCGCCCGTGGCCAGGGCGGAGCCCGCCGGGGTTTTGATGGACACGGCCAGCCCGTCCGGGATGGAGTGGTTCACGGCCAGGAACTCGAGGTCGAACGGGCCGAGCTTGCGCTTGTCCCCTTCCTTGACCTGATTGAGCTTGGCGTTGTTGATCCGGTGCTCGGTCAGCTTGGACTTCACAAACGCGAGAGTCAGCTTGGCCGAGTAGATCGGGATCTCGCGGTGTTCCTTCAGCAGGTACGGGACACCGCCGATGTGGTCCTCGTGCCCATGCGTGAGCACCAGCCCGACGACGTCCTTCCAGCGGCCACGCAGGTAGCTGAAGTCCGGCAGGATCAGGTCCACGCCGGGGTGCTCGTCCTCCGGGAACAGGACGCCGCAGTCCACGATCAGCAGCTTGCCGCCGTACTCGAAGACCATCATGTTGCGGCCGATTTCGCCGAGACCGCCGAGTGCGACCCAGCGCAGCGCGCCCTTCTTCAGTGGGGGCGGGGTTTTACGGGTGTGACGTTTTGTCATCTCATCCTTTATTGGATTTTCAGTGAATGCCGGCGAGTTCCTCGCCATCTACGCGCGTCAGTCGACGCGGAAAGTCTGTTCCCAGCTTATCAGCGCGCCCAAAATCGGCGTGGGGCGCCCGTGCTCCGCACGGCTGATACCGCCAGGCTAGATCCAACGGTAGCGGTGCTCCGGCCGGCCAGCCGAGCCGTACTTGGGGCGCAGCTCGACGACGCCGCGGCGTTCCAACAGGTCCAAGTAGCGCCGCGCGCTGACCCGGGAGATCCCGCACGTTGAGGCGATGTGGGTGGCGGAGACGTCCTCGCGAGCCTCCCGCACGGCCGCGGCCACGAGGTCATACGTCGGTTGCGCGAAACCCTTCGGCAGCGCGGCGGCTGCCGGCAGCGGCCCGGTCCGGGGAGCCGGTCCCGTGCCGCTGATCAGCGCGTCGATGGCGTCCTGGGAAAGGCGGTCCGGGCGCTGGGCGCGTTCGGCGCGGAAGGCAACCAGCCGGCGTCGGAAATCGTCGACGGTAAACGGCTTGACGAGGTACCCGTCGACTCCTCGCCCGATGGCCGCGCGGACCGTGTCCGCCTCCGCCGCGGCCGTGATCATGATGACGCCCACGTGGGGGAAGCGGGCGCGGAGCTGGGTGAGCAAATCGACGCCGCTGCCGTCCGGCAGGTGCACGTCCAGCAGGACGAGATCGACTCCACCGGCCTCCAGGGCCCGCGCCGCCTCCGCGATCCGCGGGGCCGTGCCGGCCACCTCGAACCCGTCGAGGGAGCGCACCAAGAGTTCGTGCATGCGCACGACGTCCACGTCATCGTCGACGATCAGCGTGCGGATCTCCGCGCTCATCGGGTGCCTTCCTCCGTCAGCGGCCACTGAATGTCAAAGCGAGCCCCGCCGAGCGGGGTCGTGGTTGCGAGCGCGGTTGCGCGCCCCGCTGGCTCGCGGTCCGCCCGGCCGACCTGCACCGTGCCGCCCCGGCGTTCAACGATGCGCGCCACGAGCGCGAGCCCGATGCCTCGCGGCTCGCTACCGGCCTTGGTGCTCACGCCGCGCTCAAAGATGTGTTCAGCGTACTCGGGCGCCACCCCGGGCCCGGAATCCTCAACGCGGACGTGGTACGCCCCGTCCGTCACGCGAACCAGCACGCGCACCCGGCCGCCGTCGCCAGCGGCCTCCAGCGCGTTGGTGATCAGGTTAGCCAGCACGGTCGCAGCGTCGTCGTCGGCCTCCCAGCCGCGCGGCGTCGCCGATCCGGGATCGACTTCGAATTCCACACCAGCTTCCCGCGCGACCGCCGCGTTGGCCGCCAAGATGCCGGCCAAGGCCGGCTCGGAGACGACGCCGGAACCCGCCGTGCTGCCCGTCGATCCGCTTAGGTCCGGCTGCACGGCCGGGGCGATTCGACGCACATAGGCGGCGGCCTCATCCACGGCGCCGACTGAGAGATACCCGGAGAGCACGTGCAGGCGATTGGAAAACTCGTGCGTTTGGGACCGCAGCGCGTCGGCGAGGGAGCGCTGTCCCGCCAGCTCGCGCAGCGTGGCCTCCACCTCCGTGCGGTCCTGCAGCGTCAACGTGTAACCCGCCGAGCCGTGGCCACCGGGTGCGTCCTCCGCGGCGGCACCGGCCGCGCGGCGCTGGACCACGAGGACCCGCTCCCCCACCAACACCTGGGTCGCGGGACCGAGCTCGGCCGCGCCCTCGCCGCCCGCGCGGTCGCTGGCGGGGGCCACCGTCTCCGCACCGAGCAAGGGAGTCAGAACCTGACTTGCGGGGGCACCGAGGGCCTCATCGCCCACGCCGAGGAGCCGCTTGGCCTCCGCGTTGAGCAGCGAGATGGTGCCGCCCGAGTCCACGCCCACCACGCCGTCGCGCACCGAATACAGCAGCGCGTTCTGCGACTGCAGCAGCGCAGCCACCTCATCTGGCTCGACACCATAGATCCGGCGGCGAATGGACCGCGCGACGGCGAGGCTCAGCAACGTCCCCGCGGTGGCCGCACCGATGACCCACGGGGCAAAGGACCAAACCACCCCCGCCAGGTTGGCGCGCACCTTCGACTGCAGGATGCCGACCGAAATGGTGCCCACGACCGTCTCGCCGTCGTAAATCGGCTCCTTCACGCGCAACGTCACCCCGAGCGTGCCGCGCTCGACGCCGCGGAAGGATTCGCCTTCGCGAATCAGCGAGTGGTCCGTGGAGACCGGCTCGCCGATTCGATCCTCGTCCGGGTGGGCCACGCGGATATCGTCCAGACCCACGACGACGACGTAATCGACGCCGGAGGACTCTTGGGCCAGCCGGGCCAACGGCGCAATGGTGTCCACGGCGCGGGACGTGTTCAGCGCCTCGATCACGTCCGGCTCGTCCGCGACCTCGAGGGCCACGGTGCGCGCCCGGTCATAGGCGGCGTCTTGGATCCGCTGATCCTCGAACGCCATGACGACGGCGGCCACGCCGAGGACCAGCACCAACACGATCCCCACCTGCAGGCTCGCCAGCCGGGTGCGCAGGCGGTGGCGCAGCGGCGGTTCGCGGTGCGGCATGGCCCTCCTCTGCTGGCAAGCGGCGCGTTTTTCTTGTGACCAGTATGACCGCAACCGGATTTTCGCTGTGGCGCGCATCACTTTGATGCGATCTTGGTGGTGACGTAGCCGGTCACACACCGGCTTCCACCATCATTCGAGACACCCTACGGAAGAGTCATGCCACAGAAGAAAACGACGCGCATCGTCTTGGGCGTGGCCGTTGCTGCCGTGACGGCTACCGCGCTCATCGCCTCCGCCAGCGCCGGCGGAGAGTCCACGGCGCGGTCCAAGCTGGTCCTCATGGCCCCGGCCTCCCCCGGCGGCGGATGGGACGGCTTCGCCCGCGAAGCCCTGCAGGCCATCAAATCGGACGGCATCAGTAACAACGTCCAGGTGGTCAACGTGCCCGGTGCCGGCGGCACCATCGGGCTCGGGCAATTTGCCCAAATGGAAGGACGCTCGGACATGCTCATGGTCACCGGAGGCGTCATGATTGGCGCCATCGAGCTGGCCAATTCGCAGACCACGCTGGAGGACGTGGAGCCCATCGCCCGGCTCTCCGACGACTACTCGGTGATCGTGGTGCCCGCCGACTCTGAGTTTGAGACCCTGCAGGACTTTGTGGACGCCTGGAAGCAGGATCCGGGCGGCACCGCCATCGGTGGCGGCTCCCTCGGCGGCATCGATCACCTGCTCATGGGCATGGCGGCCGAGGACGTGGGCATCGACCCGCAGGACGTGAACTACATTCCGTATTCCGGTGGCGGAGAGGCCATCACCTCCGTCATGTCCGGCACCACCGCGGCCTCCGTGTCCGGCTACAACGAGCTCTCCGACCAGATTGAGAAGGGCACGCTGCGCGCCCTCGCCATTTCCTCGGAGGAGCGCCTCCCCGGCGTCGACGTGCCCACCTTCAAGGAGGCCGGCGTCGACGCGGCGATGGCCAACTGGCGCGGCTACGTGGCCGCTCCCGGCATCACGGAGGAGGAAAAGGCCGAACTCGTGGACATCGTCACCGAGTTCCACGCCACGGACCACTGGAAGGACGCCGTCGAGCGCAACAACTGGACGGACAGCTTCATGGTCGGCGAAGAGTTTGAGGCCTTCCTCGCCGAAGAGATTGTCACCACCAAGGAACTCGTGGAAGGACTGGGACTGTGAGCGTTGAGAATGACCTCACGACGCGTGAGGATGCCGCCCGCGCGGAGGACGAGCGCATCAAGCGCCTGCAGGATGCCGAGGCCGTGCGGATCACGGGCTTCTTCTCCGGCCGGAGCGAGCTGATCGTCTCCGCACTGATCCTGGCCCTGGCCACCGCTCTGGCCTATGGCACCGTCACCATGGACGTCATGGGGGACACGATCCCGGGGCCGCAGTTCTTCCCGACGATCGTGTACGTGTTGCTCTACGTCCTCGGCGTGCTGCACGCGATCTCCGTGCTGCGCACTCGCCGCTTTCCGCAGGGCGCCGACCCGCGGAGCCACGACTTTTCCGTGGACATGCTCGCCGAAATCGGCGACACGGAGCGCGCCACGGTCCTCGGCAAGCCCGGCCAGCGCCCCCGCACCGGCGGCCGCATCCGCGCTTACTCGGATTGGAAGACCATCGCCTGGGTCGTCGGCGGAATCGCCGTCTTCATCCTCACGCTGCCGGTACTCGGCTGGATCATCGCGGCCGCCGGCCTGTTCTGGGTGATCTGCAAGGCCTTCGGCAGCGCGCGGCCCGTGTTCGACGTCGGCGTGGCACTGGCATTTTCCGCCATCACGTACTTGGCCTTCAACGTGGGGCTGGGCCTCGTGTTGCCCAACGGCTTCCTGGAGGGGGCGCTCTAACATGGAACAGCTGTCCTTCTTAATGGAAGGTTTCGCCGGCGCCTTCACGCTCGCGAACCTACTGTGGGTGCTCATCGGCGCGCTGCTCGGCACCGCCGTCGGCGTCCTGCCCGGCTTCGGCTCCTCCATGGCCGTGGCCCTGCTGCTACCGGTCACCTTCAGTTTGGACCCGACGGCGGCCTTCATTATGTTCGCCGGAATCTACTTCGGCGGCATGTTCGGCGACTCGACGGCCGGCATCCTGTTGAACACCCCCGGCGCCGGATCGGCCATCGCCACCACCTTTGAGGGGCACCGGCTGGCCAAGTCCGGCCAGGCCGCGCGAGCCCTCGCGACGGCGGCCATGGGCGCCTTCATCGGCGGCCTCATCGCCACCACGCTGGTGGTCTTCTTCGCCCCGTATCTGGTCAAGATGGCCACCGCGTTCGGCCCAGCCGAGTACTTCGCCCTGGCGGTCTTCGCGTTCGTGGCCATCTCCTCGGTGGTGTCCGAATCGATCATCAAGGGCCTCAACGCACTCGGCATCGGATTGGTCCTGGCCTTGATCGGCATCGACGGGCAGTCGGGTACCTCGCGTTTCACCATGGGATCCCAGCAGCTCTTTGATGGCCTCTCCATCATTGTCATCACCGTCGGGCTGCTGGCCCTCGGCGAAGTGCTCCACGTGGCCTCCCGCATCCACCGCGATCCGAACGCGGCACGCATCCCGGCGAGCGGCCGGGTGCTGCTCAGCCGCGCGGACTTCCGCAAGGCCCTGCCGGCGTGGCTGCGCGGCACCGCCTTCGGTGTGCCGTTCGGTGTCATTCCGGCAGGCGGTGCGGAGATCCCCACGTTCTTGGCCTACGGCACGGAGAAGCGCCTGGCCGCCCGCCGCGGGGACACGGAGTTTGGCACCACCGGTTCGATCAACGGCGTGGCCGCCCCGGAAGCCGCAGGCAATTCGACCGCCGGCATGGCGATGGGTGCCTTGCTCTCCCTGGGCCTGCCGATTTCGGCGACGGCGGCGCTGATGATGGCCGCGTTCCAGCAGTACGGCATGCAGCCCGGTCCGCTGCTCTTCGAGCGCTCCGGCGACCTCGTCTGGACCCTCTTGGCGTCGTTCTTCATCGGCTTGGTCATCCTGCTGATCATCAACATGCAGTTCGCTGGCGTGTGGGCCAAGCTCCTGCTGATCCCCCGTCAATACCTGTACGCGGGCATCACGGTGCTGTCCATGCTGGGCGTCTACGCCGTGAGTTCCTCGATCATCGACCTGTGGTTCCTGCTGGCGATCGGCATCCTCGGCTTCTTCATGCGCCGCTACAACTTCCCGGTAGCGCCGGTGCTGATCGCGGTCATCTTGGGACCGCTAGCGGAGACCAACCTGCGCAATGCACTGACGATCTCCGAGGGGGACGTGGGCGCGCTGATCGGCTCTCCGGCCACGATCATTATGTACGCCCTCCTGGCGGTCGCCCTGGTCTATGCCGGGCTCAAGCACGCCGCCGAGCGCCGTCGGACCCGCACCGAGGCCCGGGTGCTCGAGGACGTTTCCTCCTAAACCGGCCCGCCCGCTGGCGCGGGTCGCGACCGCACTTCAGGCCCGCGCCGAGGTTCGCCTCGGCGCGGGCCTGCCGCGTGGCGGTGCCGAGGTCCGATGCAGGCGCTTCACAGCCAGCCCATAGGCGTGCCATATCCCCCGCACACACCACGTGCCTAGGCTCGAGCTGTACCGCTTCCACGAAAGGACCGCCATGGACGGCAAACCGTCATTCAAATGGGTCGGCTCGCGCCGATTCGCCCGCCCCGACGAGGACCTCGAGGATCAAGGGTTGGGGTTCGACGTCGGCACCCTCCTGGAGCGCCGCAAGATGCTGTCCGTGTTAGGGCTGGGCGCGGCCGGGCTGAGGCTCTCGGCGTGCGGTGCTGGCGGGAGCTCGTCCGCCTCGGCCTCGGGTTCGGCGTCCGCCTCCGCCACGGCGTCCGCCACCGCGTCCGGGCTCGAGGAGATCCCGGATGAGACGGCCGGCCCCTACCCCGGCGACGGCTCCAACGGGCCGGATGTCCTCGAGGAGTCCGGCATCGTCCGCAGCGACATCACCTCCAGCTTCGGCGACGCCTCGGGAACCGCCACGGGCATCCCGCTGACCGTGGACCTGACGATCCTCGACTTGGTCAATGGGGGCGCTGGCTTCGCCGGGGCGGCCGTCTACGCCTGGCACTGCGATGACCAGGGCCGATACTCGATGTACACGGAGGGCATCGAGGACGAGAACTTCCTGCGCGGTGTCCAGATTGCCGATGAGCAGGGTCGCGTCCGGTTCACCACCGTCTTCCCCGGCTGCTACAGCGGGCGGTGGCCGCACATTCACTTCGAGGTCTATCCGGATCAATCCTCCATCACGGATTCGGCGAACGCGATCGCCATTTCCCAGCTGGCCCTGCCGCAGAATGCGAGCTCCGCCGTCTACGCCACGAGCGGCTATGAGTCCTCCGTGGCAAACTTGGCCGCCATCTCCCTGACGAGCGACACAGTCTTCGGGGACGACGGCGGCGCCTTGCAGATGGCCGCGGTCAGCGGTGATGTGGAGTCGGGCTATAGCGCCACGCTGACCGCGGCCATCGACACGTCCACCGAGCCGAGCGGCGGCATGGCCAGCGGCGGTGCCCCCGGTGGCGGAGGACCAGGCGGCGGACCGGGCGGCGGCGAGCCGCCGTCGGGCGCGCCCGGCAACTAGGCACGGTTGAGCCTGTGCACCGATTGGCTAGGGTGGGGGCACGGGCGGAACCGCCCCGCGGTCACGGCATCAGGCGAGGGAGGTAGTCAGCGATGACACCCCGGCACCCCCAGCGCAGTAGCGGACGCCCCCGGGGCGCCGACTCGGCGGCACGGCGCACGGAAATTCTGGACGCCGCGGAGGAGCTCTTCTCCGAGGACGGCTACCGCGGCGTCTCCATGAGCATGATCGCCCGCGCCGCGGGCATCAGCCAGACGGGGTTGGTTCACCATTTCCCCACCAAGGATGACCTGCTGGGCGCGGTTTTGGATCGGCGCGACGAGCGGGACAGCCTGCAGACCAACCTCGGCGGCTCGCTGCGCGGGTGGGACCTCATCCGCGCGTTCGTGGATCTGGCCCGCCACAACGAGGCCCAACCCACCATGGTCCGGCTCTACGCGTCCGTCTCCCGCGAGGCGGTCACGGAGTCTCACCCCGCCAGCGCGTGGCTGCTGCGTCACCACGCGGCCACCCGGCGCCTGCTCGAAGACGCCGTGCATCAGGCCGTGGACGACGGCGATTTGCGGCCTGAGGCGCCGGCCGCGTCGATCGCGCGCCTCCTCGTTGCGGCCATGGACGGGCTTCAGGTGCAGTGGCTCTCCGATCCGCAGTACACGGCCATGGCCGAGGACTTCGCAGCCCTGACCGACGCGCTGTACGCGCGGTGGAGGCGCTAGCTCGCGCCCGGGGCCTCGAGCGCCTGCCGCAAGCGGGTGCGCTGGGCTGAGTCCTCGAGCAGCTCGGCCGTCTGCGCGCTGGTGAGCAGAGCCCCCAGCAGCACGTGCCGGCCGCCGATGGGCATCTGGGCGAGCCGGACGGCCTCGCCCCGGGCGGCCATCAGGGTGGCGTGCGCCAACTCGCCCAAGCCCGGCTTGCGCCGCTGCCGCTGCCGCACCAGCGCGCCCGCCCGGCGTAGGGCGCCGTCCCCGAAGGCCTGATCGGCCGCCGCGGAGACGGCCGCGAGGTCAATCCCCCACTCCGCGAGTGCAGACGCATCCAGTCCCGCCTCGGCGTCGATTCGGTCGCACAAGGCAGTCTTCAGCGCCGCGACGTCCGCGCCCGCGGCGCTGAGCGCGGCCGCGACCTCCGGATCGTGATGAATCGCCCCGAGCATGTCAACCCACCTTGACGACGGCGGATTAACGCGGCCTCACCCTCAGCGCTCATACTAGTGGGGACGATCACACCCCATCGCAATCGAAAGCAGGTCACATGAGCGCCACCGCGCCCGCCACCGTGTCCACCGTCTCCGCCGTCATCGCCGACGCCATCGCCGAGCACACGGACGAGGTCTTCGCCCTCATGGGCAACGGCAACGCCTATCTGACGGACGCCCTCGCCCGCGCGGGCCGCGTGCGGATGACGGGCGTACGGCATGAGGTGGCCACCGTGGCCTCCGCGGACGCCTACCAGCGCGTGACCCGCCGGATTGCCTGCGCCACCACCACGTACGGACCGGGTTTCACCAACACGCTGACCGGGTTGGCCGACGCCGCCGCCGCGCGCATCCCGCTCGTGCTCGTCGTCGGCGCCGAGCCGAGCACCGGTCCGCGCCCCTGGGACGTGAACCAGAAGGCCCTCGCCACCGCGTGCGGCGCCCTGTCCCTGACCGTCACCGGGGAGGACGCCTACTCCGTGACTCGCGAGGCCTTCGCCTTGGCGGAGGCCCGGCGCCTGCCCGTGGTTCTGAACATCCCGTTCGACGTGGCGGCCGCGCCGTTCACCGGTGAGCGCGCCACGGCCGAACCGCTCACCACGCCCCAGCTGACGCCCGTTGAGCACCAAGAGGCCGCGCGCGTGGCCGCCTTGTTGTCCGCGGCCGAGCGGCCCCTCATCGTGGCCGGGCGCGGCGCCCGGCATGCGGCCGCCGAGCTCGGTGATCTGGCCGACGCCGTGGGCGCGCTGACCGCCACGAGCGCACCGGCGCGGGGCACCTTCGCCGGCCGCGAGTGGGACCTCGGCGTCTGCGGCGGCTTCGCCTCGGAGGCCTCCAGCGCGCTGATCGCCAGCGCCGACGTCGTCCTCGTCGTGGGGGCGGGGCTGAATCAGTTCACCACCGCGTTCGGGGATCAGTTCGCCGGCGCCACCTCCGTAGTGCAGATCGACATCGCCGAGTCGGCCACCAACGGCCTGGTCACCGACTTTGTCCGCGCGGACGCTCGCGACGGCGTGATTCACATCGCCAGCGCCGTCGCCGCTGCCCACACGGGCCCGCGCTGGGGCGGCGCCGCCGACCACGCCAAGGATTCGCGCCTGAACTTCGAGCGGGAGGCGGGCACGGGCTTGGCCGCCGACGGCCGGCTGGACCCCCGGTCGGCGATGATCGAGCTGAACCAGATCCTGCCGCAGAACCGCCAGATCATCTCCGACGGCGGGCATTTCATCGGCTGGTCCAGCTACTACTTCGATGTCCCGGGTCCGGACGCCCTGACCTTGGTCGGCACGCATTCGCAATCCATTGGACTCGGTTTTCCCTCCGCCCCCGGCGCGATCGTGGCCACGCCGGAGGCCACGCATGTGCTCGTCACGGGCGACGGCGGCGGGCTGATGGGGCTCGCGGACCTCGAATCCGTGGTGCGGACCTCGGCGAGCGCCGCGGTGATCGTGTTCAACGACGCCTGCTATGGCGCCGAGGTGCACCAGTACGGGGCGCGGGGACTCGATGAGGCAATCATGCGGCTCGGCGAGGCCAACTTCGCCCGGTTGGGCGAGGGCGTGGGCGCCACCGGAATCGTGGTGGAGACGCTCGAGGACTTGGACCGGGTCCGCGAGTGGGTCGCCGCCGGCGCACGCGGCACCGTGGTGATCGACCTGCGGATCACCAGCACCGTCGTCGCACCCTACATGGAGGAGATTGTCCGCAAGACCCTCGCCAAATAGCCCGCCGTTCAGGCGCGGGCTACGCGAGGGCGCGGGTCATGAAGACGCTGTTCGGGTCCAACGTGTAGGTCCCGAACGGCGCGCAGGGGACGAACCCGGCGGCGCGATACATGGCGCGGGCCGGGGCGAAATAGTCCTCGGTGCCGGTCTCCAGCGAGAGCCGCTGAACGCCCCGATCCCGGGCGTCCGCCACGAGGTGCTCGAGCATCCGGCGGGCCAAGCCGCGGCCGCGTAAGGCAGCCTGGGTCCGCATGCTCTTCAGCTCCTCGTGGTCCCCCGCGCCGGGCCCCTCATCATGAACCCGGGCGAGGGCGCCGGTGCAGGCGAGCACCTCCGCCTCGTACATCACCCACAGGCGCACGGACGGCTGGTTGAGTTTGGTCAGGTCCAGCGCGTGCACGCTCTCGGCCGGGGAGGTGGCCAGCATGTCCCGCAGATGCTCCGCGAGAAACGCTTCGAGGCGGGGATCGTCGAAGTCAGCGCGGGTGATGTGGGCGGTCATGCGCCGATCCTAGCCGCCCGCTAGGGCCTTGCCCCGCGCTGGCGGCGCCCGAGGCTCTCGGCTGCCGCTCAGCATCGCCACCTATCCTCGAAACGTGTGATCGGCAACACGCCCGAGGAGGCCCCATGCCCACCGTCCGGATGCTGACAACCGCCCCACCAGATTCCCCGCAGGGGCGGCAGCGCGACCGCGCCCGCGGAGTGCTCCTCGGCGCCGCGGCAGGAGACGCCCTCGGCGCGGGATACGAGTCTGGCCCTCCCCTCGGTGCCGGCGCCTCGGTCGACATGATCGGCGGCGGCCCGTTCAACGTTGCCCCCGGCGAATGGACCGACGACACCGCCATGGCCATCCCCCTAGCCCGCGCCCTCGCCGAGGGGCGGCGAATCGAAGACCTCGAAACCCTCGATCACGTGGTCGCCGAGTGGTACCACTGGCACCTGCACGCCCCATCGGTGGGCACCCAGACTCGGCGGGTCCTCGGCGGGATGCGCACTCCCAGCGCCGCCGAGGCCTGGGAGTCCTCGCGGCGTACCCACGTGATGACGGGGCGATCCGGCGGCAACGGCTCGCTTATGCGGACCGCACCGGTGGCGCTGGCCTATCTCGGCACGGGCCAGGAGACGGCCCTCGTGGACGCAGCCACGCGCCTATCCCAGCTGACGCACTGGGATCAGGACGCAGCGGACGCCTGCGCCCTCTGGTGCCTTGCCATCCGGTGGGCGGTCCTGACCGGGCACCTCGACCTGCGGGCACAGTTGCACTGGCTCCCGGCCGAACGCCGCGAGGTGTGGGCAGGGCGCATCGCGGCAGCTGAAGCCAGCACCCCGGAGCGATTCACTCAAAACACTTGGGTGGTCGAGGCGTTCCAAGGCGCGTGGTCCGCCGTCCACCACGGCGCGTGCTTGCGCGAGACCTTGGACCTCGCGGTCCGGGGTGGTCACGACACGGACACGGTGGCCGCCATTGCCGGTGCCCTCACCGGTGCCGCGCACGGTGCGAGCGCCGTCCCCACCGCCTGGCGGGACATGCTCCATGGCTGGCCCGAGCTGGCCGCCGAAGATCTGGAGCTCTTGGGCCTGCGCATCTTGGAGGGCCCCCACGCCACGGCCTAGCGGGATGGCCGCTGGCCGTCCGAGTCCTCGGGCTGCGCCTCGAGGTGCGCCCGGAGGCGGCGCAGGTCCTTCCTGTTCTCGCGCCGCATCATCGCGGACATCGCAGGCGCGGCGATACGGGAGAATCCCCGTGGCTCGCCGTCGTTACGCAACTCCATCAAGGTCCCACCCTCGGCGGTGTCGCTGAAGCGGTACGTCGTCCGCATGGGGAACGGGCCGTCCGCCGTGGACATGATGAGCAGCCGGCCCTCCTCGCGCTCGCGCACCTCGTAGACGTAGCGCAGCGTCCGCCCGGCGAAGACGGCCTCAAACACGGCCCGCTCACCGACCTCGAAGGGACCCGTGCCGAGCCGCTCAACCGAGCGGATATTGGCGTACCAGTGCGGCACGTTGACGGGATCCATTGCAAACGCGGCCACGGCGGCGCGGGGCCTAGCGATCTCCAGCGAGGTGGTGACATCCACCATTTGTGCCCTTCCTTGTCACGGCCTACGGTGCGCCCTGCGGCGATTCTAAACCGCGGCGCGTCCCCAAGCACAGCGTGCTCACAGCCGGTCCACGGCTGCCGCTGGGCTGGGTGGGATGAACTACAGATGACCGGAAAACCACCGGCACTGAGCATCCCCGGGAGGAACCTTGCCGCTCACCCAGCACACCGCCACACCCCACCGCAACGCCTCGCATCCACACGCCGCTGCGCCCGACCGTCGCCAGTCGGCCGCACGCCCGCTCACAGTGGCACTGGTGGGGATCGACGGATCCGGTAAGACGACGGCGGCCAGCGGGTTGACCACCCACCTCACCGTGCACGGGCCGGGAGCCCAACTGCTGAGTAATCCATCGGGCCGCAGCTGGTTGGGCCGCTGGAGCGCACGGACCGGGCTGGCGCTGCCCGCCTCCCTCGCCGAAGGGGTGGAGACGGTGCTGCGCGCCGCGAACGTGGTGCGCGCGCACGCGAAGGCGGCGTCGTACGGCGCGGTGACGGTGATGGACCGGCACCTCGTGTGCCAAGAGGTGACGCGGCAGACCCGCGGGCTGGACCCGAATGGAGTCCTCGCCCGCGGGCTTCGGTGGCTGCGCCGGAGCTTGCGGGATCCGGACGTCACGGTGCTGCTGGACGTCTCCGCGGAGACCGCGCTCTCACGCGTCGACGCCCGCGGCCTCGACTCGGAATCGCTGTCCTACTTCGAAGACGCCCGCAACGCCTACCTCGCCTGCGCCTTAACGGAAGGCTGGACGGTGATCGATGCCGAGGCGGACCCGGAGCGTGTGCTGTCCCAGCTGGACGCGATCATCCGCGCCGCGCTCGACGGCGGCACCGCGCTGGCGCGCTAGCCGACGGGAATGATGCCATCGTCGGTCAGGTAGCCCGTGGTCGGGGCGTGCGGAATCTCTTCCCAGCGCTCCGGGTCCTCCTGTTGCACCTCGCCGGAGGCCATGCCGGTCAGCAGTGCTTCTAGTCCGCGCAGGTTCTGCTGGATGGACTTGCCCCGCGCCTTCTGTCCTAGGCTGCCGTCGCTCGAGTTGCCACTGGTCTCGAAAAACACCATCGGATTGGAGTGCCCCTCCGGGTTCAGCCCGCGGTGGTTCAGGCCGAGCATCATCGCGGAGACCACACCGCCGCGGATATCGATCTCATAGCTACCGCTGACCTGATACCGGTCGATGTTGATGGAGCCATACCTGGACAACTCGTCGAACACGTGCACGTTCATCTGGCGCGTCAGCACGTCATACTCCCCGCCGGCGAGGGTCGGGAGCGTGGGCCCTCCCGGCGCGAGGGAGATTCCCAGGGAGAGCGTCACGTCGTCGCCCGTCCCGTATTCCGTCTTCAAGCCCTGATGGTGAATGTCCACGCCAAAGTCCGGGTCAACCATGGTCCAGTACTCGTAGAACGCTTCCGATTCCACGGCGGCGAACTTGCCCTCCATCCAGTCCCGATTCAAGTCAATCCGTTCCTCCGATCCGTCCTGGAGGACAGTGTGACGAATGTTCGCCTCGGATCCATCTGGGTTGTACATCGGAATGATGTGGAACGTGTAGGCCTGCCGCAGTTGTTGGTAGGTGGCGGAGTTGTTGGAACCCAGCTGCTTGAGCAGGGCCATCAGCGATTCACCGCCGTACGGCTCGTTGCCGTGGATGCGCCCCTGCAGCCAGACATCCTCCGGCCCGTCTCCCACGGTCGCCACATAGAGGTCCCGCCCTTGCTCGGAGACGGTGAACTCGGTTCCTGCCTCGGCCAGCGTGAACACGTCCACCCCATGCTTGGACGTCTGCTCAATCTTCTCCAGCTCGGCGATCATCGAGTCATAAGTCATGAGGCTGGCAGTGTTGGTATTTCCCTCCGTTGAGGGGAACTGGGCGTCGGCCACCGCTGCGGGTCCGACGGCGACGGGGGTGGCGAGCGCCAGGCTCGCCGTCGCTGCGACGGCGGCAAACCGGCGTCGTGCATGGGCCCTGCGGCGCGGTGACTGGGCAGGATACAGAGTCATAGTGAAGTCCTTGGTCGGTCGAGTTCGTCAGTGAACTGGAGCAGAACACGCCCCCAACGTGTTCTGCATCACATACCGTGAGCCTAGGGCCAGCACTCAGTGCGCCACAAATGTCCGCCTCACCGTGACCCTCTCGTCTCGGCTGGTCCCCTGTCATCACAGGTCCTCAGCCCGGGGATTTCCCCACAGCCGAGCGACCTGCTGAGCCAGAGAGCTGCCCACAGGAGCGGATCACGGAAGCCGCAGATGACGTAGCGAAAGGAACGGCCGGGAATCAACGAATGGCCCCTCGAGGACCATCAGCGCTGGTCCGGGCCGCCGGAGGGACGGGGCGCGGGCTAGCTAGAGGTGCGGCGTTCCGTACAGCTCCACCAGCGTGTCCACGGCCTCCGGGATCGTTGACGGCCCGTCCACTAACTCGATGATGTGCCGGCTAAGCCGCGGCTCGTGCAGCACCTCCAGGAGGAACGCGGCCACGTCGTCGCGCTGGATCTGCCCGTACGGTTCGGCGAGCCCGGCCCGAACGCGCCCGTTGCCGTCGTCGTCCGTGAGGTGCCCGGGGCGCACGATCAACCAATCCAGCCCCGAGCCGGCCAGCACCTGCTCCGCTTCCTTCTTCACTGTGAGGTAGTGGGCGAAGTCCTCGCTCACCTCACGCCCGCTGGCCGCCTCCGGCATGGCGGAGACCAGAATCGTGCGCCGCACCATGGCCGCATCGGCCGCGATGATCGCCTTCTCCACGCCCTTGCCGTCGATGAGGCTGGTTTGATCCATCCCGGTGCCGTGGGCGCCGGCACAGAACACGACGGCGTCGTGCCCACGCAGCGCTTGGGCCAGGTCCTCTGGCGTGGACACGGTGAGGTCGAAGACGTGTGGCGTGGCCCCGGCGGCGGTGACCACCTCGGCCTGTTCGGGACGCCGAAAGAGGCCGGTGACGTCATCCCCGTGCTCGATGAGGCGGCGGGCCAGGCGTCGGCCGACCTGCCCTGCTGCTCCGATGATGGCGATTTTCATAACGGCCTCCTCTGCGGTCTTGGTCCTCTCAGAGCACCACCTCCGCCGGCCCATGACAAGAGTGTGGGCGGGATCACTCAAAGTTCCCCGCCTACTCACCGGTATCTCCCAGTGTTTACGTGCGCTTCATTTCGAGTCCGGCGTTCTCCTAATTGACGGCAAGTTTGGGCCAGCACAGTGGAACCGCGCCGCCACGGAAGCCGCGGCCGCCACACTCGTCACCGAAAGGCATCGCCATGTCCCCACTCACCCCGCGCCGCCTCGCCGCCGGCGTGACGCTTGCCGCAGCAGCGTTGAGCCTGACCGCCTGCGGCGGATCCACGGAAGCCGCTCAGAACCCGGCCGAAGAACCCATCGTCTTCGCCATGCCGCCTGGGACGGACGATCCCAACATTCTGAAGGAGTTCGAGCTGCTTCAGGACATGATCGGCGAAGCCACGGAGCGGCCGGTACAGGAAGAGATGCCCGCCGACTACCTCGGCGTGGTGGAGGCACTGCGCCAGGACCACGTGGACGTGGCGATCCTGAGCCCCTTCGCCACCTCATTGGCCATCAAGAACGGGTCCGTGGACCCCCTGGTCGTGTGGAAGGCCTCCGATGACCCGGCCTCGACGTGCTACTCCTTGAAGGAGTCCGGCATCGACACCGTTGAGGATGTCGCCGGCACACAGGTGGCCTTCGTCGACCCGGGGTCAACCACCGGGTACTTCATGCCCGCAGCCCTGCTGTCCAAGGCGGGCCTGACGGACGGCGAAGACTACGAGTCGACGTTCGCGGGCGGCCACGATTCCGCCCTGCTGGCCGTCGCCAACGGCTCAGTCGACGTCGCCTGCTCCTCCATCATGGACATGCTGGGAGAGGCCGGCACCGTCAATCCGGATGACTTCCAAGCGATCGGCCAGACGGATCCGATCCCGGTGGGCATCGCCGTCGTCGTCAGCCCCAACCTCGATGAGGCCACGCGGACCGCGCTTCTGGAGCACCTGCCGGAGGCGATCACCGGCAACCCGGACCTAACCTCCTTGGGCGGCAACGACGAATACATCCTGGAACCGGGGCTGGAACCCTTCCAGCCGCTGCTGGACGCCGCCGACGCCGTCGGCCTCAACCTCGAGGACATGCGCTAATGAGCCGCCGCGTCCCCTCGACCCAGCGTCCGGCCAGCACGCCGGCGCGCCGCACCGCGGCAGAGGACCTGGGCCTCGCGCCCGCGGTCCTCGCCGCCAAGGACGTGTCCGTCACCTACGAGGACGGGCATCAGGCCCTGTCCGACTTCACGCTGGATGTCCGGCCGGGCGAGGTGGTGGCCCTGCTGGGCCACTCCGGCTCCGGCAAGTCCACGTTCATGAAGGCGGCCACGGGTCTAGCCCCGGTGACGGCCACCCAACTGACCGTCGCGGGGATCGACCTCACCCGCGCCTCCGGCCGAGAACTGCGCGCCGCGCGCGCCCAGATCGGGTTCGTCTTCCAGCACTTCAATCTGGTGCCCCAGCTGTCCGCGCTCACCAACGTCCTCACTGGAGGTTTGCACGACGCCGGCGCGCTCGGATCGCTCGGCCTGTTCCCGCGCGCTCACCGCGAGCGCGCCCTCTCCCTGCTCGAGCGGGTGGGGCTGGCGGACAAGGCCAAGCAGCGCGCCGATAGCCTCTCCGGCGGACAACAGCAGCGCGTGGCCATTGCCCGGGCGCTCATGCAACGGCCGCAACTGATCCTGGCCGACGAACCCGTGGCCTCGCTGGACCCGCGGCTCGCGGGGTCCGTGCTCTCCCTGCTGCGGGAGATCGCCACCGAGGACGGGATTCCCGTGGTGGTCTCCCTCCATGTGGTGGAGCTCGCCCGGCGCTACGCGGACCGCTTCATCGCGCTCGACGGCGGCCGCATCACCCGGCGGGGTGCCGCCGACTCCCTGACCGACGCAGCCGTGGCAGACATTTACGGCCCGGACATGTATAGCGAGGCCACCAGTGGACACTAAGACGCACGTCGGTACGGAAACCCGGCCGCACCAGATGACCGAAGCGGATCGCCTGCGGCTGTCCCGCCCCTTCCAAGCCCCGGGGGTCTCTGGGATCCTCTCCCTCGTAGTAGTCGCCGGGGTACTGCTCTGGTCCGTCAACGGGGCCGGGTTTAGCCTGGCCAAGTTGATCGACGGCGCTCCGCGCATGGCGGACTACGTCTCGCGGATGTGGCCACCCAACTTTGAGAAGATCGGCATCATCGTTGAGCTGTTGATCGAGACCCTCCAGATGGCGGTCATCGGCACGCTGCTGGGCGCGCTGTTGTCCCTCGTCATCGCCTTCGGCGCGGCCAGCAATATTGCGCCCAAGTGGCTCTACACGATCACCCGCATGGTGCTCAACATCCTCCGCTCCATCCCCGAGCTGATCTTTGCCCTGATGTTTGTCTCCGCCGTCGGCCTCGGCCCGTTCGCTGGCGTGCTCGCCATCATCGTGGGCTCCGTCGGTTCCATCGGCAAGGTGTACGCCGAGTCCATGGAGGCCGTCCCCAAGCCGCCGCTGCAGGCGCTACGCTCCACCGGGGCCTCCCGCGGCCAGATCATCCGCTTCGGCGTCCTCCCGCAAGCCTCCCCACTCTTGGTGAGCTACACGCTGCTGCTGTTCGAGGGCAACGTCCGCGGGGCCACGGTGCTCGGTCTCGTCGGCGCCGGCGGCATCGGCCTCGAACTGACCAATGCCATGCGCATGTACGACTACGGGCATATGTTCGCCATCGTGCTGTCCATCATCGTCCTCGTCACCCTCATCGACCGCGGCTCCGCCCTGATCCGAAAGAAGCTCTCCTAATGACTGACACGACCTCCACCACGGCCTCGGCGCCCGCCTTCACACCCCTGGTCAACCTCCGCGATCTCGGCGGGACGCCCGTGGCGGGCGGACACCTGAAACACGGCCTGCTCTGGCGGGCCGATGACATTGCCCTGTCCCCCGCCGATGAGCTGGCCGACTTGGCCGAATGCGGGCTGCGCGCCGTGATCGACTTGCGCTCCCCGGCCGAGCTCGCCGCCACCGGAGGCCCCGCGCTGACCGCGCGCCTCTCCGCCGAGCACGGCATCAGTCACCACCACCTGCCCTTCACCCAGGACGTGGCCGATCCGCAGGCGTTGGCCGAGGTCATGCGGCAGACGGACAGCGTCGCGGGCGTGGGCCGGTGGTACGCCGCGCTCCTGCGGGATCGCGCCACCGACGTGGTCGCCGCGCTGCGCCTCGTCGCCGAGACCGACGGCGGCGTCCTCTTCCACTGCGCGGCAGGCAAGGACCGCACCGGCGTGCTCGCGGCTTCCATCCTGAGCGTGCTCGGCGCGGAGCGCGACGCGATCGTCGCCGACTACGCGGCCACTGGTGCTGCCATGACGGCCATTATGGGCCGACTGACCAGCGGCAACCACGCCGCGGTGGAGTCCTCGGCGATCGCCCGCCACCAGCTCCCGCCGGCAGACCACCCCATGATGGGCGCCCATGCCGATTCCATGGAGGCCATGCTCGAGGACCTGGACCGCGACGGGGGTCTGCCGCACATCCTCGAGGCCGCCGGATTGGATGCCGAGCTCACCGCGGCCCTGCGTCAGAAGCTGGTGGGCTAGTGCCAGCCCCGGGGCGCCCCCGCGACGCGACGATCGAGGCCAAAGTCCTCCGCGCCGCCGTCGAACTTCTCCAAGAGCGCGCGGACGACTTTTCCATGCGGGACCTCGTGGAGCGATCGGGGGTGTCCCGGGCCGCCATCTATCGCCGCTGGCCAGGGCGCCGGGACGTGGTGGTCGCGGCGTTGGACACGAATCGCGCGCCGCTGGCCCTCTCGCCGCGGGGCACCCTCCTAGAAACGCTGCGCAGCGAGTACCAAACGGGCGTGGCGCTGCTCGACGAGGACGCGCTATCGCTGCTGAAGCAACGCCTCATCCAAGGCCTGCGGGATCCGCACGTGCAGCGCTCCTATTGGGAACGTCACGTGCTCCGGCGCCGCACCTCCGTCCTCCACGCCCTGCGCGCCGCCCAGGACCGCGGCGAGGTGCGCGCCGACGCGGACCTCGAGGTGGTGCTGGACCTCATCAACGGGGCCGCCTACTACCAGGGCGTGGTGCGCGGGGACTGGAATTCGCCGGAATCGCAGCAGCGCATCGGCGCCGCCATTGACGTGGTGTTCGCCTCCATCCGCACCCCTGTTGGAACCGACGCCACGCACGGGCAGGAATCGCCCGCCGCGCCCTGAAACACCTATGCTTTCTGGGTGATCCAGCGCGCGGCGTCGTCGACGTTTTTCCCCATCCTGTTGGTGCTGGCCAGCATCCTGGGCCAGCAGCTCGGCGCGTCCCTAGGTGCCACCCAGTTCGACCGCGTGGGCCCCCAGGGCGTGGTCCTGATGCGCCTGTTGTTTTCCGCTGTGATCATGGTCGCCATCCTCCGCCCCTCGATCGCCCGGCTGGGCCCATCCCAGTGGCGCACCATTATTGGGCTGGGCATCACCATGTCCGGCATGAACCTCATGATCTACGAGGCGTTCAATCGCATCCCGCAGGGTGTCGCCGTGACGATCGAGGCCCTCGGCCCGCTGGCCCTGTCCGTGATCGCTGGCCGGCGGTGGGTCGGCGCGCTCTGGGCCGCGCTCGCCTTCACGGGGATCGTGCTGCTGGGGCGGGACGGATTCTCCGCCGGCGGGCTCGACCCGGTGGGCGTGCTCTTCGCGCTCGGCGCCGCCGCCTGTTGGGCCGGGTTCATCCTGATGAACCGGGAGGCCGGGCGGCACTTCCCCGGCGTCGCCGGGCTGGCGCTGGCCATGTGCGCGGGCACCGCGGTGGCCGCGCCCTTCGGGATCGCCACGGGCGGCACCGAACTGCTCAACCCGTGGGTCATCGCCGTGGGCGTCGGGATCGCTCTGCTCTCCTCGGCCATTCCCTACGGCATCGAAACCCACGTGCTCCGGCTGATGCCTGCGTCGACCTTTGCCATGCTGACCTGCCTCTCCCCCGCGATGGCGGCGCTCACCGCGTTCGTGGTGTTGGGCCAGGCGCTGGTGTGGGTGGACCTCGTGGCGATCGGCTGCGTCATGCTGGCCTGCGCCGGAGCGGTGCGCACGCGCCCACCCCTATGATGGTGTCCATGCCGGATACACCACTTCCCTCGCAACCCCACGGCCTGGCCTGGGGCATCAAGAAGAGCTTCGTGGATTACGTCGGTTCCATCGCGGACGGATCCATTACGGCCCGCAGCGGCGCGCTCACGACGGACGACGGCGGCTTCTCCTTCGGCGTGCATCGCGTAGATCTGGCCGAGGACCTCGCCACGGGCACCCTCGCGTTCACCGGGGACGTGATCCTCTCCGGGCACGACGGGATGATGCACGTGCGCCTGCTGGACCCGGCGATCGACCTGTTGGGCAGCCACGCGCAGCTGACCGTCGCGGCGGACACCGTGGAGGGCACGGAACCGGATCAGGCCCGGATCGTCATCGCCCGCATGTACGCCGGAGGGTTCGCCGATCAGGGCGACGCCCTCGAATGGCGCGCCAGCACCGTTCTGCTCACGGACGAGGGCGCCACGCTATTCGGCAAGCAGTATCCCAGCGGGCAGATGATGGACGAGCTGGTGGCCCGCGTGGCCAAGCCCGCGGCCTAGGACCCGCCCGCCGGCCGGTGGTCCGCTTCCTGCGCCGCCCAGGCCGCGGCCACGAGGCCCTGCACCTCGGCTAGACCCAGTCCCTGGCCCCGTGCGGCCCGCACCAGGCGGTCCGCCTCTACCCAACCGAGCGCGCCGGCGTCGTACCCGGGATTGACGCGCGTGCCCGCGGCGCGGGCGGCGCGCACCAACCCGGCGTCCTCGAGTTCCTTGTACGCCCGAGCCACCGTTCCGGGCGCCACGCGCAGGTCGGCGGAGAGCTGGCGAACGCTCGGCAAACGGGCGTCGGCCGCCAGAGCGCCGGCGCGGATGAGGGCCTCGAGCTGGCTGCGGATTTGCTCCGCCGGGCCCAGCGGGCTCTCGCGGGAGACCGTGATCATGCGTGATCCCGCGGCTGCGGTGCCGCCGTCCCGAACGCCTGCCGCATGCGCCGCACACAGGACGCCGCCAGCAGCACGGCGACCACGGTCAGCACCACGGCGATGGCGAGCATCATGATGGCGGCGGTGAGAAATTGGGGGTCAAACGTCAGGTTGGCCGCGTCGATGGGCTGGCCGACGACGAAGCGCGTGCGCTGCGCCGCGGAGAACTGCGCCGTGGCGGTCATGAGCGCCACCACGGCGGCCTGCGCGGAGATGAACGCGGCGGAGAGCGTGGCCACGGTGTAGGCCACGGCGGCGCGGACGCCGTTGTCCAACCGGAAGAGTCGGTAATCGTAGGGGCGCACCCGGCGGGTGTTGCGCCAGAGCACGATCAGGGAGGCAGCGGCGGCAGCGAACGCGAGCGCCAGAATCACCACGCCGTAGTACCAGCCCGGGTACGGCCCGGTGGCGCCGACGCTCTGCAGTACCTGGGTGACCAGTCCGGATTCGTCCAGCTCCGCACCGCCAAAGGAGCGATACCCGAGCTGGCGGAGGCGGCCGGACTCGTCCTCGACGGACGTGAGGCCCGCCGCAGTCAGACCGAACACCAGCAGGGCCAGCAACGCCCCGGGGAACAGGAAGGACCACTTGGGGCCGAACGTGGTCCACCCCCGGTGCAGCAGGTCCGCGTGGGTCTGCGGCGGGGCGGAGGGTGACGTTGCTGCCGCCTCCGCGGTGGCCGCGTGCGTCACGGCCGAATCCGCATCCGGTGCCGGCCACGGCCACGCGGACCAGGCCACCATAACGGCCAGCCACACCATGACCGGCAGGACGACGACGGGCAGCCCGCCGAGGCGCGGCGCGGCCGCTTGCCAGATCAGGCAGGAGGCCGCGGCGAGGACGGCCACCACGATGAGCCCGATGAATCTGCGGCGCACGTGGCGCAGGAGCTCGGGGCGGTGCCCGTGGCTGGCCCGCCAGCTCGGCTCAATGAGGTCCGTCAGCCGCGGCGTTTGCCGGGACACCAAGCCGCGGAGGATGGCCACCAGCAACACCAGCAACAGCACGCCGCCGGCGATAATGACCAGGGGTGAAAACACGTCCGGCTCCTCAGTGGTCGATGACTCGGAGCGCTTGTATCACCTTGGCAATACAAGCGCTGTGCTCATCCTGACGGGCCGCCGAACTTGTGTCAATCCGATGACACAAGAGGTTAGCCGACCTCCCGGTGGAACCACTCGATGTGCTCGCGCAATAGCTCGGCCGCATCGTCGCCGCGGCGCTCCGCCACGGCCGCCAAGATGCGCCGATGCTGCTCCTTAAGCACTGACGCGACGGAGTCCCACTCGCCGCGTGAGGACATGGCCTCGGAGACGTAATCCCGGATGGACAGGCGCAGCGACTCCATCATGGCCGTGATGACCGCATTGCCGGACAAAGAGGCCAGGACCACGTGGAACCGGGCATCGAGGTCGTGGAACTCTTGGCGGCCGACGCCGTCGTCCTCCATCCCCTCCACCAGACGGGCCGCCTCAGCCAGGATGCCCTCCGCCCCGGCGACCGGCTCCGCAGCGAGCTCACTCGCGGCGCGGGCCGCCCACGTTTCCAAGAGGATGCGCGTTTGCACGATGTCTTCCACGCCCAGCGACGCCGAGGCCACGTGCATGCGCAGCGCCGTGGAAATCCCCGCGGCGGGCTCGGAAATCAGCACGGCGCCGGCCTTCGGCCCGGAGCCCGTGGACGTGCGCACCACTCCCATGACATCCAGAATCCGGATCGCGTCCCGCACCGAGGCGCGGGAGATGCCGTGCTGCTCGGCGAGCGCGCGTTCGCCCGGCAGCTGCTCACCGACCCGCAGGCGTCCGGCGCGCAGGTCGGCCTCGATCGCGTCGAGGACCGCTTGGTACGCCTTGGGCGAGGCCGAACGAGGATGAGTACTCATGGTCTCCCACCTTAGTCTTGGCGCCCGTTCTTGACGCCCCCGCAGGGCCTCGTCACGCTGGGCATGCCGTCACTCGACAGGCCTGATCCCCCGAGGAGTTACACCATGCCCCGACCATTCCCCTTCACCGCCCGCGCTCTCGGAGGGCTGGTGACGCTCGCTCTGGCCCTCTCGCTCCAGCCCGCGGCGGCATCGGCCTCGCCAACCCCAGCCACGCGCACCACCACCGACCTCCGCGACCCGGACACGGACCTCATCCTGGGCTGGGCCTCGCACGACCTCGCCACCATGGAGGCCGAGGAGGCCGCGTTCGGGACGACGAACGACATGCTGTCGACGTACGTCGACTTTGTGCAACAGCCTGACTTCCCCGCCGCGTACGCCGAGGCGGCGCGCACTCGAGGCGCGGCGCTCCTCATTGCCTGGGAGCCCTGGGACTGGGCGGCCGCGTTCGATGAGCAGCCCGAATTCGCCCCGCAGAACATCGCCGCCGGAGCCTGGGATGACCACCTCCGGGACTGGCTCAGCACGGCGCAGACCTACGCCGAGGACCTCAACGTGATCGTCCGCCTTGCCCCGGAGATGAATGACACGGCCCGGCCCTGGTCAGCGCTGCCCGCTACGGCGCAACACCCCGGCTCGTCGCCGTCGGACTATGTGGACATGTGGCGGCACGTCGCGGCCCTGAAAGAGGTGCACGCCCCGGACGTCATGTTGATGTGGAACCCCCTGAACTACGGGGCGGGCCCCGCGCCCTTCGAGGACTATTTCCCGGGGTCCGAGTACGTCGACACCTTGGCCTTGGACGGCTTCAACTGGGACCACGCCGCCCCGGCCGCGCCCGGCTGGCAGAGTCCCGACGACGTGTTCGGCTTCTCGCGCGCCGACGGCCCGATCACCCGCCTCGCGGCACTTGCCGGAGACAAACCGTGGGGCATTGCTGAGGTCGCGTCCGCGCCCGACGATCCCGCGTCCTTCCTCCCGGGCGGTGCGAATTACTCCGCGTGGGGCACGTGGGTCTTTGACTACCCTGAGAACCCGCCCTACGAACAGGTGGCGGACGACTGGGTGACCCAAGAGGGATGGACCCGAATGATGATCCTGCGCGCGGCGGACGCCGGAGCCTCGTTCGTCAATTACTTCCACACCAACAAGGAAACTGACTGGCGCCTCACGGATACCCCGTCCGGGCGAGAGGTGTTCCACGTGCTCGCGGACCGCGCGGGCTAACGGCGGCGGGCACAGCAGCAGGCAGGCGCCCGTGAGCCTACCGACGTCGCTCACGGGCGCCGCGCCTGCCACCCCGGCCGGGTTCACACGCTGGACGCCATGCCGGATCGCCGCCTACTATGGTCAGACCACACCACTTCCGCAACGGAGCAGCATGAAAATCGCACTGTTCGCCACGTGCATCGTCGACGCCATGTACCCCTCGGTCGCCCGCGCCACCGTGCAAATCCTGGAACGCCTCGGCCACGAGGTCGTCTTCCCCGCAGGCCAGGCCTGTTGCGGGCAGATGCACACCAACTCCGGCTACTTCGACGCCGCCCGCAAGGTCGCCGAGAACCACGTGCACGCGTTCGAGGCGGTGGAGTACGACGTCGCCGTGGCCCCCTCGGGCTCCTGCGTCGCCTCGGTGCGCCACCAGCACCGCATGCTGGCCGAACGCGCCGGGGATACGGACCTCGCTGAGCGCGCTGACGCCGTCGGCGCCACCACCTACGAGCTCACCCAATTGCTCGTCGACGTCCTCGGCGTCACCAACGCCGCCGAGCAGCTCGGCAGCTACTTCCCCCACACCATCACCTACCACCCGTCCTGCCACGGCATGCGCCTGCTCCGCCTAGGCGACCGGCAACTGGACCTGCTCAAGACGGTCGGTGGCATCGACGTCGTCGAACTCCCCGACGCGGATCAGTGCTGCGGGTTCGGCGGCACGTTCTCGATGAAGAACTCCCAAGTCTCCACCGCGATGCTCGAGGACAAGGCCGCGAGCATCCGATCCACCGGAGCCAGCCTGTGCTCCGGCGGCGACGCCTCCTGCCTGATGCACATCGGCGGCGGCCTCTCCCGCGCCGGCGACGCTGCGGGCACGCTCCACCTCGCAGAAATCCTCGCCTCCACCATCGATTCCCCTGCGCCCGCCCCCGCGGCCACAGACACGACGACGGGAGCCACGCGATGAGCACCACCTTCATGGGCATGCCGGCCGTGCGGGATACGGCCGGCCACGGAAACTTGCATGCGAGTGAGCCTTTCCCCCAGGCCGCCACCCGGGAGCTGGGCAACGCGCAGCTACGCTCCAACCTGCGCCACGCCACCCACACCATTCGGGACAAGCGCCTCAAGGTGGTCGGCGAGCTCGACGACTGGGAGGCGCTGCGGGACGCCGGAGCCGCCACGAAGAACGCGGCCATGGCCAACCTGCCGGCGCTGCTGGAAGAGTTCGAGAAGAACTTCACGGCCCGCGGAGGCGTGGTCCACTGGGCACGGGACGCGGAGGAAGCCAACCGGATTGTCACCGACCTGGTGCGCCAGACCGGGTCCGACGAAGTGGTCAAGGTCAAGTCCATGGCCACCCAAGAGATCGGGCTCAACGAGCACCTGGAGTCGGAGGGCATCGCGGCGTTCGAGACGGACTTGGCCGAGCTCATCGTCCAACTCGGCGAGGACAAGCCGAGCCATATTCTGGTGCCAGCGATCCACAAGAATCGCACCGAGGTCAAGGACATCTTCCTGCGCCAGATGCCGCAGGTGGACCCGGACCTGACAGACAACCCGCCCGAGCTGGCCATGGCCGCCCGCGCCCACCTGCGCAAGAAGTTCCTCTCCGCCCAGGTGGCCATCTCCGGGGCCAACTTTGCCCTCGCCGATACGGGCACGCTCGGCGTCGTCGAATCCGAAGGCAACGGACGCATGTGCCTGACCCTCCCGGACACCCTCATCACGGTCATGGGCATTGAGAAGGTCCTGCCCACCGCCCAAGACCTCGAGGTCTTCATGCAGCTACTGCCGCGCTCCTCCACCGGCGAGCGCATGAATCCGTACACCTCCGTCTGGACCGGCGTGACGGAGGGCGACGGGCCGAAGAACATGCACATCGTCCTGATCGACAACGGGCGCACCAACGCGCTGGCCGATCAGTACGGGCGCACGGCCCTGAATTGCATCCGCTGCTCGGCCTGCATGAATGTGTGCCCGGTCTACGAGCGCACCGGCGGGCACGCCTACGGATCCACCTACCCGGGCCCGATCGGCGCGATCCTCTCCCCGCTCATGACCGGCATCGAGGCCGAGGACAACGGTTCCTTGCCCTACGCCTCCAGCCTCTGCGGCGCCTGCTACGACGCATGCCCCGTCAAGATCAACATCCCCGACATCTTGGTGCACCTGCGCGGCGAGGACGTGGCGGCCCAGCACCAGCAGCGCAAGCTCCCGAGCGAGATGGACCTGCTCATGAAGGGTGCCGAGATCGCACTGTCCTCTGGCAAGGTGCTCAACCTCATGGAGAAGGCGCTCCCGGTGGGCCGCTTGGCCGCGGGGAGGCAGAAGAAAATCAAGAAGCTTCCGGGCAAGCTCGCGGGCGCGTGGACGTCCTCGCGCGACATCCCGGCCCCGCCCGCCCAGTCCTTCCGGGACTGGTGGAAGAAGGAGGGCCGCGGATGAGCGCGCCAGAGAAGTCGCAAGGCGCGGTGAGTGCCCGCGAGGAAATTTTTGGCCGTATTCGCTCCGCGCTGGCCGATGCCCCGCCGGTTCCGGACGTGCCGCGCGAGTACCGGCGCACCTCCACACTGGGGCCTGACGAACTCATGGACCTCCTCACGGACCGGCTGATCGACTACAAGGCGCGCGTCGACGTCGTCCCCTCCGCCGAGGTCCCGGCGACGGTCGCGGCGCGGCTGTCCGCGGCGGCGTCGTGCGTGGTTCCGGACGGCCTGGACGACGCCTGGTTGGCGGACCTCGGTGACGGGGTGCGGTGCTACCGGGACTCGCGCGAGGCGCCGCTCAGCGTCGAAGAGCTCGATGCGATCGATGCCGTGGTGACGTCCTCGGCGGTCTCCGTGGCGGAATCCGGGACGATCATTCTGGATGGCTCCCGCGCGCAGGGGCGGCGGGCGATTTCGCTGGTGCCGGACCATCACGTGTGCGTGGTGCCGGCGTCGACCATTGTGCAGCTGCTGCCCGAAGCCCTGCCGCGGCTCGACGTCACCAGCCCCCAAACGTGGATTTCCGGGCCGAGCGCGACGAGCGACATCGAGCTGGAGCGCGTCGAGGGCGTGCATGGACCGCGCGTGCTTGACGTGGTGATTGTCACCGACGCGTAGCCGTCCGCCATGTTGCCCCGTTGTCGACGGCGGCAGGCCCGAATTTCCGCGGCAAGCCGCCGGACCTGCCGTCCACAACGGGGCAAAGTAGGCCTAGCCCTCCACATCTCGGCCGGGTGGCCCGGCACCGCCGCGGCCTCGGACCCATGATGAGGGCATGGAACCCGAAGAATTCTTGACTCGCCGGCTCGTGGTGCGCCGCCGAGACTTCCTCGCGGAGGGCTTCACCCCAAGCCAGTACCAACGCCTGCAGCGCGAGCATGACCGCGTGCGGCACGGCGTCCTCGCCCACCGCGAGGCGCCCCCGGACGTGCGCGCCGCGGCCTCGCTGGGTGGCGCGCTCACGTGTGTTTCCGCGGCCGCGCGCCTGGGGCTGTGGGTGCGGCGCACGCCCCGTCAGGCGCACGTCGCGGTGATTCAGGGCGATCCGACGCCGGGCGCAGTGATCGCCCACCGCCGGTACGCAGACCGCGGTATCCGGGGCGCACTCGTGCTACCACTCGCCGAGGTTTGCGCCCACGCGCTCGGCTGCCTGCCACCGGCGGAGAGCATTCCCCTCGTCGAATCGGCCGTGGTGACACTCGGCCTCAGCACCGCGGATGTCCTCCCCCTCCTCGGCACGAAGACCGGGCCGGCCCGCCGGTATCTGAGGCGCGTTCGGGGCACATCGGAATCCATCCTCGAGGTCAACCTCAGGCTGCTGCTGGAGGAACTGGGCGTCCGTTACGTGGCCCAGGCCCACCTGCCGGGAATCGGGCGCGTGGATTTCCTCGTCGAGGGGTATCTCATCATCGAGGCGGACGGCTACGAGTTTCATGGCAACCGGGAGCAGTGGCGCCGGGACATGGACCGGACCAACCAGGCGTCCGCCGGCCACTTCGTGACGCTGCGCTTCCGGGCCGAGCAGATCTGGAATGACCCGGACGGCGTCAAGGCGCAGGTGGCCGCGGTGCTGGCCCGGCTGCGCTAGCCGTGTGCGCCGCATGGCCGGTGGGCGGCCGGCCGGTCACGCGCTGCCACGCGCAGCGTCACGTGGCCGGGCGCCCGCGGCTGCAGTCACGCTCTGCGCCACATGGCCCCGTTGTCCGTGCCGCAGAACCCGCAGAGCGGCACATCGACGGCGACGAAGCAGCGAAGAACGGGGCCAAATGATCGACGCGTCTTAGCCCATCCCCGCAGGTCAGGTGAGGGACCGGACAGCTCGGTTGAAACGTCTCAAAATGGGAGTAGGATAGATGTGTCACAGCGATAGGCATCACACGGCCACGTGATGACGCACGCAATGCGGCGGTTCGGCATACGCTTTGAATCGATTCATCCCATGACTGCAAAGGAGTCGACATGGGCACGAACAACAGCTCCCTCGAGGATCTGGTCCAGCTCTCCAGCGAGGTGACCGGCACCCGCGCGGCGTTCCTGCTGCACGTGCGTCCGGACAAGCTCGCCGAGTACGTCGACGTCCACCAGCGCGTGTGGCCGGAGATGCTGGAGGCCCTGAGCCGCCACGGCTGGCGTAATTACACCCTCTTCCTCCGCGAGGAGGACGGCCTCGTCGTCGGCTATTTCGAGGCCGACGACGTCGCCGCGGCCCAAGCCGCCATGGGCGCCGATCCGGTGAACACCCGCTGGCAAGCCGAGATGGCCCAGTACTTCGTCGAAGGCAGCGTCCAAGAGGCGCTGCTGCCCTACTTCCGACTCGCATAAATCGCTTCCGGGGGCATCGACGCCGCCGGATTCGCACCTGTCCCAAAGGAACCTGATGTCCACCAAACCCAAGGTCACTGGTTGGAAGGCGACCATCGCCGTCGCCATGTCCAACTACATCGAAGCCGGCTCCATCATCGCTCTGGCCACCTCCCTCGGCTTCTGGCAGGAGTACTTCGGCTTCTCCAACCTGATCATCGGCCTCGTCGCCGCCATCAGCGCCAACGCCTTCGGCGCCGCTGTCGGCGCCCTGCTCGGCGGCTGGGCCGGAGACCGCTTCGGCCGCAAGTTCATCTACACCTATGACCTAGTGGTCTACATGCTGGGCACGCTGCTGGTGGTCTTCGCCACCCACCCAGCCATGCTGCTGACCGGCGTGGTGTTGACCGGCATCGCCGTCGGCGCCGGTGTCCCCGTGGCCTGGACCTACATTGCGGAGGAAGCCCCGGCCACGGACCGCGCCAAGCACGTCGGCTCGGCTCAGTTGGCCTGGTCCCTCGGCCCGGCCTTGGTGTTCCTCTTCGCCACACTCGTGGTCCCGCTGGGTCTGCTCGGCTCCCGCATAATCTTTGCGCACCTCTTTGTGGTCGCGTTCATCACCTGGTGGGTCCGGCGCGGCCTCGGCGAATCGAACACGTGGAAGAAGTCCAACGAAGAACGCTTGGCCACGGAGGCGTCCACGGGCATCAAGCGCCGCAACTACCGCGAGCTGCTGCTGAACAAGAACAACGTCAAGGCCCTGCTCTTCCTCACCGGCGTCTACGCCCTCTGGAACCTGGTGGCCGGGCAAATGGGCATTTTCATGCCGCGCGTCTACGAGTCCGCCGGTGTCGAGTCCGGCACGCAGCAGAACCTGCTGCAGGTGCTGCTGTGGACCTGCACGGTGGCCGCCACCTACTTCGGCTTCATGAAGTTTGCGGACCGGATGAGCCGCCGCAAGCTCTACGTCATCGGTGCGATTCTGGGCATCGCCGCATGGATCCTGCTGGTCTTCGCCAACATCACCATGCCGATGCTCATCCTCTTCGCCGTCCTCTGGGGCGTCTCCGCCGGCATCGGCGCCCAGGCCTTCTACGCGCTGTGGGCCGCAGAAATGTTCGCCACCAAGTACCGGGCCAGCGCCCAGGGCGTGCTGTTCTTCGTGGCACGCATCTTGGTGGGCGTGCTCAGCTACTGGTTCCCGACCATGCTGGCCGAACAGGGCGTCGCCTTCGTGGGCGTCATCATGATCGCCCTGCTGGTTGCCGCGATGATCATCGGCTGGATTGGCGCACCCAACACCAGCGGACGCACCCTCGAGGAGATTGAGGCCGAGCGCTACGGCGCCGCACCGGGCGAGGCCCCACAGGCCACCGCCCAGCAGACCACCGCCGACAGGCAGTAAGTCCGGCGGATCGCAAAGCCCCGGTCCCAACCACGCCCCCTTTCCCCTCAGGCTGGTTGGTACCGGGGCTTTTCGCTGCCTGATTTACGGTGCGCTACAGCTGTGAGTCGGCAGGCGCGCAGGCGATGATCGAGCTGGCGCAGCAGATCTACGCCGCGCCGTGACCGTGCGCGGCGCCAAGCGCCCATCTGCACTCACGGCAGTCGCCACGGCCGTGGTCCCATCCACGCGGTCACCCAACACAGAAAGGGCGTGGCCCCCGCACACGTTGTGCGGGGGCCACGCCCCCTCGTGAACAGCCTGAAATGGCCTCCTAGTCCTGTTCCTTTTCGGACGTGCCACGGACATTGAACACAGCGAAACCAAAGAGACCCGCGACGACAGCCGTGATAATGGCCGGTCGAAGCAACGCTTCCGAGGCGCCAGCGATCCACTGTCCTTGGCCGAAGAAGAGCCCGGCGGCCTGGGTCAGTACCAGCCCGAAGGCCAGCACGAGGAAGACGATCATCGCCACTGCATACAGTGAGGTCAGAACCTGATTCATCGTTTGACGCATTTCTAACTCCTAGCTAAGAGGCACGGGCACGACACCCGTGGCAATGAGCACGCCCAGTAGCGTGATCGGCAGCACGTAGTAAATGATGAGCGGGATGAAAGTGCTCTCCGGTTTGGCACCAGTGATACCGCAAGCGACGAAGATCGACCCCGACGCCGGGGGCGAAGCACCCTCGGTCGAGGCAAAAACGAGGAGGGCAATGACGGCCAGAAGCGGATCAATACCGGCGCCCACGAGCGTCACCAGTGAGACCTGACCAACCGCGGACAGCGTCGCCGTTGATGACAGCGGGCCAGCCACCAAAACCACCATGAATCCCACGACGGTGACCAAGAGCCATGCCGGGATGTTCAGGCCCCCGATCACTTGATCAACGTCCGCGGCCAGTCCCAGCCGGTCGAGGACCTGGCTGGCTGCGATCGCGAAATACAGCAAAACACCGATCGTGAAAAAGTGCGGCACGCTATCGCGGAAGAACGACCACCACCCGGCCACGGAGCGCGGCAGTTCGCGCCAACCCACCGCAGCACTAATGGCAATAATCAGGATGGGAATCCACACAATCAGTGAGATCTCGTCGAGAGATTCGCCATAGCGCCCGGTTGACCGCAAAGCATCGGCCAACGGGCCAACCGTTACGAAGATAGGAATCAAAGCGCCGAGGAATATGAGCGTCGAGGTCCAGCCGGTACGCCAGTTCTGCGAGACCGCACCCGCCCCGTTCATAGCATTGGCCGGAATGCCGTCTTTCCTCACGAACCAGAGAGTCAGCAGAATGCGCCACGCCACTTGATAGAGACCCGCCACCAAAAGGGCCACGTAGACCTGGCTCGTCGTCACCATGGACCCTGCGAAGCCAATCATGATGATCATGGATGCGCTTGGCGGAAGCGCGGCACCCAATCCGGCGTTGCCAGCAATGACCGTGGCAGCGCGCGACCGCGTCCAACCCGCCTTGATCAGCCAAGGCCCAGTGATCGAACCTGATGCCGCGGCATTGCCCGTGTTCGAGCCGCCAGCCAACGCACCCATGACACCAGAGGTGACCGTATCGACGAGCGCCGGACCACCGCGGAAGCGCCCCAGTGCCGACGAGAGAATGCCCACGAGCTTTCCAATGACACCGACCTTCTCCACGAAGTAGGTCATAAAAACGAAGGCCGCGGCGGCATACAACACTTCAGATTCTGTGGCTTCTACCAATGACTCCGCAGCAACCGACGGAGCCGCCGTTCCGGCAAAAATGAGCGTCGACAGGAAACCAAGAATCATCGCCTCGCCCATATTGCGTTTGACGATCACGTTCCAGACGACGATGACCGCAACGAAAACGAAGAGTGCGATCAGCGCTGTGGGCATGACGTTTCTCCTGACTCACGCGCCCGCAGGATCTCCCGCCGGCGACGAGCTTCATCCTCGAGGACTGCTTCTCCGCGTGCGGCAAGAGTTTCGGCCTGCGCGCCCGGAATCACGATCACCCCGTCCGCGTCCGCCACAACATAGTCTCCCGGAAGGCAGACAACACCACCGATTGAGATCGGAACATCCACGCGTCCCGGACCGTCTTTGTACGGCCCCGCTGGCGAAACCCCCGCGGACCACACGGGGAAGCCAATTCGGGCTAGTTCTTCGGCATCTCGAACAGCTCCGTCCGTGATAAACGCGCGGATCCCCTTCGACACCGCGCGCTCTCCAATCAGTTCGCCCATGAGCGCTCGTTCAAGATGACCACCACCAGCAACCATCAGGATATCCCCGGGGCGGGCTTGCTCTAGCGCCTGATGGACCGCCGCATTGTCTCCCGGCCTGGTCCACACAGTCAGGGCCCGGCCTGCGACCGCTGGCGCCTCCCATACCGGCTTGACTGCGGAGTGCAAAAGTCCCAGCCGATCACCGGCGTCGCCCAAC
Organism: Zhihengliuella flava; assembly: GCF_015751895.1. Taxonomy (NCBI): domain Bacteria; kingdom Bacillati; phylum Actinomycetota; class Actinomycetes; order Micrococcales; family Micrococcaceae; genus Zhihengliuella; species Zhihengliuella flava. The sequence goes on along the minus strand of NZ_JADOTZ010000001.1, from coordinate 2,027,706 downwards.
GCGGCCGTCGGAATGGCCGCGAGTCGAACCGAGAGATCCATCGTCGAATGGGACGACCGCAGATGGTAGTTTCGCGCGGCGCTCGTCATGGGCCAGGCTGACTCGGACCCACCGAGCCCCGCAAGGCTGTCCGACAGTTCCCGCGCGCGACGCGCTGCGTGCAGATGGGTGCCTGTGTGCAATCGCTCGACACCTGCTACCCCATCGGCCAGGGCCTCGGCGATCTGGAATTCCATCCAATCGTGCTCGCCTGCTGCGTCAGCGGCGTCCATCGACTCGCTAATTAACGCGCCAAGGCCTTTCATGAACACGCTGCGCAGCAACTTGCGGCGCGACGCATCGCCCAGAACGTCGCTTATGGCATTCGGGTTACCACCCAAGAGAGTCAGCTGTTGTGCCGCTTCTTCGGCGGCCGAGCCGGCCAGCAAGACTTCAACGCCAACACCCAAACTCCGCACAGACCCGATGACGGCACCATCGACAACGCTGACGTCAGGACGTTGGATGGCGTCGCGGACTGCCTCCTTCAGGGCTGGCGCTCCCGCATTCACATCGATGTAGATCGCGCCACTACGCGCGCCCTGGGCGGCCTCAGTCGCCGCGGTGACCGCATGTGCCGCCGTCGTGAGGCTCAGAATGACGTCCGCCCCCGTGACGGCCTCTGCGACCGATCGGCTGCGCTGAATCCGGGTGTCCACGCTGACATCCGCAGGGTCAAAACCCACCACATCGTGACCACGATCAGCAAAACCCTCCGCGAAGACTCGACCGGCCTCGCCTAGGCCCAATACCGCTACTCGCATAACGAGTGCTCCTATCGTTGGTTGATTGCTACTCTCACTCTGTGAGATCGAGAACTCATCATAGTGGCGCAACACACAGTGATGTCAAGCGGCGCATGAGGACAGAGAACATTCAGCTAGCGGATAATCCTTGCCACAATGGAGGTTGAGCACCCACTAAGCGAGAGGCAACGCATGACAGACGGCACCAACAGAGGACGAACCGTCGAGCGAGCACTGGACATCGTTGATTACGTCAGCACGGTTCGCAGTCCCGTGAAGTTGAGTCAGATTTCTCGCGAAACGGGCCTGCACCTTGCCACGGCCCAGCGCATTGCCGCGACGCTGGTTGGTCGGGGATACCTGCGCACCACAGATGCCGGATACGTCGTCGGCCCCTCGGTGCTGTCCTTGGCGCGCGCCTTCACGCTTCAAGACCGGCTGAGCGTCGCCTCATTCCCCGTCTTGCAAGGGCTGACGGCCAGTTCGGGGTTGACGTCCTCCATTTACGTCCGCACCGGAGACTCCCGCGTGCTGACGTGCCGGGTCGAGGCGCCTCAGCCCCTGCGCTACCAACTCCCGATCGGCCATCGACTCGAGCTCACTCGCGGCGGTGGCAAGGTACTGCTCGCTTTTCTCCCGGAGGCTGACTTTCAGGAGGTCATGGAGGGCTTTCACAGCCAGGAACTAGCCAACGGCCGGAATCAAACTCGAGAAGATCTCGAGCGCGAAATCGATGTGATTCGCACGCGCGGCTACTATCTCAGCGTGTCCGAACGACACCTCGGAACTGTCAGTTTGACCGCGCCAATCCGAACGGTCGACGGCGAGATCGCTGGTGCCGTGAACATCGTGGCCCACGATGACACCCTTTCCCCGGAAGAAATGACGGAACTGCGACCTCAACTGATGAACGCCACGCGGACCATCGGTGAGCAAATGTAACTAAATCGCCACGGCCGCGGCCCAATCACGCGGTCACCCAACACAGAAAGGGCGTGGCCCCGCACACGTTGTGCGGGGCCACGCCCTTGGGTTGCCGTCCGGACCTAGGCCCGCGGCTGGTACCGCACCAGATCAGCGGCGACGGCCCGGCGCAGCTCCGCCAGTCCGCCGGAGATCAGCCCCGCCGCCCGGGCCTGCACCAGCAGGTTGCCCTGCGCCGTGGCCTCGACCGGCCCGGCGAGCACGGGCAGCCCGGTCGCGTCAGCGGTCAGCTGGCACAGCAACGTGTTCTGCGAACCGCCGCCCACAATGTGCACCACCTGCGGGCGCTGGCCGGACAGCTCAGCCGCCGCGGCGAGCGAGGCCGCGTATCCGGCCGCCAGGCTGTCCATGATGCAGCGCACCGTGGCGGCCTGATCGGGGTCGACGCCGGAGGCCGCACCCAGCGCGTCGGCCTCGCCCGGAGCCGCGGGCAGGGTGTCACCGGCGCGTTCGACGGCGGCACGGATCCGCCCGGCCATCTGCCCTGGCGCAATGAACTCCGCGGCGTTGGCATCCACCACGGGGCCAGCGTCCAGCTCGGCCGCCGCGGCCAGCAGGTCCGTCAGCTCGCGTTCGCGCCCCTGCTCGGCCCAGTCCCGCATGGATTCCTGCAGCAGCCACAGCCCACCCACGTTTTGCAGGTACCGGATCGTGCCGTCCACACCGCGCTCGTTGGTGAAGTTCGCCGCCCGGCTCGCCTCGCTCAAGACGGGCTCCTCGAGCTCAAGCCCCACCAGGGACCAGGTCCCCGAGGACACGTAGGCGAAGTGGGCGTCGGCCGCGGGCACCGCCGCCACGGCGGAGGCCGTGTCATGCGATCCCACCGCCACCACCTGGACGTCGGCGGCCAGCCCGGTCGCGGCAGCCACCTCCGTGCGCAGGGTTCCGTAGGCCTGCCCCGGGGCAATCAGCTCAGCGAACAACTGCGGGACGCCGACGGCGTCGAACACCTCGGCGGACCACGCCACCTCCCGCGCATCAAACAGCGCGGTGGTGGACGCGTTGGTCTCCTCGGTCCGCTCCACGCCGGTGAGCCAATAGGCCAACAGGTCCGGGATCAGCAGCGCGCGCTGGCCCGCCAGATCCTGCTCGGCCGCCAGCTGGTACACCGTGTTGAACGGCAGGAACTGCATGCCGCCCACGGCATACAACCGCTCGGGGCTGATGGCGGCGTGCACGCGATCGATCGTCGCGTCCGTCCGCGAGTCCCGGTAGGCATGCGGTGGCCCCACGAGTCGGCCGTCGGCGTCCAGCAGTCCGTAGTCCACGGCCCACGTGTCGATGCCGATGGAGAGCACCCGCTCGCCCGTTTCCCGGACGACGGCGGCGGCCGCCTTGAGGCCGGCGGTCACCTCGGCGAAGATGCCCTCAGCGTCCCAGTGCAGAGAGCCGTCCACCTCGCTCACCCCGTTCGGGAAGCGATGCACCACCTCCATGGCCAGCTGGCCGGGCTCCGCGCCGCTGGTCGCGTCCGGCAACCGCCCGATGATGACGCGGCCCGAGGATGCGCCGATGTCCACGGCGATCATCACGCCGGCACCGGCGGCAGCGCCCTGCGTCGTCGTACTCACTACCGGCGCCCTTAGCGCAGGAACGCGGCGGCCACGCCGGCGTCCACCGGGATGTGCAGGCCGGTGGTGTGGGACAGGTCGGAGCTGCAGAGCGCGAACACGGCGTTCGCCACGTTCTCCGGCAGGACCTCGCGCTTGAGCAGGGTGCGCTGGGCGTAGAACTTGCCCAGATCCTCTTCCTCCACGCCGTAGACGGCGGCACGCTTGGCGCCCCAACCGCCGGCGAAGATGCCGGAGCCGCGCACCACACCGTCCGGGTTGATGCCGTTGACCTTGACGCCGTGCTCGCCGAGCTCGGCCGCCAGCAGCCGCACCTGGTGGGCCTGATCCGCCTTAGTGGCCGAGTAGGCAATGTTGTTGGGTCCCGCAAAGACGGAGTTCTTGGAGGAGATGTAGACGACGTCGCCGCCCATCTGCTGGTCGATCAGGACGCGGGCCGCCTCGCGGGAGACCAAGAAGGAGCCCTTGGCCATCACGTTGTGCTGCAGGTCCCAGTCCTTGACCGAGGTCTCCAACAGCGCCTTGGACAGGGACAGGCCAGCGTTGTTGACCACCAGATCCAGGCCACCGAAGGCCAGCACGGCCTCTTGGATGGCGGCGGCGACCTCATCCTCGTTGGTGACGTCCGCGCGGACGCCGACGGCCACGTCGGTGCTGCCGATCTCCGCGGCGACGGCCTGCGCCTTCTCGAGGTCCAAGTCAGCGATGACCACGCAGGCGCCCTCGGCGGCCAAGCGCTCGGCGATGGCCTTGCCGATCCCGGAGGCGGCGCCGGTGACCAGCGCGATGCGCGTGGCGAGCGGCTTGGGCTTCGGCATACGCGCCAGCTTGGCCTCCTCCAACGCCCAGTACTCGATGCGGAACTTCTCTGACTCGTCGATCGGGGCGTAGGTGGAGATCGCCTCGGCGCCGCGCATCACGTTAATCGCGTTGACGTAGAACTCCCCCGCGACGCGGGCGGTCTGCTTGTCCTTGCCGAAGCTGAACATGCCCACGCCGGGCACCAGCACAATGGCCGGGTCCGCACCGCGCATGGCCGGCGAGGCATCGTCCGCGTAGCGGTTGTAGTACGCGGCGTAGTCCTCGCGGTAGGCGGCGTGTAGCTCAGCCAAGCGGGCCTTAGCGTCCTCGATGGACGCGTCGGCCGGCAGGTCCAGCACCATCGGCTTCACCTTGGTGCGCAGGAAGTGGTCCGGGCAGCTGGTGCCCAGGGCCGCAAGCTCCGCGAGGCGCTCGGAACCGAGGAATTCGAGGACCTCCTCGGAATCGGTGAAGTGGCCGACCTGGGGCTTGTCGGCCGAGGCAAGCCCGCGGATCACCGGGGCCAGCGCGGCCGCCTTGGCGCGGCGCTCGGCCTCCGGCAGCGCCCCAAAGCCGGCCTTCGGAGCGCCGAACGGGTCCTTGCGGCCGTTCTGCGCGATGTACTGCTCGGCGGTGCGGATGATGTGCAACGAATTGGCCTCGGACTCCTCGGCCGTCTCACCCCACGCGGTGATGCCGTGGCCACCGAGGATGCAGCCGATCGCCTGCGGGTTGGCACGCTTGATCTCGGCAATGTCCAGGCCCAGCTGGAAACCGGGGCGGCGCCAGGGGACCCACACCACCTTGTCGCCGAAGATCTCGGCCGTCAGCTTCTCCCCGTCCACGGCAGTGGCGATCGCGATGCCCGAATCCGGGTGCAGGTGATCCACGTGCGCGGCATCGACGAGCCCATGCATCGCCGTATCGATCGACGGCGCGGCGCCGCCCTTGCCGTGCAGGCAGTAATCGAACGCCGCCACCATCTCGTCCTCGCGCTCGACGCCGGGGTAAACGTCCACCAGCGCGCGCATGCGGTCCAGCCGCAGCACCGCCAGGCCCTTTTCGGCCAGCGTGCCGAGGTCGCCGCCGGAGCCCTTGACCCACAGCAGCTCGACGTTTTCTCCGGTCACCGGATCCTGCTCGGTGCCCTTGGCGGAGGTGTTGCCGCCGGCGTAATTGGTGTTGCGCTTGTCGGCGCCCAGCCGGTTGGAGCGGGCGATCAGGTCAGCAACAGTTTGGTTCTGCGTGCTCATGAGGTGTTCCTTCATCGGTTCGTGGTCCGTGGGTGTACGGGTGAGGTCAGGAGGGGTGGGTGAGGCGTTGGGCAAACCGTGCGATCGTCCGCGCAGCCGCCGGTTCCTCGTCGGGTCGGTTCAGGTAGCCGTGGGTTGCCCCGGGCTCGGTGGTGAGGACGACGTCGGCCCGCGCCCGCCCCAGCGTGTGGCTGAACGCGGCGGCGGAAACGCGCAGCTCGTCCAGCTCGGCGGCGTCGATCACGGTCGGCGGAAAGCCCGCCAGCTGGCCGGGACCGGCGGTCCCCGGGACCGCCTTCAGCGGGGCCCGCTCGGCGGGACCGGCGGCGCCGAGGTAGTTCTCGTAGAACCCGCGGACGGCGTCGGGGGCGAACTGTTCGCTCAGCCCCGCCCCGGCCAGGGCTTGGGCCAGGTCTGCGGGCACGGGAGGCTGAATCGCGTGCAGCGTCGGGTAGGCCAGCAGGACTTGCCACGGGAGCGCGCCGACGGCGGCCCGGCGGGCGCCGTCGTGCAGCATCGCCACGGTGGCCCCGGCGGCGAGGTTGGCCCCCGCGCTGGCGCCGCCGATCGCCACCCGGTCCGGGTCGACGCCGAGGCTGGCCGCGTGCTCGCGGACCCAGGCCCAGGCGAACTCCAGCTCGTCGTGCGGCACCGGGTAGTGCACGCCGGCGCGCACCTCACCACCCCAGCGCTCTTGGCCGTTCATTGGTGCCCGCCGGTAGTCGACGGAGATGACGACGACGCCGCGGCCGGCCAGCTCGTGACCAACCCAATCGGCCTCGGGCATGTCCAGGTCGCCGGCCGCAAAGGCTCCGCCGTGGGCCCACACGAGGGCCGGGCGCGGGGCGGACTCCCCGGCGGGCGGCGTCGTCGGCGCATTCACCCCGTACACCCGCACGGTGAGATCACCGTGCGGGCCGGCAAGCACCTGCTCCCGCACGGCGGCGGCCTGGAGCCCTGGCACCTAGATCACGCGCCCCAGCTGGCCTGCTGGCCGCCCTGGCGCTCGGCGCGGATCGTGTCCTGATAGCCGGAGGCGAGGTAAGCGGCCATCGGGTCGGCCGGCAGGTTGCGGGATTCGCGCCAGGCCGCGAGGGCCGGGCGAACGTCCGTGTAGAACGCGTCCATGAAGATCTGGTGCGCAGCCAGTACGTCATTGCTCTGGCGGGCGGCGGAGAGCGCCTCCTGGTCCAGCAGCAGGGCCCGGGCCGTCATCTCCTGCACGTTGAGCACGGAGCGGATCTGGCCGGGGACCTTCTCCTCGATGTTGTGGCACTGGTCCAGCATGAGGCCGAGGTCGCTGCCCTCGTCCAAGCCGCCGCCGCGCACCACTTCCACCATGATGCGGAACAGCTGGAACGGATCCGCGGCGCCGACGATCAGGTCATCGTCCGCGTAGAAGCGCGAGTTGAAGTCGAAGGAGCCGAGCTTGCCGAGGCGCAGCAGCTGCATGACGATGAACTCGATGTTGGTTCCGGGCGCGTGGTGGCCGGTATCCAGGCACACCTTCGCCTTGTCGCCGAGCGCGGCCACCTGAGCGTAGGAGGTGCCCCAGTCCGGAACGTCGGTGTGGTAGAACGCCGGCTCGAAGAACTTGTACTCGAGCACCATGCGCTGCTCGTCGCCGAGCGCGGCGTAGATTTCCTCGAGCGACTCGGTCAGGCTGTCCTGGCGCTGGCGCATGTCCTGCTGGCCCGGGTAGTTGGTGCCGTCGGCCAGCCAGATCTTCAGGTCCTTGGACCCGGTGGCGGTCATGATCTCGATGCACTCGAGGTGGTGGTCGATCGCTGCGCGGCGCACGGCCGGGTCATGGTGGGTCAGCGAACCGAACTTGTACTGATCGTCCTGGAACGTATTGGAGTTAATGGTGCCGATCTGCACCCCCAGATCCGCCGCGTACTGGCGCAGGCCGGCGTAGTCGTCGTGCTTGTCCCACGGGATGTGCAGCGCGACGGCGGGCGCGAGGCCCGTGTGGCGGTTCACCTGGGCGGCGTCGGCGATCTTTTCCTCGACGGTGCGCGGCGTGCCCTCGGTCGCGAAGACCTTGAAGCGGGTGCCGGAGTTGCCGTAGGCCCAGGACGGGACCTCGATCTCCAGGCGGTTCAGCTGCTCTTCGATGGCGGACAGGTCGGTCATTGCGCATGCCTCCTGGTGTGGGCGGATGGATGCGGCGTTGCGCCCATCCTCTCCCGCGTGCGGTTGGTGGTGGTCAGTCTGTGCCGATGACCCAGATCCTCAGCGTGAGCCGAACAATCCAGCTTGAATCGTTTCACTTAGACGTTTCAAATGTAGGATGGAGCACACCTGCTGTCAAGGGGCGCCCCCTCAAGGAGAGATGTTCAGTGAGAACAGCGAGCGTGAAAGACGTCGCGGACCGCGCCGGCGTGTCCGTCGGCACCGTCTCCAACGTGCTCAACAACCCGGACCGGGTCTCCGAGCACACACGCGAGCGGGTCCAGGGGGCCATCGCCGAGCTGGGTTTTGTCAGGAACGACGCCGCCCGCCAGCTCCGGGCCGGGCACAGCCGCACGATCGGCTTGGTGGTGTTGGATGCGTCCAACCCGTTCTATGCCGCGCTCGCCCGCGGCGCCGAAGAAGAGGCCACCGCGCACAACTTCTCCCTCCTCCTCGCCAGCAGCCTCGAGGACTCTCGCCGCGAGGCGCGTTACCTCGATCTCTTTGAGGAGCAGCGGGTGCAGGGCATCCTGCTCAGCCCGGTGGGCGAGAGCGCCCCGCGGGTGACCGATCTGGCGCACCACGGCGTCAACACGGTGCTCGTGGACCGCGATGCCGAAACGCAGGACTACGGCTCCGTATCGGTGGACGACGTCCACGGGGGCCGGATCGCCGTCGAACACCTCATCAACACGGGCCGGACGCGCATTGCGTTCCTCGCGGCGCGCAGCGAACTGCGTCAGGTGGCGGACCGCTGGCGCGGCGCGCAGGAAGCGGTGGCCGCGGCCACCGCGGACGGCCGGGACGTGAGCCTCGAACGCCTCGAGGCAGACGCCCTGACCACCCTCAGCGGCCGGGCGGCCATCCTAGACCTGGTGCAACGGGACCGCCTGCCGGACGCGATCTTCTGCGCTAACGACCTCCTCGCCACCGGTGCCCTGCAGGGCTTCATCATGGATGGCCGCTACTCCATCCCGGAGGACGTGGCGTTGGTGGGGTACGACGACATCGAGTTCGCCTCCAGCGCGATCGTGCCGTTAACCACCATCCGCCGCCCCGCCGAACAACTCGGCAAGACGGCGGTACGGATGTTGCTGGGAGATACGGCCAGCGAACGCACGGTCTTTGAGCCGGAGCTCATCGCGCGCGCCAGCTCGACTCCCCGCTGAGGGCGGTCCTAGCGCTTAATGCGGCCGGCCACCAAGTAGGCCAGCGGGCCAATAAAGTTCAGGAAGCTACCGGCCACCCACGCCGCCTTCGGCCCGCGGACCTCCGACTGCGGGCGCTCGGCCAAGTCCTTCAGCGCCACAAACTGCAGGGCCACCTGCGCCGTGCCGAGGACGATCACGCGCCACTTTTCGCTATTGGTCAGTTCTGAGAAGCTCTTCTTCTTCGCCACCATGTTCTCCTTGCGCTGTTCCTGACGGGGGTACCGGTTGCGCCCCACCCTATGTTGAGGCGCCGTCCCGTGAGAATGCCGCCACCCACGCCCCTGACCCTATAACGCGTCCGCGAGCCCAGCACCAAGCTGGACTCGCGGACGCGTGAGTGGAGCGTGACTTTCCCGAACGTTAGACCGTTTCCTTGACCGGGGCCGGGATGGGGCGCTTGTCCGTGACGAGGGCGCCCACCGCCTGCTCGGCCTCGTTGTTGATGGACAGGTTGAGCCCGCTGCGGTCCCGAATGAGGGAGACGGCCACCAGCGAGACCACCGTCAGAGCCAACAGGTAGAAGGAAACCGACGTCGTCGTACCGGTTTGCTGCACCAAGAAGGCGGCAATCGTCGGCGCGAACGCGCCACCGATGATGGAGCCGATCGCGTAGGAGATGGACACGCCGGAGAAGCGGATCGAGGCGGGGAACATCTCCGAATAGAGGGCTGCCTGCGGACCGTAGGTTCCGCCGAGGCCCAGCGCGAACAGGGTCAGGCCCAGGTAGAACATCTCAATCTGGCCGGTGTTGAGCAGCCAGAACAGCGGGAAGATGGTCAGCGCCAGCACCACGTGGCCAATCTGGTACACGCGGACGCGGCCCCAACGGTCGGAGGCAACCGCGGTCACGTACGTCGCAGCGGCCCAGATCACGGCACCATAGGTCACCGCGTTGAGGACGTCCGTGCGGTCCAGCCCCACGCTCTCGACGGCGTAGTTCTGGATGAATCCGCCGGTGGCCATGTAGCCGGCGGCGTTGCAGGCGGCGAAGACCAGGGCGGCCACGATGACCAGCGGGGCGTGCTTGCGGAACAGCGTGATGACCGGGACGGAGGACTGCTGCTTCTTCTCCGCGATCTCCTGGAACACCGGGGACTCGTCGACCGCGCGGCGGACGATGTAGCCAAGGATGATCAGGACAAAGGAGAACAGGAAGGGGATGCGCCAGCCCCACTCGGCGAAGGCATCACCCGGGGCGATCACGCCGGACATGAGGGCCATCATGCCGGAGGCCATCACGAGGCCCAGCGGCGCACCCAGCTGCGGGAAGGCACCGGCGCGGCCACGGCGGTTGTTCGGGGCGTGCTCGACGGCCATGAGGACGGCGCCGCCCCACTCGCCACCGGCGGACAGGCCCTGCAGGATGCGCAGGAGCAGCAGGATGATCGGCGCGATGATGCCGGCTTCCTGGTAGGTCGGCAGGAGGCCGACGGCGGTGGTGGCGCCACCCATGAGGACCAGCGTCAGCACCAGCATGGCGCGGCGGCCAATCTTGTCACCGTAGTGGCCGGCGAGGAAGGCGCCGAGCGGGCGGAAGAGGAAGCTAATGCCCACGGAGGCGAAGGAAATCAGCAGGCTGAGCTCGGAGCCGACCGGCTCGAAGAAGGCCTGCGAGAACACCAGGCCGGCGGCCATGGCGTAGATGAAGTAGTCGTACCACTCAACGGTGGTACCCACGAGGGTGGCCATCGCCACGCGGCGCTGGTTCGCCTTCTCGGAATGGTGCTTTTGGGTTTTCACGGTGTACTCCTCGGCGGCGAACCATCGCCCCCGCCGTCGTCTTCGACGATCTCAAGTGATGAATGTGAACTGCATTATTGCAGTGCGTCACAGTAGAGTGTGGCACACCTCACCACCTCGGGTAAATTGGATAGAAGTGGCAAATCATTGAAGTTCAACTGAAGTGGAGGTTCCGGATGCCGGAGAACTCGCAGGGACGCAACCGAACGGTCGGTCACCGTCGGGTGTCCATTCGCCAGCTGGAAATGATGAGTGTGCTGCCGGAGCACGCCACCCTGTCCTCCGCGTCGGCGGCCCTGCGCATCTCAGAATCGGCCCTATCCCAAGCCATCACGCAGGTGGAGCATCTGGTGGGCGATCAGCTGTGCGTCCGGCGCAAGGGCCAGGGATTGCGACTCACCCCTGCGGGCCGGCACTTCGCCCGCCAAGCCAAGGAGATCCTGCGGGCGACCGATGAGCTCACGCTGGATCCCTCACGCGCCGGGCAGTCTCTGCGCGGCCCGGTCCACCTCGGGTGCTTCGCGTCACTGGCCCCGCATCTGCTGCCGCCCATCCTGAGCGAGGCCCGGGCCCAGCACCCGGAGCTCGACCTGCAGGTCACGGCGGGCACGCACGACGAGCTGTTGCCGCGGCTCAACTCGGGGCACCTCGACGCCGTGCTGGCCTACGACCTCCAGCTCCCCCACGGCCTAGCCCGCCGCCACCTGTATTCCACGCAGCTCGAGGCCGTGCTACCCATTGACCATCCGCTCGCCACCCGGCGCTCGGTGTCCTTGACGGACCTCGCGGACGAAGAGCTGACGCTCTATGAGACCAACCCGAGCACGGCCACGGTGCTGTCCGCGTTTGAGGCCCAGGGCCTGCGCCCGCACGTGGCCTTAGCCGTCCCCCAAATGATTCTGGCGCGCGAGCTGGTGGCCCGCGGCGTCGGCTACACCGTCCAAATGTCCCGCCCGCGCGAGCACGACTACAGCCTCGAGGGACGCCCCTTTGCGATCCGGCCGATTCTCCCGCGCGTGGGTCAGACGTCCGTCGTGGCCATCTGGCCGGAGACGGTCCGCCTGACGCCACGCGCCGAGGCGGTGCTGGCGCTGGCGGCCGAGGCGCTGGGAGCGGAGGCCAGCGGCTCTCCGCGCTCGGGCGTCACGCCGTAGGCGGCCGCGGCGCCCGCAGCGCTCAACCAGCCCTAGAGCTCGAAGTCCCCGAACCCTCCGCCGTCGCCACCGAACCCGCCGAAGCCGCCGCCATCGCCGCCGAATAGCCCGCCCAGCAGTCCTTCCGACTCCCCCATGAGGCCTTCACCGGCCGCTGAGAGTTCTTCGCCAGCGCCGGCCACGCCGTCGGACAGCCCCTCGGCCGCGCCGGAGAGGCCCTCACCGAGACCGGAAAAGCCGTCCAAGAGTGGCCCGGCGATCGCGGTGCCGATGAACGCACCGGCGACGCCGCCCAGCAGGCCCGCGCCCAGGCCGCCCATCGCGCCAGCGGCCAGACCGCCCTTGCCGGCACGGCCCGCTCCGCCGCCCAGGATCTTCTCCATAAACCCGGGACGGGACACCTCGGCGCGCGTGGCGGCCCGGGCCAAATCCTGCGGCTGGTCCGTGGCCGGGCGCTCGGCGTCCGGCAACTCGCCGGAGAGTTCCTGCTGCAGCAGCCGGCGCTGTTCCGGCGTAAGGCGCTCGAAGGCCTCCCGGTGCGCCCGCTCCATGTCCTCCGGCGGCGCCGTCTTCAACATGTATTTGTACTTGGCGATCGCGGCCTGATCCTCGCTGCTGGCACCCCGGGCCGCTACCGGGTCGCCCTGCGGAGACGACGCCGGCTGACGCACCTGGCCGTCCGCCCCACCCGGGACGCCGGGTTGCGGCCGTTCGGGCTGGGATGACCACGGACCGGACGCGCCCCCGGCACGCGGCTGGGCCCCCTGACCGGCGCTGCGCTGGCTCAGCTGCTCGCGGACGTAGTCCCCCGCCATCTGCTTGCCCTTGCGGATTAGCTTGTCGAACATCGCCACGGGTGGCCTCCTCGTCGTCGAACCTGGCGCCGGCGGCGCCTCGTCTGTTGCTTTAAAAACTCGTCAGCCACGCAAATCGTTCCCGCACCACCTCCTCACAGCACATTCCAAGGAACCATCCCCTTGTCACCACTGCGCAGCGAACTACGCTGGCCCTACCAGCCCCACGGTCGTCCTGATCAGGAGGAACACCATGAGCACGGAACCACACCAGGCACCACGCGCCGGCGGCGCCGACGCACAACCGCAACGCAGCGAAGTCCTCACCACCAGCCAGGGAGTACCGCTGCGGGAGACGAATAAGTCCCTCAAAGCCGGTCCTCGCGGACCGGTGCTCCTGCAGGACCATCACTTGCGGGAAAAGATCACCCACTTCGATCACGAGCGCATCCCCGAGCGCGCGGTGCACGCCCGCGGTGCCGGCGCCCACGGAACGTTTACGGGCTACGGCACCGCGTCCCGGCTGACCAACGCGGCCTTCCTGCAGAAGGACGTCGAGACCCCCGTCTTCGTGCGGTTCTCCACGGTGGCCGGCTCGCGCGGGTCCGCCGACACCGTCCGTGACACCCGCGGCTTCGCCACCAAGTTCTATACGTCGGAGGGCGTCTTCGACCTGGTCGGCAACAACATCCCGGTGTTCTTCATCCAGGACGGCATCAAGTTCCCCGACGTGGTCCACGCGGTCAAGCCGGAACCGGACCTGGAGATCCCTCAGGGCCAGAGCGCGCACAACACGTTCTGGGACTTCGTTTCCCTCCACACGGAGGCGCAGGCCCACACGATGTGGAATATGAGCGATCGCGGCATCCCCCGCTCCTACCGGATGATGGAGGGCTTCGGCGTGCACACCTTCCGGTTCGTCGACGCCGAGGGTGAGAGCTGCTTGATCAAGTTCCACTGGAAGCCAGCCCTCGGCGTCCACTCGCTGACGTGGGAAGAGGCGCTGATGATCAACGGGGCGGACCCAGACTTCCACCGCCGGGACCTGGCCGCGGCCATCGAGGCCGGGGCCTACCCGGAGTGGGAGCTCGGCGTGCAGGTCTTCCCCGATACCGAGGAGCAGATGTTCGCGGGCATCGACCTCTTGGACCCCACCAAGTTCGTGCCCGAGGAGCTCGCCCCGGTGGAACCCATCGGCAAGATGACCCTCAACCGGAATCCCAGCAACTACTTTGCTGAAACCGAGCAGGTGGCCTTCCATCCCGGCCATCTGGTTCCCGGCATCGACGTCACGAATGACGCCCTGCTGGCGGCGCGCCTCTTCTCCTACATCGACACGCAGATCACCCGGCTCGGCGGCCCCAACTTCTCCCAGTTGCCCATCAATCAGCCGCACTCCCCGGTCAATGACATGCAGCGGGACGGCCTCCATCAGCACCGGATTCATGAGGGCAAGGCCCCGTACCACCCGAACTCGGTGGACGGCGGCTGCCCGTTCATGGCGGGCGAGGGTAACGACGCCACGGCGTTCATCGACGTGCCGGAGCCGATCGCCGCCTCCGCCAAGGAGCGCCGTCAGGCGCAGAGCTTTGACGATCACTTCTCGCAGGCACGCCTGTTCTACCGGAGCCTGACCGGCCGGGAGCAGCTCCACGTGCAGCAGGCCTACTCCTTCGAGCTGGGCAAGTGCACGGATCCGGCGATTCGGGCGCGGCAGCTGCAAGCCCTGGCCAACATCGACGCCGACCTGTGCCGCGGCGTCGCGGAGGCGTTGGGCTTGGAGGCGCCCCAGCCGGACCGCGAAGTTCCCGACGTGGAGACGAGCGCCGCGCTGTCCCAGGTGGGCGGCACGTGGCCGGTCTCCGGCCGGTCCGTGGGTCTTGTGGTCGAGCGCTCGACGCCGGCCGAGACGCTCCAGCGGCTGGCCAGCGACGTCGAGGACGCGGGGATGAGCCCCGTGTTCGTCGCACCGACCGGGGGCGAACTCGCCGATGGTTCCGCCGTCGGGGCCACCTTCCTCACGGCCCGCTCGGTGGAGTTCGACGCCGTCGTGTTGGCGGCCGCGCCCGCGGCCGGGCCGGACGCACACCCGGACCTCGACGGCAAGGCGGGCACCCCGAAGCCGGGCGAGGGGTTGGATCCCCGCCTCGTGCTCCTGCTGCAGGAGACTTACCGGCAGGCCAAGCCGATCGCCCTGGCCGGCCCGTCGGCCGAGACGTTCGGCGCGGCCGGGCTCCCCGCGGACGGCCCGGGCCTGCTCCACTGCGACGTGGCGGAGGCGATCGGACAGATCAGCGGGCTCGTAGCCCAGCACCGCGTCTGGGAGAGGTTCGACTCCCCCGCGGCGGCCAGCTAGTCCGGCTGAGACTCGAGGAAGGCGTACATCTCCGTCTCGTCGACCCCGGGAAAGGCTCCGGAGGGCATGGCCGCGAGCAGGTGCGTGTTCGCACGCGCGGCCGGCCATGCCTTCCCCTGCCACGCCGCGGCGAGGTCAGCCGGTGGGCGCCGGCAGCAGTCCTCGTCCGGGCAGCGGGATTGCGAGCGCTCGCTGGTGTCCCGCCCGCGGAACCACTTCACGTGCTGGAAGGGGACGCCAATGGACAGGGAGAACAGCCCGGCCGAGTGCCGCTCCGTGCGCGCGGTGCACCAGAACGTGCCGGCCTGAGTATCCGTGTACTGCTCGTAAGCGCGGAACTTGTCCGGCACGTCGAAGACGGCCCGGCTGGTCCAATACCGGCAAATGGTCTGTCCTTCGATGGCACCCAGGTGGTCCGCCGGGAAGTTCACCCCGTCATTCTCGTACGCCTTGTGAATGATGCCGGAGGCGTGCACCTTCTGAAAGTGGGTGGTGAGGCCTAGGTGCTCCGTGGCGAGGTTGGTGAAGCGGTGCGCGGCGGACTCGTAGGAGACGGCGAACGCGTCCCGCAGGTCCTCGATGGCCAGTTCCCGCCCGGCCTTGGCCCGCTGCAGAAAATCGACGGTTTGCCGCTGCGGCATGAGCAGTGCCGCCGCGAAATAGTTGGTGTACACGCGCTGGCGGAGGAACTCCGAGTAGTCGGCGGGTGCCTCATGCCCCAACATGTAGTGCCCCAGCGCCTGGAGGAGCACCGTGCGGGCGTCGTGGTCCACCGCACCGGACTGCGTGAGGAAAATTCGGCGCTTTTTCAGGTCCGTGACCGAACGCGTGGAATGCGGCAGGTTGGGCACAAACCGCACGCTGAAGCCGAGGTGATCCGCCAAGTCCGCAGCCACGTGGTGGGACAACGGGCCGTCCCGGTGGCCGACGGCGTCCAGCAGCTCCTGGGCCTGCGCCTCCAACTGCGGGTAGTAGTTGTTGCACGCGCGCATTTCCGCCCGCAGCTCCGTATTGGCCCGCCGGGCCTCCTCGGGCGTCGCGGCCTGCTCCTCCATCCGCCGCTCCAACTCGCGCTGGAGCCCCACCAAGGACTCCAGCGCCTCGCTGGGCAGGCGCGAGGACACGCGCACCCGGGGCAGGCCGAGCGATGCGTAGAGGGGCCCGCGTTGGGCCCGCTCCAGCTCGATCTCCAGCGCCGCCCGGCGCGTGGGCGGTTCCGCGCCGAGCAGTTCATCCGTCGTCGTGCCCACGGCCGCGGCGAGGCGCGCGATCAGGCTGAGCTTGGGCTCCCGCTTGCCGTTCTCGATCAGGCTGAGCTGGCTGGGCGCCGTGCCGCACACCTCGCTCAGCGCGCCCAGCGTCAGTCCCGCAGCCTTGCGCGCGTGGCGCAACCGGCGTCCGAGCGCGATGACGTCCACCTCGTCGCTGCCCGCCGGGGGTTCCTGCGCGGCGGCCCGCGCGCGTTCTGGAGTTGATTCAGTCACATTTTTAGCTTATGCGAAGAATCGCCAATATTTCCACCAGAAACCTCTATTTTTGGGGTTGCGGACCGGGAAAAGTGTGGTGCACGGCGAAAACAACGGAAGACGCCGAGGTCTTCCACGCCAGTCACTGAAGGAGCACCACGATGAGCCAGAACCTCCCGGACACTGCCGACCGCGCCGCACAGCTGGAACTGGAATGGGCCGCCAACCCGCGGTGGAGCGGCATCACCCGCGACTACACCGCGGCCGACGTCGTCAAGCTCCAGGGCACCGTCCGCGAGGAGCACACCCTGGCCACCCGCGGTGCCGAAAAGCTCTGGGACCAGCTCACCAGCGAGGCCCCCTCCGGCGGCTACACCAACGCGTTGGGCGCCCTCACCGGCAACCAGGCCGTCCAGCAGGTCAAGGCCGGCCTGCGCGCCATCTATCTTTCCGGGTGGCAGGTAGCCGCGGACGCCAACCTCTCCGGCCACACGTACCCGGATCAGTCGCTCTACCCGGCCAACTCCGTCCCACAGGTGGTCCGCCGCATCAACAACGCGCTGCTGCGGGCCGACCAGATTGAGCACGCCGAGGGCACCCGCACGGTCGAGGATTGGCTAGTGCCGATCGTCGCCGACGCCGAGGCCGGCTTCGGCGGCCCGCTCAACGCCTACGAGCTCATGAAATCCATGATCGCCGCCGGCGCCGCGGGCATCCACTGGGAGGACCAGCTGGCCAGCGAGAAGAAGTGCGGACACCTGGGCGGCAAGGTGCTCATCCCCACGGGCCAACACATCCGCACCCTCAACGCGGCCCGGCTCGCCGCCGACGTCGCCGGCACCCCGTCCGTCATCGTCGCCCGCACCGACGCGGAGGCCGCCACCCTCATCACGTCCGACGTCGACGAGCGGGACCAAGAGTTCCTCACCGGCGAGCGCACCTCGGAGGGCTTCTACAAGGTCCGCAACGGCATCGAACCCTGCATCGCCCGCGCCAAGGCCTACGCCCCCTACTCCGACCTCATCTGGATGGAGACGGGCACCCCGGATCTGGAGCTGGCCCGACAGTTCGCCGAGGCGGTCAAGGCCGAGCACCCGGATCAGATGCTCGCCTACAACTGCTCGCCGAGCTTCAATTGGCGCAAGCACCTGGACGAGGCCACCATCGCCAAGTTCCAGCGCGAGCTCGGCGCCATGGGCTTTACGTTCCAGTTCATCACCCTGGCCGGATTCCATGCCCTGAACCACGAGATGTTCGACCTGGCCCACGGCTACGCCCGGCACGGGATGAGCGCCTACGTGGACCTGCAGGAACGGGAATTCGCCTCCGAGGCCCGCGGCTACACCGCCACCAAGCACCAGCGCGAAGTCGGCACCGGCTACTTCGACGCCATCTCCACGGCGCTCAACCCCGAAGCGTCCACGCTCGCCCTGGTGGGATCCACCGAAGAGGGCCAGTTCCACTAACACCGGGCGCCCTGCCCGGCTCACCCACAGTTTTGGTGCGGGACGACGGCGGTGCTCACCGCCGTCGTCGTCCCCACCCCCAGCGCAAAGGATGATTCCCATGAACTCCCCCATCACGATCAACAGGATGACCTTGTCCGGCCCGCCCGTGTGCCATCAGGAGCGGATCATGACCCCGGAGGCCATCGACTTCCTGACGGCCCTGCACGAGCGGTTCGAGGAGCGCCGGCAAGAGTTGCTCGCGGCACGGGAAACGCGCCGCAAGAAGATCTCCCGCGGCACGGACCCGACCTTCCGGCCGGAGACGCGCCACATCCGCGAGGACAGCTCGTGGCAGGTCGCCCCGATCGCGCCGGGCCTGGAGGACCGCCGCGTGGAGATCACCGGCCCCACTGACCGCAAGATGGCCATCAACGCCCTGAACTCCGGGGCTAAGGTGTGGCTGGCGGACCTGGAGGACTCGGCCACGCCGACGTGGAAGAACATGATCAAGGGTCAGCTGAACCTGGGCCGCATCCTGGACCGGGACATCGACTTCACCACCGATGAGGGCCGCGAATACCGACTCACCGGCGAGCGCCTGACGGACCTGCCGACCATCGTGGTCCGCCCGCGCGGCTGGCATCTGCCGGAGAAGCACCTGAGCATCGGCGAGACCCCGATCGCCGGCGCGCTGGTGGACTTTGGGCTCCACTTCTTCCACCACGGCCAGCGCCTGATCAATCAGGGCCGCGGACCGTACTTCTACCTGCCGAAGCTGGAGAGCCACGAGGAGGCGCGGCTGTGGAATGACGTGTTTGTCTTCGCCCAGGACTACGTGGGTATGCCGCAGGGCACCATCCGCGCCACGGTGCTGATCGAGACCATCACCGCGGCCTTTGAGATGGAGGAGATCCTCTACGAGCTGCGGGACCACGCCTCCGGCCTCAACGCCGGCCGCTGGGACTACATCTTCTCCGTCATCAAGAACTTCCGCGAGCGCGGCCCACGGTTTGTGCTGCCGGACCGGAACATGGTGACCATGACGGCCCCGTTCATGCGGGCCTACACGGAGCAGCTGGTGCGGGCCTGCCACCGCCGCGGGGCCATGGCGATCGGCGGCATGAGCGCGTTCATCCCGAACCGCCGGGACGAGGCCGCCAACGCCGTCGCGTTTGAGAAGGTGCGCGCGGACAAGTCCCGCGAGGCGAACGACGGCTTTGACGGCTCGTGGGTGGCGCACCCGGACCTGGTGCCCGTGGCGCGGGAGGTGTTCGACGGCGTGCTCGGTTCCGCACCGAACCAGCGGGACCGCACCCGCGAGGACGTGACCCCGGACGACGCGGCGCTGCTGAACATTGCCGGGACGCAGGGGCTCATCACGGAAACGGGCGTGCGTTCCAACATCGCGATCGGCATCCGCTACATCGAGTCCTGGCTGCGCGGCAACGGCGCGGTGGCCCTGCAGAACCTGATGGAGGACGCCGCCACGGCGGAGATCTCCCGGTCCCAGCTGTGGCAGTGGATCGCCCAGGGCGCGGTGACGGACGACGGGGAGATCATCACCCGCGAGTACGTGCAGGAGCTGACGGATGAGGAGTTCGCCCGCATCCAGCGCTTCGAGGAGGACCGGTTCACGGAGGCGCGGGAAATCTTCGAGGCCTCCGCGCTCGGCGAGGACTTCCCCGACTTCTTGACGCTGCCGGCGTACGAGACCTACCTCTGCCGCACCCGCAAGCAGCAATTGCAGGCGGCGTAGGCGGAGGGATCTGACTTCCGGTGAGCCGGGTGGCGGTGCTGCTGCTGGAGTGACACCCCGTCCGGTTCCCCGGGGGGAACAACTAAATATCGGCGCGCCGGCGGCAGATGGAGCCCCGGCGCACCGCAAGCACAGCAGAGCAGAGCAGTGGTGCGGGGCGTCCCCTGGCGGGGCGCCCCGCACTGCGTTGTCCGCCCGCCTGCCGGGACAGCCCGGTTAGCCCGCGTGGCGGCCGCGGTACCGGCCGCGCGCGAGGAGCAGGACCAGCAGGCCCAGGACGACGGCGGCGCCGCCGAACGCGGTCAACGGCACCACGGTGGCGGTGCCGGTCCCCGGCAGGTGCGGGCCCTGACCCAGTACCGCGGGCGGCTCGTCGCCGGGCGCGTCCGAGGCCGTCTCGATGCCGGCCAGGGTGGGCCGCGACGAGCTCGGCGCACTCGCCGGCGTCTCAGACGGGGCGCCCGTCGGCGTCGTGCTCGGCCTCGCGGAACCGGTGGGCGTCGGGCGGGCCGACTCCGCCGGCTCCGTGGTCGACGAGGGCCCGGGAGTCGGGCGTGGGGCCGTGGTCGACGTCTCCGGCGTGGGGGTCGGATCCGGCGTGGGCGGGGCAGTGCTGCCGGCCACCACGATCGACGCCGTCACCGGCTCCGACTCGCTATACCCGTTGACCGCGCGCAGGATCAGCGCGTACTCGCCCGGATCGGCCGGGGCGTCGAAGACGAAGGCCCCGTCCGCGCCAACCGGGACGGTGCCCAACTCCCGGCCGCCGGCCTCAACCCGCACGTGGGTCCCCGCGGCGGCACCGGAGACGGTGCCGCCCACGGGAGCCCCGGCGTCGTACTCCACGCCTGCCTCCAGCACGGGTGCGGGCAGATGCAGGTGCACGGTGTACCCGCCGGTGTAGCTCAACGCGTCGGTGAGGGACGTGCCCAGCGAGTAGGCGCCATCATCCGGGTTCGCCGGGCCCCCGCTGAGCAAGCCCACACCCACCGTCCCGGAAACGATCGGCCCGCCGGAATCGCCCTGCGCGGACTCCAGCCCCTCGGCAATGAACCCGTAGGAGGCCCGGATGTCCTCCGGATCCTGCGGAAACTGGTGCCCATAAAGGAAGAACACCCCCACCTCGGTAATGGTGGAACACGTCCACCCCGTGGCGCGTCCCGACTTACACACCTCGGCCCCCGCCACCGGGTCGGCCACGTCCGTCACCCACGGGCCCGCCGTGGTCATCTCCGGCGCCGCGGACCAGTCGGAGGCCCGCGGCAGCAGCGTCAGCTCAGGGTTGATGGCCTCGATGACGGACACGTCCGTGCCGACGTTGTCCCCGGCCAGCGAGGACGAGGAGTTGGACACGCCGCCGAACTGGGAGAAGCCGAACGTCCCCAACCGCTGGGCCGTCCCGACCATGGTGCCAGGGATCCCGCCCTGATCCAGCAGGGACAGCGGCTGCGTGATGGAGCCGTCCACCGTGCAATGCCCGGCGGACAGGACCGCGGGCTGCCCCTGCGGGCTGAACGCGGCGAATCCCGTACTGCACACCTCGTAATCCACCCCGTTGGTGGTGTGCCCGTACGGCATCCCGCCGACGACGTCGTCCGCCGCGTAACTGACGGCCGGTCCTGCAGCGGCCTCGACGCGCACGTTGGTGTAGCCCGCCGCGAACCGCTCCACGGCGGCCGGCTCCGTCGCGACGTCCGCCGTGCTGATGACGAATCCGCCCGGCTCCTGCGTCACCGAATGGACGTGGGCGGGCCCGAACTGGGCGACGTACTCCCGGGCGAGCTCCCGGGCGGAGACGGCCGTGCGCTCGGCGGCCACCGGGTCATCCTCCGGGGCGGGCTCCGCGGCCGCGGGACCGTGCACCACCACTCCGCCGTCGTCCAGTGCCCGCGGCGCCGACCCGCGGACCAGGCGCACGACGGCGTCGCGCTCGCCATCGGCGGCGCGCACGCTGACGCGGCCGCCCTGCACCGCGACGCTCGCCGCCAGACCCGCTGCCTCAAGCTCCCTCTGCAGTTGGGCAGCCACGCGCGTCAGCTCGCCGGAGGCGAGGAACTGATCGAGCGACGTGCCGAGATCCCGCTCCACCGCCTCGGCCAGCGCCGCGACGTCGGGGTCGGTGCGCGGGTCAGGGTCCGGGGTGGGGGCCGCGGCGGCGGGCAGCGCGCCGGCGAGGGCCAGCGTGAAGGAAGCGGCGGCAGCCAGCAGGCGGGCGCGGGCGGAGGCTCGGCGGCTAGGTGCCGTGCCGGTGGTGGGCGCGGTCAGGGTCATGAGGCCCCTTTCAGGAACCAGAGCGAGCGGGGCGCGCCAAGGCGCGGCGGACGCACCGCGGGTCCCCACACCCACAGAGCCATTCTGCACAGTATGCGAGCCGCGCGCGGCCCGGCAACTGGGTGCGACGCACGACGCCGTCCGCGCACGTCGCCGCGCGTCACACCAGCATTGATGGCACACAGGGCATGAAATGATCGGTGCCGATGGGGCGGCGCAGGCCCGCTGCGCCGAAAACCCCGATGTTGACAGCAGCAAGGACCTCGATGACGACGCCACGCGATCAGCCGGCCCCCTCCGTCTGGACCGGCCAGTTCTTCCTGTGCATCGGGGCCAACTTGGCGATCTCCCTAGTCTTCTACCTGCTCACCACGTCCATCGCTCTGTACGCGATCGACCGCTTCTCCGCCGCCGATTCCACGGCGGGGTTCACGGCCAGCTCGTTCGTCGTCGGCGCCATCGCGTCCCGCTTCGTCGGCGGGACTCTGGTGGATGTGGCCGGCCGCCGCCGGACGCTGCTGGTGGCGCTAGGCGCCTACGTCATCCTGTCCTTCCTCTACCTCCCGAGCGATTCGCTGGGAATGCTCATCGCCGTCCGGCTGCTGCACGGCGTCGCCTTCGGCCTCGGTAACACGGCAGTCTCCGCCAGCGTCCAGGCACTGCTGCCGCCAGCACGCCGCGCCGAGGGCACCGGCTACTTCATGCTCTCCACGTCCCTGTCCATCGCGGTGGGCCCGCTGATCGCCGTCCAATTGGCCGCGGGCGGGCACTACCTCGAGATGTTCTGGCTCAGCACGGCCAGCGCCGCCGGCGGGCTCGTGGTGGCGCTCATTCTGCGCCCGCCGGAGCTTCCTGCCGAGCGCCGGCCCCGCGCCCGCGACGTCCAGTGGTTGCGGCCGGCCACGATGGTCGAGGCGCGGGCCGTGCCCATCGCCGTCGTCTCCCTCTTCTGCGGCGCCGCCTACTCGTCCATCCTGGCCCTGGCCTCGGCCTACTCGGCCGCGGACGGGCACCCGGGATCCAGCGCCTGGTTCTTCGGTGCCTACGCGGTCTCCATGGTGGTGCCGCGGCTCTTCGCCGGCCGGCTGCAGGACCGGTGGGGGCCCGGGGTGGTGCTGTGGCCGGCGTTTGCCATGTTCGCGGCCTCGCTCATCACCCTCACCGTCTCGGCGAGCACGACGACGATGTTGCTCGCCGGTGTGCTGTGCGGCCTCGGGTTCGGAGTGATCGTCCCCTCCGCGCAGGCGATCGCCGTGGCCGCCTCGCCGGAGCACCGGGTCGGCGTCGCCGTCTCCACCTATTTCCTCGCCCTCGACCTGGGCACGGGGCTGGGGCCGGTCCTCTTCGGCTCGCTGGTCCCCGTGACCGGTTATACCGGCGTGTACTGGGTCGCCGCGGCGCTGGTGGGCGTCGGCGCGCTGTGCTTCTGGCTGCTGCGTCCCCGGGGCCCCGGAATGGCTCAGGACGCGGAGCGGTTGACACAGTCATGACTGATTCTTCTTCCCGCCTGAGCGTGGACATTTGGTCCGACGTCGCGTGCCCGTGGTGCTACATCGGCAAGCGCCGGTTTGAGGCCGCTGTGGACCGGACCGGCCTGGCCGGCCAGGTCGACATCACGTGGCACAGCTACCAGCTGGACCCCGCCCTGCCCGAGCACTACGAGGGCACGGAGCTGGACTACCTCGCCGAGCGCAAATTCATGCCGCGCGAAACGGTGGCCCAGATGTTTGAACACGTCACGCAGCAGGCCGCCGGCGAAGGCCTCTCCTACGACTTCGAGCGGCTGCGCGTGGCGAATACCTTCACGGCGCACCGCCTCCTGCACCTGGCCGCCGAGCACGGTGTGGCCGGGGCGTTGAAGGAGGCGCTGCTGTCCGCGCACTTTGAGCGCGGCCTCGATATCGGCGCCGCCGGCGACCTCACCGACGTGGCCGTCGGCGCGGGGGTGCCGCGCGACGCCGTCGAACGCGTCCTGAACTCCGACGAGCACGCCGACGCCGTCCGCGCGGACATCGCGGCGGCCGGGCGGCTAGGCATCACCGGGGTGCCGTTCTTCGTGCTGAACAACAAGTACGGGCTCTCCGGGGCGCAACCGGTAGAGGTGTTTGCCCAGGCGTTGACCCAGGCCGCCGCGGAGCTGACGCCGCTGACCATGGTGGGCACCACAGGTTCGCCGGGCACCGACGGCGCCGCGTGCGGACCCGAGGGCTGCCACGAGGAGTAGGCCTACAGGAGTAGGCCTACAGACACAGCGAGGGCCGGTCGACGTTGACGACGTCGGCCGGCCCTCGGTGTGTGTGGTGGCTTAGGAGCGCATGGACTCCAGCTCCTTGCCGTTGGTCTCCTCGACGAACCGCCAGACGAAGAGCAGCGAGAGGATCGCAAAGCCCGCATAGATGCCGTAGGCGAGCACCAAGGAGGCGTCCGCGAGCGACGGGAACGACTGGGTGATCGCGAAGTTGGCCAGCCACTGGGCGGCCGCAGCCACGGACAGGGCGACGGCGCGCATCCGGTTCGGGAAGATCTCGCCGAGCAGGACCCAGACCACGGGGCCCCAGGACATGCCGAAGGCGACGACGAACAGGTTGGCGCCGATCAGGGCGATCACGCCCCACGCGCCCGGCAGGGACACGGTGGCCTCGCCGCCCGGCTCGGTGGCCGGGGTGACGATCGCCTGGGCGAAGGAGATGGCCATGGTCAACAGGCCGATCGACATGCCGGTGGAGCCGATCATCAGCAGCGGCTTACGGCCGATCTTGTCGACGAGCAAGATGGCCAAGATGGTCACCACGATGTTCAGAATGGAGGTACCGACGGAGATGGCGAACGAATCTTCCTCCGCGAAGCCGACCGACTGCCACAGGGTGGTCGAGTAGTAGAAGATCACGTTGATGCCGACGAACTGCTGGAACACCGAGAGCAGGATGCCGACCCAGACGATCGGCAGCAGCCAGGCGCGGCCGCCCACCAGGGTGTGCAGCCCCTGCTTGGTCTCGACGTTGATGGTTGCCTTGATCTCGGCAATCTTTTCCTCGACGCCTTCCTTGCTGGTGATGCCCACGACCTCGGCCAGGGCCTTGCCGGCGCGGGCGTAGTCGCTCTTGGCCACCAGGTAGCGCGGCGACTCCGGCAGGCGCAGGGCCAGCACGCCGTAGATGACGGCGGGGATGGTCTCCGAGAGGAACATCCACCGCCAGGCCTCGAGGCCGAACCAGCCCTCTTGGGCGGCGCCGCCGGCCGCGTCGGCGATCACGGCGTCGGTCAGCAGGGCGGCGAAGATGCCGATGACGATGGCGAGCTGCTGCAGGGACGCGAGGCGGCCACGGCTGTGGGCCGGGGAGACCTCGGCGATGTAGGCCGGGGCGAGCACGGAGGCCATGCCCACGCCGACGCCGCCGAGGAAGCGCCAGATGATCAGGTCGGTCACACCGAAGGCGAAGCCGGAACCGATGGCGGAGACGGTGAAGAGCGCGGACGCGAGGACCATGGCGCGCACGCGGCCCTGGCGGTCAGCGAACGGGCCGGCGATCCAGGCGCCCACCATGGCGCCGAGCAGGGCGCAGGAGACGGCAAAGCCGAGCAGGACGGGGCCGAGCGAGAACTCGCCCTCAATGGCGTCGACGGCTCCGTTAATGACGGAACTGTCGAAGCCAAACAGGAAACCGCCGATGGCGGCGGCGATCGCGACGCCGACCACCTTCTTCGGCGTCTTGTGAGGATTCGATACTGATGCGTCAGACATGGCGGCCATGCTACCGACGAATGGTGATACCGAGAACAGCATCACAGTCCCGTGCGGGAACTCGCCGCGCCGATCCCGATGATCCCGGGCTTACGCACCGCAGCCTGTGGGCGAACTCACCCCGTCACCGGGCGTTATTCGCTCCGCCCCGCGGCCCTACTGCGAGCAGTTCAGCGGCCCGTCCTCGGCCTGTACATAGGGGGTGGCCTGCAGGGATTCGTATGCCTCGCCCACGATGACCACCACGTGCCCGTCCCCGAGGCGCGCGTCGAAGGCGTACTCGGCGCCCGGCAGGTGCCGCTGGACGGTGAGGGCCTCGTCCCGCCCCTCTTCGCCGCTGACCACCAGCGCAGAAATGGCGCCGCGGTTGCTCAGCTGCTGGTTGCCCACCCGACCCTCGACGAACCCTCGCTCGACGAGCCCGTCCCGGACGGTGGTGGCCAATCCCGCGCGCAGCGTCCCGTTGAAGACGTCCACGGTGATGGTGGAGGGGTCCTGATAGGTGAAGTTCCCGGCCGGGCATTCCGTCGCCTCTGCTGCGACCGTCTCCGTGGGCCCCATCGGCAAGAACGGCAGCTCCACCTTGCGGGTCAGCACCAAGTAGGCGGTGACGCCGACGGCGGCCACGAGGAGCAGAACAAGAGTAAGGACGATCCCGTGACGCAGGCGCGTGCGGAAGTGCTCGGGGCTATCCACCAGCTCCGGGTCGTGCGTTTCGGCCTTGAGCTGCATCAGATCGTCTTCGGTGACGATCCGGCTGCCCTGCCACTTCTGCGGGTCTTCGTTCTTCATGCGCTCCCCTGCATCTCAGCACGCCGCGGGTCCTCTCCCCTGCGGTGCGCTCCAACATATCAAGCCGCTGGTGAGGGCCGTGGCCGCTCAGTGCGTCGTCGGGCCCTGACAGGAACGACGACGCCCGCGGCGGCAGCCCACCCCATAGCGCACCGACGTCAAGAGGCGCGACACGGGGCGTCATACACGTCAAACCAGCGTCATAATCGTTCGGCGCGGCGAAACATTCGGTCTTATGGTCACTTCTATGACGATTCGAACTTCCGTCCCGGTCCTTGACCTGTCGACCGCGCGGACGGACGACGGTGGCTTCAACCCTGAGTTCATCGACGCCCTCCGCGACGCCGCTCACAACGTGGGCTTTTTCCAGATCACCGGCTACGGTGCGCGCGACGGGCAACCGGCCGAGCTGCTAGACACGGTCGCCGAGTTCTTCAAGCGCCCGCTCGACGAGCGCCTCGAGCTGGATAACCGCAATTCGGCCCAATTCCGCGGCTACACCCGCTTGGGCAAGGAGATCACGCAGGGACGCGCCGACTCCCGCGAGCAAATCGACTTCGGCCCTGAACGCGAGGCGCTGGCCGAGGTCCCCGAGGGCCAGTCCTTCATGAAGTTGCAGGGCCCCAACCAGTGGCCCACGGAATTCCCGGAGCTGGAACGCGTGGCGATGGAATGGGCCGACCTGATGAGCCGGGTGGGCCGCGAGCTGCTGGCCGGGATTTCCGTGGCGTTGGGCCTTGAGGAGGACCACTTCGCCGAGCCGTTCGCCGGGACGCCCGCGTGGATGGGCAAGCTGGTGCACTACGTCGGCGGCCAGGTGCCGGAGGCCGGTACGCAGGGCGTGGGAGCCCACGCGGACTACGGGTTCGTCACCATGCTGCTGCAGGACGCCGTCGGCGGCCTCGAGGTCCAGCCCTACGGGCAGGAGGAGTGGATCACCGTCGAGCCCCTCGAGGGTGCGCTGGTGGTCAACCTCGGCGAGATGCTGGAGGTCGCCACCAACGGCTACCTGATGGCCACCATTCACCGCGTGACCGCGCCCCCGGCGGGCGTGGACCGCTACTCGGTCCCGTTCTTCTGGTCCCCTCGGCTCGACGCCGTCATCGATCCTGTGGAGCTTCCGGCCGAGCTCGCCGCCGAGGCCCGCGGCGCCTCGGACGACCCGCAGAATCCCATGCTCTGCTCCTACGGCGCCAATATGCTCAAGGGCTTCTTGCGAGCGCACCCGGAGACGGCGGAGAAGTTCTACCCGGAGCTGACGACGACGTCGCACGCCGCCTAACCGAGGCGGTTGCTCGAGGCACCTGAACAAGGGAAGGGCGGTGGGATGCGTGTTTCACGCATCCCACCGCCCTTCGATGTGCTCGGCCACCCCGCTGGCGGACGCGGGCCCCGCCGTCGTTATTCGACGGTGACGGATTTGGCGAGGTTGCGAGGCTGGTCCACGTCGTAGCCCTTCGCGGAGGCGAGTTCGCAGGCGAAGATCTGTAGAGGGACCACGGTCAGCAGGGGCATGAGCAGCGTCGGGGTCTCCGGGACATAGAACACGAACTCGGAATACTCCCGCACCGCCTCGTCACCCTCTTCCGCGATGACCAGGGTCTTCGCCCCACGCGCCCGAACTTCCTGAATATTCGAAACGACCTTCGCGTGCAACGAGTCCCGGCCCCGCTTGGACGGGACGACGACGAACACCGGCTGCCCGTCATCGATCAACGCGATCGGCCCGTGCTTCAACTCGCCCGCCGCGAAACCCTCAGCGTGAATGTACGCGATCTCCTTAAGCTTCAACGCCCCTTCCATCGCCACCGGGTACCCCACATGCCGGCCCAGGAACAACACCGAGGCCTCGTCCTTCATCGAACGAGCCAACTCCTTGATCTCGTCCTCGCGGTCCAGGATGTCCGTGATCTTGCCCGGAATCTTATTCAGATCCGCCATGATGTCCCGGATCTGACCGGTAAACAGGTTCCCCCGCAAACTCGCCAAATACAGGCCAAGAATGTACGTCGCAACAATCTGCGCCAAAAACGCCTTCGTCGAAGCCACCGCGATCTCCGGACCCGCATGCGTATACAACACCGCATCCGACTCCCGCGGGATCGTGGACCCATTCGTGTTACAGATCGACAGGGTCTTCGCCCCCTGCTCCTTCGCATACCGGACCGCCATCAACGTATCCATCGTCTCGCCCGACTGCGAGATCGACACCACCAACGTGTCCGCATCCACGATCGGCTCCCGGTACCGGAACTCATGAGAGAGCTCCACCTCCACCGGGATCCGGCACCACGACTCAATCGCGTACTTCGCCACCGACCCCGCATACGCCGACGTCCCACACGCCAAGACAATGATCTTCTTCACCCGCTTAAGCTGGCCCGGATCAATGCGCAGCTCGTCCAGAGTCAACCGGCCCGCAGAATCCGACCGACCCAACAACGTATCCGCCACCGCGGCCGGCTGATCATGGACCTCCTTCTCCATGAACGAGGCAAAACCACCCTTCTCCGCCGCGGCAGCATCCCAATCCACCGTGAATTCCTTACCCTCAGCAGGGTTGCCCTCAAAATCAGTGATCCGATGCGACTCCGGAGTAATCGTCACGATCTGATCCTGACCCAACTCCACCGCACGCCGCGTGAAATCAATAAACCCGGACACATCCGAGCCCAGGAAGTTCTCCCCCTGACCCAAACCCACCACCAACGGCGAGTTCCGGCGCGCAGCAACCACCACACCAGGATGCTCCTCATGCACCGCCAACAACGTAAACGCACCCTCAAGCCGCTGCGAGACCAACTCCATCGCCCGCGTTAAATCCCCGGCAGCCTCACCCCGATACACCTCCGCGAGCAACACCGCAGCCACCTCAGTATCCGTCTCCGAGGCGAACTCATGGCCCGCGGCCAGCAACTCCTGCTTGATCTCCGCGAAATTCTCAATAATCCCGTTATGAATCAACGCCAACCGGCCCTCATCAGCCACATGCGGATGCGCGTTCTCATCCGACGGCCCACCATGAGTCGCCCACCGCGTATGACCAATACCCGTCAACGACACCGGCAACGGGGAAGCCTCAATCGCCCCCACCAGATTCGTCAGCTTGCCCGACTTCTTCCGAAACTCAAGACCACCATCACCCAACACCGCAACACCAGCCGAGTCATAGCCCCGATACTCCAACCGGCGCAAACCCTCCAACACCACATCCACAGCACCATGAGCACCAGAAGACTTCGACGCACCGCCAACATAACCAACGATTCCACACATGCGCTCAAGGGTACCGGGCTTGGACCAGCGGCGCGCTGTGACGCTGCTGACGCGGAGTGTAGGGGCCGCTAGGCGTGCTGTGCGGACAGCGCTTCTGCGTCGGAGGCGTCCGCGTCACGGGTGCGCCGGTCGAGTTCGAAGAGCCCGTAGCTCACCACGGCTGTACCGACGGCCATGACGGTGCGCGGGTGTGAGACGCCGCGGCGCACCAAGGCGTGGTGGATGCGCGCATCCACCCATTCGCTGACCACGAACGTGCCGTAGCACGTCACGGCGAAGGCGGCCCCAAGGGTGACGGCCATGGCGGTGGAGGCCTTCTGGGCTGTGGCCTCGGCGCTGGAGGGTTCTACGCCGGCGGGTTCGACGCCGGGCGCGTCGCCCGGCTCCGGTGTGGCGCCGTCGTCGGGCCGGGTGTCCTCGACACCGCGCTTGATGCCTGAGCGGATGGCGAGCCCCGCGATGAGGCCGGTGCCGGCGGACAGGCCCGCCCGCACCCAGCGGCGCGTGGCGAGCCGGTAATCGGCCGGATTGATGAGGGCCAGGGCGCCGCTGGCCAGCGCTTGGACGGCTCCGGAAGCGGGCGAATACGGATCGAACGAACGCGGGCGATCGGTAGAAGTCGTCATGCCTCCACGCTAAGCCGAGGTGACTCAGGGTGTCATCAGCCTGCGGGATGAGATGCGCTCACCGCGGAGCGGCCGGAGATTAAACGCGAACGGCCCCGGAGATTCCGGGGCCGTTCGATCGGCGGAGGATAGGGGATTTGAACCCCTGAGGGCGTGAACCCAACACGCGTTCCAGGCGTGCGCCATAGGCCGCTAGGCGAATCCTCCAGTCGCGCTCCAACCCACAGCTAATGCTGCAAATTGAGCAGGCTCCACCTTACCTGATGCTCCGCGCCGGGCGCCAATCGGGAGCCCCGGTGGTGGTCAGGCTCAGGTTCCCGCCGCCGCGGCGGGCCCCGATTGTCTCTGATGGGGGCGCGTCCGCTACACTCTTTTCTTGGCCCCTCATGTGGTGTCATCTCGCTGAACTCCCCCAGGACCGGAAGGTAGCAAGGGTAAGTGGGCTCTGGCAGGTGCATGAGGGGTCTTTTACTTTTCTGCACCGTGTGTGGCAGCACCGCACGCGGTCCGTGCCGCACGAAAGGACGCACATGCCGGCTGGTCGATTCGCCCCGAGCCCGTCCGGTGAGCTGCACGTCGGCAATCTCCGCACGGCCCTGCTGGCCTGGTTGTTCGCCCGCTCCACCGGCCGCGAGTTTCTCCTCCGCGTTGAAGACTTGGACCGTGCCCGCGCCGGGGCCGAGGCGGAGCAGTTGCGGGACCTCGCCGCGATCGGGCTGGACTGGGACGGTGACGTCGTCCGTCAGACGGACCGGCTCGCCGGGTTCGACGCCGCGTTTGGTCGGCTCTCCGACGCGGGCCTGCTCTACGAATGCTTCTGCAGCCGCCGGGATATCGCCGAGGCCCCGCGCGCCCCGCACGCCGCGCCCGGCTCCTACCCCGGCACGTGCCGCGCTCTCTCCGAGGCCGAGCGGGCCGACCGCCGTCGGACCCGTCCCGCCGCGTGGCGGCTCCGCGCCGAGGCCGAGGAGTTCACGGTGACGGACGCCCTCGCCGGGGCCTACACGGGGGTGGTGGACGACTTCGTGATCCGCCGCAACGACGGCACCTTTGCCTACAACTTTGCGGTGGTGGTCGACGACGCGCTGCAGGGGGTCGATCAGGTGGTGCGCGGCGACGACCTGCTGCCGTCCACCCCGCGTCAGGCCTACCTCGCTGGCCTGCTCGGGGTCCCGCTGCCCGAGTATGCGCACGTGCCGCTGGTGCTGAACGCAGCGGGCCAGCGGCTGGCTAAGCGGGACGGGGCGGTGACGCTGGCGGACTTGTCGGCCCCACGCACGGTCGATGCGGTGGAGTACGACGCCGTCACGGCAGCCCGGGTGCGCGATGTCCTGTTGGCGTCCCTGGGCCTGCCGCAGGGCCCGTTGGCCCAGGCGGTCGACGCCTTCGATCCCGCGGCTCTGCCGCGCGAGCCGTGGGTGCTGGACTCTCCGTCCGCAACCTTTGCGTCCGCCCGCACGCGCTGAGCCGCGGCATGCAAATTTTGGGACCTTGACTAAGCCCAACATCATCCGCTTCGACGCAGAATTTCCCTATTGCAGCCTTCTTCCGAAGCCATATGGCACACGGCCAGTCTCCTCCATCCAGTCGAGACGACCTCCACTAAGCCGATTTAGCCTGAAACTCGCTGGCACGGCTTCCTCAACCTTCTGCTCTAACGCCGAAGTGGCTCGGGTTTTTGCTGCAATCACTCGAGTAGTATCCAGCGCACGAAATGAATCGATCGAGAGTATTGAAACTTCAACTGGCCCAAAAAGGAGGCGGTCAAACTGCTTGGCACCGCTCCAGTGCTGCTTGATCCGCTTCCTCATATCATCCGCCTGACCAACATAAATTTGCTTGTAGTCATCAAGGATCATGAGATAAACGCCTTCAACACCATCAAGTGCCTTAAGGTCATCGACAAATCGCAGTCGTGGTGAGATCGAAAGCAGTTGATTAACGGCTTGCCCAAAATGGGCACCGCCCAACTGCTCAAAGTAGCGCATATTGAGATCAAAGTTCGCCAAGGCTCTAGCGCGCTGTCGCACACACCACTCCTCGGTGTAGAAGCGTCGAGATTCGTCAGTGTAAGTACCCTGCCACTCCTCGGCCTCCCCCACATCGAACTGGCTTGAGTAAAAGGAAGAACGGCTATTTGGAATGGCATACTTCTCACGCGTCAGTAGAAATCCAAATTTTCCAGCTCGAACGTTTTCACCTAGGTGCTCCACGAGTTCTCCCCCTCGAATCGCATGCAGTGGCAATTCTACTACGAAACCTTGGAAACGAAACCACAGAAACTGAACCCGAAGCGGTTGAATAGTTGATTAAATGCCAATTTGACTCTCCGTCCACAACCTTTGCGCCCGCCCCCACGCGCTGAGCCGCGGCATGCAATGCGTCAGCCGCGTTGGGTAGGGTTGACCCCGTGAGTACAGCCCTTTATCGCCGATACCGGCCGGACAGCTTTGCGGACGTCATCGGGCAGGAGCATGTCACCACCCCGCTGATGGCGGCGCTGTCTAAGAACCGCGTCAACCACGCCTACCTCTTCTCCGGACCGCGCGGCTGCGGCAAAACCACCAGCGCCCGCATCTTGGCCCGCTGCCTGAACTGTGAGCAGGGCCCCACGGATACCCCCTGCGGCGAGTGCGCCAGCTGCCGGGACCTCGCCACGGGCGGACCGGGCTCATTAGATGTCATCGAGATCGACGCGGCCAGCCACGGCGGCGTCGACGATGCGCGTGATCTGCGCGAGCGGGCCACCTTTGCGCCGACGCGGGACCGCTACAAGATTTTCATTATTGACGAGGCCCACATGGTCACGTCCGCCGGCTTCAATGCGTTGCTCAAGATCGTTGAGGAGCCGCCGGAGCACATCAAGTTCGTCTTTGCCACCACGGAACCGGACAAGGTCATCGGGACCATCCGCTCCCGCACGCACCACTACCCCTTCCGGTTAGTGCCGCCGGAGACGCTCATGGAGTACTTGGAGCGCCTGTGCCAGCAGGAGAACGTGCCGGTGGCGCCGGGCGTCCTCTCCCTCGTGCTGCGCGCCGGCGGCGGGTCCGTGCGTGACACGCTCTCGGTGCTCGATCAGCTGATGGCCGGCGCCGGCTCGGAGGGACTGGACTACGAGCTCGCGGTGTCCCTGCTCGGCTACACGCACGCGGCGCTGCTCGACGACGTTGTGGATGCCTTGGCCGCTCAGGATGCGGCCACGGTGTTCTCCGCGGTGGATCGAGTCATCCAGACCGGCCATGACCCGCGCCGGTTCGTCGAGGACCTGCTGGAGCGGCTGCGGGACCTCATCATCGTCAAGGCCATGCCGGATGCGGCGGCCCAGATCCTCCGCGGCGTCCCCGCCGATCAGCTGGCCCGGATGCAGCAGCAGGCCGCCATCTTGGGCCAGGCGGAGCTCAGCCGCGCGGCCGACGTGACCAATCAAGCACTGACGGAGATGACGGGCGCCACCAGCCCGCGCCTGCACCTCGAGCTCCTTTGCGCCCGGCTGCTACTGCCCTCCTCTGACCCCGGCGAGCGCGGCATCGGCGCGCGCGTGGACCGGATCGAACGCCGCCTGACGTACGGCGGCACGGAACCGCTGACCGACGGCACGGGCGGTCAGGGCACTGCCAATCAGGACGAGTCCGGGACCGCGGTCCACCCGGGTGCGGAGGCGGGCGCCACCGGCGCGGCGGCCGTGCGGGAGGCCCTGCGCGCGGCCAAGGCTAAGCAGGAGCCGGCGGCCGACGCACCGGCCGTGCAGGCGGAACAGAAGCAGCCTTCCGCGCCGCAGGTGACGGAGCCTCAGCCGCAGGCACCCGCCCAACCGGAACGCGAGCAGCCCTCCGCGCCGCAAGTGGCGGAACCTGAGCCGCAGGCACCAGAACAGTCCTCGGCGCAACGGCAGGAGTCCCATCAGGCACCGGCGCCCGAGGCCAACCCGGCGGAGGCAGCTTCTTCCGGCGCCGCCGAGGCCGCGCAATCCTCCGCCGACTCCGCGGAATCCGGCGCGCCGCGCAGCACCGCTCAGGCCGCGTTTCCCAAGACGGCCGAGGAGCTCGCGTCCCGCCTGCCGCAGCGGCAGGAGCCGCGGCACCAGGAGGAGCCCACCGCGGACTGGGGTGGGGCCTGGACGGTGCCGGATGCCGACGCGCTGGGGTCCACCGCAGTGGCACCCGAGCCGCAGCAGGAGCCCGCACGCCAGCAGGCCGCCGAGCAGCAGCCGGACCAGCGATCAGCCCAGCAGGAATCCGCTGCGCCGGCTGCCGTGCCGCAGGAACCGGCCCGCGCCCCGGAAGCCGAGCCGCAGCGGCAGGCCCCGCAAAATCCTCAGCCGTCCGCCGAACAGACAGGCCCGCGCGTGGGCCAAGCTCAACAGCCCGCCGAGCAACCGTCTGGGCCGCAGGAGCAGGCCGCGCCCCAGCCAGCGCCCTCACCGCAATCCGGTGGGGCGGCGTCGGGTGGCGCCGGGTCCATTGAGATGTTCCGGCGCGCTTGGCCGGAGGTCCTCGAGGTCATCAAGAACGAGCGCAAGGTCGTCTGGATGAACCTCCAACAGAACGCGTCACTGACCGGGTTCGACGGCCGAACGTTGGCCCTCGGCTTCGCCCACCCCGGTGCCATGGCCAACTTCCAGCGCCTCAATGACAACGTCGCCCTCGTGCAATGGGCCGTCCATCAGGTCCTGGGCGTTCAGGTCGGGATCGACGTCGTCGCGGGAGGGTCCGCTGACGCGGGTGGTTCGGGCCCAAAAGCTGATCGCCGGCCCCAGCCGGCGTCCGCAGGCTCCGACTCCGCCCGTCCCGCTACCGGCCGCCCGGCGCCGACCTCCGGGCGGTCCGCGAACCCTGACCCTGGCGTCGTGCCCCGGCCGGAAGCCGCCTCACGCCCGGCCCCGCAACCGTTCCAGCCCACCCCGCAACGGCAGGAGCACTACGAACGGCCGGAAGCACCGCAGTGGACTGACTTCCCGCCTATCGACGCCTCCTCCGCCACGTCAGCGGCCGAGTCGTCGGAGGAGTCAGCGCCCGATGCCGGCGCCACCACGTCGGCGGACTCCGCGAGCGCTTCGACTCCCACGGAGCCGACGTTCGAGGGAAACCGTGCCTCCGCTGTCTCGCCCGTCGAGGCGGCCGGGACCAAGGGCCACTCGTCCCACTCGGCCATGTCCGCGGCCTCCGCGCACTCGGCCTCCTCCGCCGCATCAGCCGACGCGGCCGCGCCGGAAAACTCAGCAGCACCGGAACGCTCGGCCGCATCAGCACCAGCGGCAGCGCCACAGCCGGCGCCAGCGCCCTCCACTACCGAGCCCGACGACGGGTGGATCCCGCCGGAGGAACCGCCGGAGTATGACGAGCCGTACGACGCCGAGGATCCCAGCTGGAATCACGCCAGCGAGGCACCGGCATCGTCCGCATCCGGCACCTCGGCCACGACGTCCGGTTCGAGTGGATCTGCGGCCACGGCCGGCTCGGCAGCGTCAGCTGCCTCGGCGGCCCCGAGCCCAGCAGCTCCCGTGATTCCTCCTGCACCGGCTGGACCGACTCCCCCGCCGCCCTCGTGGGCCGGTTCCGCCCTACCGTCCACCATGCGCCAGCAGTCACAGGAAAAGCCTGCGGCCCCCGCGCCGGAACGACGCGACCCGGCCAAGAAACTGAGCCGCTACCAGCAGTTGCTGGCCCAGGCCGAGGCGGAAAACGGTGGACCTTCCGGCGGCGGATGGCCCGGCGGATCACCCCGCCCCACCGGCCAGCCTTCCGCTGCCGCGGGCGCGGAGAGCGGGTCAGCCGCCAGCGCCAGCACTCCGGCCGACGGGGCGCCGCCCGCCGCTGGCTCCCGCCCCGATGCTGCGCCCGACGGTTGGGGGCACGCTGGGACGCCAGCGCCGAATGCCGGCGCCGCATCTACCGCCCCTGCGCCCGGCGCGGAGTCCGGTCAGGCACCGAACCAACCGCAGGGCGCCGCGAATTCCGGTGCCGCGGGCCGCGGGGCCGTAAACTCGTCCTACGGTGCCGTTGACGACGCGGACTTTGTTCCCAGCGACGACGACATCGCGATTGAGGACTCCACCGTGATCGGCCGAGCCGCGATCGAGCGCATCCTCAACGGGCGCATGATCGAGGAACGCCATCACGACGGAACCCCCATCAACCACCCCTGATGTTGGACGCCGCCTCAGCGGCGGCCCCGCCGAGCAGCGAACGTGAGGTTACGTGTACGAAGGCGCAGTTCAAGACTTGATCGACGAGTTTGGTCGCCTCCCGGGCATCGGCCCGAAGTCCGCTCAGCGGATTGCGTTCTACGTGCTCGAGGCCGACCGGGAGGACATCAACCGGCTCGCCGATGCGATCCGCGTGGTCAAGGACAAGGTGAAGTTCTGCGAGGTCTGCTTCAACGTCTCCGAGCAGGACCTGTGCAACATTTGCCGGGACGCGAAGCGGGACCAGTTGCTCCTGTGCGTCGTGGAAGAGTCCAAGGACGTCATGGCCGTGGAGCGTACGCGCACTTTTCGAGGCCGCTACCACGTCCTCGGCGGCTCGATTAACCCGATCGCGGGCGTCGGCCCCGATCAGCTGCACATTCGCGAGCTCTTGACCCGCCTGCAGGATGACACCATCGAGGAGGTCATCATCGCTACGGACCCCAACCTTGAGGGCGAGGCCACGTCGACCTACCTGGCCCGCATGCTCGGCAGCTTGGGCATCAAGATCACGCGCCTAGCCTCCGGACTGCCCGTTGGCGGCGACTTGGAGTACGCGGACGAGGTCACGCTCGGCCGCGCCTTCGAGGGCCGCCGCAGCGTCACCGGTTAGCGGTCACGGGCTAGCCGCCACCGGCTACCGTTCTCCGCCGCCGGCCGGCCCCTCCGGAACAAACTGGTCCGCCACGGATTGCACGGTGGCGCGATAATCGGCCCACCAGGCCGGGCTCTCCTCCGGCAGGTTTTCGACCCCCGGATAGAGCCCCGCGGCGCCGTCGATCTCTTCACGCAGGATGTCCGCGTGCCCCGCATGCCGGGCCGTCTCCGCGATTAGGTGCACCACCAAGCGGCGCACGGTGGTGTGTCGGATCTTCTCTCCCCACCAGGGGACGAGCGCCGCGCCGTCCAGCCCCAGCTCGGCGATGGTCTGATCTGTGGCTGCCCATGCGGTCCGGTACAGGTCCTCGACCCACTCGCGGCTCTGCTCCGCCGTGGCAAAGAGGTCCGCATTCGGCGCGGCCGACGGCTCGATCCAGGGCGTTGGGGCCGCGTTCGGCCGCCCGCACACCTCGCCGAAATAGCCGATCTCCATGGTGGCCACGTGCTTGACCAAGCCGAGCAGGTTCGTGCCGGTGGCGGTCAGGGGGCGGCGTGCCTCAAACTCGCTCACGCCGTCGAGCTTCCATAGCAGCGCCTCGCGCTGGTCCTGCAGGTACCGCTGGAGGATCTCGGCTTCGGTCATCATGAGCTGAGACTAGCGCCCGAGTCGGATCCGGGGAAGGGACCCACAGCGCGCCGCGAGCACTGCCCGCGGCGCGCAGGGCTTAAGCCACGCGGGTGCCGGTGGCGAGGCGCCCGGCCGGGGTGACCAACCGGCGTCGTCCGCTGATGATCAGCGCAGCCGCGATCACCAGCTGGACCCCCAGCCCGAGGGGCCACATCGGCGGCAAGTCGCCGGCCGCGGCGGACTCGTAGGCATCGACCTGACGCTCGCCGTCCACGCAATCCGGGCCCTCCGCGCCAGCCTGGGCGGACCGGACGGCGAGCTGAATGAGTCCGATAGGACCGTCCGGGCTCGCCATGCCCTCCCGGTCCGCGGGGTCCAGCGGGACCGCGTCCGCGGTGACGACGAACGGGTTCGCGGCCAGCAGCCACGCGGTCCGCTCCGTGTGCAGGATGGTCCGCGTATACGCGCGCTCCGTGCAGACCTCGTCCGCCGGGTTGTAGACGAAGCCGCGGGACTGCTCGTCCAGCTCGCGGTACGCTTCCTCCTCCTCAGCCATGCTCAGGGGCTCGCCGTCTTCGCCCAGCATGCGTCCCGTCTCCGAGTCGTACTCCACCTGGGACCACGGATCCTTGGGGTTAACGACCTCGTAATCCACGATCTCCTCCTGGGTGAATCGCAGGCTGAGCCCAAAGGCGATCAGCGTGCCCACCGTCAGCAGCGCCACCATCAGGTAGGAGGTCACGACGGCGAACAGGGGGCGGGAGGAGCGGGCCGAGATGCCCACCCCGATGGCGCAGGCCACGCCGAGCTCCACCGCGCACATGAGCAGGATCACCGGGACCGCCGGCAGGTAAACGTCGCCGTAGGACATGGCCCACGCGATCATCGGCAGCGTGACCAGCAGGAAGGCGAGCGCCGCGATCCAAGCGGCCAGCCACTTGCCCCAGAGGATCTGCCCCGGGCTGAGCAGGGTGTTCTGCAGGATGGCTAGCGTGCCGCCGGCGCGGTCGCCCGTGATGGAGTTGGCGCTCAGAGCGGGGGTGACTAGCAAGCCGAAGAGCAGGACGAACCCCACCACCAGCTCGAACATCAATTGCCCGGTGCCCTCGTCCGCGAGGCCGCCGTTCCAGCTGGCCGAGGACGTGTAGGCGGCCAGCGCGGTGACGACCCCAATCACGGCGAACCACACGATCAACATGACGTACCAGCTCTTGGAGCGCAGGCGCTGCTTCAGCTCGAGGTCCACGACGGCGCGCACGCCCGCGACGTATCCGAGGTTCATGCCTGATCCCTCCCATCCTTGGCGTCCGCGCTGGCGGTGCCGATTCCTCCGGACTCTTGCGCGTACACCGAGCTCATGTACGTCTCCTCCAGCGCGCCCACCGTGGGGGCGAACGCCGCGACCGCGACGCCGGCCTCGACGAGGGCGCGCAGCACCGTGGCCGCCTCCGCCTCGGACGCGACGTCGATCAGCGCCTCGGTGCGGCGTTGGGCCGCCGGCACCGTGTAGGCGATGCCCTGCTGATTCAGCGCCTCCAGGAGGGCCGTATGGTCCAGCCCGCGCACGCTGTAGCGGCGGGTCTGCGTGTCCGCCTCGGCGAGCGTCTGCGTCCGCACGCTGGAGCCCGCCGCCACGAACACGGCGGCGTCGGCAATCTCATCCAGCTCGGAAAGGACGTGGGAGCTCACCACGACGGTGCGCCCCTCCGCGGCGAAGCGCCGCAGCAGGTTGCGCAGGTCAATCCGCGCTCCCGGGTCCAACCCGGACGCCGGCTCGTCGAGGAGCAGCACCTGCGGATCATTCATCAGGGCGCGGGCCAAGGACAGCCGCTGCTGCTGGCCGCGAGACAGGACGCGGGAGGGCTGGCCGGAGAGTTCCGTGAGCTTGACCAACTCCAGCAGCTCGTCGGCGCGCGCCGCCGCCGAGGCCTTCTCCATCCCGTAGAGGCGGCCCATGGAGGTGAGGATCTCGCGGGAAGTCAACGTCTCCCACACGCCCAGGGTGTCCGGCATCCAGCCGATCAGCTCCCGCGCCGCGCGCGGATCCGCCGCGACGTCCACGCTGCCGATCCGCACCGAACCGGTGTCCGGCCGCAACAGGGACGCGAGCATGAGCAGCAGCGTCGTCTTGCCGGAGCCGTTGGGCCCGATGAGGGCCGTCACCTCGCCCGGGCGCGCCACGAAGTCGATGTGGCGCACCGCCTGCACCGCGCCAAAGGTGCGGGACAATCCCTCGGCGACCACGCCGGCGTCGTGCCCGGAGCGCTGCGGCCCCGGTGGTGGCGTGCCCTCGCCGGACAGACCCGGCGCTGTGGTGTTTGGCACAGCGGACCTCCTCAGGTGAACCGTGGCAGCACGTCCGCTGCCCCTTCCTGACCTCTACTGTAGGAATCAACCGGGCGCGGGCAGTACCTCCCGTGGGATGAAATCGGCCGCGCAGAATGTGACCTCTGACGGTCACGAAATCGCGGTGCCAACTCACCCGATGGCTACACTGTTCGGCAGTGTCCTCCGTGACGCCGCGCCGCTGATCGGCGCCCCAAACAGACCAACCCCTGGGAGAGTGCTACGGCATGAGCCTGATTGTGCAGAAGTTCGGCGGATCGTCGGTGTCGGATGCCGAGGGCATCAAACGCGTCGCCCGCCGAATTATGGACACCAAGGCGGCGGGGAACGACGTCGTCGTGGTGGTTTCTGCCATGGGTGACACCACGGATGAGCTGCTGGACTTGGCCGGGCAGCTGACGGACGACCCGCCCGCCCGCGAGATGGACATGCTCCTCTCCGCCGGCGAGCGCATGTCCATGGCCCTGCTGGCCATGACCATCGACGGCGCCGGGGAAAAGGCCGTGTCCTTCACGGGCAGCCAGGCCGGCATGATGACCGACGCCGTGCACGGCAAGGCCCGCATCATCGACGTCTCCCCGCAGCGCGTGCGCCAGGCGGTGGATCGCGGATACGTGGCGATCGTGGCCGGGTTCCAAGGCATGAGCCCGGACAGCAATGACGTCACCACCATGGGCCGCGGCGGTTCGGACACCACGGCGGTGGCGCTGGCGGCGGCACTGAACGCGGACGTGTGTGAGATCTACACGGACGTCGACGGCGTGTATACGGCGGACCCGCGCATCGTTTCCGCGGCCCAGAAGATTGACACGATCTCCAGCGAGGAAATGCTGGAGCTCGCGGCCTCCGGCGCCAAGATCCTGCACCTGCGCTGCGTGGAATACGCGCGGCGCTTCGGGGTGCCGCTGCACGTGCGGTCCTCCTTCAGCGAGCACGAGGGCACGTGGGTGCTGCCCAGCGAAGACGACAAGATCAAGATTCAAGAGGGAGAACCCTTGGAACAGCCCATCATCTCCGGCGTTGCACATGACCGCTCCGAGGCCAAGGTCACCGTCGTCGGCGTCCCCGACGTGCCCGGCAAGGCCGCCGAGATTTTCGGCGTGATCGCGGGTGCGCACTCCAACATCGACATGATTGTTCAGAACGTCTCCACCGCGGGCAAGGACAAAACGGACATCTCCTTCACCCTGCCTATCGTGGAGGGCAAGGAGGCGCTGGACGCGCTGCGTGATGCCCAGAGCCGCGTGGGCTTCGAGGCCATTGAGTACGACGACCAGGTGGGCAAGTTGTCCCTGATCGGCGCAGGCATGCGATCCAACCCGGGCGTCTCCTACAAGTTCTTCCAGGCCCTGCACGAGGCCGGCGTCAACGTAGACATGATCTCCACCTCGGAGATCCGCATCTCCGTGGTGACGCACGCGGACAAGCTGGACGACGCGGTGCGGGCCGTCCACGCGGTGTTCGGGCTGGACACCGACGTCGAGGCCACCGTCTACGGCGGGACGGGCCGCTAGCCACTCCCTCGCGTGGCCCGGGCCGGTGGGACTCATCCCCCAGGCCAAGCTGCTCATCCCTGCCGCCGCTGGGGCCGCTGGGGCTGATCCCGTCCATTTGGCCCCGTTCTTCGCTGGCCCGCTTGCGGAAATTCAGGGCAGGCGGACCTTTGCGGCACCAAGAACGGGGCCATGTGAACGCGAGCGCACTGCCCTAAAATAGAGGCGATGCTCTCCCTCCCCGAATCCGCGTGGCTGCCGCGCGCCGCCGCTCACCGTGCGCGCGTAGAGCGCTTTGCCGCGCCGTTCTTGGAGCGTCGCCGGACGCAGCGCAAGCATCCCGTCGAGGACTTCCTCTTCACCTACTACACCCAGAAGCCCGGCCAGCTGCAGCGCTGGCACCCGGGCGCCGGCGTCGTACTGGAGGGTCAAGCGGCGGCGGAACGCCGCGGCTGGAAGTTCTACACGGAGCACGACGGCGGTGTGGGTCTTGATGTGGATGCGTTCAGCGCCGCTCGGGCTGAGGCCGTCCGGTTTGCCCGCATGATTCTGGCGGGTACGGCGAGCCGTCCGGGCCAGTTCGCGTGCTTCGGACTGCACGAATGGGCGATGGCGTATAAATCGGAATCCAACGGGATCCGGCACGAGTACCTGCCGCTGCGGCTCGGTGCATCCGGCACGGATCGGGTGGTTGAGGAGCACCGCATCCGGTGCACGCACTTTGACGCGTTCCGGTTCTATACGCCGGAGGCGGTGCCGCTAAATGAACTGCAGCCGAGCCGCGAGACCCAGCGGCACCTGGAGCAACCCGGCTGCCTCCACGCCAACATGGACCTCTACAAGTGGGCATACAAGCTCACGCCGGCGGTACCGAGCGAACTCGTCATGGACTGCTTCGAGCTCGCCTGGGAGATCCGGACCATGGACATGCAGGCCTCCCCCTATGATCTGGCCGAGTGGGGGTATGAGCCCATCAGGATCGAGACGCCGGAGGGCAAGGCCAGCTACGTGCGGCAGCAGAAGAACTTCGCGGAGCGGTCCGACGTGCTGCGCGCACGCCTCCTCGCGGTGGCGGAAGCCCTGCCCCTGCCCAACGAGTGACCCGCCGAGTCAGCCGGATCGTCACGAAGACGCCACACCATCACTCCTGCGCCCCACCGCTCACCGACCACTTCGACCGGCCAGCGCAGACACCTCACCCAGCCCTGTGACCGGGGGCACGTCTAGCCTAGAATGTGGCGAGCACCATCACACTCGCTGACGGCCTGACCGGCGCGGCCCATCACTCGCCGCCGCCAGCCACCGCCACGCACCACGCTTTGAGAGAAGGTCTGCCGTGAACTCCGTTGTTCTAGCGCTGATAGGCATCGCGATGATCATCGCGGGCTATCTGCTCTACTCCAAATTCCTCGCCAAGAAGGTCTACAGTCTCGACGCCGGATACAAGACCCCGGCCCACGAGCTGGCGGACGGCGTCGACTACGTCCCCACCAACAAGTACGTGCTGTGGGGCCACCACTTCACGTCCGTGGCGGGCGCGGCGCCCATCGTCGGCCCGGCGATCGCCGTCATCTGGGGCTGGTTGCCCGCCCTGCTGTGGGTCACCCTCGGCACTATTTTCTTCGCTGGCATGCACGACCTCGGCGCGCTGTGGGCGTCCAACCGGCACAAGGGCCAGTCCATTGGCACGCTCGCCGGCCGTTACATCGGTGGCCACGGCCGGAACCTCTTCTTGGTGGTCATCTTCTTGGTGCTGCTGATGGTCAACGCGGCCTTCGCCGTCGTGATCTCCGGCCTGCTGGTCTCCACGCCGACCGCCGTCATCCCCGCGTGGGGCGCCGTGATCGTGGCGCTGCTGATTGGCCAGGCGATCTACAAGCTCAAGTGGTCCCTGCCGATCGTCTCGATTGTCGGCGTCGTCGCCCTGTACGCGCTGATGCTGCTGGGCGATGCCTACCCGATCGTCCTGCCGGACACCATCATGGGCCTGAGCGCCGGCGCCTTCTGGATCGTAGTGCTGTTCATCTACGCGGGCATCGCGTCCCTGCTGCCGGTATGGATGCTCCTGCAGCCGCGCGACTACATCAACGGCCTGCAGCTGTTCATTGCCCTCGGCATCCTGTACACGGCCATCATCATCTCCGGCCCTACCATGGTGGCGCCGGCCATCAACCACAACGTGCCGGACGGAACGCCGTCCATCATTCCGCTGCTCTTCGTCACCATTGCGTGCGGCGCCATTTCCGGTTTCCACGGCATTGTGGCCTCGGGTACGACGGCGAAGCAGCTGGACAAGGAAACCGACGCCCGGTTTGTGGGCTACTTTGGCGCCGTTGGCGAAGGCCTGTTGGCGCTCGGCACCGTGATCGCCGTGTCCTCCGGCTTCGCCTCGCTGGCCGCGTGGGAGGAGATCTACTCGGCCTTCGGAGAGGGCGGCGTGGGCGCGTTCGTCTCCGGCGGCGGCGCGATCGTCAACCAGGGCTTGGGCATTCCCGAGGGCCTCTCCGGCACCATTCTGGCCACCATGGCCGTGCTCTTCGCGGCCACCACCATGGATACGGGCATCCGCCTGCAACGCTTTGTGGTCTCTGAAATGGGCCAGATCGCCGGAATCCGCCTCAAGCCGCTGGCGGCGACCCTGATCGTCCTAGTCATC
Source organism: Zhihengliuella flava (assembly GCF_015751895.1). Taxonomy (NCBI): domain Bacteria; kingdom Bacillati; phylum Actinomycetota; class Actinomycetes; order Micrococcales; family Micrococcaceae; genus Zhihengliuella; species Zhihengliuella flava. Next base: position 1,983,595 of record NZ_JADOTZ010000001.1, on the reverse strand, counting down.
ACGGTGGGCCTGACCTTCTCCGCTGGCGCGGACGGCTCCGGTGGCATGTTGATCTGGCCGCTGTTCGGCACCACCAACCAGATCTTGGCGGGCCTGACCCTGTCCATTGTGGCCGTCATGCTCATCCGCAAGCGCCGCCCGGTGCTCCCCGCGCTCATCCCGCTCACCTTCGTGCTGGTCATGAGCGTGATCGCCCTCGTGGTGCAGATGGGCCAGTTCTACGCCGCCGGCAACTGGCTGCTGCTGGTGCTGGACGTCATCATCCTGATCGCGGCCGTGTGGGTCATCATCGAGGCGATCGGCGCCATGAACCGCGCCCGCCGCTCGGGCCCACTGGAGGATCTCCCCGAGGACGAGTCCGCGGACGCCGCGGCCTCAGATTCGGCGACCGAACGCCGCTAACCGGTCACGGCGCGGCACCCGCGGTATTGCGCAACGGGTGCCGCGCCGTCGTCGTCTCCCCCCTGCTCCTGAAAGGAGGACCGCGCCGATGAGCCGGCTTGCCGCCATCGCGGAAGGCTTCCGCGAGTTCTACTACGCCCCGTACCGGCGGACTCTGGCGCGCGCACAGCGGGATGAGGAGGATTTGTTCATGATGCTGGTGATGTCCGAGGCCCTGGGCGTGCCGAACCCGGCCAGCTACTACACGCTGGAGCTGCTGCCGATCGTGTTTGAGAACTTCCACTCGTGGCACCGGCGGATGGGGATGGACCGGTCCCCGCTCGATTCGATTTCCTGCTGCTGAGATGCCCCGGAGAGGACAAGTACATGGACGGTCGCGCCGGGCTGCGCGGGCTAACGAGGGGCACGCGCATCGCCTTCTTTTCCGGCAAGGGCGGCGTGGGCAAGACGACGTTGGCGGCCGCCACCGCGCTGGCCGAGGCCGACGCCGGGCGCCGGGTGCTGCTGGTCTCGACGGACCCCGCGCACAACTTGGGACACCTGTTCGGCCTGCGGCTCGGGGACGCCCCGGTGCCCGTGCTCGGTGCCGGAACGAGGGCGGCGGACGACGGCGCGGGCCGGCTGGAGCTGCTGGAGCTGGATCCCGCGGCCACCACGCAGCGGCACCTGCGTGAGGTCGGCGGCACCATCCGCGGGATGATGCCCGAGCACCTGCACCGCGAAGTGGACAAGTACCTCAAGCTGGCGGCTGAGGCGCCGGGCACGCACGAGGCATCGGTGCTAGAGCGGATCGCCGAGCTGACCGAGCACGTGACTGACGCGAGCGGAAACGAGCGCGCACGTGCTGGTGCCGGCCGCACAGACGGCGCGGGCTACGACCTCGTGCTCTTTGACACGGCCCCGTCCGGCCACACCGCGCGGCTCATGGAGCTACCGGAGCTCATGACCGCGTGGACGGATGGGCTGCTCAAGCGCCGCGATGCCAGCGAGCGGCTCGGCGAGGCCTTGGTGGGCCTTGGCGGGAAGTCCAGCGCCAACGAATCCCGGGACGCGGAGATTCGTGCGGTACTCACCCGGCGGCGGGAGCGGTTTGCGCGGCTGCGCGAGGCGCTCAGCGACGCGCAATGCACGGCGTTTGTGCTGGTGTTGGCGGCGGAGCGGCTGCCGGTGGCGGAGACCATCGAGTTCGCTGACCAGCTGCGGCGGCAGCGCATCGGGGTCCGCTCGCTGGTGGTCAACAAGCGCTCCCCCGCAGACGCCGGGGAGTTCCTCGCGCGGCGCCGCGCGGCGGAGGAAGGGCTGGTGGCAGAGCTGCGAGCCGCCCTGCCGACGTTGCCCCTGCTGAACGTCACGCTGGCGCCGGAGGAGATTCGCGGGGTGGACGGGCTACGCGAGGTGCCCGGCCTCGTCGAATAAGCCTTCAGCCCGCGCCAAGGCGCGGGCTGAAGGCCAGCCGGAGCTCTGCACGTGGATCGCTACTTGCTGGACCCCACGAGTAGCCCCGAGACAAACTGCTTTTGAAAAATGAAGAAGACCACAGCAGTAGGAATCGCTGCGATCACCGAGCCTGCTGCGACCACATTCCACTGGCTCACGAACCCGCCTTGCAGATTGAGCAGTGCCGCCGTGATCGGGAAATGCGATTCAGTGCGCAACACCGTCATGGCCCAAATCAGATCATTGAAGACCCACGTCGTCGCCAACGCGGTGAGTGCTGCAAGCGACGGTCTCGCGAGGGGCAGGACGACCTGCGCATAGATGCGGATCGCACCCGCGCCATCGATTCGCGCTGCTTCAAAGATCTCGTCCGGCAGCGACCGCATGAAGCCGTGAAGAACAAACGTGTAGAAGCCCATGCCAAAACCGACTTGGACGATAATCAGGGCCCACAGCGAATCGTAGATCCCGAGGCCTTCGACAATTTTGGCCACGGGGATCAGCAAGATCTGCGGCGGTAGGAGGTTACCCGCCAGCATGATCAAGAGAATTGCCGTCCTGCCGGGAATCGCGAACCGGCTGAGCGCGTACGCCGCCCATGAGGAGAGAATGAGGGACAGCACAACGGCGACCACAGTGACCACGATGGAGTTCCACAGTGCATTGGCGATCCCGCCAGCACCCAATGCGGTCGCGAAGCCCTCCCAGCTGAGGGCGCCCGGCCATGCACTCAACCCACGGCTCACGATGTCATCGAACGGGCGTAGCGCCACGAGGAGGACAAAGAGCATGGGCGTGACCCACAAGAGCGCGAAGGGCGCCATCAGCGCGTGAAACCACCAGGGGCGCTCCTTCCTCGGTCTCGGCCGCGTTTTCACAGGTTGCTTTCGTGAAACGGTGACGGTACTCATTGGTCCTCCTCGCGCAGTGAACGCACCAAGTACGTAATGATGAACACGATCGCTAGTGCAAAGATCACCACGGCGATGGCGGATCCATAGCCCAAATTCACCAACGAGAACCCTTGCTCAAACATGTAGGTGCTCAAGAGGTGCGTGGAGTTGTATGGACCGCCGCGGGTCATGGCCCAAACGATGTCAAAGGTGCGCAGCGAATCAATGACCGTGACAGCAAAGACCACCGCACTCACGCCCTTCATCTGCGGAAGAACGATTCGCGTAAATCGCTGCCACCTGCCTGCGCCGTCCACTGCGGCTGCCTCCTCGAGCGAGGGGTCAACGCCCTTGAGGCCCGCGAGGTAGAGCACCATGATGTAGCCAACTTGCCGCCATACCGCAGCGATGAGTACCGCATAGAGCGCTACCTCCGGGTCGGCCAACCATTGCCGCTCCAGACCGCCCAAGCCGATGGCAGATAATGAGAAGTTCACCAGCCCATCCGGAGAGTACAGCACTCGCCAGAACAGCCCGGTGACGGCCAGTGAGAAAACCATCGGCAAATAGACCGCTGCCCTGTAGAGGCCAATTCCTCGACCCGGCTTATTGAGCAGGACCGCTAGGAATAGACCGAGGGAAACAGATGCTCCACCGAATCCAATGACCCAGATAATGTTGTTCCGAAGGGCTGTCATGAAAACTGGATCAGATAGCAGATCACGATAGTTCTGCCACCCCACCGGATCCGCGGCACCTACGCCATTCCAGTTCGTAAAAGAAAGCGAGAAGGAGTTCATAGCGGGCCAAAAAACCCAGAAGAACTCCAGCAGCAACGGAATGAGGAGGAATAACCAAACAACGAACGGGACCCGGCGCACCGCACGGAGCCAGCTGGGTCGCTGACCACCGCGAGGGGCGGGCCTGCTCGCACCCTCCGCTCTCACCGCAGTCATTGGTTCCAAACTCGCTCGGCTGCTGCTTGCCAGTTAGCGAGAATCTCAGGAATATCGGATGGATTGGCGAGGAATCTTGTGAGTGCATCATCAGCCGTTGCCTGGAGCGCGTCCGACGAGTCCCGATTGAAGAACTGAGTAATCTCTTCGGTGTTCTGCAGGAGCTCGATTCCCTTTTGCACTAAGGGGGAGAAATTACTGGTATCCACATCAGGATGTGTTGGCAAGTTGGATGATGCCGAGATATCAATGAAGGTTTGTTGTGATTCCGGAGACGCAAGGTACGTCAAGAGTTCCATCGTGCCTTGAGGGTTATCCGTTCCCGCAGCGGCAAAGTATCCCTCGGTCGGCGCTTCTTCCGCGCTCGGAACGTTCGGGTCAATCGTCGGCACGGAGAAGAAGTCAACGTCCTCACGCTGATCCTCAGGAAAGAACTGTGTCACGAAGGCGCCCACCAAGTACATGGCCGACTTGTTCTGCACCATGGGGGTGACGGCTTCTTGATACGAAAGTGAGGCCATATTCGGGTCAAAGAACGGGATCAGCTTGGCATACTCCTCCAGCACTGCTTCAACTTCGGGATCAGTAAACGCATGCTCGCCCGCCAAGAGCTCACGGTGATACTGCGCTCCATTGATTCGCAGATTGAGGTAGTCGAACCATCCTGAGGCCATCCAAGGCGACGCGCCGATGCCGTTGGCCAGTGGAGTAACGCCTCGCCCCTTCAGCTCTTCACACAAGGCTAAGAAGTCATCCCAGCTCTGTGGCGGCTCCACTCCCCACTCTTCGAAGGCCGACTTTTTGTAGAACACTGACCACCAGTAGTAGTTCGTGGGCACAAAAATCTGCTTTCCACTCTCATCGGTAGACAGTTCGCGCAGTGCATCCGGGAAGTTTGCGCAGACACCTCCGTCAGACCAGAGGTCAGATAGGTCCAAAAGCAGACCTTCGGCTGCGTAGTTGCGCGAGACTGATCCTGCGTACCACGTGAGGACGTCCGGCGGGTTGCTTGACGTCAGGTAGGTGGAGAGCTGCGCACGAAACTGCTCAGTTGCCACCGTATTGATCTCAGCTTCTCCTGGATAATCACCAATGAGAGTTTCGAGGGCCTCCTTGGGCTTCGGATCAGACTGTGAATTTTGCAGCGTGACTAAGCCGCCGGAGGCCCCGCTTCCACTACTGGCGGGCTGCGACTGTCCGGAACCTCCTGTTCCCAAGCATCCGGTTAGCAATCCGGTGGCCCCCAGTGCCCCGGCACCTAGGAGTAGGTTTCTTCTATTAAGGGAAATATCTGTGCTGGTGATGTTCATCGTCGAACCTCCCTGCGCATGTTGTGCGCTGTGTTGTTGGTGGGATTCATTTCTGGGTGAAAAGCGCGTTGGCTTCTTGCTGGAGCCTGATATCCGCCCACATGGCGTGCTGCGGTGCGGCATTGGAACAAACGATGGATCCCCACGCCCCTACCTGGGCGGATAAGGCCATCGCTTCGCGACAAATGCGGGCACCGACTGGGCCCTCTTCGAATCGCCCATCCTTCGGTGTGTAACCGACCCAGCCCTCGCCAAAGACCAAGGGAACGCCGCGCGCGGCCGCATGGTCGGCTGCCGTCTCGAACCACAGCCGCAGCTTGACGTCCATGGCGTGCCGATGCTCGCCGTAATGTTCGTAAAGCCACCCGTCAAAGGCTTCGGGATCGCACCAGTCGTGCGTATAGATCTCCGGCTTTGAGACGATCATTGCGTCCAACCGCCAGGCATCTTGAGCTGAGACAGACCAGTCAGCGACGTCTGGGGCATCTGCACGCAAGAGGTCGCGCCGGGCTTCTGCTTGTCGGTATGCGTTTACCTCTCCACGCAGACCATAGGTTTCGATGAGGTCATCAAGCACGCCGTAAACGTACGGATGCACCACGAGGACGTCGACGTTGTCGGGGATCCCCCGCATGACGCCGACGGGGACTCCGGCATAGTTCACGGTCACCGGCACCTCGGGCTGCAACTCGTGAAAAAGTTCTACTCCGCGCGCGAGTCGGTCCCGCAAAGGGATGACTGCTTCGTCGCCGAACGCGTCCAAGCCTTCGGTGAGATGTCCAATTTGGACTTCATTGTGCAATTCCACGAAAGCTACTCGATCGGCCAGCTCGTGCTGAGCCAAGAAGTCCAGCAGGGCTGCCTCAGCGCGTGCCAGTTCGACAGCTCGTTCCTCAGGCGCCACCGCGTGCAAGGCCCGATACCACTCATCAGTCGCGGCAAATGCTGGACTTTGCTGGTACTCCCACGAGGAGACGATCACAAAACAGTTATGCCGCTTCGCCGCACGGAAGAGTTCAAGCAAGTGTGCTCGAGCGTCAATCGTCGTCTCCGCCTTGACGTCGTACCAGCGGACCCCCTGGGCATATTGGCCGCCCATCCCACCGAGCCTCAACTCGCTCGTGTCGATGCCGGAGCCGAACAGCAAATAGGGCATGGCGCAAATTCTTACGGTGTTGTAACCACGCTCGACGGCCTCTTCAAAGGCACGGTCCAGGTCCTCGAACGGTTCGCCCGGGCCCGTCCTGACAAACCACGAAAAGTCCCACAGTGTCAGGGTGAGCCGTTCTGGAAGGTGGTCAGCAATGGCGAGTGGTTGGTAGGTCATTCTTGCTCCTTGATCTCAGTCAATAGGTCGTGAGCGTCCGGATGGTCCGGCACCCGATCGAGAATTCTCTGCAGCCTCTGAACGGCCGCGTCGGCGCTCTCAAGAGCCTCGAGTTGAGCCCGGAAGAACTGAACTCGAATGTCTCGCTGCCGACGCAGGTCCGGCGGAAAGAGCAGCAATTCTGGAAGCGATGTGGCGAAGTAATCGATCGCGGGCTCTGCGTTCGCAAGCTCCTCGACGAATTCCCGTAGGTCCCGGGTGAGCCTGAGGGCTTCTTCGCTGCGGCCGAGGCGCTGCAGAGACAGGATGGAGTCGTAGGTCGACTCGCTATGCCTACTGGCGCTCATGGTGCGAAAGTCACCAATGTGGCGAGCCGCGCTTTCCCACTCCAAGCGAGCTTCGCTGAGCTGGCCAGCGGCGGCTGCGATGTCACCGGAAAGGCGCTTCAACCTCGCCGTCGTCGCCAATGGATGACGTGCTTCGCCAAGAGTCGCCGGGGGCTGAAGCGCTTTGCCTACCCACATCCGGGCCTCGTCATATTGCCGGCGTTGGAGGCACCTCCGGGCCAGTGCCGAACAGGCCCGCTCCCAGACTCGGAGAACCTCTCCCTCTCCGCCTTCCCATGGGCGAAACTCGCGTGTGCTGAGGAGGCGATAGGCATCCTCTGGACGCACCGCGCTGAGAAGGAGTTGGGCCAGCTCAGCGGCAAGGTCATCGCGTTCTGCAATGGCCCACTCCGCCTGCTGCAGCCGAGCCAGTCGGGCGTTGACACTGACGCCCCGCCGTTTGTCCAGTTGATCGCTCTCGCGCAAAAGGCCTGAGTGGGTCGGATCGAGGGCGAGGGCCACGTCGTATGCCGCCCGCGCCCCGGCGTCGTCCGCTTGCCGCGCAGCCAAGGCGAGCCCGATGTTTCGGTGGACGATAGCGTCCTCTAGATCCTGCGCTGCGGTGCGCCAGTGTGTCACAGCATCATCGTGCCGGCCGACGCCGTAAAGCCAGTGCCCCAAGAGTGCACTCGCCACTGGCAGGTGATCGTGATCCACGGATCGCTGGAGCATCAACGCGTCCTCAAGTCTGCCGGGAAAACACCACGTCCGGCTGGCGGACTTTGCCGCCTCACGTGCCTCGACGGCTGACCTGCTCCGCCCCAATAGATCAAGAATTTCTGCGCGGTGCAGGAGCGCGAGGACTGTACAAGAGGCCTGGCCTACTGCACGCCGCTGGTCCAGTTCCAGAGCGCGGTCTAGAACACGCAGAGCATCTTCGAGGCTTCCCGCCGCCACATAGTCAGCGGCCACGTCCATGCACGTGAGCGCGTCAGTTTCGAGGGCCTCGCCAGCGAGGTCTCGAATCCACCAGTGAAGTCGATCGAGAGCCAGCGCCTCGTGGACGAGCGCCTCGGCTTCACTGGTGCGCCCCATTCGACGCAGGATGATGATCCGGAGGGCGCTAGCCTGGAGGTTCTCTGGTTCGGCGCGCCGCACATCGTTCAGGCGATGCAGCGCCTCGTTGTGCCGTCCAGCGGCTGCGTCTAGCTGCGCCATTTGGTACGTTGCCGGAGCCCTCCAGTCGCGGCTCCACGCCGCCCGCGCAAACAGGTCGTATGCAGCGTCAGGGCAGCCGCTCAGGCTCAAGGTGAGTCCGAGATAGTAGTGTGCGCTCATGTCCTGGGGCGTCGGGTGATAGGCCGTTGCCCGGGCAATCGCCGTCCGGAAATGCCTTGCCGCATCAGTCAATCGAGCTTGCCGGAGTCGGCGTATGCCGAGCGCAGTGTTCACCCGAGCATTGGCCGGATCTCTCGTCAGCGCTTCTTCCCAGTACGGTTCTGGAGAGCGGGTGGCGTGGCGATACTGATCCAGATGCGCCCCAATTTCCGCTAGCTCTTCCACCGTGGCAACAGACTGCGGGTTTGCCGGCTCGACAGCGGTTTGAATTCCGTCGAGCGCCTCCTTCTTGCTAGGACCTGCGCCCGCCGCTTCGTTGCGCAGCGTCTGACTGACCAGCACACGATTCCCGTGGCGAACCTCGATCGTCCGAGCATGGTCATGGTGGGCCGTCTGCCACTGGTACGAACTGCTGGGATCAAGATCCACGGCCTGCTCGGTTATGACGTTGCCCAACTCGTCCAGCACCACGAGCTGACACCCTGGTCGGTCTGCGGTGACCACCACGGACACCAGTACTGAGGAGCCGTCGCGGTCCACTCGCAGAGCCGCATCGCGACTGGCCTGAGATACGGGACCGATACTCCGGATTGGATACCAGTACTGAGAAAAGACCTTGGTTTCTCCAGGCGCGATAAAGGCGAAGTCTGGCTGATTGTCGGTAAAAACTCCGGCCATCAGCTCGACATACGTGGAGTCATCGTCGGTCAGATTTTGGTTCCATGCCCGACCAAATTCCGCTTCACCCCACGTCCACTGCTTTTTGCCCACCGCCACTCTGCGGTCTGCGACGTGCACGAATCCTTGTTCTGTGGCGTGGTCATAGCCACCGAAAAAGTCGTAATCAGAATCCGTGACCATGTAGGAGGTCGGGACCGGGATATTGCGCGGCCAGTCGATGCGGTCCCCCGTCACGCGGGTGCCGTCAGCTGCCTCGAATGAGTCCGCGGACCTCGACGGGTAGTCAATGTCATAGTAGGGACGATCCGCGGCCGGAAAAGCCGTCATCGCGCGCTTCGCATGATCCGCCACGGCCGCAACGTCCGGAGGAAAGAACGATTGAAAGTCGTCGCCCGTGCGTACTGCGACGTTGGACCACCACAAGAATGTTTGAGTCATGGCGGTCCGGTTGAACAATCGCACGCGAGTCTCGATGACCGACGACCCAGGACTGAGCCGAATGCCATGCATCCCTTTCATGCGCTCGAAGGGGTCGTGATCAGAACACCAAATCGTGGCGGCCCCATCCTCCTCATGTTCGATCTGCGTATCGGTCGGGAGGTAGGTTGCCGGGCGATGATGCTGTGGCCAATTAAATTCGACGCCGCCGGCTACCCATGGCCCAGCCAATCCGACAAGCGCCGGTTTGATGACTGGGTTGTTGTAGAAGAGCTCGCGCTGCGAGTGCCGGTCAATGGCCCACTGGATGCGGCCGCCGAGTTCCGGAAGCACGACGAGCCGGATCCACTCATTCTCTAGGTGGATGGCGTCCCATTCATGGTCGACTGCCTCTGCCTCAATACGTTCATGAAAGGGCAGCGGGTACACCCGGCCGGACGACCCTTGGTAGACACGCTCATTGAGATAGGTCGGCAGCGTCGACGGGGACGCCGGCTTGTAGGTGCGTATCGTCACGGGCGCTCGCCAGGCAGCTACGGCCTGGTCCGACATGCTCTTGGGCCGGTCCGGCAGCATCAACTCATCGTTCAACATGCGATCGACGTTATGGCGCAGATCACTATTCGTTGAATACCAGATTTGACGGTCTACCTAGACGATTCGATGGACTTCCAGCGAGAGGCGTGCGCAGACTTGATGCATGGTGAGCTACCTCAAAGACGGGTTCCCGCAGCAGCGAATGCGCGTCCTCCCGCGCCCGCTCATTGCTCAAATATCCTCGTCAGGACTAAGTTCTCGGCTCTTGGTCACGGACGCGGGTTACTTCCCGCACGCCGCCCGCCATGGCCGATCCCGCCCTCATGGTGCACCGGAGGCTGTCGTCTTGGCCTGCACAGATGGATTGGGGTGGTGCGATATTGATGGCAGTACCCTCCGGGTTGGCCGAGGAGAAGCCATCGTCTTGCCTCCCGGCGTTTCCCATCTCTACCGAGCAGACGCGTCGAACCCGTGGACTCTTTGGTGGTTTCACGTGGTCGGTCAAGATCTACCGGAACTGCTGGCACCCTTCGAACCGGGCCGTCGAGTCGTCGCGCTCCATGATCCCGTCCGCATCACCCACGGGATGGAGCAGGTGATGCAAGCGCTGGAACGGGACGAGTCGGCACCATCGCTTCGGACGGCCAGCGGTGCGGCGTGGCATGTCTTGGCCCAGTTGGGTGCCGAGCACCTCATGGGCCCCCGCGATGAGGCGGGGCCCGTACAGCGTACGCGCGAGTACCTCGTGGAGCATCTGGCGGAACCCATCAGCCTCACGGACGTCGCGGCCCATATCGGGCTCAGCGCGTCACACCTCTCTGCTGTCTTTAGACAGGCCACAGGCGGTGGGGTCATGGACTATCTCAAACGCACCCGTATGGGGCGGGCCCGCGTCATGCTGCTCACCACTCGGGACAGCATCGGCGAAATTTCCCGGTCCGTGGGCTATCAGGACGAGTTTTATTTTTCTCGCCAGTTCCGCGCAGTCAACGGCGTTAGCCCCTCCGCCTTCAGGAAAGCCTCGCGAGCCGAGGAACTGTGAGTTTCAGGTGCACCGACGTCTACCGGGCCCCAGCCGCGCCGGCCTAGCGTACCGACCAGCCCATTTTCGCCTCGGTATCAGGCCGCGCGCCAGCGCGAACAACCCGCTGACGAGGCCTTTTGCGGATGGGCCCCCTGAGCCCCGCACCATTGTGGGCTGGCCGGTACATCGGCTGCCCGCCACGCGCTGTCAGCGGGCGCCCACCACGCCGCTAGCTCGGCTCGCCGTCGACGTAGAGCCACCGGCCGGCCTCACGGCGGAACCGGCTGAGCTCGTGCAACCGCTGCCGCGTGCCGTCTTCCGCCCGGTACAACGCCACGAATTCCACGGTCGCCGCGTCATCAAACGGCCCACCGCTGGCGGCGAGCACCTGCAGCCGCACCCACTGCGGGCCGGGCTCGGACAGCTCGGCGAGGGAGGGACGCGTGGCCGGGTCCCACGTCTGGAACAGGTATTCGCCGAGGTCCCGCGGGGCGCGGGCGAGCAGGGCATTGGCGCTGTACCGCGAGCGCATGAGCGCCTCCGCGGTGGGCGCGGCGCCGCCGGCGTGGAACCGTCTGCAGCACGCGCCGTAGGTGTCTCCGGTGCCGCACGGGCAGCGCTCGTCCGGGGCGGAGGGTCCAGGGTGCGGGGCAGTCATGCCCTCCAGCTTAGGCGGCGCCTCCCGCCCCACCTCACCCACGATGCGCGGTGACACAGCGTGGCTCACGGCAGGCCCGCGCGACCGGTAGACTGGTGGGGCAAGCTCGCGGAGCGCCCGAAGGCGTGAGACGGCACCTTCTTCCCTCCGCGGGCGTTCAATCACCCTCGCCCACAGGAGTAGCACCGGATGCCCCGGATTGTTGTTGATGTTATGCCCAAGCCCGAGATCCTGGACCCCCAGGGCAAGGCGATCGTGGGCGCACTGCCCCGCCTCGGTTTCGACGCCTTTTCCGGCGTGCGCCAGGGCAAGCGCTTTGAGCTGACGGTGGATGGCGAGGTGAACGACGCCGTGTTGGCTCAGGCGCGTGAGGCCGCCGAGACGCTGCTGTCCAACCCGGTCATCGAGGACGTGGTCAACGTGCAGGTGGTCGAGGACTAATCATGACCGAGACCCCCTTGATCGGCGACTATTCGACGCCGAACACCGAACTCTCCGGCGCCCGCGTCGGCGTCGTCACCTTCCCGGGAACGCTGGATGACCGCGACGCCGCCCGTGCCGTGCGCCTCGCCGGCGCCGAGGCCGTGTCCCTGTGGCACGCGGACGCCAACCTGCACGACGTCGATGCCGTGATCATTCCGGGCGGCTTCTCCTACGGCGATTACCTGCGTGCGGGAGCCATTTCCCGTTTTGCGCCGCTGATGGACAAGATCATCGATGCGGCGAACTCGGACGCCAAGCTGCCCGTGCTGGGCATCTGCAACGGCTTCCAGGTGCTGACCGAGTCCCACCTGCTACCTGGCTCCATGATCAAGAATGACCACCTGAAGTTCATTTGCCGGGACCAGGTGCTGCGCGTGGAGAACAACCAGACCGCGTGGACCAACCAGTACACCGCCGGCCAGGAAATCCAGATCGTCCTGAAGAATCAGGACGGCCAGTACGTTGCGGACGAGCACACGCTGGATGAGCTGGAGGGCGAGGGCCGCGTGGCGTTCCGCTACGTGGGCTGGAATCCCAATGGGTCCCGCCGGGACATCGCGGGGATCACCAACGCGGCGGGCAACGTCGTCGGACTCATGCCGCACCCGGAGCACGCCGTGGAGGCGGGCTACGGGCCGGACCACACTGGAACTGACGGGCTGGGCTTCTTCACCTCCGTCCTGACCACTCTTGTTGGAGGCGCCAAGTGACCGCTGAGGCCACCGAGAAGGAATTCAACATCGACACCGTGGATCACGCCTCCGGCACGCCGGACGTGGAGCTGCCGTGGGCCGAGCTGGGCCTGAAGCAGAACGAGTTTGAGGAGATCGTCAAGATCCTCGGCCGCCGGCCCACCGCCGCGGAGCTGGCCATGTACTCGGTGATGTGGAGCGAGCACTGCTCCTACAAGTCCACCAAGAACCACCTGCGCCAGTTCGGCGCCAAGGTGACCGAGGAAATGAAGAAGGACCTGATGGTCGGCATCGGCGAGAACGCCGGCGTGACGGACCTCGGTGACGGCTGGGCCGTGACCTTCAAGATCGAGTCCCACAATTCCCCGTCCTTTGTGGAGCCCTATCAGGGTGCGGCCACGGGCATCGGCGGCATCGTCCGTGACATCATCTCCATGGGCGCCCGCCCGGTGGCCGTCATGGATCCGCTGCGGTTCGGCGCGATCGATCACCCGGATTCGCAGCGCGTGGTGCACGGCGTGGTCTCCGGCATTGGCGGCTACGGCAACTCGTTGGGCCTGCCGAACATTGGTGGCGAGACGGTCTTTGACCCGATCTACCAGGGCAATCCGCTGGTTAACGCGCTCGCGGTCGGCGTCCTGCGGCACGAGGACCTGCGCCTGGCCAACGCGTCGGGCGTGGGCAACAAGGTGGTCCTCTTCGGCGCGCGCACCGGTGGCGACGGCATTGGCGGCGCCTCCGTGCTGGCCTCGGAGTCGTTCGACGACTCCAAGCCGTCCAAGCGCCCCGCCGTGCAGGTGGGCGACCCGTTCAGCGAGAAGGTGCTGATTGAGTGCTGCCTCGAGCTCTTCAAGGGCTCCTTGGTGGAGGGCATTCAGGACCTGGGCGCCGCAGGCATTTCCTGCGCCACCAGCGAGCTGGCCTCCAACGGCGAGGGTGGCATGCGCGTGGAGCTCACGGACGTGCTGCTGCGCGATTCCACGCTAACCCCGGGCGAGATCCTGATGTCCGAGTCGCAGGAACGCATGATGGCCGTGGTGACCCCGGAGAATCAGGACGCGTTTGAGGCCGTCATGGCCAAGTGGGGCGTGGAGTACTCCTGGATCGGTGAGGTCACCGATGACAACCGCCTCATCATCACGTGGGACGGCGAGGTCATCGTGGACGTTGACCCGAAGACGGTGGCCCACGACGGCCCGGTGTATGACCGCCCGTACGCGCGCCCGGAGTGGCAGGACGAGCTGCAGGCCAACACGTTCCGTGGCTCCGTCAACGCCGTGGATCTTCCGGAGTCCGGCGAGGACCTGAAGGCCGCCGTGCTGGAGCTGATCGCCAGCCCCAACATGTGTGACAAGTCGTGGATCACGCGCCAGTATGACCGCTACGTGGGCGGCAACACGGCGCTGGCCTCCCCGGACGACGCCGGCGTGGTGCGTGTGGACGAGGAGTCCGGCCTCGGCGTCGCGATCGCTACGGACGCCAACGGCCGCTACACGTTCCTGGACCCGTACGTAGGCGCGCAGTTGGCGCTGGCCGAGTCCTACCGCAACGTGGCCACCTCCGGTGCCATCCCGGCCGCCGTCTCCGACTGCCTGAACTACGGTTCGCCGGAGGATTCGGACGTGATGTGGCAGCTGGCCGAGGGCATCCGCGGCCTCTCCGACGCGTGCATGGAGCTCGGCGTCCCGGTCACCGGCGGCAACGTCTCTCTATACAACCAAACCGGGGACAAGGCGATTCACCCGACCCCAGTGGTGGCCACGCTGGGTAAGTTCGACGACGTCGCGCGCCGCACGCCGTCGGGCTGGCGCCCGGACGCGGATGGCCAGGCGATCTACCTGCTGGGCACCACCGCCGATGAGCTGGATGGCTCCGAGTTCGCGAACCTGCGCGGCCACCTGGGCGGCGTTCCGCCGAAGGTGGACTTGGCGCGGGAGAAGCTGCTGGGCGAGCTGCTGGTCAACATGAGCCGTGACGGCATGATCGATTCGGCGCACGACCTCTCCGAGGGCGGCCTCGCGGCTGCGCTGGCGGAGATGGTGCTGCGCCACGGCGTGGGTGCCCGTGTGGCGCTCGACGACGTGTGCGAGCGGGACGGCATCGACGCGTTCACGGCGCTGTTCTCCGAGTCGCAGGGCCGTGCCGTGGTGGCTGTCCCGCGCTCCGAGGAGGTGCGCTTCAATGACATGCTGACCGCGCGCAGCTTCCCGGTGACCCGCTTGGGCATCGTCGACGCGGCCTCCGGCAACCTCGAGGTGCAGGGCGTCTTCACGGCCAGCGTCGAGGAACTGCGCGAGGCCCATGAGAGCACCATGGAGAAGTACTTCGGCTAAGCACTGGGCGGTGGACTTCTCCCCTAGATAGAATCTGGGACTTACACGACGGCGGGGCTGTCACCTTTCGCAGGAAGGGTGACGGCCCCGCCGTCGTCGTCTGCCTGCAGAAAGTTCTGCAACCTCGCCGTCCAAGCCCAGGTTCGGCTCCAATGAGGACGCAGAGGTACTACCACGTCACCGCGCCATCCCCTACCGTCCCGACATCGACCTCAACCTCACCATCCGTCCACGCCGCAATCGGCGGTCTTGTTACGACTGGAAGGGCCAGACCCCACCCGCGGTAAACCAACCGCATTCGGCCGGTTCGTCCCCCGCTAGGCGCTGCACCGATACCATCGCCCCATGGACTCCGCCTTCACCGCTCCCCTGCCCGCCGCGCAGATCCGCCTGACCGAGGCCGTCAGCATCCCGCAGCTCGGGTTCGGCCTCTACAAGGTCCCGGACCCCGAGGCCGAACAGATCGTGGGCACCGCCCTCGGTGCCGGCTACCGGCACCTGGATTCGGCCGCCCTGTACGGCAACGAGGCCGGCGTCGGACGCGCCCTGTCCGCCGCGATGAGCGGCGGCCTAGCGCGCGAGGACCTCTTCATCACCTCCAAGGTCTGGAACGAGGACCAAGGCTACGAGTCCACGCTCCGCGCGTTCGACGCCACCCGCGCCGACCTGGGCCTCGACTACCTTGACCTCTACCTCATCCACTGGCCGTGCCCCGCGCGCGGGCTCTACCTCGAGACGTACCGCGCGCTCGAGCGCCTGCACCGGGACGGGCTGGTCCGCGCCATCGGCGTCTCCAACTTCCAGCCCGCGCATCTGGACCGGCTGCTCCAGCACGCCGAGATCCCTCCGGCGGTCAATCAGGTGGAGCTCCACCCGTGGCTGCAGCAGCGGGAACTACGCGCCGTCCACGCGGACCTCGGGATCGCCACCGAAGCCTGGTCCCCACTGGCCCGCGGGCGCCTGCTCGAGGACCCCACGCTGACCGCCATCGCCACCACTCACGGCGTCTCCGTCGCCCAGGTGGTCATCCGCTGGCACCTGCAGGAGGGCAACATCGTGTTCCCCAAGGCCAGCGCACCGGAGCGCATCCGCGCCAACGCGGACGTCTTCGACTTCGCGCTGAGCCAGGCCGAGCTCGAGGCCATCGCCGCACTGGAGCGCGGCTTCCGCAGCGGCTCCCACCCGGACGACGTCACGTAACGGAACGACGCCGGATGGCAGCCGGGGCGGCCACCAGCAGCCCCAGCGTGGCCACCAGCAAGAGGCCACCGATCCAGAACGCAGCCTCCACCGTGGCCACCACGGTGACGATCAGGAATACGGCGAGGCAGACCACCAGGCCGATGCCGACGGCGGCCACGCGCACCAAGCGGTGCCCCCACGTGACCGTCTGCGCCTTGACGGCCCGCCGAAACAGGCTGCGATGGATCACCACCGGGGTCATGATCACGGCCACCACCAGCGCCGCGGACACCAGCAGCACCAGATAGATCACGTGCTGCCACTGCGCCAAGTCGGAGAACCGGGGGTGGAAGGGCAAGGTCATGAGGAACGCGGCGAAGATCTGTGCGCCCGTTTGCATGACGCGCAGCTCTTGGAGCAGCTCGTTCCAATTGCGGTCCGCGCGCTCGTCCGGCGTCTCGTCCCGGTGCGCGGCCACCGCGTCCCGCTCGCGTTCGGTGGAGTCCATGCAGTGAAGATACCGCCGTCGCGAGGCGGGCGGTAGGGCCACCTCCGCACTCACGGGAGAGAACCTGAATAGTCGCTGGGAATCACCTACCTGAGCTAGCCAACCCCTGCCAAAATCGTTAGCGTGAGCAGAGTTAGTGCAAGTCAGTTCCCGAAGGAGGACCTTCGATGGCAGCAAAGAACGAAGCGAAGTTTACTGTTCCCGGCCTCTCGGTTGAGGAGGGCCACAAAGTCGCCAACGCACTGCAGGATCGCTTGCACGCATTGAACGATCTGCAGCTGACCCTGAAGCACGCCCACTGGAATGTGGTGGGCCAGGGCTTCATCTCGGTTCACGAGATGCTGGATCCGCAGATCGAGCTCGTGCGCGGGTTTGTTGATGAGTTGGCCGAGCGCATGGCCACCATGGGTGTGCCGCCGAACGGCCTGCCGGGCGCGCTGGTGCAGGCTCGCCAGTGGGATGACTACGGCGTGGGCCGCGGCTCCACCACGGAGCACCTCGCCGCTTTGGATGAGGTCTACAACGGCCTGATCTCCAGCCACCGCGACGCGATCGACATGGTGGGTGAGATCGACCCGATTACCGAGGACCTGCTCATTGCGCAGACGGGCCAGCTGGAGCTCTTCCAGTGGTTCATGCGCTCCCATTTGGAGAACGACGCCGGCGAGCTCGCCGCCAAGTAGAGCACCCGGCCGTTTAGGACCACCGTTTTACCTGTAGCTCAGAGGAGGAATCATGGGACTCGACGACAAGATCAGCAACAAGGCCCAGGAAGTGTCCGGCGAGGCCAAGCAGACCGCCGGTGAGGCCACCGACAACGAGGAGCTTCAGGCAGAGGGCATGAAGGATCAGGCCTCGGCCAAGCTCAAGCAGGCTGGTGAGAAGATCAGCGACGCCGCGCGCGACGTCAAAGATCACTTCGACAAGAAGTAATCGCCACGCCACCCGAGGCCCCGTCCCTGTCATCAGGGGCGGGGCCTCGTGCTGTGTGCACCCGGGTGCGTGCGCCCCAGTCGCGGGAACGAAGGCGTCGGGGCCCGCGGGCACCGGCGGCCACCCCCGGCGGACGGCGTGCAGCAGCAACGCACTGCGTGCTGGGTCGGCCAACACAATCACCGGCAACAATGTCCGACGTGACGGATCTGGGCTACGTGGAGCGCAACTACCTGCTGCGCAACCCCACCGTGGCCGACGTGTCGGAACCGCAGAGCAAGTGCCGGGGCCAGACCCTGGATGACGTGCTCGCCGAGTTCGCCGGCTAGGTCCCTGGGCCCGCCGGCCGGCAGGCCCACACCACCACAACGCCTCCGGGGCGGGACCATCGCGTGATGGTCCCGCCCCGGAGGCGTTTGCGTGGGGCGACAGGCGCCCTCAGCGGATGGGTGGCGGCGGGAACGGGTCCTCGCCGGCGGCGAACTGCGCGTCCCGCAGCGGGTCCTCCGCGTTCAGGGTCCGCGGGGCGTCTTGGTCCCCCTCCTCGACGGGGCTTGCATGCCGGCCGTCTTCCGGATCATCAATCACGGGGTCCTCCCCGAGAGGCGACTCCTCCGGACGGTCCGAGGCCCGCTCGGTGAACTCGCCGGCCGCGTCATTGGCGACCAACGGCGCGGACTCGTCGATGGCGTGGTAGTCGATGGGATTCTGCTCGGTGGGGTCCTGCTGTTCCTGCGTCATGATTGACCTCCGATCAATGGGTGAGGCCAGAGTAGGCAGCCCCGACGGACGCCGGTCAAGGCCGTCGAGCAGACTCACAGAGCACACCCAGCACGGTGTCAGTCAGCTCCTATGCCGAGGATTCGGTCGCCTCCTCCTCATCCTCCGCCATTTGCCGGCGCTGCTGCGCGCGGCGGCTGTAGGTGGCCTCGCGGATGGCGGACTCGCTATCGAAGTTGGAGCCGAGGGCGCCGGCCATCGTGCCCAGCGACGTGGCCAACCAGGAGAGCGTGAGGTAGTCCTCGAGGCCCGCCGCGTGATTGAGCTGCTCCGCCAAGTACTCGGAGTCCACGATGGTCACGGCGCCCAAGAACAGGAGCACGAAGAGGATGAGGTACATCAGCGCCACGGAAATCACCACCGTGGCGAAGGTGGCGGCGTTATCTAGGAACGCTTGGCGCCGCGTGGCGCCGATCCCGAGCGCCGACGTCTCCGCCCGGTCAATGGACGAGCTCTGCGTCCACAGCCCATTGCGGGCAATCAGCCACGTGCTCAGGGAGAGGATGGCCACCACGGTGATCAGGATCAGCCGCCGGGTGGGCAGGGAGTCGGACATGTTCCAGATGCTGGAGTAGAAGATGCCGAAGGCACCGGCCGCCGCGGCCGTGGCCGCACACGTCCACAACGCACCGAGCAGCCGCCCGGGCCGGTTATTGCGGAGCATGCCGGCCCACAACCGGAACCCACTGAACCGGGAGTCCAGCGTGACATAGACGGTGCCGTCCTGCTGATCGTGGTGCGCCCGCCGCACCCCGGGAGTGCGGACGTGGCTGGAGTCCTCCCGCTCATCCTCCGGCGCCAGCTCCCGGTCCAAGGTCAGCGCCAAGTCCGCCAGCATGGTGTGCAGGCGCCGCCGCACCCGCCACAGGCCCAGGCTCGGCAGGGAGAGCAGCGCCGCACCGGTGGACGCGTCCAGCTCGTAGGCGACGGGCTGCTTGTTGTACGTCCGGGGCAGGTCCGTCACGTAGATCAGGTAGTCCCACTGCCGGCGCTCCATGAGGGACTCGGCGCGCTCGAGCAGCGGGATGTCGCCGTCCGCGTTCAGGGGCAGGGCCCCGCCCTCGACTTCGACGGACCACTGCCCGTCGTCCGACTGGCTGAGGCTCTGCTCGACGTCGTCATGGATCCGGCGCACCGCGATCTCCGGCAGGCCCGGATCCGCCATCACTCCTAGGGTCGGCATGGACCGCCTTTCTGCGCTTACTCGTTGTGCGACGTCGGCGGCTGCGGGCGGCCGCCGTGGACCTCACCGCGCCAGCCGCGCACCTCTTCCGAGTTCTCCACGAAGTTCTTGAAGCCGTGCAGATCCCGGCGCACCTGCAGGTCGTCGAGGCCTAGTGCCTCGCCCGCCTTTTCCAAAAAGGTCTCATCATCCCACGTGAACTCGACGTGCACGCGCGTGCCCTCGGTGGCCCGCGGCGCGGGCGGCTCGGCCTCGCCCATCTGCTCCGGGGGCACGACGGCGACCGGCGCCCCGCTGGTCAGCCCGCCCACGCTGGGCTGGGCTTGGGCGGCGTCCGTGCCAGCGAGGTCGGGATCCGGCTCCGCGATCTCGATGGATTCGAACCGCACTCGGCCGGTGTGGCTCTTGCCGTCCGTGCTGGCCCACGCGATCACCTCGTCCGGGACCTGCTCCGTGATGCGGGTGTCGAATTCGCGCTCCACGCCGCCGATCGCGGCCACCCAGTGATTGGTGACGTCGTCGATCTGCTCCACGCTCTGCACCGCCACCATGAACTCGGGAAAAGACTCAAACCGGGTCCAGGCGTTGTAGACCATCGTTACCGGGGCGCTGACTTCCACGCTTTCAGTCACCGTTGCCATGCTGCTCTCCTTCGGGTGGATTCGAGCTTCGACGGGGGCCCGCCAAGGCTGAGGCCCGCGCTGGATAGCGGCGCCGACCTCGTTGTCAGCGTAGGCCTCGCGCCGGGTTCGCGGAAGTCGTGGGAGCTTGAAATCTCCTGAAAATCCGCTCCGCGGCTGCTCGGCGCCACCTCACGGCCTATCATGAGCGCATGGAAGCAACGGTAGGAGGCCACAGCGGGCCGGCCACCCCGGATTCTCAGGGCGAATCAACGCCCGTCGCGGTCGCCCGCTCCGCGGCACACGATCGCCGGTTCGAGCATTTGGCTCGGTCCGGCTACGTGACCAGTGGGCTGCTCCACGTGGTCCTCGGTTCGCTAGTCGCGATCGTCGCATCCGGCGGCAGCGCCGAGGCGGATCAGAGCGGGGCCCTCAACGCCGTGGCCGCCCAGCCTCTCGGGACCGTGGTGCTGTGGATTGCCTCCTCCGCTTGTCTCCTGCTGGCCCTCTGGCACTGCGGTAGCGCGGTCTTCCACCAGAGCAGCACCCTGGATCGGCTCCGCGCTGGCGGCTCCGCGGCCGTCTTCGCGGTCATCGGCGTCGTCGTCCTGCGGTACGCCCTCGGCGCGCGCCAGAGCTCCTCGGACAGCACCCAGAGCCTCTCCGCCCTGCTCATGCAGTCCGTCTGGGGCGCGGCACTGCTCATCGCGATCGGCGTGGGCGTGCTGGCCGTCGCGGGGTATCACGTCTTCAAGGGGGCCACGCGGCGGTTCCTGCAGGACCTCGGGGCGCTGCCCCACTCCGCGGTCCGGCGCGTGGTGACGTTTGCCGGCGTCGTCGGCTACGTGTCCAAGGGCGTGGTCCTGACCGCGCTGGGATTGCTGTTCATCGTCGCCACCATCCAGCGGGATCCGGAGGATTCCAGCGGACTGGACGGCGCGGTGCAGGCGCTGCGGGACCAGCCGGCGGGGCCCGTCATCCTCGGCGTCCTCGCGGCGGGACTCGTGTTCTACGGCATCTATCAGGTGGTCCGGGCGCGGTACGACACGATGCGCTGAGCGTCACCGCCGCCCGCTCAGCTGTTGTTGTGCTCGGTGCTCTAGAATCGGTGCTCTGCCCGTCGCCGCCAACCGAGGTTTGAACCGCCGCATGCACGTCACACACCCCGCCTCCGCCACGTGGGCGGACCAGCAGCGGTTCCGGGACTCCGCCGGGTGGAAGTTGCTCTCCTCGGCGCCCTGGGTGGCCGGGTTCTTGCGGGCCGAGTTTACGACGGCGACGCCGCGCGTGGCGCTGGAGTCCTTCCACGCGAGCCTCGACGCGTTCCTCAAGCACCTGCGTGCCGAGCAGCCCGAACTGCCGCTCAACGAAGCGTGGATGGCCGCGCAGTACGCGGATTCCTGGGTCAAGTCCGGCTTCCTCGCCCGGCCGCTCGTCGACGGCCGCTTCGTCTACGAGCCCACCGCGCACACCGCGCGCGTGCTGCGGTTCCTCGACGCGGTGGCCGGTTCCGGCACCAACCTGAACTCGTCCCGCCTCTCCACGCTGCTGGCCAGCCTCGAGTCGCTGGCCCATGAGACGGACCCGGACCCCGAGGCCCGCATCCGCCAGCTCGAGGCGGAGATCGCCGAGCGTCAGGCCAAATTGGACACCCTGCGCTCGGGCGCCGAGCCGGCGCTGCTCACGGACGACGACGCCCTGGCCGCGGCCCGCTCCATTCTGGACCTGGCCGCCAACCTCCCCGCCGATTTCAAGCGCATGCGGGACGGGGTCCATGACATGCTCCACGCCATCCGCCAGCAGGTCATGGAGGCCTCCGTGACCAAGGGTGTGGCCGTGGGCCAGGTCCTCGACTCGGACAAGCAGCTGCGCTCCACCGCGGAGGGCGAAACCTTCCGCGGGTTCACGGACTTCCTCTCCGACCCGGCGCAGCAGGCCCGCTTCCGCGAGGCCGTGACGGATATCCTCACCCGCGACTTCGTCGAAGACCTCACCGCCGCCGAGCGCGGGACGATCGCCAACCTCCTGCGGGAGATGCGCCGGCAGGCCGCGGAGGTCCACGCCAGCTACGGAAAACTCTCCGAGTCCCTGCACGCCCTGATCGCGGCCGATGACGTCCGCGACTCCGAGGCGCTGCGCCGCAGTCTCCGCGCCGCCGAGCTGGCCGTCGCCTCCTCCGCCGCCCTCACCGCGCGTGTGCCGGCCGTGCCCGTGCGCCTCTTCGAGCCGCGGTTTGCCACACTCTCGCACCTCGGCATCTTCGATCCAGACGACCACGCGGTCCCGCCCCGCCTCGCGGACGCGCCGGAGCTCTCCGCGGCGGACATCCACCGCACCCCCATCACACCCGCCGCGGACACCGCGGCCCTACGCGCCGCCGTCGCCGACGCCGTCCACCGGGCGGGCACGACGGCGTCGGGCGGCGAACCGCGCGCGGCCACGCTGGAAACGGTGTACTCGACGCTGGAGCCGGCACACCGCCACCTGAACTCCGTCCGGTACCTGCTGGAACTGGCCCGCACCGAGCCGGGCGCCGAGCTGGATCCGAGCGAATTCGAGACGGTGACGGTCCGCCAAGTCGACGGCTCCGAACGCGTGGCTTACCTACCCCGCGTGGCCTACACCGAGGCACCGACCGCGACGACGAGGCAGAAGGAGACACCATGACTGAGGCCCTGTTTGAGGGGGACACCGGGCGGTTTGAGCTGCCGCTGCGTCAGGGGCTGGTCCGCCTGCTGCGCGGACCCTACATTGACGGGACCGCCGATGCGCGGCTGTGGCAGCGCATTCTGGACCGGCGCACGGACATCGAGGGCTTCGTCTCGGAGCTGTTCCTCCGCCTCGTGATCGACGAGCAGCGCAAAATCGCCCTACTGGAACCGGTGGATCTCGACCACCCCCACACCACCGCCATCGTGCCGCGGCGCGCCCTGCGCCGGGAGGAAACCCTGCTGGCGTTGCGCCTGCGCTTGGCGCTGGAATCCCATGCGGGCACCGGCACGGACGCAGTGATCTCCCGCGCCGGGGCCCGGGACATCCTGGCCGAGCACCGCCAGCGCGGCACCGTGGATGACAAGCGGCTGGAGGAGCTCACCGACTCCTCGCTGGCCCGCCTGCTGGCCCTGAAGCTGATCCTGCCCACCGACGTGGAGCACGAGTACAAGGTCTCCCCCGCCCTGGCGCTCGCCCTGCCGTTTTCCAGCATCGAGGAGATTCCCGCCTACCTCGCCGCGATCGAGCGCACGGACGCGGGCGCGGAGACCGATCTGGACGTCGAGAACCGTGAGGACGCCGAATGAGCATCGAATACACGCTGGACCTCGGCGAAGAGGTCAACCCCGGCCAGCACCGGCTGGCGGAGATCCACGTGGTCAACTGGGGCACCTTCCACGGTAAGCACCGGCTGTACGTGGACCGCGCCGGCACCCTGCTCACCGGGCACCCGGGAGTGGGCAAGTCCACCCTGTTTGACGGGATCGGCCACCTGTTCCATGCGGCCCCGCGCCTGAACGAGTCCGCCCACGAGGCCTCCACGCGCCGCGACCGCCGCACCACGTACTCCTATCTGCGGGGGCGCACGTTCAAGACGGCGGACGGCGTGATCGCCCAGCGCCCCGGCGCCACGTGGAGCGCCGTGGCCCTGGTGTACCGCAACGCCATGGGCACCACCACGTGCCTGGCCGCCCTGTTCGACGTGCCGGCCAACGGTCTGGAAGGACACGTGGGCAAGCACTTCCTCATCGGGGATGCGCCCCTGGATCCGGAGGCCATCGAGGACTACTGGGCGACGCCGGGGGCCCGCCGGTTCTCCGTCTCCACCCTGAGCCGAGCCCTGCCCGGGTTCGAGGTCTATGACACGCACAAGACCTTCGCCGAGCGCTTCCGCCGCCGCCTAGGCATCGATCACGACAAGGCGTTCTCCCTGCTGCGCACGCTGCAGAACGGGAAGGGACTGGACCGCGGCGTGAACCAGTTCTTCCGCCAGGAGGTGCTGGAGGCCCCCGCCACGCTGGCCGCGGCGGAGGGCGCCGTCGAGGACTTTGCTCACCTGCGCGGCATCCACCGGGAGCTGGAGACGGCTCGCGCGCAGCGCGATGCTCTGGAGTTGGTCCCGGAGCGCACCCGCCGCCTCGGCGAGCTGGTGGCCGAGCGCGAGGCCACCGCGCGCCTCGCCGGCACCGTGCTGCCACACGTGGGCGCGGTCCGCGCCGCCGAGGTGCACGACGCCGAGGTGGCCCGCCTCAACGCCGACCTGAGCAGCCACCGGGACCAGATCAGCGCCGCGGTCTCCGCCAAGGAGCGGCTGAACACGCGGATCTCCTCCCTGCAACAGCAGCACGATTCCTCCGGCGGCGAGCGCGTCGCCGCGCTGGAGCGGGAGCTGGCCGAGGCCCACGCCGCCGCCGAACAGAAGGGCCGGGCAGCGGCCAAGCTGACCGCGGAAGCCGAACGCGCCGGCGTCGCGTGGGACCACACCGCCGAAGGGCTGGACGCCATGCGCCAGCAGGCCCTAGACGCCTCGTCCCGGCTGGGATCGATCGAACAGGACACCCGCACGCTGGAATATGAGGCGATGGCCAAGCTCATGAACCTGCGGGAGCGGCTGCGCGCGGCGCGGGCGGAAATCGATTCCTATGCCCGGCGCGGATCCAATATTGACGACGCCTCCGCCACCGCGCGCCGCAGCATCTGCGCCGCGACGGGGCTGGACCCGGCGGATGTACCGTTCGGCGGCGAGCTCATGGACGTCGCCGCCGGCGAGGACGCGTGGCGGCCGGCCGCGGAAAAGGCGCTGCGCCGCCTCGCGGCCACCCTGTTGGTGCCGGGCGAGCATCTGGCCGCGGTGACCCGCGCCATCGACGCGGGCATTGCCGACGGCAGCTCGGTGGCCCGGCTGCGCTGGGTGGACACCTCGGTGCGGCCCGGCGGTCACGGCGCCGCCGAACGCGCGGCGGACGAGGCGGAGCTGGTCACCAAGCTGGACTTCGCGGAGTCCGACGCCGGGGCGTGGCTGCGGGCCAAGGTGGCCGCGGACTACCCGCTGGTGTGTGTGGAGGAGGACGCGGAGCTGCACCAGCACGCCCGCGCCATCTCCCGCTCCGGCACCCTGAAGACCGGGCGCGGGGCCTACGAGCGCCAGCTGCGCCAGCTCTCCCCCAGCCAGTACCTCTTGGGCTTCACCAATGAAGCGAAGATCGCGCAACTGGAGGACGCGGCGGGCGGCCTCGCCGAGGAGATCGCCGCCGCGGAGTCCGCCGCGGACGAGCGCAGCACCTCCAGCCGGGACCTCGGCGAGAAGCTGCGCGCGCTCGCCGCGCTGGCGGAGGATTCGCGGGAGTTCTCCCGATTCGATACGGCCGGGGCCGACGCCGCGGTGGCGGAGCTTGAATCCCGCCTAGCGGCGGTCTTGAACGACGACGCCTCGCTGGCGGAGGTGCGCTCCGACCTAGAGGCCGCGCTCGCCGAGCGGGAGGAGACGGTGGGGCGTCTCGCCGTGCTCCGCGCCGAGGCGGAGGCTCTGCAGGAGCGGCTCAGCGCGCTCGTGCCCGCCGCCGAGTCCGCTCCAGCGTCCGGGACGGACGCACCGGCCGGGCGCGCCGGCGTCGTCCCCGGTAGCGCTGCCACGGACACGGCCACCGTGACCGAGGCCGAGCAGGCACAACTGGTCGAGCGGTTCGAGGCGCTGACCGAGGCCACCACGGCGGCGGAGGTGCGGGCGGCGACGGACGCGGCGGCGTTGGCCCTGCAGGAGGAGCTGGCGCGAACCAAGCAGTCCATCTTCGCGGCCGAGGCGGACCTCGCGGAGACCTTCCGGGAGTTCGCGCGCGAGTTCGGCCCGTCCGCCGCGGCCTCCTACGGGACCGGGGCGGACGCCGCCGAGGACTACGTGCGGCTCTACGAATCGATCGTCGCGGAGGGCCTGCCGCAGCGCGAGGAGGAGTTCCGGGAGTACTTCTCCAACCGGTCCTACGAGCGATTCTCCGACTTGCTGCAGCTGCTGGAGGAGGAGCGCCGGGCCATCGCCGAGCGGATCGAGCCGCTGAACCAGATCCTCTCCGACGTGCCGTTTGAGCAGGGACCGCAGGGCAGCTCCCGGCTGCGGTTTGAGCTGAGCACGGCCGTCCCCGCGGAGGCGCGCGCGTTCAAGGCGGAGCTGAAGGACGCGCTGGGCCGCGCCTACTCCGGGGCGGCGGACGTGAGCGAGCAGTACGAGCGGCTCGAGGCCCTCGTGGACGCCCTGGACGACCCGGCGCGCGCCGCGTGGCGGGACACCGTGCTGGATGTGCGCCAGCACGTGACCATCAGCTGCAACGAGCACAAGGCCGGCGGAGAGATCGAGGCCGGGCTGGAACCGGGCACGCTCTCCGGCGGCGAGGGGCAGCGCTTCACCTCCTTCGTCATGGGCGCGGCGCTGGCCTACCAGCTGGGGCTCGCCACCCAGGGCTTCACCACCTACGGCACCGTCATGATTGACGAGGCCTTCATCCAGGCCAACTCCGAGTACGCGGGCGCGGGCATCAACGCGCTGCAGGAGTTCGGCTTCCAGCTGCTGCTCGCGGCACCGGAGGACAAGGTGGATCTGGCCCGGCATTTGGGGTCCATCACGGACATCGTCAAGCGGCCCGGCTCCAACGTCTCCGGGTTTGTGGAGACGGGGCTCTCCCCGGCCGTGGCCACCGATGTCGTCCTGCGCTGACCGCAGGGTCACGTACCACCCGCTCGGGCCGAGGTGACAGACTAGGGCCCATGAGCGTACTCATCGCCGGATGCGGCGACGTCGGGACAGAGACGGGGCTGCGGCTGGCCGCGGCCGGCCACCGCGTGATCGGCTGGCGGCGCAACCCGCAGAAGCTGCCCCCGCAGCTCGAGGCGGTCGCCGCGGACCTCACGGGGGACCTGCCGACCATCCCGGACGATGTGCGCACCGTCATCATCACCGCGTCGGCCCCGGTGCGGGAACCGGAGGCCTACCGGGCGGCCTACCTCGGCGCCGCGCGCAACATCGCCGCGGCGCTCACCCGGGATGCCGTGGTGCCAGACCGGGTCCTCTACGTCTCCTCCACCGCCGTGTACGGGGAGTCTCGCGGCGGCGTCGTCGACGAATCCACCGACCCGGCACCGCCCTCGTGGCGCGGGGAGGTTCAGGTGGAGGCGGAGGCGCTCCTCGCCGAGCACTTCGCGGGCACCGGCACCGCGTTCACGGCCCTGCGCCTCGGCGGGATCTACGGACCGGGCCGCACCATGCTGATCGACCGGGTGACCTCCGGCCGCGCCGTCCTGCCGACGGAGCCGACGTTTACCAATCGGATCCACCGCGACGACGCCGCGGAGGCGATCGTCCACCTGACCCAGCGGGTCACGGACCCGGCGGCGCTCTACCTCGGCGTGGACACCGAGCCCGCCGAGCTGGGGGACGTGCTGCGCTTCCTCGCCGCTGAGCTGGGCCAGCCGGTCCCGCCTACGGGCGAGGTCTCCGCACAGGCCGGCAGCAAGCGCTGCTCCAGCGCCGCCTTGCGGGCCACGGGCTTCACCTTCGCCTACCCCACGTACCGCCAGGGCTACCGGGCGGTCTTGGCCGGGGAGGGTACCCGCCACCCATAGCCGGCCCCAGCGCCGCGCCCGTCAGCAGGACTCAGGGGGCCACCGGCTGCCGCGCGTCGATCGCATCCCGCGTGTAGTCGCCGCCGCGGCGCACCACGTTGGCGGCCAGCGGAATCTGATGGGAGGCGCTCTCGATGATGTGCATGAGGTACCCGGCGGTGTTGGGAAACGCGACGACGTCGTCCCGGCGCACCCCCTTGGGGAAGCGCAGTTTCCGCCGGAGGATCAGCTCGTCCTCAATGCAGTACGCGCCCACCAGGTAGGCCTCGACGGCCGGTTCCGCCGCGGCCCCCGGGGCGCGCACCAGCAGCGGATCCAGCAGCACGTCCAGCGAGGTGGAACGCATCTGCGTCCGGTTCATGTGCAGCCCCACCAGCGGCACCCCGTCGGCGCGCTTCTTGCGGAACGCCACGCTGGCCAGCGTCAGGCCGCAGCCGTCCAGCACCGCCCGGCCCGGCTCGCACCGCAGCTCCAACCCCCGGCCGCGCACGGCCTCGGCCACCGTCAGGGCCGGTTCGGCCCCGCGGCCGGGCACCGGGGCGGCGAGCACGGCCTCCAGCCACGCGGCGCGGGTGAGCTCCTGCCAGAACGGGTACACCGCGCCGGAGCCGTCCAGGCCCAGCGGATCGTCATTCCACGTCAGCTCCGGCACCGCCGTCGCTTCCTCCGCTGGGGCGCCGCCGGCGAGCGCCGCGCGCCGGGCGCGCAGGGCCGCCCAGAACGCGTCCCATTCGGACTGCTCCTCGAGGTAGGACATGGGCAGGCCGCCGCCGATGTCGACAAAGCGCACCTCGTGCCCGGCGGCGCGCAGCCGGTCCACGAACTCCAGCGCCTCACCCAGCACGGTGACGCGATCCGCCGCCGCGTAGCCGTGCAGGTGAAAGTGCACGCCGCTGACCCGCACGCCCGAGCCCCGGGCGGCGAGCGCGTCGAGCCACTCGGCCGGCGAGAGCCCGAACCGGGTGGGCCGTATTCCGTCCGACTGCGCGGCGATCCGCAGTGCGACCTCCGGCCGGGTGTCCGGCGACTCGGCGCTGAGGTCCGCCAGCTCGTCCTGGTTATCGAGCGAGATGACGACGCCGGCGCGCAGGGCCCGGCGCAGCGTGGCCGGCGGTTTCACGGCGGCCGTGAGGATGATCTTGGCCGGGTCGACGCCGCGCTGCAGCACCTGGGCCAGCTCGGCGTCGCTCGCCACGTCGATCCCGGCCCCGGCGTCCCGGGCGGCGTCCACCACCGCGACCGCCTTGTTCGCCTTGCGCGCCACGTACACCTCGAAGTCCACGCCGTGGCGGGCGGCGACCGCGCGCAACTGATCGATGTTGCGCACCAGCGGCCCCGTCTCGATCACGTTGACCGGGGAACCGTGTTCGGCTAGCAACGCGCGGCACGCCGCGTCGTCCGCCAGCAGCTCGTTCATCCACGGTTCCAGGCGCGCGCTCAGCGGCTGGGGCCCGTGGCAGAGCCCGCGATTCGGCCCGGCCGTCTCCTGGGTTGATGTCCTCATGGGGTGTTCCCTTTCCTCGGCCCCGCGGAGGCGGGGGTTGCGGCGAGGCCGCTCGCGTCCTGCAGTGCGCGGTGTCCCCAGCGGGCGACGACGCCGCGCGCCCAGCGGGGCCCGTCGCCATGCAGGGTACGGTCCAGCGTGTCATGCCCCAGCACCGGGTCCTCCGTGGGCCGGCCGAGCACCGCGACGCCTTCGACGCGGCGGCCGTAAGCATCCAAGCACGTGGCATCCGGGTCCGTCAGGACGCCGCGTTCGCCCGGGCGCACGGTGATCAGCCCGCGCTGGAACAGGTCAGCGTAGAGCGGCTCCCGAAACGCCGGGGCGCTAGGTGTAGTCGTCACCGCGCCGGCGGCAGGAGCTGGCGCGGTGAGCACACCCGGGCCCGCGGTGAGGGCGGCCAGCTCGCGAGCGGACGCATCCGTGCCGCTCGCGGCTGGCTCGCCCGCGTCCGGCTCGCGGGCGTCGTCGCCCGTCGCGACGACCTCCGCCCGGCCGCACTCCAGCAGGGCGAGGAATTTGCGGACCGTCTCCGCCGGCGGGCCGAAGCTGACGCGCTCCAGCGTGCCCGCCACGCGGCGGAACCGGAGCTGATCCCGCGCGCTGCGGGGTATGCGGTCCAGCGCTTGGACCAGGTCTCGGTAAACGCCCTGCCAGATCCGTCCCCAGAGCCACAGCTCGTCCGGCGGCGCCGCGCCCGCGTCGATCGCCAGGCGCGAGCTCAGGTACGCGGCCTGCTGCCGGCCCGGCGACACCGCTGCGTCGCGCACCGGGCTCCCGGTGAGCGCGGCTCGCCACAGTCGCAACGGCGTCGTGCTCACCCTGGCGGCCCGAGCCGCCTCCCCCGCGGCCCGAAGCAGCACGCCCCACAGCGGGGACAGGGAGACGGGGTCCCCGGCGGGTCGCGCTCGCACCTGCGCGCCCCACGCCCGGACCTGCGCGGCGGCCGCGGCGACCACGGGCTCCAACCACGGGTGCTGGTGCTCCGGTTTGGGGGCCATCACGGCGCCGGTGCGGGAGCGCAGCACCACGCGCGCGGGTTCATGGCCGGAGGGGTGGTAGGTCAGGCGCGCCAGTGAATCTTCGGGGGTCCTGCTCCAGCGCCCGCCCCGGGATTCGGTGAGCAGTAGGAGGGCGTCGAGGCCGGTCAGGGCGGCCCCGCGCACCGTGGCCGTGGCTCCCGCCGGGACAGCCTCCGCGTGCCGCCGCAACTGGGCCGGTAGGCCCGCGTGACCCGTCGCGAGGAGGACTTCATCGTAGGCGGACGGGTCAATCTGGCCCGGCCCCGTGCCGAGGCCCGTCACGCGCGAGCGGTGATGGCGCACCTCAACGCGCGGATCCGCAGCGAGCGCGGCGAAGGCCTGCCGCAGGTAGACACCGACGAGGGCGCGGGGCGGAAACCGCTCCTCGGCGTGCTCCGGGTGGTGCCGCCGCAGCCACGCGGACAGCGGCAGGTCCCATCCGGGGCCCCGGGCGTCGACCATCGCCGCGGGGGCGTTCAGCCGCCACGCGAGCGGCAGCTCGGGATCCCAGACGGCCCCGCCGCCCGGCTCCGCCGGGTCGAACAGATCCACCCGTATCCGCGACGCGCCCGGCCACAGGGCGCACAGCTCCTGCAGCGCGAATAGGGCCTTGGGGCCAGCGCCGACGAGGCAGACCCGCAGTGGTGCTGCACTCATCCGGCGGCGCGTGCGGCGGACGACGGCGGCAGCGGAGCGGACGAGTCCAGGGCCGCGGCGGCCTGGTGCGGGTACGTGAGCGACACCCACTCGTCGTCGTACACCGTCTCGAGGTAGGGCACGCCCGAATCGTGGACGAGCAGGCCGATGCGTTCGCCGTCGGCCGCGCCCCCGCGCGCTAGATGACCGGCGAGCGCGGCGACGATGGCGCCGGTGGACGCTCCCGCGAGGAGGCCCTCCGTGCGCGCCAGCCGGCGGCATCCCCACACCATGTCCGGTTCGGCGACGCTGACCACCTGATCCGGCGCGGCGTGATCGTGCAATGCCGGCAGGATCCCGGCGCCCAGGCCGGGCAGTTTGCGGGGCGCAGCGGTGCCGCCGAAGAGCACGGAGCCGGCCGCATCCACCGCGATCAGGCGGGTGGGGAGGTGATGCTCGCGCACGTAGCGCTGGCAGCCCACGAGCGTGCCGGTGGTGCTGGTGGCCACGAAGAGGGTGTCCAGCTCACCGGCCGCGGCCAAAAATTCGGGCATGGTGGAGCTCGCGTGGGCGGCCGGGTTGTGGGCGGAGCCGTACTGGTCCGTGGTGACGGCCCCGGGGACGTGGGCGAGCAGTTCCTGGACGCGGCGGCGCCGGGCCGCCAAGAGGTTGCCGTCCGCGGGATGGACGTGTTCGACGTCGGCGCCGAAGGCCCGCATCATCTTGATCGCGGCCGGGTTGGCGTTGTCGTCCACCACCGCGATGAACCGGTAGCCCCGCAGCGAGCAGTGGCGGGCGAGCGCGATGCCGAGGTTGCCGGAACTGGATTCCACCACCGTGCCGCCGGCGCTCAAGCGCCCGTCGGCCTCGGCGCCGTCCAGCAGAAAAGCGGCGGTCCGTTCCTTGGTGCTGCCGGCGACTTGGAGCTGATCCAGCTTGGCCACGATCCGCGCGGAGCTCTCCTCAAACAGGCGGTCCAGCTCCACCACTGGCGTCTGCAGCCAGTCGGTTCCCTGCGGTGTGATCACGGCTTCCCCTTACCTGAATCGCTTGGTGGCGTGGCGAGGCGGCGTCCGCACCGACTCGCCTTACCCCGGACCGGCTCATCATGCCCCACACTGGAAACGTTTCACAGCACCCAGCGATTCTTGCAGGTAACTCATGGTTAGTGCCCAGTTTCGAACGTATAGGTCAGCCTGCGCAGGACGCGTCCACCGCCTCCCCGTGTGATCCTTGACACACGTAGCTAAAGCGCGTTAGCTTGGGTTTGTTAGCTACTAACACGAGTTAGTTATCGCATTCCCGGGCGAGGACAGGATGCAGTTGTGACTGGAAACAGCTCAGGACGGGCGGTCACCATGGCCGACGTCGCGCGTACAGCAGGAGTCAGCCGTGCGGCCGTTTCGTTTGTCCTCAATGAGCGCTCCGACATCAGCATCCCGGATACGACTCGGGAGCGCGTCCTCGCCTCTGCCGCACAACTCGGCTATCGACGCAACGCCGCCGCGCGAGCACTCGCTAGCCAGCGATCAGGGCTCTTCGGTCTGGTCACCGAGATCGTGACTAGCCCTTTCGCCGCAGACATCATCACGGGTGCCCAGCGGCGCACCTGGGAGGACGAACGGTTTCTGCTCATTGCGCCGAGTGAGGACGACGAGGCCATGGAATCGGTGGCGATTGAAAAACTGCTCGAACAGCGCGTCGAGGGCGTCATCATCGCGGCTTCATGGCACCAGGCCATTCGTGTCCCAGAGAACGCGCACCAGATCCCCTGCGTGCTGGTCCACTGCTACGACGAGTCTGGCCAGCTGCCAAGCATTGTGCCGGATGAGGAGTCCGGCGGCCGGGCGGCCGCGCGTGAGTTACTAGCCGCTGGCCACCGCGAGATCGGCCACCTCACCCTCCCACTCGGCATTCCTGCTCAGGTAGGACGCCTCCGGGGCTTCGCGGACGAGCTCTCCGCCGCGAGCGTCCCGCTCCCCGATCGGCGGATCGTCGCGGGCGACGGCACTGCGGAGAGCGGGTACCGCGGTGCCGCGGAACTCCTCGACGGACCGAACCCGCCGACGGCGCTCTTCTGCGGAAACGACCGAATGGCGATGGGCGCGTACGACGCCGTCAAGGAACGGGGTCTGCGAATCCCCCACGAAATCTCGATCATCGGCTTCGATGATCAGCAGGCACTGGCTGACAGTCTTCGGCCAGGTCTGACGACGGTCGCCCTCCCTTTCGAGGAGATGGGTGCCGCCGGGGTCAGGAAACTGACCGAACTAACAGCAGGCAGCCAGAAGACGAGTTCGCACCTCGCCCTCGACTGCCCGCTGCGCCAACGTTCCTCAGTTGGATTCGCACTCCACTGAAGAACTCACCCTCCCGCACCACCACTTGATCCGGAAGAGGTCACTTCATGATAGCCACATCGATCCGGCGCGCCCTTCTCAGGGCCAGCGCCGTCACCGCGATCGGGGCCCTCGCCCTGACCGGCTGCACCGCCTCCGCGAACGACGACGGCGACTCGGCCGCTACGCCGATGCTCACCATCCCGCGCGAGGACATGGGCACGTTCTCCCAGAACTTCAACCCGTTCTCCCCGAACGCCGCGCCCATGACCACGCAGGCCGTCTATGAGTCGCTGCTCATCTACAATCCAGCCGGCGGCGACACCGTGCCGTGGCTCGCGGAGTCGTGGGCGAGCAGCGAGGACGGGCTGACCCAGACGTTTAACCTGCGTGCAGACGTCTCTTGGTCCGACGGGAAACCGTTCGTTGCCGACGATGTCGTGACCACCTTCGAGATCCAGCGCGAGCTCCTCGGCGGCTACGACTACCTCGACACCGTCGAGGCCGTCGACGAGAAGACCGTGAAGTTCACCTTCAATCGCGAGTTCTCGCCGGCGCTGTTCGAGGTCGGCCAGCAGATCATCGTCCCGCACCACATCTGGTCCGAGTTCGAGGATCCGGGCAACGAGGAGAACCCGGAACCGGTCGGCACGGGCCCCTACACCGAGGTTTCCAACTTCCAGGCCCAGTCGTTCGACCTGCTGCCGAACCCGAACTACTGGCAGCCGGAGAAGCAGCAGATTCCCGGCGTGCGGATGCTCGCCTTCGCCGGCAACGACGGCGCGAATCTCGCCGCGATCAACGGCGACGTCGACTGGGCGCCTCAATACATGCCGGATATCCAGAAGACCTTCGTGGAAAAGGATCCGGAGCACCGGGCCTACTGGTTCCCGCCGACGGGGGCCGAAATCAACTGGCAGCTCAACACGACACTCGATATGTTCTCCGATCCGGATGTCCGCAAGGCGCTGAGCATGGCTGTCGACCGGGAACAGGTTGTCGACGTCGGCATGTCCGGATACACCATCCCTGCCGACTGCACGGGACTGTCGGGTAACTACGACGAGTGGCGCAGCGACGAGGTCGTCGCAGACTGCGGCTGGACCGAGTACGACGCCGAGGCAGCTGGGGCTCTGCTGGACGAGGCGGGATACACCGCCGGACCAGACGGAGAACGCACGACGCCGGACGGCGAGCCCTTCGCGTTCGACATCTCCGTCGGTTCGACCTCTTCCGACTGGCTCTCGGTGGCCAACGTCATTGCGCAGAACCTGCAGGACATCGGCGTGCAGGCGACAGTCGATTCGCCGGACTGGGCCGCCGTCGTGGCCGGGTACGAGACGGGCGAATTCGAGACGGGCATCGTGTGGAGCGCTAACGCACCCACGCCGTACCAGTACTACCGCAACCTTATGTCCACAGAATCGGTCAAACCGGTCGGCGAGCAGACGTTTGACAACTACCACCGGTTCGGCAGCAAGGAAGCAGACGACCTGCTAGCCGAGTTCGCGGCGACCGCGGACGAGCGCGAGCAGCAGCGCATCATGGACGAACTCCAGGCCCTCTACGCCGAACTGGCTCCCGTCGTGCCGCTCTTCCCGGGCCCGGAGTGGGGCGCCTACACGACCGAGCGCTTCGTCGGCTGGCCTACCGAGGAGAACCCCTACGCCACGTTGGCAACGCGGGCGCCGACGACGGTGCTGGTGCTGACCTCGCTCGAACCGGCCGAGTAGCCACTGCCGGGGCGGCGCCCCGCCGTCACCATCTGCTGGGCCCGGATGTCCTCCGGGCCCAGCAGATCCCCTCCCGGGTGCGGGCCATGCGCCGCCGCGCCCGACCACCCTCCCTTCGGAAGGACTGCCATGGGCTTCATCCTGCGCAGGCTCGGTTTCTACCTCATCGCATTCTGGGCCTCGATCACCCTCAATTTCATGCTTCCCCGGCTCATGCCGGGCGACCCCGTTACCCGTATGCTGTCGCGTTCCCAGCAGCGGCTGGACCCGCAACAGGTCGAATCGCTCCAGCGCCTCCTCGGCGTCGAGGGCGGGCCGTGGTGGCAGGAGTACTTCGCCTACCTCGGCCGTGTTCTCACCGGGGACTTCGGAGTCTCCATCTCCCGCTTCCCGACTCCCGTCAGCGACGTCATCGCGGCGCAGCTGCCGTGGACGCTCCTGCTCGGCGCCGTGTCGCTGCTCATCGCGGTCATCATCGGCAACCTGCTCGGAATCCTCGCGGCCTGGCGCCGCGGCGGCGTGCTGGACTCCGTGACCCCGCCGCTGCTGGTCTTCATCGGCTCGTTCCCATACTTCTGGCTGGCCATGGGCTCGCTGTATGTCTTCGGCGTCGCTTGGGGCATCGCCCCACTGCGGCACGCCTTCTCCGTTGGCATGACCCCCTCCTGGGACGCGGACTTCATCGCCGACGTCGCCGCACACCTCGTCCTACCGGCCCTGTCGATCGTGCTGGTCTCGATCGGCGGCTGGATGCTCGGCATGCGCAACACCATGATCTCGACCAACGCCGAGGACTACATCCTGATGGCCGAGGCCAAGGGGCTCCGCCCGCGCCGCATCATGTTCAACTACGCCGCCCGCAACGCGCTGCTGCCGTCCGTCACCAACATCGGCATGAGCCTCGGGTTCATCGTCGGCGGCGCGCTACTCACGGAGGTGGTCTTTGCCTATCCGGGCGTCGGATATCAGCTCCTCGCCGCCGTCCAGGGCCTCGACTACCCACTGATGCAGGGGCTGTTCCTCACCATCACCGCCGCCGTGCTGCTGGCGAACTTCCTGGTCGACCTCGTGTACGTCCGCCTCGATCCGCGCGTGCGGGTCGGCTAACCCGGAGGCTCTCATGACTTTCCCCTCACCCCAGGCCCTCGGCACCGGTCGAGGCCGCGCCTCGCTCCGCTTCCTCCGCGCGCTGGGCCGCAACAGCAAGGCCGTCGCCGGGCTGAGCATCCTGGCCGTCTTCGTCCTCCTCGCCCTCCTGGCCCCGATCATCTTCCCGGAGGACCCATCGCGCATCGGCTCCGGCGGCGCCTCGGCCCCCAGCGGCGAACACTGGCTCGGCACCACGGCCAAGGGGCAGGACGTCCTCGCCCTCACCGTGTGGGGCTCGCGCTCCTCGCTGTTCGTCGGCTTCATCGCCGGAACCCTCGCCACCGTCGTCGGCATCATCATCGGACTCGCCTGCGCGTACTTCGGCAAAGCGGTCGACGACGTCCTCTCCCTCCTGACGAACGTCTTCCTGCTGCTGCCGGGACTCCCCCTGCTCGTCATCCTCGCGGCATTCATGCCGCCCGGGCTGGGCACCGTCATCATCGTCCTCGTCATCACCGGTTGGGCCGGCAGCGCCCGCGTGCTGCGCTCACAGGCGTTGTCGATTCGCGGCAAGGATTACATCAGCGCCGCACTGGTGTCGGGTGAGCGCCCGCTGCGCATCATGCTGCGGGAGATCCTGCCCAACATGGCCTCCATCGTCATGACCACCCTGCTCGGCAGCGTGATCGGTGCGATCGGCGCCCAGGCCGGCCTGGAGTTCCTCGGGCTGGGCGACGCGAACACGATCTCCTGGGGCACCAACCTGTTCTGGGCCTCCACGGATGGTGCGCTCATGCTCGGCCAGTGGTGGATCTTCGCCCCCTCGGGCCTCGCCATCGCCCTCGTCGCCTACGCGCTGGCCATGTGCAACTACGCCGTCGACGAGATCACCAACCCACGCCTGCGCAAGCCGCGCCGGGCCGCCAGCGCCACCGCCCCGACCGCCGTCACCGAAGGAGCCACGTCATGAGGCCCGTCCTCGACATCGACGAGCTGACCGTCGAATACGTCAGCGATGAACGCTCCGTCCGGGGCGCCGACCGCGTCAGTCTGAGCATCGCGCCCGGTGAGATTCTGGGCCTCGCCGGCGAGTCCGGATGCGGCAAGTCGACGATCGCCCACTCGATCATGCGCCTGCTCAAGGACCCGGCCCGCATCACCCACGGATCCATCCGGTTCGACGGCGTCGACGTCCTGGCGATGACCGCCGACGACCTGCGTTCATGGCGGTGGCGACAGGTCGCGATGGTGTTCCAATCGGCGATGAACTCGCTGAATCCCGTCATGCGCATCGGCGACCAGCTGGCCGACGTCTTCACGACGCACGAGCAGATGCCCAAGAAGCACGCGCTGCGCCGAGCGGCCGAACTGCTCGGACTGGTCGGCATCCCCGCCGAACGCACGAACGCCTACCCGCACCAGCTCTCGGGAGGCCAGCGCCAGCGCGTCGTCATTGCCATGGCCTGCGCACTCAAGCCCCGACTGCTCATCCTGGACGAGCCCACGACGGCGCTCGACGTCGTCGTGCAACAGGAGATCCTGGCGCAGATCCGCGACCTGCAGGCCGAACTGGGCTTCGCGGTCCTGTTCATCACGCACGACATGTCCCTCATGCTCGAGCTCTCCGACCGCATCGGCGTC
This sequence comes from Zhihengliuella flava, assembly GCF_015751895.1. Classification (NCBI taxonomy): domain Bacteria; kingdom Bacillati; phylum Actinomycetota; class Actinomycetes; order Micrococcales; family Micrococcaceae; genus Zhihengliuella; species Zhihengliuella flava. The sequence continues at coordinate 1,945,991 of NZ_JADOTZ010000001.1, read as the reverse complement.
ATGTACGCCGGGCGCCTCGTCGAGCTCGCGCCCGCGGACGTGCTGCGCCGCCACCCGCGCCACGCCTACACCCGGGCCCTGATGGGGGCGTTCCCGCCGATCACCGGCCCGCGTGTCAGGCTCACCGGCCTGGGCGAGGGCGTCCGCTTCACCTCCATCGGCGACCTCGAGGAAGTCGCTGAGTACCACTTCGTCGCCCCAGCCGACAGCACCCGGGCGCTGCCCAGCGAGGAGATGTCCCCATGAGTACGACGACGGCCCCGACGAGGGGCAGCACCACAGCCGTGCGGGTCCGCGGCCTGAACAAGACGTTCACGACCGGCGGCCTGCTGGCCCGGAAGCGCCTGCAGGCGCTGAAGGGAATCGATCTGGACATCGCGGCAGGGGAGATCGTCGCCCTCGTCGGCGAGTCCGGATCCGGTAAATCGACGCTCGCCCGTTGCATCGCCCGGCTGGAGCAGCCGGACTCCGGCACGCTCGAGATCTTCGGTGAGGACGTGCTGCGCACCCAGCGCCGCAGCGCGACGCGCGCCTACCGCCGTACGGTGCAGATGGTCTTCCAGGACCCGTTCGGCTCGCTGAATCCCACGCACCGGGTCGAGCACGTCCTCGAGCGCTCCCTGCGCGTGCACGGCAGGGCCGGGGCGGACGTGCGCAGCCGGCTCGTCGAGCTCGTCGAGACGGTCGACCTCGACCCGGCCGTGCTCAGTGCGTTCCCGCACGAGCTCTCCGGTGGTCAACGGCAGCGCATCGCGATCGCGCGCGTCCTCGCCGTGGAACCGGAGATCATTCTGGCCGACGAGCCGACCTCGATGCTGGACGTCTCGGTGCGCATCGGGGTCCTGAATCTGCTCGCCAAGCTGCGCGACGAGCACGGGATCGCGATCCTGTACGTCACGCACGATCTCGCGTCGGCCCGGTACTTGGCCGACCGGACGATCGTGATGCACGCCGGGGCCATGGTGGAGGGCGGCCCCTCCCTACGCCTGCTCGACGACCCGCAGCACCCGTATACGCGGCTGCTCGTCGGCGCAGTGCCCGATCCGGAGCGCACCGCGCCGTTCGATCCGGAGGCGCGGGCCGGACTGCGCCGCGAGATCACCGACTGGACATCGGCGCCGCGCCTACAACGAACCATCGTCGACCCCACGTCCGGCCACTGGGTCTTCGCACCGCATCCAACCACCACTCAAGGACAGAACGCATGAACCACGCCGCTGCTCAGGACACCGGGCTCGTGGCCCGCGCGCAGGCCGATCCCCTGCGCCCCGCCTACCACTTCACCTCGCCCGCCGGCTGGCTCAACGACCCCAACGGCGTCGGCCAGCGCGACGGGATATACCACCTCTTCTACCAGTACAACCCGAGCGGCCCGTTCCACGACCGGATCCACTGGGGTCATGCCGTCAGCCGCGATCTGCTGCACTGGAGTGACCGACCCATCGCGCTCACCCCGGGCGACGGGCCCGACGCGGAGGGGTGCTGGTCCGGCGTCCTGGTCGACGACGGCGGCACCCCGACCATCGTCTACTCGGGCCGCGCCGACGGGCGCGAGCTACCGTGCCTCGCGGTCGGGTCTGCCGACTTGGACACGTGGGTGACGTTGGAACAACCCATCATCACTGCCCCTCCCGCCGAATATGACATCACCGAGTATCGGGACCACTGCGTGTGGCGGGAGAACGGCCACTGGCGCCAGCTCGTCGGCAGCGGTATTGCCGGCCGCGGCGGCACAGCCTTCCTCTACGAGTCGGAGGATCTGCGCACGTGGACCGAACTCGGCCCGCTCACCGTCGGCGACGCCGGTGACGTCCGCCTCGACGACCCGGAGTGGACCGGCACCATGTGGGAGTGCGTCGACTTCTTCCGCATGACCCGTGGTGACGACGGCCTCACGGGGCCTCCGGACGGGACCAGTGACGACGAGCACCTGCTGATCTTCTCCGCGTGGCACGAAGGACACACGCTCCACCCTCTCGTCGCGGTCGGCTCCTACGACGGACAGCGGTTCGTCATCGACCGGATCCAACGCCTCGACCTCGGTGGCCGCCACGCCTACGCGCCGCAGACATTCCGCGACGAGGCCGGTCGCCGCGTCCTGTGGTCGTGGATGCAGGAGGGACGCGATGACGCCGCGACGGCCGCCGTCGGATGGTCCGGCGCCATGACCGTCCCGCGCCGTCTGTGGCTGGACGACGACGGTGTCCTTCGCAGCGAACCGGTCCCCGAGCTGACGACGTTGCGAGGCGAGCAGCTCCTTCCGGCCGACGAAGTCTCGTCCGGCGTGGATCTGGCCGGCGTGGATCTAGACATCGAGTTCACGGCCACCATCGACGCTGGTGGGCGCGTCGACGTCGTACTCTTCGCCACTGCCGACGGCGCCGAACGCACGGTGTTGGAACTGCGGCGTGACGGGGACGGCCTGCGCGTGAAACTGGACCGGTCGAGATCGACGCTGTCGACCAGCTGCGACACGTCGTCCCACGCCGGTGCGGTTCCAGCCACCGATCCCACGGCTCGGGTGCGCATTCTGCTGGATCGCTCGAGCGTCGAGGTCTTCGTCGACGGCATCGCGCTGACAACGCGTGTCTATCCCACCCGGACAGACGCGCGTCAGATCAGCATCTCCGCCACGGGTCCCGCTCGTCTGGACACCGCCCGGGCATGGCGGCTCGATGACGCCGAACAGCCCGAACGTGTTCTGCATCCGTGACCGCAACCAGCCATCACCTACCTGCGGCAGCACCACCAGCTACCGCCCGTCCTCGAACCGATTGAAAGGCTCCACAATGTCCGCACCTCAAACTCCCGAAGCCACTAACCGACACCTGCCGCTTGGACGACGTTCCCTCCTCATCGGTGGTGCCAGCGTCGCTGCGACCATCGGAGGAATCTTGCCCGCAAACGCCGCGTCCACGCCCGGCCCCGCTGAGCACGCGAACCCCGGGAAACCGAGCGACGCCTCCGCCCGAGCAGTGACAGAGCACTCCTACCGTCCGGCCTACCACTTCAGTGTCCCGGACAATTGGAAGAACGACCCGCAACGGCCCGTCTTCGTGGAAGGCGAGTACCTGTACTACTACCTCTACAACGAGGACTATCTCGAAGGCGGCCACGGCACCTCCTGGCGTCTTGCCACCACCACGGACCACGTAAGGTTCGTGGACCATGGTGTGGCGATCCCCAAGTTCAGCAACGACAACGGGGACTGCTGGTCAGGTTGCGTCGTCGTCGACCACGACGACACCGCGGGTTACGGCCCCGGCGCGCTGATCGCGCTCGTCACCCAGGCACCCGCGGGCCAGCAAGCGCAGTTCCTCTGGTATTCGACCGATAAAGGAAGAACGTTCAGCCCGGGGCCGGAAGCACCAGTCCTGCCGAACCCGGGTGTGCACGACTTCCGAGACCCTAAGGTGATCTGGGACGAAGAACGCGGCCGCTGGTTCATGCTCAACGCGGAGGGCACTCGGCTAGGGTGCTACGCATCGACGGACTTGCACACATGGTCCGCGGTCGGCGAGTTCCGGCGCGAGGACATCGGGCTACTCGAGTGCCCTGACATCTACAGGATGACTGCCAACGACGGTACCGATCACTGGGTCTTGGGCGTCAGCGCCAACGGCAAGGAGCGGGGTCTACCGGCGACCTACGCCTACTGGACGGGCAACTTTGATGGAGCCACGTTCGTCCCCGACGTCGAAGACCCGGAGTGGCTAGATCGCGGCTTCGATTTCTACGGTGCGGTCACCTACGAGGGCCACAATGCCGAAGGCCGCCCCGATGCCACGCTGCGCCATGCCATTGGCTGGTCGAACTTTTGGGACTACCCGCACAACTCCCCGAGCCTAGTCACCGACGGATACAACGGAGATGACGCGATCGTGCGCGATCTTCGTTTAGTACGTTCCAATGGACGGTACGTGCTGACGTCACAGCCCACAGCCGCACTCAGCGAATACGCGGTGAAAGAGCATGCACTCGGCAACGTGGGCCTGTCCGGCGCTAAGGATCTGGATATCCGCTCACGCGCCTACGAACTGACGTGCACGCTCGCGTGGAATCCCTCCGATGCACCGGGCAACATCGGATTCGAGCTGTGCCGGGCACCGGGCGGTGGCCGGCACGTCTCCGCGGGCGCGTATTTAGACGGCGGCTCCACATACGTTAACCGCCGCCCGACATTCAACCCCGGCAACGGAGGCGAGTCGCAGGTCCACTTCGACACCACCACCGGAGAAATGGACATTCGCATCCTCGTGGACCACGCAAGTGTGGAGTTGTTCGTCGGTGCGGGGAAGACCGTTCACTCCCATCGCGCATTCCCGCTTGAAGGTGACGACGGCATTCGTCTGTTCGTACATGACGGCGAAGCCGAGTTCCGCAACCTGACCATTCGCGAACTGGCCGTTTCCTGATCGTCGATACAGGGTCGGTGCCAATGTACCGGCCCTGCAGGTCTCCCCCCTGGCCCCGAGAGAATCCCGCATGCCGCTCCTGCGCGTCGCCGCACTGCCGTGCCGGGCTTAGTTGCCTTGGCATTCGGGGAACGTGTCCCCGTCCTCGTCATTGAACACGTAGAGCCAGCCGATGAACCCGCTGCTGGGCTGCTCTGCCGGGCTCAGGGTGGTGGATTCGGCGACCAGCAGGTTCTCGCCCTCGCGCTCGGCCCAGGCGACGCCGGAGGAGGGGCCCCACCCGTTGACGAGGGCCTCCGGGCCCATGGCGCCGGACACCTCCGCGTCCGGGCTGGCCAGCGTCACCCCGTCCGCGGTGGCGGGAAGCTCCATGTCCGCATCGATGGACGTGGACTGGTTGATGCCCCACTTCACGGCCACCACCACGGAATCCACCGCCGTGACCTGCAGGTCCCCGTGGAAGCCCTCGATCGCAAAGTCTGTCGCCACGCGGCACTCAGCCCCGTCCTGGTCAGCGCTCGGGTTGGAAATGGTGCCGCCCAGCTGCTCCGCGACGCTCTCCAGATCCGCCCCGAGCTCGATGGGCCCGAAAGCCGCCGGCGTGATGACCCATTCCCCGGGCGGGGGAACCTCGGGCGGGCTGGACTCGCTGGGTTCGGCCGAACCGGGCGGCTCAGCCGAACTCGGCTCCGTGGGCGGCGCGGAGTCCGAGGGTGAGGGGCTTGCGGGCGGCGACAACGCCGTCGCACCCGGCGACTCGGAGGGTTTCGGCGTCCCGCCGGCGCAGGCGGCGACGGCGCACACCAGCGCGGCGGCGGCCCCGGCTCCGGCGAGGCGCGCGGCGGGGCGAGCAGGCGTGGCCATGATTTCCCTCCGTCTGACGGGTTACGGCAGCTGACCGGCGCCGCGCTCTAAAAACTCGGCGCGGGCGGCAGGTACCTCATCTTGGCAGGATAGTTGAGTCCTGACTCGATGGCGATACGCCGTGCCCTAGCGCGCACCCGGTGGGCGCGCCGCCTACCCCACCACCGCGTAGAGCAGCCACGCCAACGCGAAGCCCATGAAGCCAATCGCCGTGGCGATCACGGTCCACGTCTTCAGCGCCATGGCCGTGGTGAGGCCCAGGAAGCGGCTTACCAGCCAGAAGCCGGAATCGTTGACGTGGGAGAAGCTGATGGCCCCGGCCACGATGGCCACCACGAGGCACGCCAGCCCCAGCGCGGTCTGCTCCCCCGACGCGGCGACGGCGGGCGCCATGAGCCCGGCCGCCGTCGTGCCCGCCACCGTCGCCGACCCTTGGGCGACGCGCATGATCACGGCGATGAGGAAGCCGGCCAAGATCAGCGGCATGCCCACCTGCTGGAGGGAATCGGCCATGGCGCCGCCGATGCCCGTGGCCGTCAGGACGCCGCCGAAGATGCCGCCGGCACCGGTGATCAAGATGATGGAGCACACCGGGGCCAGCGCGTCGTCCACCACCTGTTCCAGCGCGCCGCCGATCGGGCCGTCGTGGCGGCGTACCACCAGCAGGTACATGGCCAACAGGGTGGAAATCAGCAGCGCAATGGGAGTGTTGCCGAGGAAGATGAGGATCTGCGTCCACAACACGTCCGGTGCGGCGCCCGTGGCCTGCAGAGTTTTCAGCCCGGTATTCAGGAAGATCAGCCCCAGCGGCAGGAGCAGGACCAGCAGGACCAGACCGAAGGGCGGCGGGTTGCGGTGCTCCTTCGGCGCCTCACCCAGCAGCTGCGGCACCGGCAGGTGCCCCGCCCGCTTCGCGAGCACCAGAGCCAGCCGGTAGCCCGCCACGTACCACGTGGGCAGGCCCACGAGCAGGCCGACCATCAGCACCAGTCCGACGTCGGCACCGATGATCCCGGCCGCCGCCACGGGGCCAGGGTGCGGGGGCACGAGCGCGTGCATGACGAGGAAGGCTCCGGCCGAGGGCAGGGCGTAGCGCAGCAGGCCGCCGCCGACGCGGCGTGCGACCGTATAGATGATCGGCAGCATGACGATGAAGCCGGCGTCGAGGAAGATCGGGAAGCCGAACAACAGCGACGCGACGGAGAGCGCCAGCGGTGCCCGCCGCTCGCCGAACAGGCCGATCAGCTTCTCGGAGATGACCTGGGCACCGCCCGAGGTCTCCACGATGCGGCCGAGCACGGCGCCGAAGCCCACCAGCATGGCCACGTTGCCGAGGGTGCTGCCGAACGGGCCGACGATCGTCTCGAGCAGATCCGCGGCGGACACCCCGGCGGCCACGGCGGTCAGCAGGGACACGATGATCAGCGAGAAGAACGCGTGCAGGCGGACCTTGATGATCAGCACCAGCAGCACGGCGATCGCCGCCACCGCGATCAGCAGCAGGGCGGGCACCGGCAGCGTCGCCTGCGGCGCAGCCGCCGACGGCGTGGCGGTGAGCGACGCCGCCGGTGTGAGGGCATGGGTCAGCAACATGAAAACTCCCGGTCAATGGAGGGGAAGGACAAGAGAGGGCAGGCGGGCGCGTGGACGCCGGAGCCTGCGTCAGGCCGTCAGGACGCGGCGGTCACAGCAGCGGCCTCGTCCAACACGCGCCCGAGGTTGGCGGGGTCGTGCGCGAACCGGCCGAGGAACAGTCCGTCGGCCGCCGGCAAGCGCGGCAGCAGACCGGGGCCGGCGCTGCCGCCATAGAGGAGGCGCACCGGGCCGGACGAGCAAGCGTCCAAGCGGGCGCGCAGCCCGGTCAACACGGCCGCGACGTAGTCCGCGTCGGCCGGTTGCTCCGCGCCGATCGCCCACACGGGCTCGTACGCGAAGATCACGTCCGCAGGGTCGATGGGCGCGGCCTCGGCCGGGGACGGCGTACCCGCCGCCCCTTCCGTCAGCCCGAGCGCCGAGGCGACCTGCGCTAGGCAGGCCGCGACGGCGTCGTCCGGGTCCGCGCGCCGGCTTTCCCCGATGCACAGCAGCGGCGTCATGAAGTTCGCGACGCCGGCGCGGAGCTTGGCGGCCACGGCCGCCTCGTCCTCGCCGAAGTGGGCGCGCCGCTCGGCGTGGCCGACCTCGAGAATCCGCACGCCGAGCTCCGCCAACATGCGCGGGGGGACCTCGCCCGTCGCCGCGCCGGAGGCGGTGGGCCCGGCGAGCAGCCCGACGTCCTGCGCGCCGAGCCAGACCCCGGTCCCCTTAAGGATCCGGGCGGCCGATTCCAGCACGGGGAACGATGGGGCCACGAAACCGGTCACGCCCACGGCGCCGTCGTTGTCCTGCCGGGCCTCGAACTGCGCCCGCACCCCCTCCAGCCACGTCAGGCTCTGGGCGTACCCCAGATAGGCCTTGGTACTGACGCCGATGTAGCGCTGCGTGCTGCGGCGCGGGCCGGCGGCGGCTTGAGGCTGATCAGGCATCGGAGTCCAGCGGGGCCGGGCCGAGCTCCTTCAGGACCTGGCCCATCTTCACGTACGCCTTGTTGCGGTAGGCGATCAGCTCAGCCAACTGCTCCGCCGGGACGTCGAGGAAGCCGCCGCCGGACTTGGTGCCCAGCTGGCCGGCCTCCACCTTCTCGCTGAGGATCTTCGGGGTCGCGAAGCGCTCCGGGAAGTCCGTCTGCAGGGACTGGTAGCAGAAGTTGTAGACATCGAGGCCCGCCATATCCGCGATCGCGAACGGCCCGAAGAACGGCAGGCGGAACCCGAACGTGGTGCGCACCAGAGTATCGATGTCCTCCGGGGCCGCGACGCCCTCCTCCACCAACTGCGTGGCCTCGTGGAACAGGGCGTACTGCAGCCGGTTGAGCACAAAGCCGGTGACGTCCTTGACGACGGCGGTCTCCTTGCCCGTCTCCTCCACGTAGCGCCGGGCGGCGGCCACGGTCTGCTCGCTGGTGCCTGCGTGCGGGATGATCTCCACGCCCGGGATGAACGGCGACGGATTGGAGAAGTGCACGCCGAGGAAGCGCTCGGGGTGCTCCACGGCCACGGCCATGTCTGCAATGGAGATGGTGGACGTGTTGGAGCCGATGATGGCCTCCGGGCGCGCGGCCGCAGAAATCTGGGCCAGGATGCTGCGCTTGAGTTCCAGCTTCTCGGGGACGGCCTCCTCGATGAAGTCGGCCTCCGCCACGGCCTGCTCCAGCGACTCGGCCGCGGAGAGGTTCCGGGTCAACGTCTCCGTGGCGCCGGTCGGGAAGAGGCCCTGCTCCTCGAACTGCCGGGACTCGGTGAGCAGGCGCTCCAGGTTGGCCTGCGCGGTGGCCGCGTCCGCGTCGGCGAGGGCCACGCGGGCGCCGGCGAGCGCCAGCACTTGGCCAATCCCGCCGCCCATGTACCCGGAACCGATGATCGCTACGTTGATATCCATGTGTGTCCTTTACTTGAAGTGCTGATGCGGCGCGGCGACTAGGCCTGCGGCTCGTAGGAGCAGATGGCGTCCACCTTGGCGGCGGAGGCGCTCTGCGGGTCAAACGTGTGGCGCAACCACTCATCGGTGAGCTTCTTGGCTAGCTCCAATCCGATCACACGCTGCCCCAGCGTGAGCACCTGCGCGTTATTGCTCAGCACGGCCCGCTCCACGGAGTAGGCGTCGTGCGCCGTGACGGCGCGGACGCCGGGCACCTTGTTCGCGGAGATCGCCACGCCGAGGCCCGTGCCGCAGATCAGCAGCGCCCGGTCCGCTTCTCCGGCGGCCACCTGGCGGGCCGCCGCGACGGCCACGTGCGGGTAGGCGGTGTCGTCGCCGCTGCCGACGCCGAGGTCGACGACGGATTCCACCCGCTCGTCCGCCTGCAGTTGGGCCAGCAGGGCTTTCTTGTACTCGACGCCGGCGGAGTCGTTCGCGACGACGATGCGGAACGTGTGACTCATCGTGTTTCTCCTTGGGGTTGGTCGGCGGTGTGCTGCGCTAGGTCCTCCGCCAGGCCGGCGGCGATCAGCGCAAACGAGGTCGCGCCGGGGTCCGGGTGGCCCAGCGATTTCTCCGCGAGCGGGCGGGCGCGGCCCTTCTTGGGCGTCAGGTCGGCGGTGGCTCGCGCGGCGGCGTCGGCCACGTCGCCGGCCGCGGCGAGCGCCTCCGGCACCGAGGCGCCGGCCGCGATCCGCTCGGCGACCGCGTCGGCGTAGGGCACCAGCGCGTCCACCATGGTCTTGTCCCCCAGCTCCGTCTTGCCGAGGGCGACCACCGTGTCCCGGTACGCGGCAACCGCGGCCGGTGCCGCGGCGGCGTCGTACTCCTGTTGGCTGCCCAGCGCGCGGCCGATCGCGGCGATCCCGGAGCCCCACAGGGCGCCGGAGGTTCCGCCGGCCTTCTCGCTCCAGGCGTCGCCGGCGGTGGCGAGGACCTCGCTCACGCACGCCTGGCCGCCCGCCTCCTCGACGAGGGACGCCGCGGCGTCCGCGGCCGCCTCTACCCCGCGGCGCATGCCGATCCCGTGGTCGCCGTCGCCGGCGATCGCGTCCAGCTCGCCGAGCTCCTGCTCGTGGCGGACGACGACGCCGCGGGCGGTGGCCAGCAGGCGCGCCGCGGCGCGGCCGAGTTCAGCGCTGGCCGGCGTCGCACGCTCATGCGTGACCTCCGCCGCCTTACCGGTGGAGAAGCTGCGGCGCGGGGCGGTGGGGGCGGACCCCTTGCGGAAGGCCGGCGTGTCCGCGGGGGAGGACCAGAGGCGCTCCAACTCGTCGTCCACCCAGAAAAGGGTGAGGGATGCCCCGGCCATGTCGAGGCTGGTGACCAGCTCGCCGACCTCGGGTTCGACGACGCTGACGCCGGCGTCGCGCAACAGCCGGTCCACATGGCCGAAGAGCACAAACAACTCCTCGTACTTCACCGTGCCGAGGCCGTTGACGATCGGGACGGCACGCGTGGCGCCGTCGGGTCGCTCGGCCAGCAGGCGGGTGACGAGCAGCTCGGCGAGTTCGGCGGAGGTGGGGAGCTCGTGGTCGGAAATGCCGGGTTCGCCGTGGATGCCGAGCCCTAGGGACATGGTGTCCTCGGGGACGTGGAACAGGGCATCGTCGGCGCCGGGGAGCGTGCAGCCGTCGAACGCGACGCCGAGGCTGAAGGTGTGTTCGTTGGCCTTGCGGGCAAGGCGCTCGACCTCGTCCAAGGTGGCGCCCTCCTCCGCGGCGGCGCCGGCGATCTTGAACACCGTGAGGTCCCCGGCGATGCCGCGGCGCTTGTCCCGTTCCGCGGCCGGTGCGGACGCGATGTCATCCGAGACCAGCACGGTGCGGGTCTCGATGCCCTCGGCGTTGAGGCGCTCTTGGGCCTGGCCGAAGTGCAGGACGTCCCCGGCGTAATTGCCGTAGCTGAGCAGCACGCCGCCGCCGTTCGCGGCCGTGCGTGCCACGCGGTAGATCTGGCCGGCCGAGGGCGAGGCGAAGAGGTTGCCGCACGCCGATCCGGCCGCTAGCCCCGGGCCCACCAGCCCGGCGAAGGCCGGGTAGTGGCCGGAGCCGCCGCCGATCACGACGGCGACCTGGTTTTCCGACATTTCCGGGGCGCGCACGACGCCGCCGTCGACCCGTTCCAGCAGGCGCGGGTGGGCGGCGGCGAGGCCGTCGATGGCCGCGTCGGCGAAGGCGGTGGGGTCATCGTAGAGGCGGGTCATCGGGCGTCTCCCGCGGCGGCCGCGGCGGGGGTTTGGCGCCCCTGCGCCACGAGCGGGGTGCCCAGCGCGTAGTCCTCGGTCTTCGGCAGCAGCATCTCGCGCAAGAACCGCTGATTGGTGGCCGAGACGGAGAGCCCGTCCCCACCGTAGTGCTCGCAGCAGATGATGCCCTGGAAGCCGTGGGCCAGCGCCACCTCGAGCGCCTCCCGGTAGCTGATCACGCCCGTCTCCAACGGGGCTGGCAGCGCCGAATAGTGTCCGCGGGCGGTGTTCTCATCCCGCAGGTAATTCTTCACGTGCCAGTAGTTGGCGTACGGCATGGTCTTGGCGATCAGCTCATGAAGGTCCTCAATGGGCCGGTGCACGCGGACCAGGTTGCCCAGGTCCGGGTTCAGCCCCACGTTGTCGAGGCCGATCTCTTGGACGAGTGCGACGGCGGAGTCGGCGGTGCCGAGGAACGTGTCCTCGTACATCTCGAGCGACATCAGCAGGCCGAGCTCGCGGGCGTGCTCGCCGAGTTCGCGCAAGCGGCGCACGGCGGTGGCCCAGACGTCCTGGTCTCCCACCGGGTCCTGGTGGCCAGGGACCGTCCAGAACCACAGCTGCTGTTGTTGTTCCGGCGTCAGCGCTTGGTGCAGCCCGAAGGAGACCACCTCGCAGCCCAAGTGCGCGGCCGCCTCGAGAGTCCGATGCGCGTAGGCGAGGTGCTCCTGGCCGTGCTGCGCGTCGATCACGCTGCGGCGGATCGCGGACAGGGCCGGCGCGCCGACGCCCACCTCGCCGAGGGCGGCCTTCAGCTCATCCAGCCGCGCCGCGGTGAGGTCCCCGGGGCGAATCCAGCTATCGAGGAGGTCCACATTGGCAAAGCCAGCGTCGCGAACCGTGGCGAACACGGACTTCCAATGGCTGGCGTCCGCGTCCTGGACGGTGCCGCCGCCCGGCAGCTCATGGGGGAACTGCAGCAGGGCGGCCGTGATGGGCCACGTATCAGCGGTGTAGGGCATGAGGTGCTCCCTCGTCGTAGATCCTATTTCCTATAGGATTCACCCGCGATGTGATCCATGTCAACTAATCACGAAAGGTCATGCGCGGCATGGGCGCGTACCGGCCAGCCCACTTTCGCCCCGCGGGCCGGCTTAGAAGAGCGCAAAAGCACTAGTCAGAGGAGGGCCGGTGAGCGCACCGGCGCGCACGGCCAGCGGAAACTGGGCTGGCCGGTACGGCGGAGCGGCTTACCGCTCGGTGCTGTCCTTAATGCCGCGCTGCCGAACGCCGTCGAGGTGGGCCTCCATGGCGGCCCGTGCCGCGGCCGGGTCGGCGGACCGGAACGCCTCGAGGATCGCGGTGTGCTCGGCGATCGCGCAGTCCGCGTCGGTCACCCCCAGCCCGGCGAACAGGCGAAACCGCTGCACCTGCCCGCCGAGGGTGTTGTAAGCGCTGAGGATGAACGGGTTGCCCGCGCTCTCGGCGATGATCCGGTGGAAGTCCTCGTCGGCCTTCCAGTAGTCGCGGAATTCGCTGTAGGAGGCGCCCGTCGGCGCGGCGGAAAGCCGCTCGATCGTCTCGGCGAGCGCGTCGACGAGCTCCTGGTCCGCCCGGGCGCACGCCTGCTCCGCATTATGGGTTTCGATCAGCTTGCGCGCCTCGGCCAGCTGGGCCAGCTCCTCCGGGGTGATCAGCGGCGCCACCCGGTACCCCTTCAGCGCCGCGCGCCGCACCATGCCCGTGTGCTCCAGGCGGGCCAGCGCCTCCCGCACCGGCGTCGGTGACACCCCGAGGTCCCGCGCTAGGCCCTCGATGCTCAGCGCGGCGCCGGCCTCGAAGCGCCCGTCAATGAGCGCCGCCAGCAGCTCCTCGTACACGTGGTCGGCCAGGACCTGGCGGCTCGGCGCGGACTGGCTGGAAAAGACGGAGGTCATCGCTTCATCATATGAGCCACTGCGCTCGCCCCGCAGCACGCGCGCTCAGCCGGCGGCACGCGGGCGCACCCCTTTCTTGCTTGCAGAAGTTTCTGCAGGCAAGCAGCCGGCCGCGCGCGGGCCCACCTACGTGGCCGGGCCATACCCGATGGGCATCACCACGGCCGCACCCACGCTGGCATGATGGCCCAGAGGACCGCGCCGCCACGAACAGGACCCCATGGACCACTCGTCTCCCCCGCCCACCGCCTGCACTGACCCTTCACTCGGCCGCGGCGCCGAACCGCTCCTGCTCCGCGTGCGGCAGGACCCGCCGTCGCCCGCGGCAGCCACCGGCGGCGCCACCTCCGCAGTCGAGCACTTAGGCCAGCTCTCCGCCGCGTTCGCACCGTACCTCCGCCCCGAACCCCCGCGCCTGCTCGAGGAGTCCGCGCACGGGGACTGGGTGCGCCAGCGCTGGAGCGCCGAGATTTTTCCGGGCATGCCGTTCGGCGTCTATGTCCTCCGCCCCACCGGGCCCGGCCCGTCTCCCACGGTGCTGGCGCTCCACGGCCACGGCGCCAGCAGTGCCTCCCTCGCCGGGGTGGACGACGACGGGGCCACCGCGGGCGCCCACGGCCGGCTGGGCGTCCAGCTCGTCGAGGCCGGAGCCACCGTCGTGATCCCCGATATGGTGGGCCTACCGGGGCGCCGCGGGGCCGCCGAGCGCCCCGGAACCCAGTGTCAGCGCCTGGTGAATCACCTGGGATTGTTTGGGTTGTCCCTCAGCGGGGCGCGGACCGCGGAGCTGAACGGCCTGCTGGGCCAGTTGGCGGAGTTGGAGGTCGATCCCTCGGCCCCACTGGGCGTGGCCGGATTCTCCGGCGGCGGCCAGATCGGCGTCCACGTGGCCCTGCCGCACCCGCAGGTGCGGGTGCTGGCGCTCAGCGGGTACGGCAGCACGTTTGCTCAGGGGATCTTGGCGATCGAGCACTGCCCGTGTAATTACACGCCCGGACTCGCGCGGTTCGGCGACCTGCCGGAGGTGCTCGCCGCTTTCACCGGGCCCATCATTGTGGAGGCCGGCCGCGCGGACCAGCTCTTTCCGATCGGCGGGGTGCGCGCCACGGCGGACGCGCTCGCCCGCCTCGGCCGCAGCGAACCCGGCCACCGCAGCGGCGACCCCGGCGCACCGCCGCCGGTGACGCTCATCGAACACGACGGCGGCCATGAGGTGGACGGCCCCGCCCTGACTCAGCACGTGATCAGCGCGCTCAAAAACATCTCGTGCGAATGATCGATTAACACTGAAAAAGCGCCCCCTTCGCGAATGATCCTCCCAGAATGACCTAGTCATTTGGCATACCATGCGGTGGCGGGGTGTCGACCGCACTCGTGGCGCGGATCGCGCCACGAGCGCCTAGGGACCCACGGGGCGCTAATGGGGATTTTTATCCCGATTTTTGACCGCAACAATCGCGCTTGGGAATCGCGAAATTCCTGTGGTAACTTCTACTCCAGCAGCCGGTGATGGGGTGCCTTTACAACACCGCCTTTCGTGGCAATCCCCCCAACTTGTCGAGGATCCCCCTCCCCCTCACCGGCTGCTTTTTCATGCCGTCACCGCGCTGGGTTCAGGCGGCGTCGCGACGCCGGAAGGCACCGAGCGCGCCAGCCGCGAGAACCACGGCCACCGCAGACGCTCCGACCAGCGGCCACCACGGGGAATCGCTCTCCCACCCGGCGTCGCCGCGGATCAGGGCCATGGGCTCGACCATGCTGAACGGCTCGGCGTCGATGACGGGGTCGGGCAGTCCCAGCATGGACCCGTACATGCCCACCACGAGGCAAATCCCCAGCAGCGCCCAGAGCCAACCGCCGCCGCCCCGCAGCCCGTAGAACAGCGCCGCCGCGGCCGCCCAGCCGGCGATCAGCGGGGCGTAGGTCAGCGCGGCCAGCGTGAAGTCACCGAGGGCGTCGGCCCCGAGTTCGGCGGCGGCTCCCGCCCCGAGCCCCAGCCCGGACACGGCCAGCAGCAAGATCCCGGCCGCCACCGTCACGATCAGCGGCAGTCCCAGCCACCGGTACCGGGAGACGGCGCCGGCGAGCGCCAGCTCGCTCCGGCCCGCCGCCTCGTCAGCGCGCAGGCTCCGGGTGGACATCACGGCGTAGGCCGCCACGGCCATGGCGAAGAACATCAGGAACACGCTCATGGTCTCGGCAATGAAGTCATCGGCCGCCTCGCCGGTCAGGCCCATCATCTGGGCCAGCTGGGGGTTATCCGCGAGCATGTCCGCCATCGGCCCCGCGAGGGATCCGGTCAGCACGCCGAAGACGCCCAGCCCGATGCCCCACCACAGCACGCGCGGGGCCTCTAGGCGCACGGTGAGCCCGGCGAGCGTCCGGCCCGCGGCCTTGGCGCGTGCCCGGCCCAAGCGCTCCGGCAGCAGCGCGCCGTCGACGTCGCGCCGCGCGGACAGCGCATACGCGAGGCCCAGCGCGAGCACCGCGAGCCCGCCGAGCAGTAGCATGGGCTCCCAGCGCAGGTCCACGTAGATCCGCAGTTGCTGCGCCCAGCCAATGGGCGAGAGCCAGGACATCCAGTTGCCGCCGCGCTGGCTCGCGTCCCCCACCGCACGCAGCACGTACGCGACGCCGAGCGCCGCGCCGGCCATACCGGAGGCGGCGCGCGCCGAGCGGTTCAGCTGCGCCGTGGTGGCGGCTAGCGCGCCAAACACGACGCCGACGGCGGCCAGCGCGAGGCCGAACACCGTGGAGTCCAGCGCCGGCTCCAGCCCCGCGATGACCAGCGCGCCGGCGGTGCCTGCGCCGACCACCAGGTTGGCGGCGATCAGGACGACGACGGCGGCCGTCAGTTGCGCGTGCCGGCCCACCGGGGCGGCCCGCACTAGGTCGGTCCGTCCGGCCTCCTCCTCGGCCCGCGTATGTCGGGTCACGAGCTGGAGGGACATGATGGCCACCAACACGGCGAACAGGCCCAGCATCTCGTTCGCCATCATGACCTCGAGGGTGTAATTCTCAAGCCCGTACCCGGGGCCCGCCATCATGGCGGCGGCCGGCTCGGCCATCACGGCGCCGCGCTCGGCGACGGCGACGTCCCCCATGGCGGCAGGGAACGCCACGGCGACGTAGGCGATGAAGCCGACGATCACCGCCAACCACACGGTCAGCCGGACGCGGTCAGCGCGCAGCATGGCCCGCGCCAGCCGCCAGGTGCCGGTGAGTGGGTGACCCGCGCCAGCGCGGCCGATGTTCCCGGCGCCGGACGGGGCCACGCCGCGTTCCATCACTGGTGAGGCA
Source organism: Zhihengliuella flava (assembly GCF_015751895.1). NCBI lineage: Bacteria > Bacillati > Actinomycetota > Actinomycetes > Micrococcales > Micrococcaceae > Zhihengliuella > Zhihengliuella flava. The sequence continues at coordinate 1,929,771 of NZ_JADOTZ010000001.1, read as the reverse complement.
CTCATGCCCGGTACGCCCCCTTCGGCCGACGGCCCGCTGTGGCTTCCGGCCCGGCGCCGGGCCCCTCGCCCGGCGCCCCGCCCTCGGCAGCGGCGTCGTAGTGGTGGACGAAGAGCTCCTCGAGGCTCGGCGGGGTCGCGGTGAGCGTGCGCACCTGGCGCCCGGCGAGGACGGAGAGCAGCGCGGGCATGCCGCCGTCGTCCACCGTGAAGCGCAGCTGCGCGCCGTCGGTGCTCAGGCTGTGCACCGGGGTGAGGGATTCGAGTTCCGCGGCCTCGACGTCCGCATCGAGGACGACGGCGGTGCGCGTCAGCGAGCGCAGCTCGGAGAGCGTGCCGGTGGTGACGTCCCGCCCCTCGCGGATGATGGTGACGCGGGAGCACAAGGCCTCCACCTCGGCCAGGATGTGGCTGGAGAGCAGGACGGCGGTGCCGCGGTCAGCGGCGGCCCGGACCTCCTCTTGGAAGACCAGCTCCATGAGCGGATCCAGCCCGGAGGTGGGTTCGTCCAAGATCAGCAGATCCACGTCGGCGGCCAGCGCGGCCACGAGGGCCACCTTCTGGCGGTTGCCCTTTGAATAGGTGCGCCCCTTCCGGCGCGGGTCCAACTGGAAGCGTTCCATCAGGTCCGCCCGCCGCGACTCGTTCAGGCCGCCGCGCAGATTCCCCAACAGGTCTATGGCCTCTCCGCCGGTCAGCTTGGGCCACAGGGTCACGTCCCCCCGGGACGTAGGCCAGCCGGCGGTGGAGGTCGACGGCGTCTTTCCACGGGTCGCGCCCGAACAGCTGGGCGCGCCCGGAGTCCGCGGAGAGCAGTCCCAACAGGACGCGGATGGCGGTGGATTTGCCGGCGCCGTTGGGACCGAGGAAGCCGTGCACCTCGCCGGCGTCCACGTGGAGGTTGAGGCCGTCGAGGGCGCGGACGCGGCCAAAGTTTTTGGTCACGTCGGCGAGGTCGATGAGGGTGGTCATGCTCGCTCCTGTGCGGTGGGGGATGGATCGCTGGGCTCCCCCGGTGCGGGGGCGCTGGCGACGTAGGCGTTGAAGAGGTCCGGCTGGGCAAAGACGCCAAAGGTGTAGAGCTCCACGAGGGCGAGCCCGTGTTCGCGAACATAGTCGTCAATGAGCCCGGCGAGCTCGGAGGGACTGAACTCCTCGTCGCTGCCGGCCCGCAGGGAAAAATACAGTTGAAGCGCGCCGAAGCCTTGCAGGGTCATGAGGCGGATGCGGGCGCGTTCGTCCACCGAGGGGCGCAGCGTGCCGTCGGCAACCGCGGCGGCCACGTACTCCTCGGCGTCCGCCGTGAAGTGATCGACGACGCGGCGCGCACTGGCGCCGCCGGCGGCGATGGCGCGCAGGCAGTAGGCGGTGGGGACCACAAACTCGTCGATCCGGCTGAGGTTGGCCATGGCCTCCACGGCGGAGCCGCGCAGCGAGTCGCTCTTTACGCTCGCGATCAGCCCCAGCACGTGGTCATCGCACACCTGCCGCAGCCCCTCCTTGGACCCGAAGTGGTGGTTGATCAGGCCGAGGCTCACGCCCGCGGCATCCGCGATGGCGCGCAAGGGAACGGCGTAGCCGCGGCGGGCCATCTGCTCGATCGCGGCGTCGCGAATCTTGACCCGGGTCAGCTCCTGCTGCGTCGGCACGCAGCCACCTCCCTCGCGATGGCGCGGGGCTCCAACCCCGCTGAACGGACGTTCAATGAACGCTTGTTCAACCGACTATACGCTTGTTCAATCCGGGGTCAAGGGGGCGGATTCGGTGCGCGTATCACAGTGTGATCACTTTCGGAGCTGCGCCACGAGATCCGTGAGCGCGCCTGACTAGTGTGGGAGGCATGAACGGATGGCGCACACGGCAACGAGTGGCACTAGCGTCCGTCGCGGCCGCGGCGGCACTCTCCCTCACGGGCTGCGGCCTACTTCAGGACGTCTTCCCGAAGGCCTTTGATACTCAGGAAGAACTCGAGGCCCGCCCCACCGCGAAGGCGGACCCCTCCCCCGAGGAGGAATGGCGGCGCGTCAACACCGACGCCGGGGATCTGTCCTTCCTCGTCCATGAGGACTGGATGGTGGAGACCATCGAGGCCACGGGGCAGTCCTCCAGCACCGACATCCCGGCCTACCGCGTCCTGACCGAGGACGGCCGCCTGATCGCCACCTTGCAACAGAACCCGGGCCGGGAGACGCCCAGTTCCATCCCCGGTTCCACGTTCACGCAGATCGATTCCTCCCCGGCCGATGACGTCAAGCTGCCCTCGGCCTCCGGCGCCGACGTCGTCCTCGACCTCGTGACCCACCCCAACGCGGAGAACGTGGCGAGCTATGGCCTCACCGCGCGGCAGGACGTGCCGCAGGAGATTGCCCCCGGGCGCTCCGTGCCCGTGGGCGGCGGCCGGGAAGGCTTCCCGAAGCTGGCAGGGGCGCTGCGGTTTGAGGGGCGCGCGCCACTGGGCAACGCCTCGCTGAAGGACCGGCGGGACGACGCCGTGCAGGCCGCCGAGGACTACACCTTCACGCAGGAGTACGCCAACATCACCCACATGCTCGCTTCCGTGCGCTACCACCCCGATGACGCGAACGCACACGCCTGCTCCGGGACCTACTTCGACTTCGAGAGCGTCAACGTGGATTGCCAGACGGTGGTGTCCATCTACGACTCGGTGCGGATCGCCGAAGCCTGGGACTCGCGCAGCGGCGGGACGGTCCGCGCCGGCAAGTGGACCTGCCAGCTCAAGGAGCTCGGCGCGGAGCTCGATGGCCAATACCCGGGCTACGGGGAGGACGGGCGCTGCCGCATCACCGGTGGATACGGCAGCTTCACCGCCCTGTGGAGGTAGCTGCCGGGTGAGCGCCGCGGGCTAGTCGATCTGCAGTTCGCCCATGCGGTCCCATCCCTCGCCCTCGATCTGGCGGCTGATGATCTGTGGGGTGGAGCGCAGCAACGGACGCATGGCCTCCAACCCGGCCGCGAAGTGATCGCTGCTCACGTGCGCCTCCGCGGCGTCGTCCTTAAACGCCTCGATCAGCACAAACTCGTTCGGGTCCTCCACGCTGCGGGACCAGTCGAACCACAGGTTGCCCTCCTCGGCGCGCGTCGCCTCGGTGAACGGACGGGTGGCCTCGAGGAACGAGTCGGCGGATTCGGGCTTCACGGCAAACTTCACAACGATGAAAATCATGCCTTCAGCCTAGGACCCGCGGCGGGCGCCTGTCAGCGCCCCGGCCGCCGACCAGGCCGTGATTCGTGCCGCACCGGTGCGCCGGCGCCCGCGAGGTGGCATGATCGGCTCCACCGATCAATCTGAGCCTCCGGGCGGGCGAAAGGCGGCAGCGCATGGCGTTCCCTCGAGCATCGCTCCGCGCAACCGGCGGGCTGCTGGCCGCGGCCCTCGCGTGCGCCGTCGTCGTCACCGGCTGCGCCTCCACCGCGCCCGGGGGCGCGGAACCGACGCCCGGTGACACGGCGACCGAGCCCGCCCCGGCGCTCAACGGCGACTACGTGACCGACGGCGGGCAGTACCGCTACGAGGTCATGACGATCGACGGGCCCACCGTCAGTTACGCGGTGCTGGGCTGTGACGACCGCCCGGCCGTGAATACGGACGACGTCCGCGGGGAACTGGACGCGCGGCGGCGCACCATCACGTGGTCGAATCCGGATGGCGGCGAGCAAACGGTGGGTTACAGCGCGGCGGCGGGGCGGATCGACCTCGCCGGAGAAGCCCACGAGTTCTACGCCGCGGGCAGCTCCGGCGCGCAGAGCATCCTAGAGGCCCATGCGGCGGAGTGCGGTGACCGAGCGGGCTAGCCCTCGGCGAGACGGCGCCAGCCCAGCGCCTCCCGGTCCCCGCGCGGCAGCGACGCCACCACCAAGTCGTACGAGTCCTCCACGAGGTCCGCGAGCATTTGGCGTTCCAGCCCCGCGCACACCACCGTCACCCAGTGCCGCTTGTTCATGTGATAGCCGGGCGTGATCTGCGGATGCGCGGCCCGCAGCTGCTCGCCCAGCGCCGGTTCCACCTTCAGATTCAGCCGCGCCGGGCCGGGGCTGCCCGGCGTCGCGCCGACGGCCCCGCCAACGCCGGCGACGGCGTCGGCCTCGCTCCACAGCAGCGCAAACATTTTGGGCTGACTCCCCGCCCGCCCACGCACCTTGTACACGTAGCGGTCCGGGCCGAACGGGGTGTCCTCGAACGCCCCGGGCCGGTCCACGCAGAGCCGCCGGGCGGCGTCGAACCCCAGCTGGGCCCCGGCGGGGCCCGTCACAACCGGACCGCCTCGATCTTGGGGCAGGTATTCATGACGACGTCGAGGCCCGCCTCGCGCGCCCGGGCCGCCGCGGCGTGGTCGATCACGCCCAGCTGCATCCACACGGCGCCGGCGCCGGCGGCGATCGCTTGGTCGACGACGTCGCCCACCTTGGACGAGTTCACAAAGCAATCCACGACGTCGATGTGGCCGGCGACCTCCGCCAGCGTCCGCGCGGCCGGCCGGCCCAGCACGTCCTCCCCGCGGAGGTTCACGGGCACGATCTCCATGCCCAAATGATCCTGGAGCCAGGCGGACACCGGCAGCGCCACGCGGTCCGGGTTGTTGGTCAACCCCACCACCGCCCAGCGTGCCGGCGTCCGCAGCAGGCGCTTGATCACGGCCGGGTCGTTCACGTGCGGTGGGTCGGGTTCCATGACCCCACCCTAGCCCCGCGCGTGCGGCAGAGCTACGCGGCCGCCACCGCGATCTCCACCACGGCCCAGGAGAGCTTCGGCAGGCTCGCGTGCACCGACCCGTCCTCGAGACCGACGGATTCGAGCGGCGTGAGCCCCACGGCGTCCTGGTGGCCCTCGGTGTTCGCAGAGAACCGGTCACCGCCCTCGGGGATGGTGAGCACCTCGGCGCGGGTGATGCGGTCCGCGGCGAGCCCGCGCAGATCCAGCTCAACCTGCGCGGAGTCCTCGAGCGAGCGGTTGGCCAGGAAAACGGCGATCGTGCCCCGCTCGGCGTCCCACGTGGCCGCGGCGTCCACCGCGTCGACGTCGCCGAATTTGGGCGTCGGCACCTTCCCCGAATCGACGGCCAGCCGCATGATCTGACCGCTCGCTAGGGCGGCCATCCGGGCGAACGGCCAGAAGCTGGCCTGCCGCCACGCCGGCCCGCCCTCCTCGGACCGGATCGGGGCAATCACGTTGACCAGCTGCGCCTGATTGGCGATCGTCACACGGTCACCGTGGCGGAGCAGGCTGTTAAGGAACGTTCCGACGACGACGGCGTCCGTCACGTTATAGGTGTCCTCGATCAGCCGCGGGTGCGGCTTCCACCCTGCGGCAACGCGGTGCGGCTGATCCTCGGTATCGAGGCCGCGCTGGTACCAGACGTTCCACTCGTCGAAGGAGATATTGACCTGGTTCTTGTGCTTTCCGGCCGCCTTGACCGCGTCGATCGTGGAGATCACGCCGTCGATGAACTCGTCCATATCCACGGCCTCGGCCAAGAAGGACGCCGCATCGCCGTCGTGCTCCTGGTAGTAGGCGTGCATGGAAATGTAATCGACCTCGGAGTAGGTGTGGCTGAGCACCGTGTGCTCCCACGAGCCGAACGTCGGCATGTTGCGGTGAGAGGAGCCGACGGCGACCAGCTCAAGCGTGGGGTCAACGAGGCGCATGGCCTTTGCCGTCTCCTGGGCCAGCCGCCCGTATTCGTCCGCCGTCTTGTGCCCGATCTGCCAGGGGCCGTCCAGCTCATTGCCGAGGCACCAGAGCTTGATGTCGAACGGGTCCTCGGCCCCGTTCTTGCGGCGGAGATCTGACCAGTAGGTGCCGGAGGGGTGGTTGGCATATTCCACCAAGGAGCGCGCCTCCTCCACGCCGCGGGTGCCCAGATTCACGGCCTCCATGACCTCCACCTCGGCCAGCTTGGCCCAATCCACGAACTCGTGGAGCCCAAACGCGTTGGTCTCGATCGAGTGCCACGCGCCGTCGATCCGCACGGGCCGGTCCTCGCGCGGCCCCACGCCGTCCTCCCAGCGGTAGCCGGAGACGAAGTTGCCGCCGGGGTAGCGCACCACGGTGGGCCCCATCTCCTTGACGAGCTCCAGAACGTCCCGCCGGTAGCCCTGCGCGTCGGCCTGCGGGTGGCCGGGCTCGTAGAGGCCCGTGTAGACGCAGCGCCCCATGTGCTCGACGAAGGAGCCGAAGAGGCGGCGCGGCACGGGGCCGATCGTGAAATCGCGGTCCAGGGTGATGCGTGCTTGAGTCATTGTTCTCCTTCTAACGTGAGGTCTGTCGAGGTGGCCACGGGGCTACTGCCCGCCGAAGCCGGTGGTGGCAACGCCCTTGACGATCTGCCGCTGGAACAGCAGGAAGACGACGATCAGGGGCAGGGAGGCGAGGACAGCTTGGGCCATGATCTGCGCGTATTGGACGCCGTAGGCGCTGATGACCGTCTGCAAGCCGACCGGGAGGGTCATCAGGAGCGTGTCGTTGATGACGATGAACGGCCACAGGAAGTTGTTCCAGGCGTTGATGAACACGAAGATCGAGACGGCACCCAGGATGGGCCGGGACAGGGGCATCACCACGGACCAAAAGATGCGGAAGCGGGAGGCCCCGTCGACGCGCGCCGCGTCCTCCAGTTCGATCGGCACGGCGTCGAAGAACTTCTTGAGGATGAAGACCATGGCTGGCATGACCACCTGCGGCAGGATGAGTCCCCAGTGCGTGTCCACGAGGTTGAACGCCAGCATTTGGTAGAAGAGCGGGATGATCAACACCTGGGGTGGGATGACGATCGAGGCGAGGACGACCACGAACAGCCAGCGCCGGCCCCGGAAGTCCAGCCGCGAGAAGGCGTAGGCAGCGAACGCCGAGATGAACACGGTGATGACCGTGATGGCCACGGACGTCCACAGGCTATTGAACGCCCACACCCAGATATTGCCCTGGGACAGAATCGACTCGAACGCCTGAGTGGTGATGCCGGAGGCGCCGATCCAGTTCAGGCCGCCGGAGGCCGCGTCCGTCTCCGTCTTGAAGGCCGTGGCCACCGCCCACAGGAAGGGCAGCAACCATCCCAGCGCCATGACCGCGAGGGCCACAAAGGCCGCCAGACGTAGCCCGGAGAAGCGCTTCTTTCCGGCCATCCGACTGGTGCGGACCACCCGGTGTCCGGTCACGGGGCGCGCCGCCCCGCCGTCGATGGAGACGGGCTGCGGGGTCTCGATGGAGGTGCTCATTGTTCCGCCTTCCTCTGCCGAAGCAGGACGGCTTGGAGGATGCCGACGATGATGATGACGGCGAAGAAGACGTAGGAGATCGCCGCCGAGTAGCCGAACCGATAGCCGACGAATCCGGCCTCGTAGATGTACTGGATGATGGACCGGGTGGTGTCGCTCGAGATGCCGCCCATCATTTGGTAGGCCTGATCGAAGAGTTTGAGCGAGGCGAGGATCTGGAGCGTCAGGACTACCACGGTCGTCGGGCCGAGCTGGGGCAGCGTGATGGAGAAGATCTGGCGCAGCTTGCCGGCGCCGTCGAGCTCCGCCGCCTCGTACTGGTGGCTGGGGATGTTCTGCAGGGCCGCCAGATACAGCAGAAAGTTGAAGCCGATGGTCCACCAGACCGTGGCGATGACGATGGCGGTGAGGTTGGTGTTCTCGTTCTGCAGCCAGGCGATGGGCTCGAGCCCGATGGAGCGCAGCAGCTCGTTGGCCGCGCCGACTGAAGGGTTGAAAATCCAGACCCAAATCTGGGAGATCACCGTCGAGGCCAGCAGGTACGGCATGAAGAAGGACAGCCGCCATAACCACTGGCCCGGCAGGCCCGTGTCGACCAGCAGCGCCATGACGAGGGCGATCGCGACCAGCGGGACGGTGGACAGGAGCGTGAACAGCGCCGTGTTGGCCAGCGATCGCCACATGGTGGCGTCGCCGAGCGCCTCGGCGTAGTTGGTCCCGCCCACGAACCCGCCGCCCGCTCCGGTCAGCGACTGGTCGGTGAAGCTGAGGTAGAAGCCGTGCAGGATCGGCCAGACGAGGAAGAGCAGGAACGCGAGCATGAACGGCGCGAGGAAGATCCACGCGATGCGCGCCTCGCGGAATCGCTTGATCCCCCGCGCCGCCGGGGGCGTGGGCGTGGCCGACGCGGAGCGCGTGGCGGCGGTGGCGGCGTGGCTCATGCTGACCACTCCCCTTCCGGATCGGTGGGATTGGGTTTGGCCAGGATCGCGTCCAGATCGCGCTTGACGGCCTGCACCGCCGGCGTCGGGTCCGAGCCCGTCATGAGGGCTCCTTGGACGGCCTGGCCAAAGTTGTTCTGGAAGTTGGAGCCGGATCCGGTGAACCACGCCGGCGGGTCGTAGACCAGATGGTTCGCCGCGTCGGCATAGTCGGCCTGCGGCTCGAGCTGGGCATACTCCTCACTCTCCGTGACCGGGAGGTAGGCGGGGATGTGACCGGCCGCAGCCCATTCGGTGGAGCGGGTCAAGAGGTCCGCGACGAAGGCGTAGGTCATCTCCCGCAGCTCCGGGTCCGGATCCAGCTGCCGCGGCAAGACGAACGAGTGGGAGTCCGCGTAGACCGCCGGCTGGGAGTAGATCGTCGGAAGGGTGGCGGCGCCGACGTCGATCCCCTGCTCCTGCATGGTGGGAAGCTCCCACACCCCGGTGAAGAGGATGGCGCTCTGGCCGGTGGCGAACTCGGCGATCGCGTTGTCCTCGTCATTCTGTGCCGCGGCGATCTCGCCGTCGAGCAATTGCTGCATGAACCGGAGCGCGGTCACGGCCGCGTCCTCGTCGATCTGTGCCGGGCCGCCCTGCGGTAGCTCCATCGTGGCCCCCTGCTGGCAGTACAGGGTGTAGAAGAGGCGCCACATCTGCGAGCCGCCGCCCAAATACCCGTAGGAGATGCCGTGGCCCTCGCTGACGCCCGAAAGCTCCCGGCCTAGCGCCAGAAACTCGTCCGGAGAGGTGGCTTGCTGGAGCCGGCCGTTGCCGTCCAACACCCCGGCCTCGGCGCAGAGCTCCTTGTTGTAGAGCATGATGAACGGGTGCGCATCCAGGGCCACACTGTAGAGCTCACCGCCGAGGTGCGACTTGTCCCAGACGGGCGTGGAATATTGGGCTTCGCCGACGCCGTAGGACGCGAGGAGGTCCTTGTCCCACGGGTCCAGCAGGCCGCCGGGGACATAGCCGGGGACGCGGGAGGCGTGCATGATAGCCACCTCCGGGGCCCTCCCGCCGGCGCCGGCCATGGCGAGCTTCGTGTAGTACGGGGCGCCCCAGGCCAGCACGGTCTGCTTAGCCTCGAACCCCGAGTGGGCGGCGTTGACCTGATCGATGAGCCCGGCCATCGTGACCCCGTCGCCGCCGCTGAGCAGGTGCCAGAACTGGAGAGTGCGCTCGTCCGTGGCCGGTGTCGCCGCGCAGCCACCGAGCATCCCGGCGCCGGCCAATGCCGCAGCGGCGCTCAGGAAACGGCGGCGATTGATGTGCGTAGTCAACATGAACCTCGACTCCTTGTGACGAAGATTACAGTCAATTTACATCGATGTAATCGGCGCCGCAAGACCCTGGATTCGCTCAGGTACGCGTGAGCAGCGGGGGAGCGCTCAGGCCTCGGCAGCAGGGTCCGCGCCGGCTGGGAGCGCCGCCGTGCTCTCCCGGAGCGTCAAGCTGTGCGGCACCACCACGGCCTCCGCCGCGCGTTCACGGCCGTCGATCCGCCGCTGGAGCAGATCTAGGGCCGCCGTCACGTACGCCACGTGGTCAAAGCCAACGGTGGTCAGGGCCGGCACCGCGAACCGGGCGTGCTCGACGTCGTCGAACCCCGCGACGAGGACGTCGCGCGGGACCTGTAGCCCCGCCTCATGCAAGGCATGCACGGCGCCCAGCGCCATGGAATCGGTGAAGCAGAGGATGGCATCAAAGGGCCGGCCAGTGGCCCGCAAGGCGCGGACCGCCCCGGCCCCGCCCTCGATCGTCCACTGCCGCACGGAGATCTGCAGCTCGGCGTCGGGTTCAATCCCCGCGGCGTCCAGGGCGTCGAGGTAACCGCGCAGCCGGAGTCCCGACGTCGCGAGCCCAGGGCGCGCGCCGCGCGAGCCGCCGACGACGGCGATGCGCCGCGCCCCCTGGGCGATCAGATGCTCGGTGGCCTCGCGAGCTGCGGCCCGGCTGTCCACGAACACGCGGTCCGTTTTGTACTGCTCCACCTCGCCGATCAGCACCACCGGCGGCAAGTGATCCACATGCTCGACGACGCTGTCCTGGAGCCGGACCGGGTTGAGGATGAGCCCATCGATCGAGTGTTCCCGGGCGCGCGCCACCAACAGGTGCTCCCGGGTGGGGTCCGCCGCCGTCTCCTCGACCAGCACCGCCAGGCCGCGCTCGTGAGCCAGCTGCACGACCGCGTGCGTCAGGCTGGCGGAAAAGGCCGTGGCCAAGTCCGGCAGCGCGAAGCCGATGATGCCCGTCCGCCCGTTGCGCAGGCCGCGCGCGCCCAAGTTGGGCACGTAGCCCAAGGTCGCCATGGCGTCCTCGACGACGGTGCGCGTGGACTCGCGGACCCCCACCGTCCCCGTCAGCACGTTGGAGACCGTCTTCGGGGACACGCCGGCGAGGGCGGCGACGTCCTTCATCGTGGCGCGTTTGGCTCCCGCACCGTTGTTGGGCTGAGGCATCTGTTCAGCATATGCCGCCGCGGGCCCGGCCGCCGGTTTACTTGACCGCGCCCATGGACAGGCCGCGGACCAGCTGCTTCTGCGCCGCCCAACCGGCCAGCACCACGGGCAGGGAGGCCAGCACACTCGCCGCGGACAGCTTGGCCAGGAACAATCCCTCGCTGGTCATGGTGCCCATGAGGAAGACCGGCACGGTGGCGGCCTTCGCGGCGGTGAGGTTCAGGGCGAAGAAGAACTCATTCCACGCGAAGATCACGCAGATCAGCGCGGTGGCCGCAATCCCCGGGGTGACCATGGGGATGAGCACCGAGCGCAGCGTCTTCATCAGGCCCGCGCCGTCCATCTGGGCCGCCTCCAGCACCTCCCCCGGGACCTCTTGGAAGAAGGAGCGCATCATCCACACCGCAATGGGCAGGTTCATGGACGTGTAGAGCACCACGAGCGTCCAGACGTTGTCCAGCACATGCAGGCGCCCGGAGATCACGTAGATCGGCATGATGACGGCCACCACCGGCAACATCTTGGTGGAGATGAAGAAGAACAAGACGTCGGACGTCCGCTGCACGGGCCGGATGCTCAGCGCGTAGGCCGCCGGCACGGACAGGGCGATCACCAGCACCGTGGAGACGCCGGTGGCGATGAGGGAGTTCAGGAAGTACGGCCCGGCGTTCTGCGCGAGCACCGCCGCGTACTGGTCCCACGTGGGTTCAAAGAAGAACGTGGGCGGCGTGGAGGCCGCCGCGTTTTCCTGCTTGAAGGAGGTGGCCACCATCCAGGCCACGGGCGCGAAGAACACCAGCGCCAGCAGCCAGGTGAGCACCGTCAACAGGCGGGGCCCGGCGGATCCAGTACGACGGCGTCGCACGGGAGCGGCGCCCGCGGCACCGCCGCGCTCGGGTGCGGTTTCAGCAGTCAGGGTGGTGGACATGGCTTAGTCCTTTGCGTCGAAGCTGCGGAAGATCAGACGCAGCGCGAAGGTGGCAATGATGATGGTGGCGATGACGGTTACGACGCCCATGGCGGCGGCCTGGCCGATGTCGAAGCCGAGGAACGCGCGCTGGTAGATGTAGAAGGGCAGGTTGGCGCTGGCCGTTCCGGGGCCGCCGGCGGTCATCAGGTAGATCTGGTCGAACGTGTTGACCACGTAGATGGCTCCCAGCAGGACGGCCAGCTCCATGTAGCGGCGCAGCTGCGGGAGCGTGACAAACAGGAACGTCTTGCCCCAGCCGGCGCCGTCGAGCGCCGCCGCCTCGAGGACGTCCTTGGGCTGGGCCTGCAGACCCGCGAGAATGAGCAGCATCATGAACGGCGTCCACTGCCACACCAGCGCCATGATCACGGAGAACAGGGGCAGCTGGGAGGTGAAGTCGATGGGCGCCACCCCAAAGAGGCCGATCACCCAGTTCAGCAGGCCGAAGCTGGGGTTCAGCAGGGAGACGCTCCACAGCATGGAGGTGGCCGCGGGCATGATGAGGAACGGGGTGATCAGCAGGGTGCGGACCACGCCGCGGCCCAAGAATTCCCGGTCCAGCAGGATGGCGAACAGCGTCCCGAGGATGAGGGCGGCGAAGACGCAGCCCACCGTGATGAGGATGGAGTTCAGTGCCGCGGAACGGAACGTGGAATCCATGAAGATGTCCACGAAGTTCTGGAACCAGACGAACGTCTGCCCGTCTGGGCGGAGGAGGTTCCAGGACCGCAGCGAGTACCAAATGGTCATCAGGAACGGGATCTGGGTGACGATGATCGTGAAGATCAGCGCCGGCAGGAGCGGCCCACGGCGGGCCCACCCTTCCCGCCGGGCCGCCCGGCGCTCCTCCGGGGTGCGCGCGGGCCGGTCAGCGGCGCCGCGGGCGGTGCGGATGCCCTTCGCGGCCGAGGCAGTATCCGTGCTCATGGCTTAGCCTTCCTGGTAGGTTCGGGCCACGCTCTGGGCGAAGCTTTGGGACTGCGCGAGCGCGTCCTCGACGGACTGCTGCCCCGCGATGGCGGCGGAGACCTGCTGGCCGACGCGCGTGCCGAGGTCCTGGAACTCCGGGATCCCCACGAACTGGATGCCGGGGTAAGGGACGGGCTGGGCCATCGCGTTGTCCTGGTTCGCCTGGCCCATGGCCGTGAGCGTGGGGCCCGCGTAGGACTCGGCGATCTCGGCGTACTCCGGGATCTCGTAGGTGGACTGCCGGCTCCCCGGGGGCAGCCGCTCCCAGCTGACGTTGTTCCCCACCAGCTGCATGTATTCCTTGTTGGTCATCCACGCGATGAAGTCCCACGCGGCCTGCTTGCGCTGGCTGGTGGCGGGGATGGCGAGCGCCCACGTGTAGAGCCAGCCGGCCGACGTCGTTTCCTTGACCGGCGCGAGCGCGTAGTTGGTTTTGCCCACCACCAGGGAGGAGGCGGGGTCCTCGACGGAGGAGACCATGGCCGTCGCGTCGTACCACATGGCCGCGTTGCCCTGGGCGAACCGCGTGAGGCAGTCGCCGTAGCCGGACGTCGCCGCGCCGGGCTGGCCGGAGGTGCGCACCAAGTTCACGTAGTCGCTCACCGCGGCATGGACCTCGGGGCTGTTCAGCTGCGGGTTCCAGGCCTCGTCAAACCACCGCCCGCCGTAGGTGTTGATCACGGTATTCAGCGGGGCCATGACCTCGCCCCAACCGGCCAAGCCGCGGAGGCAGATGCCGGAGAAATTCTTGGCCGGATCGTGAAACTCGGCGGCGTACTGGGCGATCTGTTCCCACGTGGGCTGCTCGGGCATCGTGATACCCGCCTGCTCGAAGAGGTCCTCGCGGTACACCAGGAAGGAGGACTCCCCGTAGAACGGGACCGAATACTGGCCCGAGCCGACGGAGAGAGCCTCGCGGATGGTGGGGATGAAGTCCTGCCGGTCATACCCCTCGGTGGCGTCCATGAAGGGGACCAGGTCGGCGATCCAGCCGTTTTCAGCCCACATCGGCGTCTCGTAATTGGAGATCATCACGACGTCGAACTCGCCGCCGCCGGTGGCCACGGAGGCCGTGATCTTGGCGCGGGCCTCGTTCTCCGGCAGGGAGACGAAGCGGACATTCGTTCCCGGGTGCTTGGCCCGGAAGTCGTCGATCAAACTGATCGCGTCCTGCATCTGGGGGTTGGCGACGATCGCCACGACGATCTCCCGCTCCTGCGCGGTGCCCCCGGCTCCGGAGCCGCAGGCGGACAGTGTGGTGGCCGCGGCCGCGCCGACTCCCAGCCCCAGCAGAGAGCGGCGGCTGAGCGAGAACTCAGTCAGGTTCCGCGCGCGTGGACGATTCATGATGGTGCGCTCCTTGCAGTTGTGGCGGGCGCGGCCTCGACCCATGACGCGGGGCAGGTCCCGGACGAAGTACGGAAACTTTCGCTCATATGATCGATGCTCGACGCTCATCTGATATGTGACTGTAGCCACATTTGATCAAATGAGCAAGGGTGGCATACTCACTTGTCATGAGTCGCTCAGATGAGCGGACCGTGCCGACTGGAGGAGCCACACCGTGTCGACGACGCATCAGGAGCTATTGGCGGACATCGCCACGGCCTATTACCTCCACAACACGTCCAAGGTGGAGATCGCCAAGGAACACAACATCTCCCGCTTTCAAGTCGCCCGCTACCTGGACGAAGCCCTGCGGGACGGCATCGTGACCATCACCGTGCACCGCCCGTGGCAGAGCGCCATCGACGCCGTCGCGCTGGCCGCCGCCCTCGGTGTGGACGCCGTGGACATCGCCGAGGCCTCCCCCGGCAGCTCGGCACGGGAGGCCGTGGCCGAGCGCGCCGCCGCCACGCTCATGGAGGTCGCCCAGCAGGGCAACACGCTCGGCGTCTCCTGGTCCCGCACCCTCAATCTCATGACTCAACACCTCGGCCGCCTACCGGAGTGTGACGTAGTGCAGCTGGCCGGAGACCTTCGGGTGGGGCCCGACGGCGGCTCCGGCGCCCTGATCCACCGGTTGGGCGCGGCGGCTGGCGGCACCACGTGGCCACTCCCGGCGCCGCTGATCGTGGAGAGCGCGGAATTGGCCGAGAGCCTGCGCCGACAGCCGGAAATCTCCGGAGCCCAGGCCAAGGCGGATCACCTCGATGTGGCCATGGTCGCGATCGGCACGTGGGCGCACGGCGGCTCGACAGTCTGGACCCGCCTGACCGAGGAGGAACGGGAGCGGATCGCCGCCGCCGGGGCCGTGGCCGAGGTCTCCGGACGCCTGCTCACGGCGGAGGGCGCGCCCCTCGACGCCGGCCTGGACGGGCGCGTGGTGTCCGTGACGCTGGACCAGTTGCGGCACGCCACCACCACCATCGCGGTGGCCTCCGGAGCCGCCAACGCCGAGGGCGTTCTGGCAGCGCTGCGCGCCGGCTTCACCCAGCGCCTCGTCATCGACGGCGAACTCGCCGCGGCGCTGGCCGCACGCGTCGGCGTCGACGCCTCCCGCTAGGCGATTCCCTCCCAGCCGGAGTCGCGCAGCGCCTCGATCGTGGCCCGTGAACCGGCCGTGGTGAAGCTCCGCAGGGCGGCGCGGTAGTGCCGCGTGAATTCCTCGTTCTCCACGAGGTCTCCGAAGAGTTCGGCATCCCGCAGGAACGCCAACTCGTCCTCGCCCTGCAGGGCGGCGGCCGCCATGACGCGCTCCTTGAGGCGATCGACGACGTCGATCGCCTCGCCGGCCTCGTCCACCCCCTCGGCGTAGCGCGCCCAGGAGGCCACGATCGCGGCGCTGAGGGCGACGGGCCCGCGCCCGCCGGCCGCGCCGTCGTCGTCGTTGCGCAGGTTGTCCGTCACCACAGGGATGAGCCACGTGGGAATGCGGTCGCTGGACTCGGCGCAGAGGCGGGCGAGCGTGTCCCGGACCTGTTCGTTAGAAAAGCGTTCGAGGAGCTGGCGCTTGTAGGCGTCCACGTCGATCCCGGGCACGGGGCGCAGGGTCGGCGTGGCCTCGCGGTCCATGTAGGCGGCGAAGAACTCGGCGAACAGCGGGTCCTGGGCCACCTCGTGCGCATAACGGTAGCCGGCCAAGTAGCCGGTGTAGGCCATCGCCTGGTGGGTGGCGTTGAGCAGGCGGAGCTTCATGAGCTCGTAGGGTTCGACGTCGTCGACCACCTGCACGCCGGCGGCCTCAAACGGCGGGCGCCCCGTGGGGAACCGGTCCTCGAGAACCCACTGGATGAAGTCCTCGCACACCACCGGCCACGCATCGGAGATCCCGTACTCGGCGGCGATGGCCTCCCGGTCCGCGTCCGTGGTGACGGGCGTGATGCGGTCCACCATCGAGTTGGGGAACGGCACGTTGTCCCGCACCCACGCGCCAA
Organism: Zhihengliuella flava; assembly: GCF_015751895.1. Taxonomy (NCBI): domain Bacteria; kingdom Bacillati; phylum Actinomycetota; class Actinomycetes; order Micrococcales; family Micrococcaceae; genus Zhihengliuella; species Zhihengliuella flava. Next base: position 1,913,781 of record NZ_JADOTZ010000001.1, on the reverse strand, counting down.
GCTCCGGGTCCTTCAGCTCGGCGAACGCCGTGAACACCTTCTGCGCCAGGTGACCATTGCCCTGGATGTTGTCGCAACTCATCACGGTAAACGGCTCGGTCCCGGCGGCACGACGGCGGCGCAGCGCCTCGGTGATGAAGCCGAACGTGGTGACGGGGGCGGCGGTGGACAGGTCCGCGGCGAGATCCGCGGCGACGGCGGGGGTGTCCGCCAAGAATTCACCGGTGCGCGGGTTGTAGTTGTAGCCGCCCTCGGTGACCGTCAGGGAGACGATCCGCACGTCCGGGTCCGTGAGGCGGGCCAGGACCGCCTCGGGATCATCGGGAGCGTAAAGGTATTCGCTGATGGAGCCGACCACACGGGCGGTGCGCGTGCCATCCGGCGCCTTCTCAACGAGCGTGTAGAGCCCGTCCTGCGCGGTGAGCGCGTCCCGCATGGCGGCGTCGTGCGGCATCAGGCCCACGCCGCAGATCCCCCAGCCCAGCGCGCGGTGATGCTCCATGAGCCGGTCCACGTAGAGGGCCTGATGGGCGCGGTGAAATCCACCGACACCGAAGTGGACGATCCCGACGCTGCGCTCGGAGAGACCGAACGCTGGGATCTGCACTCCGCGCCCGTTGGCTCCGATCTGCTCGAGCGTTGCGGCACTCAGGGGCGCCGCCGTTGCTGGCGTGGCATGTGCCCGGTGCGTGTTCTCGTGGTAGCTCATGGGGACCCGTCTCCTCGATTCAATGCCGGCGCGCGTGACGCGCACCACAGGAATTGAGTCGAGAATAACATTTGAGCACGCGGCTTGTCTCATATGAGCACGTTTCGATGCGGCCCGAGCGTCACCCGAAGTAGAGATGCTGATGCAGGGAGCAGCCGGGATTGAACGCGGCGGAACAGCGCGGGCACTTCGAGTCGGCGTCGAGGTACTCCGCGACGGCCAGTTCGCTGCGGCAGACCCCGCACAGCACGGCCGGCCGATCCCAGAGCTCCCGCGGCCACGTCTGCGCGGGGTGTTCGGCGGCCTCGGCATGGCACCGGTGGCAGGGATAATACTCGCGGCAGCAGTAGAAACGGATGGCGACGACGTCGCGCGCACTGGCGTAGTGCACGCACCGGGTCTGCTCGTCCACGACGGCGCCGCGCACCTGCACCCCGCTCATGGCCTTAGCATCCGCACGAGGCGCGGGGCAGCAACTCCACCTCGAAGACGCGGTGCTCCACGTCCCCACCCTCGCGGGCGGCAAACAGGGCATCGACTGCGGCTCGCGCCATCGCCTCAACCGGCTGCACCACCGTGCTGAGCGGCGGCCAACTGTAGGCCGACTCGGGGGATCCATCGAACCCAAAGATCGCCACGTCCTCCGGCACGCGCAACCCGGCGGCGAGCACGGCCCGCAGGAAGCCGATGGCTTGGAGATCGGAGCTGACGAAGACGGCGGACGGACGCTCGCGCAAGGCCACGAAGCGTTGCCCCGCCGCGAACCCTCCCTCACGCGTGAATTCGGAACGAATCACGCTGCGTTCGGATAATCCCGCGGCACGCACGGCCTCCTGCCAGCCCACCTCGCGCCCGTCGAGCTCCTCACCGGAGTTGGTGCCCATCACGAGTCCCACCTCTTGGTGGCCGTGTCCAATCAGATGCTCCACGGCCATCCGCGCGCCCTTGGCAAACGTGACGCCCACCGAGCTGAAGAGCGGGCTCTCCACGCTGCGGTTCAGCAGGACCACCGGGATGTCCGCGCGCTCGAGGTCCGTCAGGTCCGGTTCCAGCAGCACACTGGAGAGGAACACGCCGTCGACGCGCCGGTTCACCAGATTCTGCACCAGCCGCCGCTCCGTCGCGAGGGAGCCATCTGAGTCCGCAAAGAGCACGGCGAAACCGCGCTCCAGGGCCGCGTTTTCCACGGCGCGCACCATGCCGGCGAAGAAGGCATTGGTGGCGTCGGGAACCACCATGCCGAACATCTCGGAGGAGCCCAGTTTGAGGGCCCGCGCGGCGGCGTTGGGCTGATATCCCAACGCCTCGATGGCTTGGCGAACCTTTTCCTCAGTAGCTGGGGCCACGCGCTTGGGGCCCTGATTGACCACGTAGCTCACGACGGCGGTGCTGACGCCGGCCAGTCGCGCCACGTCCTTGCGCGTCACGTGCGCCTTAGCGCTACTTGAGGTCTGATTCACATCAGCCATCGTACCCACGGCCTATTCTCCGGCGCCCGCACCGCCCGAACCCGAGGACGGAGCACCGAAGTCCGCCACCGGGATCCGTTCGCCGCCACGCAGGGCGGACTCGTGGGCCGCAATGCCCGGCAACGTATAGCGTGCCGCAACCCAGGCGTTCACGGGCGGCAAGGAGTGCGCGTTCACCGCGGTCACAAAGTCATCCACCAAGAAGTGATGGCTTCCCTCGTGACCGTTCGGCAGGCCCACGAATTCTCGCGGCAAACGGCCCGCGTCATGCACGGGCGCCATGCCCGAGGCAAAGGCCTCACGCAAGGCCGGCGAGACGTCGGCGAGCGCGGCGTCGTCGTCCGCCATCGTGGCCTGGGTGGCCAGATCCGCACTGACGTCCGTGACGGCCTCCTTGTCCTGCCACACGCTGACCGTGGCCAACTGCTCAAAGCTGGCGTCCGTGCCGAAGTAGCGGAAGCGCGATTCCCGCAGATGGGATGGATAGCCCACGCGGCGCAGCTCATTAATCCGCATGCTGCCGCCGCCCTCCAGCTCAAACAGCGCCGTGGCGTTGGAGAAGTCGTTATCGAACATGCTGATCGACGTGTCGAACACGCCGTCGTCACGCTCGTCCCGCACGCCGATGCAGCTCACGCTTGTGGCGCGCCCGCCGAGCGCGCCGAGAACGCCGCCCACCGAGTGCGTGGGGTAGAGCATGGGCGGGTAACTCGCGGTGCGCTTCCAGTCCGCACCGCCGGAGTACTTGTACGCGTCATAGAAGCCCAAGTCCATGTCATGGACGTAGTCACCCTCGGCGTAAATGATCCGCCCAAAGTCGCCCGCGGCGTGCCGTGCACGGGCATAGACCGTTGCAGGGTTGTAGTAGCTCGTCTCCCCCATCATGTAGGTCAGCCCCGTGTCCCGCACCGCGTCGATGATGTCCGAAATCTCGGCTTCGGAGATCGCCATGGGCACGGCCGAGTACACGTGCTTGCCGGCACGCAGGGCGGCGACCGCGAGGGGCCCATGCGTCCACCGCTGCGTGAAGAGGGCGACGGCGTCGACGTCGCCGGCGAGGAGGTCCTCGAAGGTGGCGTAGGTCCCGGCCAGACCCAGCCGTTCGACGAGCGCCCCAGCGCGCTCGGGCAGTAAATCCGTGACCGAGACGGACTCGACGCCCGGGTGCGCGTCGAAGAGCTTGGCAAAAACGCCGGCGAACTGGCCGGCACCAACAATTCCGAGTGTGAATGTCATGTTGATCATCCTGCACGCGAAATCTACTCGGGTCAACGGTGGGCAGCTAGATTGTTTGTTATCCACGGAAATTGTGCACTGTACTCTTGCCAAGAGAAATTTACTCCAGTAGATTCTGGGGCAGTTGTAAGCCACATCACATTCGGAGTGATCCACCATGAGTTCATCCACGCTCGCCGAGCAGGCAGCGAGGCAGCCGGCGGTACCGCCGCGGCAGCGGCGCTTCACGCGGCCCGGCTGGTCCCCCTCGCGGGGAGATCTGCCGGCAGCCCTCCTGTTCATCGCCCCCGCCTTACTGGGGCTGAGCCTTTTCTTCTTGTTTCCGATGTTGCGCGGCGTCTACCTGAGCTTCACGGAGTACAACATCCTCGGCGAACCCACGTGGGTGGGCACGGCCAACTATGAGGCGATCGCCCAGGACCCACTCTTCTGGAACGCTCTATGGGTCACCATCCAATACGTGCTGATCAACATCACCCTGCAAACCGTCTTGGCACTCGGCATCGCCCTCTTGATGCAGCGCATCGCCCGCTCAACGCTCATTCGCGGCATGCTCTTGCTGCCGTACCTCATGGCCAACGTCATCGCGGCGCTGCTGTGGTTCTGGCTGCTGGACTACCAGATCGGCATCGTCAATCACTTGCTGGAGACGCTGGGTGGCCAACGCGTCGCCTTCTTCGGCAGCGAACAGTGGGCCATCCCCACCCAGGCCCTCATCAACACGTGGCGCCACATGGGCTACACCGCCCTGCTCATTTTCGCGGGACTGCAAATGATCCCGCGTCACCTCTACGAGGCCGCCAGCCTCGACGGGGCCAATGCGGTACAAAGCTTCTTCCGCGTCACGCTGCCATTGCTGCGCCCGGTCCTGGCCCTCGTCCTCGTCGTCACCGTCATCGGGTCCTTCCAGGTGTTCGACACGGTGGCGGTCACGACTCAGGGCGGCCCCGTCAACGCCAGCCGGGTCATGCAGTACTACATCTTCCAGAAGGCGTTCACCGAATCCCAGTTCGGCTACGGTTCCGCCCTCGCCGTCATCCTCTTCCTCATCCTGGCGCTCATGGCCTTCGTTCAAATGAAGTTCATGCGCGGCAACCAGACGGACCTGGACTAAGGAGACCCCATGCCGTTGACCCGCGCCCCTCATCGTTCGTACGCCCGGACGCCCCAGCGATTTCGCTGGGCCAACGTTCTGCCCTGGATTCTGCTCATTCTGGCCATCGCCGTGTCCGTGCTGCCGTTCTACTGGATCCTGCGTACCTCGCTGTCCATGAACGCCTCCCTGGCCACCAACGCCACCAGCTTGCTCCCGGTGGACTTCAACTTCGGCGCCTTTGCCCGCGTCTTCGGGTTGCAGTCCACCCAGGAAGCGATCGCTCAGGGCGGTTCCGGCGCAGACATCAATTTCTGGGTGTACCTGCGCAATTCGGTGATCTTCGCGTCCATCTCCACGGCCGGCGCCGTCTTCTTCAGCGCCATGGCCGCCTACGCCTTCGCCCGCCTGCGCTGGCGGGGACGCAACGTGGTGTTCTCCGCCTTTTTGGCCACCATGATGGTTCCCCCGATCTTCACCGCCCTGCCGAACTTCCTCTTGATTCGGGACCTCGGGCTCCTGAACACCATGGTCGGCATGGTGCTGCCGTTCGTCTTCATGACGCCGTTCGCCGTTTTCTTCCTCCGCCAGTTCTTCCTCAGCATGTCCCGCGAGGTGGAGGAAGCGGCGATGCTCGATGGCGCCAAGCACTTCAGGATTTTCTTTCAGATCATCCTGCCCAATGCCGCGGCGCCCTTGGCTACGCTCGCCCTCCTCACGTTCATCCAGCAGTGGAACGAGTACTTCTGGCCCCTACTGGTCGGCAATTCCGACGACGTCCGCGTCCTCACGGTGGGCCTCGGCGTCTTCAAATCCCAGTCGCCCCAGGGCGCACCGGACTGGTCCGGGCTGATGGCAGCCACCCTGATCTCCGCCCTTCCCGTGCTCACCCTCTTCATGATCTTCGGCAAAAAGATCGTCAACTCCATCGGCTTCTCCGGCGTCAAGTAAGTCACTTCACCTCACACACCGCACCAACTTGGGGCGCCTGCCCTCAAGGATCGAAAGGAAATCCTCATGCGCGCATCCGCACTCGGCCTCCTCGGCGCCGCCACACTCACTCTGACCGCCTGCGGCGGCGGAGGCGGCGGCAACGGCTCCTCCGACGCTTTGGACTACTGGCTCTGGGACGCCAATCAGCTGCCCGCCTATGAACAGTGCGCGGCCGATTTCACCGAGTCGACCGGGATCGACGTCAACATCACCCAGCTGGGGTGGGACGACTACTGGAGCAGCCTCACCAATGGGTTCGTGGCCGGGACGGCACCAGATGTGTTCACCAACCACCTCTCCCGCTACCCGGAGTTCGTGGCGAATTCGCAGCTGTTGTCCCTCGACGACGTGGAGGCGACGGCCAGCGTGGATACCTCCATCTACAACGAGGGGCTCGCCGAACTCTGGGTGGCCCAGGACGGCAAACGCTACGGCCTCCCCAAGGACTGGGACACGGTCGCCATGTTCTACAACGAGCAAATGATCGCCGATGCCGGATACAGCGCCGAAGATCTCGAGAACCTGACGTGGAACCCGGACGACGGCGGCACGTACGAGGAACTGATCGCCCGGCTGAGCGTGGATCAGAACGGCGTCCGCGGCGATGAGGACGGCTTCGACCCCAACAACGTCGCCGTGTACGGGCTCGGACTCCCGGGCGCTGGCGAGGGCCACGGCCAGACCGAGTGGAGCTACTTCACGGCCACCACCGGGTGGACCCACACCGATGAGAATCCGTGGGGCACCCACTACAACTACGACGACCCCAACTTCCAGCAGTCTATGGACTGGTACGCCTCCCTCGTCGACAAGGGATACATGCCGCCGTTGGAGACCACGGTCGGCGCCAGCATGCCGGACACGTTCGCCGCCGGGAAATCCGCGATCAACGTCAACGGTTCATGGATGATCGGCCAGTACACCGGCTACGAGGGCGTGGACGTGTCCATCGCCCCGACGCCCGTGGGTCCTACCGGCGAGCGCGCTTCCATGTTCAACGGCCTCGCTGACTCCATCTACGCCGGCACGGACCAGCCGGAAGAAGCCGCCCAGCTGGTGGCGTACCTGGGCTCCGCTGACTGCCAAAGCGTGGTGGCCGAGGCCGCCGTCGTCTTCCCTGCCGTTTCCAGCGCCATGGATCAGGCCACCGCGGCATTCGCCGACAACGGCGTGGACGTCAGCGCCTTCACCACCCACGTCGAAGACGGCACCACCTTCATGTTCCCGATCACCGATCACGCGGCGCAGATCGACGGCATCATGGCTCCGGCCATGGACGCCGTCGTCTCCGGCAAGACCCCAGCGAGCTCGCTGACCGAAGCCAATGAGAAGGTCAATGCCCTCTTCGAGTAAGCCCCGAAACGCAGATCCGTTTCACGAACTCGCATCACGGTGCCGCCTGCGTCCAGCAGGCGGCACCGCCGCCCCCCCCTGTCTGAAAGGCCCCCATGGACCCCATCTACCTCCGCTCCGCCGGCGTCAGCCTGGTGGTGAATTGTGAAGCAGGCCAAGCGCAGATCGCCCACTTCGGCCCCGACCTCGGCGACGCGCTGCCGCAACTCGACGCCCTCACACCGCCCATCCCGCACTCGGCACTCGATGTCCCCACCGTCGCGGGGCTGATCCCGCAGGCCTCCTCCGGGTGGCTGGGCCGCCCCGGGCTGCGGGGTTCCTTCCTCGCCGACGGGCGCCCTGGCTATGGGTTTTCCCCCGCCCTGCGCGTCCAGGAGGTCGACGTGCAGCAGAGCGCGGCGACCATCACGCAGCGGGACGACGCGCTGGGCTTGACCATCGCCAGCCACCTCAGCCTGCATCCGGGCGGGTTGCTGGAGCTCACCCACACGCTGACCAACCACGGCACCGACCCGTACCAGCTCGACGAACTCGCCGCCGTCGTGCCCGTTCCCCGCCACGCGGACGAGGTCCTCGACCTCACCGGCCGCTGGTGCCGAGAGAATCACCCGCAGCGCGCCCGGCTCCGACAGGGCACATGGGTTCGCTCCGGCCGGCACGGGCGCACCGGGCACGACTCCTCGCTCCTGGTGGCGCTCGGGACTGCCGGATTCGCCAATCGCAGCGGTCAGGTCTGGGCCGCCCATTTCGGGTGGAGCGGCAATCACGAGCAGTTTGTCGACGCGCTCGCCGATGGCCGGCGGTTGATCGGCGCGAGCGAACTCCTCGGCTCCGGCGAGGTGATCTTGGCCCCCGGTGAGTCCTACAGCACGCCGGCGTTCTTTGTGTCCTATTCCGGCGCAGGGCTCGATGGCGTCACGGAGCAGTTCTACCACTGGTTCCGCAGCCGCGATCACCACGTGGAGACCACCACGGGCCGGGTGCGCCCCGTGGTGCTCAACACGTGGGAGGCGGTCTACTTTGACCATGACCTGGACGCGCTCACAGAACTGGCGGCGGCCGGTGCCGCCGTGGGCGCCGAGCGTTTTGTGCTCGACGACGGCTGGTTTTCCAGCCGCCGGGACGACACCTCGGGGCTGGGCGACTGGGTCGTCTCAGACGAGGCGTGGCCCACGGGGCTGACGCCGCTCATCGAGGCCGTCAACGGTCTGGGCATGGAATTTGGGCTGTGGGTTGAACCCGAAATGGTGAACCTTGACTCCGACGTCGCGCACGCACACCCCGATTGGATCGTGGGTCCCGACGCGAGGCCCGGGGCGCGGTTGCCGCTGGAATGGCGGCAGCAGCACATCCTGGATCTGACCCATCCCGAGGCCTGGCAGCACGTGTTTGACCAGCTTGACGCGCTGCTGCGTGAGAACAACATCGCCTACCTCAAGTGGGACCAGAACCGGGACCTCACGGAGCACGGCAGCAGCGGCCGCCCCTCCGTGCACCGCCAAACCTGGGCGGCGTACCGGCTGCTCGACGCCCTGCGGGCCGCCCACCCGGGGGTCGAGATCGAGAGCTGTTCCTCCGGTGGGGCGCGGATTGACCTCGGCATCTTGGAACGCACGGACCGGGTCTGGGCGTCGGACTGCAACGATGCTCTGGAACGGCAGACCATCCAACGGTGGACGCAGGCGGTCTTGCCGCCGGAATTGGTGGGCTCCCACGTGGGCCCCACGCATTCGCACACCACCGGCCGCATCCACGACATCTCTTTCCGCGCCATCACCGCCCTGTTCGGGCACTTCGGGATGGAGTGGGACATCCGGCAGGCGTCGGAGGCGGAACGGGACACGTTGGCCCGTGCCATCGCGCTCTACAAGCGTCACCGCGCGCTCCTGCACTCGGGGACCCGCGTGAATGCGGACCTGACGGACGAGTCGCTGCGTTTGCACGGGGTCGTCTCCGCGGACCGGACCGAGGGGCTGTTCGCTGCCGTCAGCCTCGGGACCTCTACGGCGGAGATGCCAGGGTCTGTCCCGGTTCCCGGGCTGGACCCCCAGCGGACCTACCGGGTCGTCGTCGAGCTCCCCACCCCGGCGGACGCCGACTATGCGGACACCTTTACCCAGATCCAGCCGCCGGCATGGGTGAAGAAGGGTGCCCTGACGGCCTCGGGGGCCTTCCTGGAGCACGTGGGAATCCAGTTGCCCATCCTCAACCCGGAACACGCCCTCCTGCTGCGCGTCAGCGAGGCCTAGGCCGGCATTCGGGTCCAGCGAATCGGGGCCCCATCAAGAGTCCCCCGTGGCGAGCGTGCACCACGGGGGACTCTTCTGCGTCAGATCAGGGCCGGACTAGGACCACTCGGCAAAGTCGGCGTCAATATCCCGGTCCCACGGGGTCTCCAGGACGCCGCCGATGTAGTCGTCAAACCACGCTTCCACCTCAGGCGACTGCAGCGCCGCCTGGAGAGCCTGCCCCTTCTCGGTCTCGGCAAAGCCCGGCTGACCGGCCACCAGGCAGATGAAAGGCAGCGCATCCTCGGTGGCCTCGAAGGCGAGCGCCGTCTCCGGCGTCAGGCCAATCTCCGCGGCCAAGCGAACAAACATGAACCCGGCGTCGACGTCCTCAAAGGTGGTGGCCAGCGACTGCTGGTCCACCTCCACGAACTCCAAGTTCTTCGGATTCGCCGTGATGTCCTGCTGGGACAGCTGAATCACGCTCTTCGACTCGTCGATCTCGATGACGCCGGCCTGGGCCAACAGTTTCAGGCCGCGCCCGTTGTTGGAGGGGTCCACGGGCAGCGCCACGCGGGCGCCATCCGGCAGCTCGTCCACCGACGCGTAACTGTTGGACCACAGTCCGGCCGGGGACGAGTAGACGTAGAACGAGGCCTCCAGGTCCAAGTTGTTGTCCTGGGAGAACTGCTGCAGGTAGGCGCCGTGCTGGAAGAAGTTGGCGTCAAATTCGCCGTTGGCGACGGCGATATTCGGCTGCACAATGTCCGTCACGTAGGTGGGCTTCAGTTCCCAGCCCTGCTCCTCCAGCAGGCCCTGAGCAATCTTGATCGGCTCCTGGTAGGGGGCCGATTCCGTGACGATGATCGTGATGGTTTTCTCCGCAGCGGAGGCGCCGCCGGTGAGGCCGCAGCCGCTCACGGCACCGAGTGAGGCCAAGGCGCCGAGTCCCACGGCGCCGCGCAGGAAGTTCCGGCGGCTCGCGGCGGCCGCCAAGGGTGAGGAGGAACGGGAAATAGAAGTCGTCATGATGTTTTCCTTCGGGGGGTGTCAGGTCAATGCGAGTGAAGGGGTCGTGGGGTGGATCGGGACGGCTCAGGCGTCCGTGGCCCACTGGTCAAAGTCCGCGTCTACATCCCGGTCCCACGGGGTGCCGAGCGCGCCGTCGATGTAGCCCTCGAACCAGGCGCGGACCTCCGGAGACTGGATCGCCTCGCGCAGGGCCGTGCCCTTCTCTGACTCGCGGAATCCGGGCTGGCCCGCGACGAGGTTGATGTAGGGCAGCGAGTCCTCGATCGCCTCGAACGCGATCGAATCCTCCGGCGTCAGGCCGATCTCCCCCGCCAGGCGCACAAACATGAACCCTGCGTCCACGTCCTCGAACGTGGTGGCGAGCGACTGCTGATCCACTTCCACAAACTCGAATCCGCGCGGGTTCGATCGGATGTCCTGCTGGGACAGGTGGATGACGGGCTTCGCGTCATCGATCTCCAGCAAGCCCGCCTTGGCGAGCAACTTGATCCCGCGGCCGTTGTTGGCCGGATCCACGGGCAGCGCAATCCGCGCACCCTGCGGCAGGTCCTCCACCGTGGCGTACTCGGCGGACCACAGCCCGGCCGGTGACGAGTAGGTGTAGAAGGATGGCTCCAGCTCCAAGTCGTTGTCCTGAGAGAACTGGCTCAGGTAGGCCCCGTGCTGGAAGTAGTTCGCGTCATACTCGCCGCGCGCCACCACAAGGTTGGGCTGAACGATGTCCGTGACAAACGTCGGCTTGAGGTCCCAGCCCTGCTCCGCGAGCAGGCGCTGGGCAATCTTGATGGGCTCCTGGCACGGGGCGGTCTCGGTGGCGATGATGGTGATCGTCTTGTCACCGCCGGCGTTGGCCGCACCGCACGCGCTCAGGCCCCCGAGCCCAGCGAGCGCGCCGAGGCCCGCGGCGGAACGCAGCACGGTGCGGCGGCTCAGGCCGCGGTGATTCTGGGGCATAGCAGACATAGCTCTCCTTAAGTCCTGGGGTTTCCGTGGCGCGTTAGGCGGTGGCGGAGGGGGTAACGGCGGACGACGACGTCGCCTCACCGATCGCGTTGAGGCCCACCGGGGTGGTGCCGTTGATGTGGAAATCGCCGAGCGACCGGGCGCGGAAGGCGATGGGGTTGTGTGTGGCGACGGTCTGGGCGTTCCGCCAGTGCCGGTCCAACCCCTTCGACGTGCTGGTGGCTGACGCGCCGACCGTCTGGAACAACGCCTGCGCGGCCGCCAGGACCAGCTCCGGCACCTCGACGTGGGCGGCTTCGACCGCCAACTCGGCGGTATGGGCCTCCGCCGGCACGCGACCCGGCTCCTGGCTGAAACCGTCCGCCGCGTAGTGGTCCCACGCGGCGTCGATGGCCCGCGCGGCCGCCAGCACCGTGGCTTCGGCGGCGAACGCCTTGGCGGCGATCTTCCCGACCTCGGCCTGGATCAGGTCCTCCTCACGGAACGGCTTACCGGATCCGGTGTTAAAGGTCCGGGATCGGCGGGCGACGAGTGCGGCGGCGTCGTCCCGGGCGTTGCGGGCGATTCCGGCCTGCACCGCAAGCAAAACGAGCTGGAAGAACGCCGCCTCATGCACGGCCTCCGCCGTGCCGCGCACCCGCGGCAAAACGTCCAGCGGGTCCACCGCGACGCCGTCGAACTCGGTGGTGCCCGTGCCGGTCAGGCGCTGGCCAAATCCGTCCCAGTCGTCATACACCTGCACCCCCGGGCCGTTGACAGGCACGACGGCGAAGTACCGCTCGGCGGTGGGCTCACCGTCCGCACCCATCACCTGGGCGCTGACCCGGGTGTAGTCGGCGAAGATCGTCCCGGTGCAGTAGAACTTGCTCCCCGTCAGCGTCCACTGAGGCCCGGCGGGTTTCAGCGTGGTGTTTAGCGTGCCGAGGGCGTTGCCGCCACGCTCCGTGGAGGCGTTGCCGACGCTTTGTCCGGCGGCAACGCGGGGGTACCAGCGCTCGCGCACTGCCTCTGACTGCCACGGCAGGGTCTCCACGAAGCCGAAGTGGGAACGGTACTGATGGGCGATGTTGGAATCCGCCGCGGCCAAGTCGATGAGCAGCCGCATCTGCGTCTGGACGCTGACGCCATACCCGCCGCGCGCCGTCGGCACGCGCAAGGCGCCAAAGCCAGCCGCGTTGAGCTCGGCGATGGGTTCGTGCGGCAACACGCGCTCGCGGTCCCGGTCCCAAGCTCCGGCCGCGATGCGCTCGAACACGGGAGCAAACCGCTCCCGCAGAATCTCATAGCTGGTCATTGGGCGGCTCCTGCGAAGGCGCCGCGGGCGGCGGCGGGAACGGACGTTCGGTAGGCGGCGCCGGGGTGGCCGGCGGGCAAGCGGTCACCCTGGCCAAAGACTTTCTGGCGCAGCGTGCCCGGCGCGTACTCGCTCTGGGCGAGTCCGCGGCGGCGCAGCTCCGGCAGCAACCCCTCGATGAATTCGACGTAGGAGCCGGGCAGCACGTGATTGAGCACATTGATGCCGTCCACGCCCGCGTCCTGCCAGATCTCGAGGGTGTCCGCGATCTGCTCTGGGGTGCCCGCGATTTGCTGACCGTAGGCGCGGGCCCGGGCGATCTGGCGCAAGGTGGGCCGCCCGTCGGGGGCCAGTCGGCGGATCGTGTCCAGGTGCCCTTGGTTGCCCTCGGTCTGCAGATCGCCCACCGGGGTGTCGAGGTCTAGGCCGCCGAGGTCCACGCCCAGGCCTCCTCCAATGTGCGCCACGACGTAGTCCAGGTCCAGCCACTCGTCGAACTCCGCCTGTTTGCGCTGCACCTCGGCCTCCGTGCTGCCCACGAGGAAGGAGAGCCCGGCGAAGACCTTCAGGTCCTCCGGCGAGCGCCCGGCCGCCACAGCCTGCTGACGGAACTTCGTGGCGTTGCGGCGGGCGTGTTCCGGTCCCGGGGCGAAAATGAAGGTCGCCTCCGCGTGCTGGCCCGCGAAGCGCCGACCGCGGTCCGAGGAGCCCGCTTGGAAGAGGAACGGGGTGCGCTGCGGGCTGGGCTCCACCAGGTGCGGGCCCTCAATGCTGTACCGCGGCCCGGCGTGATGGATCCGGTGCACTTTGGCCGGGTCCGCGTACAGGCCAGCCGACTTATCCGCGGCGACGGCGTCGTCCTCCCACGAGCCCTCCCACAAGGCGTAGGCGGCCTCGAGGTACTCCTCGGCCCACGTGTAGCGGTCCTCGTGGTCCGCCAGCCCGGCGCCACCGAAGTTTCGATGCGCGTTGTCCAGCACGCTGGTGACGACGTTCCAGCCGACGCGCCCACCGGACAGGTGGTCCAGTGTGGAGAGCTGCCGGGCGAACTGGAAGGGGTGGTTCTGGATGATGGAGCTGGTCAGCGCCAGCCCAATCTCGCTCGTGCTGGCCGTCAGCGCGGACAGCAGCACCAGCGGATCGTTCGCGGGCACCTGCAGGCCCTTGCGCACGTGGGCGTCGTGGCCGCCGTCGTATTCGCCGTACAAACCGGCGACGTCGGCGAAGAAGAGCGCATCGAACTTGGCATCCTCCAACGTGCGGGCCACGTCCTGCCAGAGCGCCAGCTCGTTGAAGCGGTGCTGCTGGGCCTCGGGCTGGCGCCAGTGGCCGCCCAGGATGTGGTTGGGGGTATTCATGACGAACGCGCTCAGCAGAAGGCGCGGGCGAGTGGCAAAGGTAGCCAAGAAAACTCCTAGTGACGCTTGTCGAGGCGGCGGGCGTAGCGCGTTCCGCCAATCTGGACGGCTTGGACGAGGACGATCATCAGCACGATCGCGAGCAGCATGACGGCGGTTTCATACCGGTAGTAGCCGTAGCGGATGGCAAAGTCGCCGATGCCGCCGCCACCGACGAGCCCAGCCATCGCCGAATAGCTGATGAAGCTGACCGTCATGATGGTGATGGAGCCGATGAGCGCCGGGCGCGCTTCGACGAGGAGCACGTCCCGGACAATTTGGCCGCGCGTGGCGCCCATCGACCGGGCGGCTTCGACGACCCCGGATCCCAGCTGCGTCATGTTCTGCTCTACAAACCGGGCGAAGTACGGAATCGCGTTGATGGTCAGCGGGACGATCACCGCGGCGGTGCCAATGGTGGTGCCAACGATGATGCGGGTGATCGGGATGATCGCGATGAGCAGGATCAGGAACGGGAAGGAACGGATCACGTTGACCAACGAGTCCACGATCCGGTGCAGGCGCGGGCGCGGCTTCAGGCCCACCGGTGAGGCGGAGTAGAGCCAAATGCCCAGGGGCGTGCCGATGAGCACGGCCACGGGGATGGCCACCAGCAACATGGCAAACGTCTGCCCCATCGCCACGCCGATCTCCGGCAGCAGCTCAATGATGCGGTTGAAATCGAATCCCTCGACGTCAGACATGGGCCAGCTCCTTCGCGGCGGTGGAGTTCGCGGCCACGTGCCGGCGGCGCTCGGCCAGTGGGACGCGCTTGATGTGCAGGTCGGCGTCGAGCAGGTAGCGGCCGATCTCCGTGGTGGGCTGGAACGCTCCCGAGCGGAGGTCATCGACGGCGAACCGCTCGGCGATGCGCCCGGCTTCCATGACGGCGACGTCATCCACGATGTTCTTGACGACGTCCAGCTCGTGGGTGACCACCACGGTGGTAATGCCCAACTGCTGGTTGATGTCCGCGAGGTACTGCAACACGGATCCGGTGGTCCGTGGATCCAGCGCCGAGGTCGGCTCGTCGCACAGCAGCACCTTGGGCTTGGTGGCGAGGGCCCGGGCGATCGCGACGCGCTGCTTCTGCCCGCCGGAGAGCTTCGCCGGGTAGGACCGCGCGCGGTCGCCGAGGTCGACGATCTCCAGTGCCTCCGCGGCCCGTTCCCGGCGCTCGCGCTTGGGCACGCCGGCGAACTTCAGGGACAGCTCCACGTTCTCCTGTGCGGTGCGGTTATTCAGCAGGTTGAAGTGCTGGAAGATCATGCCGAGTTGGTGGCGTTCGCGGCGCAGCCCCTCATCGTCCAACGCGGTGAGATCGACGCCGTCGACGACGACCTGGCCGCTGGTGGGGCGCTCCAGCAGGTTGATGTTGCGCAGCAGGGTGGACTTGCCGGCCCCGGAGAAGCCAATCACTCCCTGAATGGATCCGGCGGGGACGTCGAGGCAAACGTCGTCGACCGCGGTGAAGCCGTCCTCACCCCGCTTGCCGGCGAAGTGCGTGGACACGTTACGAAGACTAATCATGCTCTCCTCCATCGGTCCTGGCGGTAGCACCTTTCCGTCGTGACGGATGGTTGCTGCGGCGTCGTCGAGCCAGATCTCTCGGCCGCTCTGGATGGGTGTTCTATGCGGTTGTGATTCCAGCTTGTGCCGGTGGTCTCAGGTGCGGCGAATCGCGCCGACGCCGCGCGTCACGATCCGACGCACGCGGCGTCACAAGTCAGAGTGTTGCGCTCGTGTGACGCTGTGTGACGTGGCCTAGATCTGCCGGATGTACGACGACGCCGCCTCGCCCGCCGAGTCGTGCGTGGCCGGGGGCGTGCCATTGACCTCGTAGTCGCCGATGATGCGCGCCCGGTAGATCGCCGGGTTGTGTGTGGCGATGGTGCGCGCGTTGCGCCAGTGGCGGTCGAAGTTACAGCTCGTTGAGGTGGCGGAAGCGCCGAGCCCGTCGAAGAGTTTGGACGCGGCCGCGAGCACCAGCGGCTGCACCGCCGATTGGGCGCGATTCGCCACCAGCTCGCACGCCGTATAGGTCTCCTGCGGGCTCAGCTCCTCCTGGGCGAACAGGCTCTCCACCTCCGCCACCGCCGCGAGGACCACGGACTCGGCCGCAAAGGACTGCGCGGAGATCTCCCCGATGAGCTGCAAGACTTGGGGCTCATCGCGGAGCGGGACGCCGGTCCCGGTGGTGAAAGCCCGGGTTCGGGCCTGCACCGCGGCCCGCGCATCCGCCAACGTGGCGCGCGCGATGCCGGCCTGCACGGCCAGCAGAACCAGCTGGAAGATCGAGGACTCCGGGAAGTGCGGCTGCTCCGTGGGGCCGAACAGCGTGTCCACCGGGACGTCGTCGAACACCGTGGAACCGGTACCCGTCAGCTGCTGCCCAAACCCATCCCAATCGTCGTAAATCTGCACGCCCGAATGGGACGTCGCCACCACGGCCAGGTGCCGCCCCTCGCGGGTCGGGTTCGTCGCGGCGACGACGGTCCAGTCGGCGAAGATGGTGCCGGTGCAGTAGTACTTGGTCCCCGTGACGCTGACCCCGTAGGGCGTGACGTTCAATTGCGTGTTCCACGAGCCCATGCGGTTGCCGCCGCGCTCCGCATAGGCGTTGCCGATGAGCTGACCGGCGGCGATCCTCGCCACCCACTTGGCCCGGACCGCCTCATCCGGGTGCACCAGGATCTGTTCCACGAAGGCGATGTGGGCACGCAAGAGATGGGCGATCTGCGAGTCGGCCTCGCCGAGCTCGATCAGCAGGCGGAACGTGTCAGTCAGGGACGCCCCGTACCCACCCTCGGAGGCGGGGAGCCGCAGCGCGCCGAAACGCTCCGCATTCAGCCAGCCCACCTGTTCGATCGGCAGGCGGCGCAGCGCATCCCGCTCCGCCGCCCCCGCGGCGATCCGCGCAAAAACGGGCCGAAAACGCCCCGCGAGCTCGTCATACTGGCTCCCCACCGGCGTTCCCGGGGTGACCTTGAGCAGCAGCCGTGGCTCGGCGTCCTGCGCTGCCGCGGCGGCCGCCTGTTGGGCCTGCTCGACGGCGGCACGCTGCGGATCCGTGGCGGACGGGTTGGTGGTGGAAATACCCAAGGAAGAATCAGCCTCCATCGCTTCTGGCGTGAGCACCTTCCCGCGCCGGGCTGTACCGGTGGGGGTTGCTGCGGCGTCATGGAGCCAGATCTCTCGGCCGCTCTGGATGGTTTGGTTGAACCATTCGGCCACAGAAGCGCGCTCATGACAACCTGAGGCGATGCGGTGACCGCACATTTCGTCATGTGTCGCCAGATGGCGAGCCGGTGACCCGCCGGCGCGCGGCGCCGGCGTCATCAACTCACTCTGTGACAGGCCGCTGAGGCGATGCGTTACGCAGCGGGACCGGTCAGAACCCAGGCTGCCGCATCAGCCGGGAGCCGATGCTCCTTCACCTCGGCTGAAGCGATCAACAACCGTCCCTCCGGCAACTCCACCGCGTGCTCGCCCATGGCCACGACGACGGCGAGGCCGGTGCCGCTGCGGCACACCATGGCCTCCCCCTCGAGGTTCCAGTCGGCCCCCGCATGCGGGTCGAACTGCCCCGAGGCCACCAGCTCGCGCCGGATCCGCACCGCCTGCCGCGTCATCGCCAGCAGGGAATCCGCCGACTGTTCTTGCGCGTCAATGCTGTACCGCCCCCACCACTCCGGCTGAGGCAACCACGGAACCGCACCGGCGTCGTCCGCGAACCCGTGGGCGCCGTCACCGCCCACCGACCACGGCAGGGGCACGCGGGCCCCATCCCGGCTGACGCCCCCACGGAACCACATCGGATCCCGGCGTTGATGTTCGGGAACGTCGACTTCCGGAAGCCCTAGCTCCTGCCCCTGGTAGAGGTACGCCCCGCCGGGAAAGCCCAGTGTGGCCAACACCCCGGCGCGCGCCCGCCGCGCCCCCACGGTCCCACCTCCAAACCGGGTCACCGTCCGCACGAGGTCGTGATTTTCCAACGCCCACGTCGGTGCCGCGCCATGCTCCCGGCGCATGGATTCGAAGCGTCGTCCGGCATCCACCCAACGCTCCGGTTCCCATCCGAGCCGGGCGAAAGCGAACGCGAACGTCTGGTGCATTTCATCCGGTCGCGTATACCGGGCGGACCGCTCTGGCTCCAGATTCACTTCTCCGACCAGCACGCGAGGCGGTTGGTACTCCTCTGCCAGCCGGCGCCAGCGCCGGTACACCTCGTGCACCGCTTCCTGGTCCATGACCAGGGGGTTCGAGCGCAAGCCATCAATCACCGCTGGAACGCTCGGTGAATCCGGCAAACCGGGCGCCTTGAACAAGCCGTGGGCCACATCAATGCGCGCCCCGTCCGCGCCGCGGTCGAACCAGAAGCGGAGCACGTCATCAAACATGTCCCAGATCTCCGGCTCGTCCCAGTTCCAATCGGGCTGACCCGGGGAGAAGAGATGGAGGTACCACTCCGTGTCCACGGCCGACTCCGGCGCGATGCGGGACCACGCCGGGCCGCCAAAGACGCTCAACCAGTTATTCGGCGGCTGCCCATTTTCCCGGCCGGGCTCGATGTGGAACAAGCGGCGGGCCGCGGATCCCGGCCCTTCCGCCACAGCCTGCTTGAACAGCGGATGCTCGGTGGACGTGTGGTTCGGGACGATGTCCATCAGCACACGCAGGCCAAGCTCGTGGCAGCGAGCCGCGAGTTCGTCGAAGTCCTCGAGCGTCCCGAACAGGGGGTCAACGCCGCAGTAATCCTGAACGTCATACCCCTGATCCACCCCGGGAGACGGCTGGAACGGCGTCAACCAGATACCGCTCACGCCCAGCGCTGCGATATACGGCAGGCGCTCGATCACCCCGCGGAGGTCCCCGACCCCGTCGCCGTTGGAGTCCGCGAAGGAGCGTGGGTAGACCTGATAGACCACCCCGGTCTCCCACCACTTCTCGTCTAAGGCGCGCTGGTCCAGCGGGGAAACGCTAGGACCAACCGGCGGTCCGCTCAGCTCGGCGGGAGTGGGCATCACTTGGTTGCTCCTGACGTAAGTCCTTCAACAATGCGGCGTTGGAAGATCAGCACGACGATCACCAACGGGATGGTCACAATGACGCCAGCGGCCATCTGCTCGCCATACGGCGCCTGAAATTCACTGGCGCCCGTGAACTTGGAAATCGCCACGGTGGCCGTCTGAAACTTCGGGTTATTGACCATCGATAGGGCAATGATGAACTCATTCCAGCTGTGGATAAACGTCAGAATCGCGGTCGTGAAGATTCCGGGCGCGGCCAGCGGCAAGAGGATCTTCCGGAAAGCCTGCCACTTCGTGGCGCCGTCGATCATGGCCGCCTCTTCCAAGTCGAACGGCAACTGCTTCATAAACGTGGTCAGGTTATAGACGGCCAGGGGGATGGCGAAGGACAGGCTCGGCACGATCATGGCTTGATACGTGTTGATCCACCCGATGTCAGAGAACAGCCGCAGCAACGGCACCACGACCGAGATTCCGGGGAACATCGAGGTAGCGATAATGACCGCGAGGATCACGTTCTTGAACCGGAAGTGCAAGCGCGAGATCGCGTAGGCCGCGAAGATGGCCAAGAGCAACGCGAGCGTCGTGGTGACGGTGGCGACGATCAGGCTATTGACGAGGGCCCGCGCGAAGTCGGAGGAGCCGCTAAAAACCTTGGCGTAGCTTTCCACGGACAGCGTCTGCGGGAACAGGGACGTATCAAAAATATCGCTGGTTCGGCGCAGGCTGGAGACCAGCATCCAGTAGAACGGGGCCAGGCAGTAGACCCCGATGAGGATCAAGGCCACTGGCTGGGCCAGCTTCTTCCAGGAACGCGGGGCCCGCGGAAGGGTCAGTGTTTGCGTGGTCATGGCTGCTTCACCTCGTGGGTCGTTGTACGGGCGCCCGGTTGCCGTGCTGGAGGTACGACGGCGTCGTCAGCTGCTGCGCGACGGAACCGCTTGCGTGGCGTCGCGGCGTCAGAGGAGGTGAAGATGTCCGCTCCCAGAAGCCGCACGAAGACGTACACGATCGCCGCCACGTAGACCACGAGAACCACGGCAAACGCGGACGCCATGCCGTACTCGAGCTGGTTGGCGGAGTCCCACGCCAAGATGGAAAGGGTCTCGACGGACTCCTTCCGCGGCCCAATGAGCACAAAGGGCAAATCGAACATGCGTAGCGCATCCAGCAAGCGGAACAGCACCGCCACCAGCAGCGCGGGTTTCACCAGAGGCAGCGTGATGGACCAGAACTGCTGCCAGGCGGTCGCGCCATCGAGCTTGGCGGCCTCGTACACCTCTTCGGGAATGATCTGCAGACCCGCAAGCACCAGCAAGCCAATGAAGGGTGCCGTCTTCCAGACTTCAGCGGTAATGACAGCAACCTGGGCCGCCATCCCCTCGGCCGTCCAAAGAACCTGCGCGCCACTCAACGTGTTGACGATTCCGTCCGTCTGGAACATCCAGCGCCACAACAGGCCGGACACCGCCGTCGGAATGGCCCACGGGACCAGAACGGCGGCCCGCAAGAACGCGCGGCCCTTGAAGGCGCGGTTCATCATCAACGCAAACATCACGCCGATGACGGTTTCGAGAGCCACGGACACCACGGTGAAGAAAGTGGTGTTCCAGAGAGCGTTATAAAAACGCGCGCTCTCCGGGCCCGCAAAGATCTGCGCGTAATTTTGCAGGCCGACGAAGACATCACCCTGCACCACAAATCCCTGATCATCGAGTCCCGCATCAGAGGAATACAGGGACTGCCCTACCGCGGACAGGAGCGGGTAGAAAATGACCAGTGCCAGGACGATGAGGGTGGGCGACAGGAGAAATGCTGCCGCTTTGCCGTCCTGCCGGCGCGGGGCGGGTGTGGCGCCCCGCGGCGCCGGCGAGTCGGCGGTGTGCCCTCTCGGATCAGTTGGAGGCAGCTCGGGCGGCTGAGACGTTTTCGGCGCGGTGGCCGCGGTGGGAGGCGTCATGAGATTCCTAAGGATCGGTTCACGGGTCGCCTGCTGGTCAGGCGAATCGGCCGGTTCGGGCTACTGGCTCGCGGTCTGGGACGTGAGCAGCACCTGCAGCTCCGCGAGCGCGTCTTCGGGCGACTGTTCGCCGGTGATGGCGGCGTAGACGGCGTCCTGAATCGCGGCGGTGGTTTGGCCGTACTGGACGGTCTTGGGCCGGGGCTGGGCCGACTCAATGGAACCCAACAGAGTGGGCAGGTAGGGCAACGAGCTCACCACGTCGTCGTCCTCGAAGTACTCGCCGTAGACCGGGGCCCGTGAGCTGAGCTCGAGGCGCTGGCCCTCCTGCTCACGGCTGACAAAGAAGTCGATGAAGTCCAGCGCAGTGGCCTTATTCTCGGCGAAGGTGGAGACGGCCAGATTCCGGCCGCCCAGCGTGGAAACGCCCGTGCTCTCCAAGCCCGGGATCGGGGCAACCTCGAACTTCCCCGCTACCTCGCTGGACCCGTCCTCGGCGCTCAGCGGGTTGTAGATGTATGGCCAGTTGCGCAGGAACACGAGGTCACCACTTTGGAAGGCCTGACGCCCCTGTTCTTCCTGGAAGGTGATGGCCTTTTCCGGGATCATTCCCGACTCGAATCCGTCCACCAGGAAGTTGAGCGCCGTCAGGGCTTCCGGCGTGTCAACGCTGGGCTGCCCGTCTTCAGTAAACAGGGTGCCGCCGGCGGAGGTGACGGCCTCGCTGAAGTTCACCGTCAGGCCCTCATTTTTGTCGAACTGCCCGGCGTAGCAGCTCATGCCCTCGGCCTCAGGCAACGCCAACACCGCATCGCACGCAGCCTGCATCTCATCCCACGTCTGCGGCATTTGCACCCCGGCCGCGTCCAACAGGTCAGACCGCCCATAGAGCAGCGCCCCATCGGTGTAATACGGGGCGGCAAAGAGCTGATCCGCGTACGTGCCGGCCTCAACCGTCGCGGGGATCATCTCCGCCACCGGCAACTCGTCTTCGGGCAACGGAGCAATCCAGCGGTTGGCGGCGAATTCACTGGTCCACACCACATCGAGGTTGAGAACCGTGTAGGTGTCCGATTCGAGTTGGGCGTTCTGCACCATTTGCTGACGCTGCTGATCGGCGTCTAGGGGGAGCTCGATCCACTCCACCTGCTCGTCCGGGTGCTCCGCGTTCCAGGCGTCAATGGTTTCCTGCGCTGCCCCGGAGGAATCCGGGCTGCTGACATAGGTGATGGGACCTCGCCCTTCGAAGGATTGCGGGTCACCGGATTCAGAGCTCGCGGCCGAGCTGCAGCCGGTCAGCGCGAGGGCGCCGATGGAGACGATGGCCGTGACGGCGAAGGGACGATTCGAGCGACGTTGCTTCATGATGTTTCTCCTCGTGGAACGGTGGTGCGGGCGGGTTGATGAACAGGGTTTCTGGGCAGGACTCAGTACGGCGCTGCGGACTCGCGTGTCGAACGCGGCCAGTCAGCGGCGCGATGGTGGGTGTGTGGGAATCGCTAGGGCGAGTAGGCAGGCACGGGGCCGGTGGTTCCCCGCGTGATCAATCGGTGCGGCAGGATGCGGTTTCTTCCGTGTTCGCCAAGCAGAACTCTGACGGCGAGTTCGCCCATGGGTACCAAGGGCTGGGCCACCGTGCTGAGGGGCGGATGGACATGCCGGGAGGTTGGCGTGTCATCGAATCCCAGCACGGAAAGATCATCCGGGACGCGGAGGCCTCGGCGCTGCGCCTCGTTGACGGCGGCGGCGCCCATCTCATCGCTGAGGGCAAAGATTGCGGTCAGGCCGGGGTCGCGCCGCCACAGTCTCTCGAGGGCCGGAAGTGCGCTTTCATAGAGCGAGTTGCCACGCTCTTCCAGCGGTGTGGCCCCGGCCTCAGCCATCGCGCGGCGGTAGCCGCGTTCGCGAGGCTTGTTCACGAGGACCGACGACTCGTCCCCGGCCAAGAGCCCAATGCGTCGGTGCCCGGCGTCGAGGAGTGCTTTGGTCCCCTCATAGGCCGCCAGCTCGTCGTCGATCGCGATGCTGGCGAACTCGCTGCCCTTGCGAATGGCCACGGAGATCAGGGGGATGCGCGATCCCGCGGCGCGGCGCATGTCCGGAGTGATCGCGGAGGAAATGAGGACGACGCCGGCGGGCCGGTAGGCCCGGAGCGTCCTGAGGTAGTCGGTGGCCAGCTCGGCGCCAGCTCCCGTGCGTCCCAGCATGACGGCGTGCCCGGATTCCCGCGCGGCACTTTCCACGCCGCTGAGGATTTGGGAGGCCAAGGCGTCGGACACCGCCGGCGCCAAGACGCCGAGAAGGGCGCTTTGCGAGGTCTTCAGGCCGCGGGCAAGCGAGTCTGGCTCGTAGCCGAGCTCGTCGATGGCGGCTTTCACGCGCTCCCGGGTCCCTTCAGAAAAGCCGGGAACGCCGTTAACGACGCGCGACACCGTGGCGGCGGAGACGCCCGCTCGAGCTGCCACTTCGCGGATCGTCGCCACGTTCTTCTCCCTCCCGTTGAGACCTCGCCTGCCGGACGGCACCCGGCGCCTGTGTTGCGTAAGCAGTGCCGCATCCGGCGTCGTCACGTAATCGTTTGCGTGACGACTGCCCTCGACACTAGAGGTGGTGATTTGGGCCACGCAAACGTTTACTAAACACGGATTGAGGGGCCGGTCCGGACGCCACAGCGCGTCTTCGAGGCCGCCGATGGCTCAACATCGCGTCACATGAAGGCCCACGACGTTGCGCTCGGCGTCATGTTCAGTCTTTAGTAGTGCACACCAACCATCCAGAGCGGCTGAGAGATCTGGCTCGTCGACGCCGCAGCAACCATCCGTCATGACGGAAAGGTGCTAACGCCAGGACCGATGGAGATGAGCATGACTTCCTCTACGCTGTCCCCCGCTGCAGCCACGACGGCCAGCACCGCCGCGCCCGTCGCCTCGGAGCGCGCCCTGCCCGTGACCTTCGACGCGGTGTCCAAGGCCTTCGGCTCCGCCACCGTGCTGCGGGACATCACCCTTGACGTGCGCCCCGGAGAGGTCCTGGCCATCCTCGGGCCCTCCGGCTGCGGCAAATCCACGCTGCTGCGCGCCGTCTCCGGGCTGGATTCCCCCACCACCGGCGCCGTCCGGATCGGCGGCACACCGGTGACCGGCATCGCCGAGTCCGCGGCGTTCGCGTTCCAGGAACCCCGCCTGCTGCCGTGGAAGTCGATTCGGGACAACGTCGCGGTGGGCCTGCCGCGCGGCACCGACAAGTCGGCGGGCCAGCAGTTGGTCACGGAACTGTTGGAGCACGTAGAACTCGCCGCGCACGCCGATCACCGGCCGCGCGAGGTCTCCGGCGGCATGGCCCAACGCGCCTCGCTCGCCCGCGCACTGGCCCGCCGGCCCGGCGTCCTCCTGCTAGACGAGCCGTTCGGCGCGCTGGATGCGCTCACGCGCTTGAAGATGCAGGACCTGCTGCTGGACATTCACGCCAAGCACCCGGCAACCATTCTGCTGGTCACCCACGACGTGGATGAGGCCCTCCAACTCGCGGACCGCATCCTGGTCCTCGGCCGCACGCCGGGCACCGACGGCGCCACCGTCGCCGAATGCCTTGAGGTCCCCGGTCGGCGCCCGCGGGACCGTTCCGGAACAGAGCTCAGCGCCTTGCGCTCACGCCTGCTCGAAGAGCTCGGCGTGGACCCCCACCGGCACTAGGACGACGGCGTCGTCCGGCGCCCACCGACGCGCCGCCGTCGTTCACCTCGATGAGCGGCCGCCCCACGCACCGGGCGCACCCGGCCCACCCACGCCTGGCGCTCACCTCCCCGCCGCGCTACCGCCCGGCCCCACACACCTTTCCGTACCGCATCACCTCGCACTCATCATCAGGAGCATCATGAAATCTTTGACCCGCACCCACCGCCTGCTGGGACTGACCACCGCCGTGGCCGCCACCGTGGCCCTCACTGGCTGCGCCGGCGAGAATGCCGAAGCCAGCGCGGAGACCCTCAACGTGGACTTCGCCACCTACAACCCGCTGAGCCTGATCATCAAGGATCAGGGTTGGCTGGAGGAGACGCTCGAGGACGAGGGCGTCGAGGTGAACTGGCTGCAGTCCGCCGGCTCCAACAAGGCCAACGAGGGGCTGCGCTCCGAGGCGCTGCACGTGGGATCCACCGCTGGCTCCGCCGCCCTGCTGGCCCGCGCCAACGGCACGCCCATCAAGACCATCGCCATGTACTCGCAGCCGGAATGGTCCGCGATTGTCACGCCGGAGGGCTCGGACATCGCCTCCGTCGAGGATTTGCGGGGCAAGAAGATCGCCGCCACCAAGGGCACGGATCCCTACTTCTTCTTGGTGCAGACCCTGCAGGAGCACGGGATGACCATTGACGACGTCACGGTGGAGAACCTGCAGCACGCCGACGGCTGGTCGGCGCTGAACAACGGTTCCGTGGACGCGTGGGCAGGCCTTGACCCGATCATGGCCGGCGCCGAGGAAGAGGGCGCGGAGCTGATGTACCGCAACCTGGACTTCAACACGTACGGATTCCTCAACGCCACCGAGGACTTCCTCGAGAACGAGCCCGAGCTGGCCCAGACCGTGATCGACGCCTACCAGAAGGCCCGTGAGTGGGCCGCGGAGAATCCAGAGGAAACGGCGGAAATCCTCGCGGACGTCGCGGGCCTCGAAGAGCCGATCGCCAACAAGGTCATCCTCGAGCGGTCCAACCTCGATGTGGACCCCGTGCCGGGCGATGCCCAGCGCAGCGTCCTCGAGGCCGTCGGCCCGATCTTCGTGGAAATTGGCGATGTCTCCGATCAGGAGAGCATTGACGAGGCCCTCGAGACGCTCTTTGACCCGTCCTTCGCCGAGAACGCCGACTCCTCCACCATCACGGAGTCATCATGAGCCCCACCCCGCACACGCACAGTAGCCGCGAGACGCCGGAGCACGACGTCGCCGCGCACGTCGCCGTAGGCTCCTTCGGGTCCAGCGCGGTCGAGCCGGCCAGCGAGCGAGAGCAACCCGCCACCGAACCGTCGGGCCGCGGCGCCTCGCGGCTGCTGAACACGACGGGCGGGCGCGTGATCCTCGGCGCCGTCGTGCCCGTGGTCATGCTCGCGGCGTGGTACCTGTCCACCGCCTTGGGCGTGTTCTCCCCGGTGCAGTTGCCCTCTCCCACCGCCGTGTGGAGTGCGGGTGTGGAGCTCATGGAGCGCGGAGAGCTGGGCCCTCACATCGGCATTTCCACCCAGCGCGTGCTGCTGGGCTTCGCCATCGGTGGCCTCGTGGGCCTGGCCGCGGGTTCGCTGGTCGGTTTGTCCCGGCTGGCGGACGCGCTGCTCTCCCCCACCATCGGGGCCTTCAGGGCGGTGCCGTCGCTGGCGTGGGTTCCGCTGCTGATTCTGTGGATGAAGATCGGCGAGGATTCCAAGGTCACCCTGATCGCGATCGGTGCGTTCTTCCCCGTCTTCACTACCGTCTACTTGGCGCTGCGCCACGTGGACAAGAACCTCATCGAGGCGGCGCGGGCGTTCGGCATGCGCGGGGTCAAACTCCTCACGGCCGTGCAGTTGCCGGCCGTGGTGCCGTCCATCTTCTCTGGCCTGAGGCTCGCGCTCGCGCAGGCCTGGCTGTTCCTCGTTGCGGCGGAGCTCATCGCGTCCTCGATGGGACTTGGCTTCCTGCTGACGGACTCTCAGTACAACGGGCGCACGGACCGGCTGATCCTGACCATCATCCTGCTCGCCGTGATCGGCAAGCTGTCCGACGCCGTGTTGGGACTGGTGGAGCGCTGGGCCATCAAGCGCTGGACCTAGGACCGGCGCTCGGCCGCCGTGGTGCGGGCCTTGACGGCGCACGCGATGAGGGTGCCCAGCATCGCGGCGTCGATCACCGGCACGGTCTGAGCGGGGACCGCCCCGCTGCCCACCAGTGGGGCGAGGAGTAGGGGCGCCGCCAACGCCACGAGCATCGCGCCCGCGGCAACGGTCATCCAGTGCGTGCGCAGCACCGCCGCCCAGACGGCCAACATGGCGAGCAGCGTGAGCTTTGGCGCGCCGAACATCAAGGCCGTCACGAGCAGCAGCAGGCTCACCCCGGCGAGGATCAGCGCCGTCTGCGCCACAGCGGGCGCGGGGTGGGAACGCGCGATGAACAGCACACCAATGGCCGCGGCGGTGGGGGCCGCCGCGGCGAGGAACCATAGCCACAGGGCGGCCCCGGAGAGGGCCGCATCCCCGCCACCCTGCTGCGCCATGCCAGCCAGAACGATCGCCACAATCACCCACGGCACGAAGGCCACCGAGTAGATCCACAGCAATTTGGAGGTGAAGCGGCTGGTTTCCGCCGCGTGAGCCGCGCTGGGCTGGGGCGCCTGGCCCGCGCCGGCGTCGTTCTGTCCTGCAGTGTCCATACTCTCGATTCTGCCGCGCGCCGCGGGCAGATGCCAGACGACGGCGGCGCTAGGCGGCCGCTCGTCGGCGGCGGAACCACTGGGCGATGGCACAAGCAGCCAGCATCAGCGCGCACAGCACGCCGACCCAGTAGGGTGCCACGGTGAACGCGGGCCCGAAGGCATCCGGCCGAGTCTCTGCATAACTTGCCGGCACCATGAGCCCACCCACGAACAGGTGTGCCGCGGTGAGCACCAGGCTGGCGACGCCCGCCCAAACGAGGATCTGTTCCCGCGTCTTAAACGCCCACAGCAAGAGCCCGATGCCGGTGACCGCATGGACTGCGCCATGCGAAAAGCCGAAGATCGTGAGCGCCGCGCCCAGCAAGATGCCAATGAGCGCCACACCCCGGTACGCCTCCACCGGCCGCGCAGCCAGATAACCGGCCAGCATCATCACGAGGGGAAACGCGCCAATCAACAGCGTCACGATCAGTGCCGGTGGCCGCCCGACGACGAGGTGCCCCAGCCCGCCGGAGATCAACGCAAACACCAGCGCATAAACCGCCGCCCCGGCGGCGAAGGTCCAGAGAATTCGCTCGACAAAACGTCCGCGCTCGGCCGGAGTAGGTTCCGTAACCGGCGAGTCATTCGCCGGGCGGCCTAGTGCACCCGCGCCGGCGTCGTTCTGTCCTGCAGTGTCCATACTCTCGATTCTGCCGCGCGCCGCGGGCAGATGCCAGACGACGGTGTGGCGGAGCCCATCACAATATTGCGCGCGGCGTCACCCGTTTTGCCTCGCACCGCCCGTGTGGCGTTGAGTGGAGTCAGCACACCATCCCGAGCGGCCGAGAGATCTGGCTTGACGACGCCGCAGCAACCACCGCAGGTGCCCCACGGCACCCGGCATTGGTGCTAACGCCAGGACCGATGGAGACTGATGAGCACTCAAACGCCCCCTGCCGCCGTACCCGAAACCGCGCACACGAGCAGCGAACCGGCCCCAAACCTCACCGCCCGCACCGCGGCGGAGGCCGCCGAACAGCGGTGGAGCGAGGCCGAGCGAATCGCTCACTGGGAGGCCGCCGCCCGCCGGCTGACGTGGGACACCGAGTGGCACACCGCGCACACCCTGGTGCCGGCCGACGCCGAGGCGCGGCGCGGGCCCCGCATCAGCTGGTTTGAGGGCGGAACACTGAACGCCGCCGTCAACTGCGCGGACCGGCACGTGGCGGCCGGGCGCGGGGACAAGGTGGCGCTCCACTTCGAGGGCGAACCGGGCGACACCCGCACCGTCACGTACGCCGAGCTGACGGAACTGGTCAGCCAAGCCGCCAACGCGCTGGAATCCCTCGGGATCGGGCAGGGCGATCGCGTGGTGATTTACCTTCCCGTCCTGGTGGAGACGATCGTGATCACCTTGGCCTGCGCGCGCATCGGCGCCATCCATTCGCTCGTGTTCGGCGGGTTCTCCGCGGAGGCCCTGAAGTTCCGGGTGGAGGACACCGGCGCCAAGTTGTTGGTCACCACGGACGGTCAGTTCCGCCGCGGCGCGGCCGTGGCGGTGAAGGACAACGCGGACGCCGCCGTCGCGGGTGAGAACAACATCGAAAACGTGCTGGTCATTAAGCGCACCGGCCACACGGACGTGCCGTGGACCGCGGGCCGCGACGTGTGGTGGCACGACGTCGTCGACCCCCAGCCGCGCACTCACCGGGCTCAGGCCTTCGACGCCGAAACGCCCCTGTTCATCATGTACACCTCCGGCACCACGGGGAAACCCAAGGGCCTGGTGCACACCACCGGCGGCTATCTGACCAATGCCAGCTGGTCCCACGAATTCCTCTTCAGCCACCCGGACCCGGCCGAGCGGGAGAACGACGTGCACTGGTGCACCGCAGACCTCGCGTGGGTGACCGCCCACACCTATGAGATCTACGGTCCGCTCTCCAACGGCGTCACTCAAGTGATCTACGAGGGCGTACCGAACGCGCCACACCCCGGCCGCCACTTTGAGATCATCCAGCGCTACGGCGTGACCAGCTACTACACGGCGCCGACGCTGGTGCGCTCACTCATGGGCTGGTTCCCGGACGGCATCCCACAGAGCTACGACCTCTCGTCGATCCGCTTGGCGGGGACCGTCGGCGAGGCCGTGAACCCCGAGGCGTGGCGCTGGCTGCGCACGCAGGTGGGCCGGGACGCACTGGACCCCGTCAACCCGGCGGCGGGCATTCCCATGGTGGACACGTGGTGGCAGTCGGAGACCGGTGCCACCGTGCTGTCGCCGCGCCCGACAGACACCGCGTTCAAGCCCGGCTCGGGCACGCGCCCGCTGCCCGGCGTCGGGATCGACATCGTGGACGACGACGGCGCGCGCGTGGCGGTGGGCGCCCAGGGCAAGATCGTGCTCACCTCCACCAGCCCCTCGATGGCTCGCACCGTGTGGGGGAACCCGGAGCGCTACTACACGTCCTATTGGGAGGACTACGTGGAGCAGGGGTGGTTCCTCGCTGGCGATGGCGCCAAGTTTGATGGGGACGGGGACGCGTGGATCCTCGGCCGCATTGACGATGCGATTAACATTTCCGGGCACCTGCTCTCCACCATCGAGATCGAATCCGCGCTGGTGTCCCACCCCGCCGTGGTGGAGGCGGGCGTCTGCCCCACGCCGGATGCGAAGACCGGCCACGCGGCCACCGCTTTTGTGGTCCCCGCGGATCGCTCCCTCGTCGGCGTCGTCGCCCGCGGGAACGAGGCGGCGGAGCACCTGCCGGACGCCGTGCGGGAGGCCGTGCGAGTGCTGCGCGAGCAGGTGGCCCGGGAGATCGGGCCCATCGCGAAGCCCCGGGACGTGGTGTTCGTGCCGGACGTGCCCAAAACGCGCTCGGGCAAGATCATGCGGCGGCTGCTCACGCAGCTGTTCGAGCAGACGCCGCTCGGGGACACCACCAGCCTGCAGAATGAGCCGTGTGTGGCGCAGATCGAGACCATCTGCGGCGCGCGCTGATTTATTCTTCAAATTTTCAGGCCGGACCCCTGTTGCCGTGACCGAATCGTGTCTACCGTAGATATCGAATCGTTATTTCCGGGTGTCATTGAACGGGCAGGGACCCATGGCAATCGCGGCACGGATCAGAAGGCCACGGCATCGCGCCGGTGGCGCGCTCATCGTGAAGATGGGAGCACGGACTGCTGCGACCTGCGCGGCCCTCGCGGTGACCTTCACCGCGCTCTCCGGCCCGGCGGCGGTAGGTATTTCCTGGGAACCGCAGCGCGCCGCCGCCGTGGCACCCGTGGACCTCTCCCACATCCCCTTGGCCGAAGTCACCGACATTCGCGTCGGCACCCACGGGACGGTGCTCTCCGAGCGCGCCGAGTTCCTGACCGATGACGCCGCGGCAGACGGTGGGTCCGTGACGGCTGCCGCGGCGGTGATCGCCCAGCAGGGCGCGGACGCCGGATTACCCGGTGATCTGAGGCTGACGCACCCCGTGGCCCAGTTCCGGCTGACCAGCCTGTTCGGCTGGCGCCAGAACCCCACGGGACCCGGTTCCCACCTCCACATTGGCCAGGACTACGCCGTGCCGTGCGGGACGCCCGTGCGCGCCGCGGAGGCCGGGGTTGTCACGCAGTCTGCTTG
Organism: Zhihengliuella flava; assembly: GCF_015751895.1. Lineage (NCBI taxonomy): Bacteria > Bacillati > Actinomycetota > Actinomycetes > Micrococcales > Micrococcaceae > Zhihengliuella > Zhihengliuella flava. Next base: position 1,883,005 of record NZ_JADOTZ010000001.1, on the reverse strand, counting down.
GGCGGAGCATTCCGGGTACCGCGTGCGGGTTGATCATGGCCACGGCATCGAGACCGCGTACAGCCACAACTCGCGTTTAGTGGCGCGCGTCGGCGAGGAGGTGGCCCAGGGTCAGCTCATCGCGCTGGCCGGGACCACGGGAAACTCCACGGGCTGCCACGTGCACTTCGAGGTGTACACGGACGGGAAATGGACCAACCCGGCCCTCTACGTGCCGCGCGTTCCCGGCCAGCCCATCCCGCTCTCGCCCGCGGAGCAGGAACGCCTCAGCCAGGCGGTCAATCCGCCCCGTACCGCCGGATCGAGCGTTGCGCAGACGCGCCCCCCGGAGAGCTCGCAGCCGAACAGCGACCATTCAGCACCATCGACGGCGGCCTCACCGACCCCCGCCGTCTCGCCTCGGCCGACGCCGTCCGCCTCGCCGTCGCCCGCACCGCGTCCCACCAGCACGCCGACGCCACCACCGACTCCGCGGCCCACGCCCACGCCCACGCCGAGCGAAACGGTGCCGGCGACTCCCCCGCCGTCGGCCACACCGAGCCCCACACCGACACCGACACCGACACCGACACCGACACCGACACCGACACCGACACCGACGGACGCTACCGCCACGGCCCAACCGTCCGCGGATCCGGCGCCAGCGCCGACGCCCTCGGCTGAACCAACAGAGCCCGCGCCCGCCCCGGAACCGGCCGCGCTACCAGCGCCTGAACCGCCGGCCGCTGCTCCTCCGGTCCCGCCAGCACCCCCAACGACGACCGAGGCGAGCGAGGAACCGCCTGCGGCGGCCAGCGTCTCCGTCCCGGAGGGCCCGGACACCGCCGCGGCAGCAAGCGACCTCGCCGCTCCGGGCACGCAGGAAGACCCGGAACAGCAGCCCCTCGCGCCTTAGGGCGTGGGGCCCGCCGGGCCGCCGTCGTCCTGCCCGCGCGCTTCGTCTTGCCGCGCCGACTCCGCCTTCGCGAGTGCCTGGCGCCAGAAGCTGGTGCCCATGAAGTAGCCGACCGCGAGGGTCAGTGCGCCGAGGGCAACGTTCCAGAATCCGGGATCACTGCCGGAGATGAAGATCGCCGCGAGAATGACGGCCGCCGGCAGCAACAGCCCGTCGCCGGCCTTGAGACCCGCGCTGGCGTACGTCTGGCGAATCTCCTGATTGACCAGTGGCGGCAGCACCAGCGCGGCGAGGGCGGCGAGGCCCACCACCCACATGGTGAGCTCGCCCAGCGTGGGCTTGAGAGCGATTCCCGCGGCGAGCACCGCAAAGGCAGCGCTGGAAAGGTGGCGGTAGGCGTGCGTGGTCATCGTCTCCCCTGGGTACACAACGGCTCACAGCTACTGTAGTGGTTTAGCCGCTCAGGCCCGTCTCCCGCAGGGTGATGTTGATGCGGCCGCCCTCGACGCCGCAGTCCGCGGGGGCGGTGCCCGGGTGGACCTTAGTCACCCCGTGATAGGCGAAGCGGGAGGGCCCGCCAAAGATCAGCAGGTCGCCCGAGGCGAGGAGAATGTCCCGGTATGGCCTGCCACGGTGTTCAGGATTCCCGAGGCGGAACGTGCACGCATCGCCGAGGGAAATGGACACGACGGGCGCGCCGGACTTCTCATCCTTGTCCTGGTGCATGCCCATGCTGGCGGACTCGGTGTAAAAGTTCGCCAGCGCGGTGTCCGGTCGGTACGTCGCGGACTCGCCCGCGAAGGCGGCCACCGCTGGGTCCTGCTCGACGTCGGCGAGCGCGCGGCGGCCCATGCGCACCATCCAGTCCGGCAGGTCCAGCACCGGGCGGCCGTTCACATCGTCCGCCGTGCGGGAGTACCGGTAGGGCTGCCAGTGCCAGCCGAGGCAGACGGTCTTCACCGACATTTCATGCCCCCGGATGCGGGCCCCGCGCGGAGGGACCGGCCCGGCCGCCCAGCGGCGGAACTGCTCGGCAATCCACCGCTGGGCCTCCGGTTCCAACCACCCGGGCACGTGCACGGCCCCGGGCGCGAGGAGCCGCGGCGCACGGTCGCCAAAGTCGGCGTCGAACAGCGCGCGACTCATAGCAACAGCCCCTGGCCTGACCCCGCTGGCGGGTGGCCCTCGAGAGCCAGCAGCTCCGCTTTGGCGTCCGTGCCGCCGAGATACCCGCCGAGCCCACCGTCGCTGCGCAACACCCGGTGGCACGGGATGACGATCGGCAGCGGGTTGGTGGCGCAGGCGGTCCCGACGGCGCGCACGGCCCGCGGGCTACCGACCTGCTCGGCCACCTGACGGTACGAGGCGGTCTGTCCGAACTCGATCAGCGGCAGGTACTCCTGCACCCGCCTGCGAAACGGCGTGGAGCGCCGCAAGTCGACCCGCAGGTCAAAGGTCTGGCTGCGGCCGGTGAAGTACGCCTCCAACTGGCGTGCGGCGTCGTCGAGCCGCCCCGGCGCCTGCAACACGCGGGGGCTGATGCTCTGGCTGAGGTGTTCCAGCACGGACTCGTGCCCCTCGCTGGAAAACGCCACCCGCACCAAACCGTCCTCCGTGGCCGCCACCAGCAGCGGCCCCACGGGGGAATCGACCACCCGGTAGGCGACGTCGACGATGCCGGCCGCCTCCGCGGCCCCCACCAGCTGGCGCCGGAGCGCTGCGACGTGCCGCGCGTCCTCCTCCGCTGCGGCGTCCCCCACGGTGGTGTCCGCCCGGTCATGCATTCCCGGCGTCATGACGTGCTCCCCTCTGCCGTCCGTTGCTCTGTGCTTTCCTGCTGTTGGCGCCGGAGCGTGGCGATGCCATCAGCGGCCGCCCGGCGCGCTGCCGCCGCCGTCCCGCCGAGGATCTCGGCGGTCTGCGCGTAACTCAGCCCACCGAGGTACCGGTACCCGAGGCACTGGCGCTGTTTCGGGGGCAACCGGGCGACGTCGGCCCACACGGACGCGTCCGGATCGGCCACGTCCGGCACGGCGGCGGCCACGTCGTCGCCCACCTCGGCGACGGGCTCCGGGCGGCGCCCCGCCGCACGCAGGTGATCGATGGCCTTGTTGCGAGCGATCCGAATCAACCACGCCTGATAATCCGCAATCTCGAGTCCCTGCCCGTAGGCGCGCAGCGCGGCGAGGAACGTTTCCTGCCAGACGTCGTCGGCCTCCTGGGCGCCCACGTGGGCGCGGCAGAGCCGCAGCACGGCGACCCCGTGCTGCTGCACCACGGATTCGAACGGCGGCAGCGCAGCGGCTGGCCGGGGACTCACGCCCGGTTCCTTTCCATCACTCACACCCTGTAGACGCTGGACCTGTACACATTGTGAGGTGGTGACCCGCATTTTTCTCAACGCCGGCTCCGCATGTCCCGCCCCAACGTAGCCTCACCGCCCCGTGACGTGTAGTTTCATGCATACGGGCGGTGCAGGGCCGCCGCCACGCTGCAAGGACCCCTCGGGAAGGATCATCATGGCCGCCAAGGAGACGACGCCGGAGAAGAACGAGCCGCTGGAGACCACCGGTACGCAGGACGCCGGAACCACCCCGGACATTGAGCTGGCCCCCACCAAACAGGAAACTCCGAAGAAGAAGCCGGAGGAGACCCCGGCGGAGTACCAGGACCGGATGACCACCACGCGCTCCGGTGCTATCTGGGCCACCACCATCGTCTCCCTGATCGTGCTGGTGCTCCTGATCATCTTCATCTACCAGAACCCGCAGGACACGTCCCTGAATTACTTCGGGTGGTCCGGTTCCATCAACGTGGGCGTCTTGGTGCTGGGATCGGCGGTGGCTGGCGGCATCATTGTGGCCCTCGCGGGCGCGGCACGGATCATCGCCTTGAAGGCCCAGAAGCGTCGCCAGCGTAAGGCCTCCCGCCAGCAGCGGGGCTAACCGGCCGCCCCTCGGGCAGTTCCCCCGGCGTGGAGCGCGCCGTCGACGCTGGCGCCGCTTCGGGGCGCTGGCCTACACCGCGGGCTCGACGATCAGCGTGGTGTCCACCTCGACGGCCTCACAATTATCGATCCGCGGGTATTCGGAGCCGGTGAGCTCGTTCAGCGTCAGCCGGATCAGCGTCCCGTGCGCCACGACCAGGACGTTGCGTCCGGGATACAGCTGCGCGGTCCGCCGCAGGGCATCGATCCCGCGAGCGGCCACCTCAGCCTCCGGCTCGGCAACGGCGAAGAGGGACTCCTTCTCCTCGTCGGTCAGGCCCCACACCTCGGCCCCCTCGGCGGAACCGAAGGACCGCTCAATGAGCCCTAGGTCGGTTTCTCCGAGCGGAAGGGCCAGTCCGTCCGCGATGATCTGCGCCGTCTCGGCTGCGCGGCCCAGCGGCGAGGAGACGACGACGTCCCAGCCGCCCACCGCGCGTCCCAGCTCGTGCAGCTCGGCGATGGCCTCGCGCGCTTGCTGACGCCCCGCCTCGTTCAGCGGGATATCCACCTGACCCTGCAGCTTGCCCGCCGCGTTCCAGTCGGTCTGCCCGTGCCGCACCATCACCAGTGTGTTCGCCATGATTCCACCCTAGCCTCGGCCTAGGCAGGCCGCTGCGGCGGGCGTCACGATGACGGTTCGTCGGCTCCGGACAGCGAATAGACGGATCCGTCCGGTGCGCGCCGCACCAACGCGTGGTCCACCAGGTACCGCCGCACGAACGCGGTGTCCTCGTGCACAGCAACGAGCCGACCATTCAGCTCCGCTTCGCTCACTTCCTCGCCCGGCTGCAGAACCTCCGCCGCTACCTGCGCCATCAATCGGTACCGTTCGGCCTGCTGAGCGGGCCACTGCACCACCCGCGCGCCCTGACGGAACCGGTCGAGGCCCTCCCGGCGCGGCGGGGCCTCGGCGGCCAAGAGCTCCTTGAACACTGACTCGCGGAGCGCCAGCACGCCACCGCTGTCCTCCGCGAGCCCCGCGTCCAACAGTGCGCGGCGGGTCTTCTCGCGCGCCTTCGGTTTCACCCGGTCGAGTTCCGGCTCGGCCTCCTCGCCGAGCAACAGCCGGGCCAGCACGCGCCGCTGATCAGCGTTCGCCAGCACCGCGGCCAGCCGCTTGAGTTCGCTCATCCCTGACTCCTCACCAGCTCGCCGCCGAGCTGCTTCGCCAAATGGTTCCCGGCCCGGCGCACCGCGGCGTCGACGATGCGCCCTGGAACGCCCGGCTCACCGAACACCCGGTGCAAGTGCACGTCGCGCCCCTGCCGCTGCGCGTCGGCCCGCGCCACAAATCGGTCCCCGTGCAGGACGGAGAGAACGTAGGCACCATAGGTGCGCTTGGCCTGCGGCACGTACGCCTCAAACAGGTACTCGTACCCGAAGATGCGGGCGGCCCGCTTCCGGTTCCGCAGCAAGTTATCGAAGGGCCCGATCATCCGGCTGCCGCGCGACGGCGTCGTCGGCACCACGGACGTGTCCGGCTCGGCGAGGGCATAGGCCTCCTCACCCCACCCCTCAACCCGGACGACGACGGCGCCGGCGCCTTCCAGCCCGCGGCGCACCTCATCGGCGCTGAGGCGGTAGTGCCGGCGCAGGTCCGGGACCGTGGCGAGGCCGAGGGCGCGCAGCGCGGAGGCCACCAGCCCGGTGAGCATCCGCTGCTCGCTGAGCTCAGCGTTCAACAGGTGGGCGGGGATGCGGGAGGCCGGCAGGTCGAAGAGGCGTTTAATCCCGCTGCGCCGCGTGCACACGAGCTCCCCGCACCAGAGCATGAACTCCGCGGCCTTTTGCCGTTCGCTCCAGCCCCAGCTACCGCCGCGCGGGCCGCCGTCTTCGATGTCCCCAATGGTGGCCCCGCCCTCGGCGTCGGCGACGATCCGCAGGATGCTGTCCTTCAACTCTGGTGGAGGGGTGGTCCCTTTCGCGGCCATCCGGTCCCGAAAGCCGCGCCGGGAAAGCTCAAACAGGGGCCAGTCCCCCAGCGGAAACAGGCAGGCGACGTCCGTGAACGTCTCAAAGGAACGGGCAGTGGCACTGCCCCAGAGCCCGGCGTCGTACCCCTGCGCGCGGTGCCGCGCACTCAGGCGCGCGGCGACGGTCAACCGGTGGGCCTTGTCCACCCGGCTGATGCCGTCGAGTTGGATGAGGCGTTCGTTCTCCAGCACGTCGGACGCGTGCGCGGCGGGCACGGCGAAGTGGGCGTTGACGACGGCGCGGCGGGCCTCCGCTGCGGACAACTCAAGCATGGGCCCACCCTACCGACCCGCCCTCACACGACGGGCACGTCGCGGCCCGTCCGCGGCTAGGCTGGGCCCACAAGGAGGTAGGTATGCCCGAATGGATCGTGGCGTTCTCCGTCGGTGCGGCCGGCGGTCTGGCCCTGTTGATCGGCTCCGCCGCCGCGTGGTTCTTCCGGGTGCCGCAAAAGGTGGTCGCCGCGATCATGGCCTTCGGCGCCGGGGTCCTCTTGGCGGCTCTGGCCTTCGAGCTCGTCGGTGAAGCGGTGGAGACCGGGGGACTCTGGCCCACCGTGTTCGGGCTGCTCGCCGGCGCCGTCGTCTTCGTGGCCACCAACGCGCTGCTCGCGGCGCGCGGTGCCCGGCACCGCAAACGCTCCGGCGCCCAGCAACCGGCGGAACAGGACGTCCCCGGCAGCGGCACGGCGATCGCCGTCGGCGCCCTACTGGACGGGATTCCGGAGTCCCTGGTGCTCGGCCTGTCGATGGTGACGGCTGGCGCGGTGAACCCCGCAATGCTCGGCGCCGTGTTCCTCTCCAACATCCCGGAGGGCCTCTCCAGCACGGCCGGCATGAAGCGGGCGCAGCGCCCCGCCTCCTACATCTTCGGCATCTGGGCGGGCCTGACCGTGCTGTGTGGCGTGGCGTCTTTGGTGGGGTTCCTGGCGCTCGAATCCGCGCCGCCAGCGCTGGTGGCCGGCATCAACGCGATCGCCGCCGGGGCCATCTTGGCCATGATCGTCGACACCATGATCCCGGAGGCCTTCGAGGATCAGCACCTCGCCACCGGCATCGCCGCGACGGCCGGCTTCTCGGCCGCGCTGTGCCTCGACTTTCTCTAGGCCGCGCCGCGGTTCATGACGCAACCGGCGTAAACATTCCTTGCTGCGGCGTCATGTTGGCTTCACACTAGAAGAGCAACCATCCCGAGCGGCTGAGAGATCTGGCTCTACGACGCCGCAGCAACCACCCGGATTCATCCGGAAAGGTGCTACTGCCAGAAACGATGGAGAAGCTTCACGCTTTCTTGGTCCACCGGCACCGCCAGTGCCGTGGGTCATCGTTGTCCTCGGGAGCCCCATACACCCTCGCGCGGCGTGGACAACACGGCGCGCGACCGTTCGCAAGGAGCTTCGATGAGCGCTTCTATCAGCCCGGTCGCCGATCTGGAGACCCCTCTCAAATTTGCCTATTGGGTGCCCAACGTCTCCGGTGGGCTCGTCGTCTCCACGATCGAGCAGCGCACCAGTTGGGACTTCGACTACAACAAGAAGCTGGCCCAGATCGCGGAACACTCCGGTTTCGAGTACGCGCTGACGCAGACGCGCTACGCCGCCAGCTACGGTGCCGACAAGCAGCACGAGGCCACCAGCTTTTCCCTGGCCCTGCTCGGCGCCACGGAGCGGCTGAACATCATCTCCGCGGTGCACCCCGGCATGTGGCACCCGGGCGTGCTGGCCAAGTTCATCATCACCGCGGACCACATCTCCGGCGGGCGCTCCGCCGTGAACATCGTCTCCGGCTGGCTCAAGGACGAATTCACCAAGTTCGGCCTGCCGTGGCTGGAGCACGACGCACGGTATGACCGCACGCAGGAATTCATCGACATCCTCCGCGGGCTGTGGACCGAGCAGGGATTCTCCTACTCCGGCGACTACTACAACATCGATGAATTCACCCTGAACCCCGCCCCGCTGGACATCCCCGGGCGCGCGCACCCGGAGATTTTCTTCGGCGGCAACTCGACGGCCGCCCAGGCCGCCGCGGGCAAGACGGCCGACTGGTATTTCTCCAACGGCCGCTCCCTCGAGGGCTTCCAGGAGAACATCGCCGGCGTCGTGGCCGCCGCCGCGTCCGGTGCCCGCCGGGCACCCCAGCCGCCGAAGTTCGGCCTGAACGGGTTCGTCATCGCCCGCGATAGCGAGGCCGAGGCCACGGAGACGCTGCGGGAGATTATCGCCAAGGCGCACCGGCCGGCCGTCGAGGGCTTCGCCGAGGCCGTCAAGGAGGCCGGGCAGTCCACGCAGGACGGCAAGGGCATGTGGGCAGACTCGACGTTTGAGGACATGGTCCAGTACAACGACGGCTTCCGGTCCAAGCTGATCGGCACCCCGGAACAGATCGCCGAGCGCATCATCGAATTCAAGAAGATCGGCGTGAACCTCATGCTCACCTGCTACCTGCACTTCCAGGAGGAAGTCGAAGCCTTCGGCCGCGACGTGCTGCCGATCGTTCGCGAGCTGGAGGCGGACTTGGCCCGCCAGCACGGCACCGAGCTGAACACCGACCTGCTGCCTGTCACCCACTTCGAAGGAGCTACCGCCTAAATGACCGACCACCAGTTCGGGTTCCGCACCCGCGCACTGCACGCCGGCGGGACGCCGGATGCCGAGCACGGCGCCCGGGCCGTGCCGATCTTCCAGTCCACGAGCTTCGTTTTTAAGGACACGGACGACGCCGCCAACCTGTTCGCGCTGCAAAAGTACGGCAACATTTACTCGCGCATCGGGAACCCGACCGTCGCGGCCTTCGAGGAGCGCATGGCCGCTCTGGAGGGCGGCATTGGGGCGGTCGCGACGGCGTCGGGCATGTCCGCGGAGTTCGTCACCTTCGCGGCGCTCGCCCAGGCGGGCGACCACATCGTCGCTTCCTCACGCCTGTACGGGGGCACCATCACGCAGCTGGATGTGAGCCTGCGCCGCTTCGGCATCGAGACCACGTTCGTGGACTCCACGGAGGCCGCCGACTTCGCCGCCGCCATCCAGCCGAACACCAAGGCCGTGTACACCGAGGTGGTGTCCAACCCGTCCGGCACCGTGGTCGACCTGCCGGGCCTGGCCGACGTCGCGCACGCCGCCGGCGTTCCCCTCGTGGTGGACTCCACGCTCACGCCGCCGTACCTCCTGCGGCCGATCGAGCACGGCGCGGATATCGTCATTCACTCCGCCACCAAGTTCTTGGGCGGGCACGGCACCACGCTCGGCGGCGTGGTGATTGAGTCCGGGCGTTTCAACTGGGGCAACGGCAACTTCCCCACCATGACGGAGCCGGTGCCGAGCTACGGCAACGTTTCCTGGTGGGCGAACTTCGGCGAGTACGGCTTCCTGACCAAGCTACGCAGCGAGCAGCTGCGCGACTTCGGCCCCTCGCTCCCGGCCCAGTCCGCGTTCCAGCTGTTGCAGGGCGTGGAGACGCTGGCCCAGCGCATGGAAGAACACGTCTCCAATGCGCGCCGGGTGGCCGAATGGCTGGAGGCGGATCCGCGCGTCAGCTACGTCAACTACGCGGGGCTTGCGTCCCACCCACAGTACGAACGGGCGCAGGCTCTGTTCCCGCGGGGCATCAGCTCGGTCTTCAGCTTCGGTGTCCAGGGCGGACGCGCAGCGGGGGCGACGTTCATTGAGTCGCTCCAGTTGGCCAGCCACCTAGCCAATATTGGCGACGCGCGCACGCTGGTGCTGCACCCGGCCTCCACCACCCACCAGCAGCTCACGCCGGAGCAGCTGGTCGCGGGCGGCGTGCCGGAGGATCTCATCCGCCTGTCCGTGGGGATCGAGGACGTCGACGACATCCTCTGGGACTTGGACCAAGCGCTGGACGCCTCCCAGCGGGCGGCGTCGTCGTCCGTGACCGAGTACGACGGCGCCGCGTGCGCCGTGCCGAGCCCCGCACCGGCCGCCGTGGCCGGCGCCGCGAACGCCCAGGCAGGAGCCGCCCAATGAGCACGGAAACCCGCACGTGGGAGGGCCCCGGCGCAGCCGAGCGGCTGGGCATCCTGCGCAACACAAAGTCCATCGCGATCGTCGGCGCGTCCAACAAGCCCTCCCGCGCCAGTTACTTTGTGGCCACGTACCTGCTGTCCTCCTCGAAGTACACCGTCTACTTTGTGAACCCGGTGGCGGACGAGATCCTCGGCCAGCCGGTCTACAAGTCGCTGGCGGACCTGCCGGAAGCCCCGGATCTGGTCGAGGTGTTCCGCAAACACGATGACCTTCCCACCGTGCTGGAGGAGGCCAAAGCCGTCGGCGCCAAAACGCTGTGGCTGCAGCTGGGATCCTGGCACGAGGAGGTGGCCCGGGACGCCGAGGCGGCCGGCCTCAACGTCGTGATGGATCGGTGCGTGAAGATTGAGCACGCGCGCTTCCACGGCGGGCTGCACCTCGCTGGCTTCAACACGGGCGTGATCAGCTCCAAGCGCCAACAGCTGGCGTAGGCCTAGCAACCGCCATCACTCCTCGGCTGCCGGGCGCGCTACACAGCGCGCCCGGCAGCCGTCTGTTCACCGCACACAGAAACTGAACAGAACCTCAAAGCCCCATCAACGTCCTCTCAAAGCAATCGCTTAGCTTCGGTCAGCAGAGTGGATTCGTCCCCATCCCCCTGAGGAAGAATCCCCGTGAATTTGTTGCTAGCCGCCGGCGTCAACCTGCTGGCCATCCTGTTGCTGACCTTCGGCCTCTACCTGCGCCGCCACCGCCGCCGCGACCTCGCCGTCTCCTATATGGGCATCAACATCGGTGTCTTCGGTGTGGCGGCCACGCTCAGCGGTTCCAGCATCGGCCTCGGCGTCGGCATGGGCCTGTTCGGTGTCCTGTCCATCATCCGCTTGCGCTCCAACGAGCTCGAGCAGCATGAGATCGCCTACTACTTCTCGGCTCTGGCCATCGGCCTGATTGCCGGCCTCAATCAGACACCGCTCTGGCTGACCATCGCGCTCGTTGGGCTCATCCTGACGGTCATGGCGGTGGCCGATCACGCCCGCGTGCTGCCCACCTACCGCCAGCAGAGCGTCATTCTGGACCGCGCAATCGCCGACGAGGCCGAGCTGCACGCACGCCTCGAAGCCCTGCTGGGCGGGCGCGTCCACTCCGCCGTGACGCAGCAGCTGGATCTGATCAATGACAAGACGGTGGTCAACGTCCGCTTCTCCGTCCCGGAACGGTCCCTGACGACAGCGAATCACGAGGTGCTGCCGGCGGAACGGAGCCACGCATGATCTCCCCCGTCGCCTCCCTACCGAGCGTCGACCTGGAGACCATGAACGCCGCCGCCGCGCTCCAGCACCGCACGGACCGCAAGTACATCCTCGGCACCGGCACCGCCGAGCGGGTCCTCGCGGACCTGCCGGATGGCAGCCGCGTCCTCGAGATCGCTGGCCGGCGGGACTTCGGCTACCACTCCGTCTACTTCGACACCGAAGACCTGGCCAGCTACCACCTCTCCGCGCACCGGAGGCGGCGTCGCTTCAAGGTGCGCACGCGCACCTACGAGGACACGGGAAGCAGCTTCCTGGAACTCAAGACGCGCGGAGGGCGCGGACAGACCATCAAAGAACGGATCGCCCACCCGCCCGGCCACGCGCAGACCCTGACCCCTACCGGCCGGCGCTACCTCGCCGAGCGACTCGACGCCGCCTGGGGACACTGCCCGGAGGGCTTGGAGCAGCTACATCCCGTGCTCACCTCGCGCTACCGCCGCCAGAGCGTCCTGCTTCCGGAGGGTGCCGGCCGCATCACCGTGGACACCGGGCTGATCTGGGAGGACACCGCCGATCCTGACCACGCGTTCACGTTGAGCGACCAAGTCATTCTGGAAACCAAGTCCGCCGGCGCAGCGGGCCCGTTGGACCGGCTGCTCTGGAGAGCCGGCATTCGCCCCGTCCGCATCTCCAAGTTCGCCACGGGCCTCGCCGTCCTCCATCCACACCTGCCCGCCAACCGCTGGCACCGCACCCTGACCCAACACCGCGTACGCCGCCTCACCCCCACAGGAGCCCCACGATGACGACCCCACGCCCACGCCGCCGCCTCGCCACCGCCATCACGGCGGGCGTCGCCGCCTCCCTGTTGCTGTCCAGTTGCTCCGGCTCCCTCGCCGACGCCTTGCAGATCGAGACCAGCGCCGCGGACAGCGCGAGCGAGGCCAGCCAGACGTCGTCGTTCTTTAACAGCACGGACGTCCACGAGGTCAGTGTGGAGGCCGATCAAGAACAACTCGACGCCGCGCTTGATGCCTACGCGGCCGACGGCAGCAAGGAGTGGGTCGAGGCGACGGTGACGATCGACGGCACGGTCTATGAAAACGTCGGCCTGCGGCTTAAGGGAAACTCCTCGCTGCGCGGCACCAGCGCCGATTCTGACCCCACGGATCTTCCCTGGCTCATTCGGCTGGACAAGTACGTCGACGGGCAACAGCATGCCGGGCGCGCCGACTACGTGGTGCGGCAGAACAACACGGAAACCAGCCTGAACGAAGCCGTGGCCCTGGAACTCATCGGCGCCGCCGGCCTCGAGACGGAAGAGGCCGCCGCCACCCGATTCAGCGTTAACGGGGCGGAGGCGCAACTGCGCCTCGTCATCGATGCGCCGGATGACCCGCTCTGGAACGAGTCCTACTTCACGAGCGAGGGCATCACTTACGAGGCGGAGTCCAGCGGGGACTACAGCTACCGGGGCGACGCCGCCGAGGACTACGCGGAGGCCTTCAGCGTCAAGGATGGCGAGGAGGACATGACGCCGCTGATCGAGTTCCTCGACTTCGTGAACAACTCCAGCGACGAGGACTTCGCGGCACACCTCGAGCAGTACCTCGACGTCGACTCGTTCGCCACCTACCTGGCGCTGCAGGATCTCGTGGGCAACACCGATGACATCGACGGCCCGGGCAATAACTCGTTCCTGCGCTACGACGAGGAGACGGGCCAGATGACGGTCCTCACCTGGGATATGAACCTGTCCTTCGGCACCATGGGTGGCATGGGTGGGGGCGAGCGAGGTCAGTTCCCGGGCGGGGAGGCCGGCGAAGACGGCCAATTCCCGGCCGACGGAGAGATGCCCGAGGGCTTCGAACCACTTGCCGACGGCGAAATGCCCGAAGGGTTCGAGCCCCCTGCCGAGGGCGAAATGCCCGAAGGGTTCGAGCCGCCCGCCGAGGGTGAGAGGCCCGCGCCCGGGGACGGCACGGGCACGACCCCTGATGCCGGCGGTGCCGGCGGCCCCGGAGGCGGCTCCAACCCGCTGGTCGAGCGATTCCTCGCGGACGAGGGGTTCGCGGAACTCTACAGCGAGGCGCAGGAGCGGCTGCAGTCCGAGCTCATCGATTCGGGGGCTGCCGAGGACATCGTCAACTCGTGGAGCACGCTGCTGCAGGACGAGGCCTCAGACCTCGTCGAAGCGGCCACGGTCACCACCGAGGCGGACTCGATTCTGGATCAGCTGGGCACGTCCACCGACTAGACAGAGCGGGGAGCGAATCACCCCCGCGCCGAATCGACTCGACGCGGTCTGTTACCGATCGGCCGAGCGGTGGGAAGGCCCGCGGCCGCCGGACCCCGCGTGCGGCGGCTTGCCGGGCTGACCGGCCCAGGCGGGGCGGTCCTTCTGATGACCCTTCTCGCCGCGCAGGCCCGGCTTGACCGTGACCTTGGCCGGCTTGGACTTTCCGGGGGCCTCCGGATTGATGAGCACCGCCTTTCGATCCTGTGCAGGGCGTGGCTGCGGCGTCGAGACCTCCGCCGGGGCGGTCGGCGGCGCCGTCGGCGGGGCCTCGGGCGTCTCTTCGACGGCCGGTGGAGTTTCCGCCGCCCGGGAGGGCTCCGGTGCCGCGGCATTGATCGGTGCGCGCTCGACGGTCCGCTCGACGTCCGCTGCGGGTGGGGCGGTGACCTCGAGGTCCGGCCGCTCGACGGGGTCCACGTCTTCGGTGGCGTCCACCTGCACGCTGACCACCGGTGCGGAGGCGCGCGGGACGTCGTCTGCCGCCGCGACCCCGGCGAGGGAAGCCGCTGCGGCCAAGGCGATCACGGTCGCCCCGCCCGTGATGCCACGATTGCGGCGCTTGCGGGCCCGGTGCTCGGCGAGGGCGACGACGTCGCTGGCCGTTCCGCCGGTGACGGTGGAGGTCGAGGACTGATCGGCGACGGCGTCGTGCGGGCTCATTCGCCCGGCGAGGACCTCGGCGAGCGCACCGCGCGGCGTCGGGGCCGGCTGGTCGGCTGCCGCGGCGAGCGCGCCGAGGGCGGATTCGAAGTCGGCATCGACGATGTCAACATCCTCGAGGAGCTCGCGAATACTCTGTGACCGCTGGGGATTCACTGGCCCTTCACCTCCTCAAACGCCGTCTTGAGCGCCTTCAGTCCTCGCCGCTGCAGCTGCTTGATCGAACCGACGGACTTGCCCATGAGGTGCGCCGTTTCCTCAAGGCTCATGCCGACGACGATCCGGAGGACGATGCACTCGCGCTGATCCTCGCCCAGCGTATCCAGCGCCGGCATGAGATCCGAGGCCGCCAGCTGATTCATGACCTCATCTTGAGGTGACGGGGCCTGGCGAGGGTCCGTGGCGGCGTCGTACTCCGTCAGGCGTGGGCCGCGCGCCCGGGCGCGGGTCGCGTCCACCATGCGCGCGTGCGCGACGGAAAAGGTGAAGGTGCGTAATCCAGCCATCCCACCGGAGACTTCATGGAGTCGCGCAAACACCGTGAGAAACACCTCCTGGGCGGCACCCTCGGCGTCCTCAACGCCCTTGGCGGCGAGGTACCCGTGAACCGGAGCGGCAAGGCTCTGGTAGATAGCGGTCAACGCCTCCGGTGCGCCGCGCTGAGCTTCCTCGAGCACGTCGTCCGTCACGGTGGCGGCCACAGCACTCCTCAGGCTCTCGGCAGCGGGGTCGGGAACCAGTGTAGTGCGAAGTGATGAATTTGTGATGAAGGAGCCGGGTTGAAAATCGTTGGGGGGAAACTCTCAACCCGGCTCCACATACGTCATCGTCTCGGGTACCGCAGAAGTTACGCGCGCGCAGAAAAAGTTCAAAAACTTTTTCCCACGGCCCGTGCTGCCCGTGAAGCCGGGGATCGTGAGGGCGCGTATAGCCCTCCCGATGGCCTAAAGGCGGCGGTTGGCCAGCACGGGGAGGAACTCGCGCACCTCATCGATGCGCTTGCGGGAGACCTGCACCGTCACGAGATCCTCCTGCTCATCGCTGAGGAAATCCACCGGCAGGCCCATGGGATCCAGAATGGCCGAATGCCCCACGGTATTGTCCGAGCACGTGCCTGCCGCCGCCACCCATACCGTGTTTTCGATGGCGCGGGCTTTGAGGAGGGTCTCCCAATGCTCAATCTTGTGATCGCCCTTGAACCAGGCCGCCCCCACCAGCAGCACCTCCGCTCCGGCCGCGGTCAGCTGCCGGGCCAATTCCGGGAAGCGGATGTCATAACACGTCATGATGCCCAGCTTCAGCCCGCACATCTCGATCACGCCCACGCCGTCGATTTCTCCCGGCTTAATGCGCTCCGACTCTTGGTAGGAGAACGCGTCGAAGAGGTGCACCTTGCGGTAGGTGGTGACAATCCGGCCCGTTTCATCGATGGCGACCACGGTGTTGTAGGGGCGCGGCTCGCCACTGGACTCGTAGCCGCCGGCGATGATGGCGATGTTCTCCTCGGCGGCTAACAAGCTCAGCTGCTGGACGAAAGTGGACCAGTCCCGCTCCACCGCCTGCCGCAAGTCCCCCTCGACGTGCCGGACGGTAAACATGGTCTCCTCGGGAAAGAGCACCAGTTCGGCCCCGTCAGCCTTGGCCCGCCGCGTTAATCGGCGCACGGCCTCTAGGTTCTGCTCCAGCTGACCGGACGGGTTCAGCTGTGCCACACTCAGTTTCATGGTCGCCTCCTCTGGGGAACGGAGCTGCTGTGACCCAGCCTACTCACCCGGCGCACCCCCGCGCACGGGTCAACCTAGCGTGAGGTCAGCTCAACGCTGCCCGAGGTCAACGACCTGCGTGCCAGCGTCGAGCGCTTCCGGCGCGCGCCGAAACCCCGCCGCGGCGTAGAGCCGCGAGGCCGCGACGTTCTCCGCCGCGACGCTCAGCGAGACACGGGCCACCCCGGCCTGCTGCGCCGCCTCCAACGCGCCGCCGAGCAGCCGGGCCCCGATACCCTGCCGGCGGTAACCGGAGAAAACGCACAGGCTGAGTTCCGGAACGTCGTCGGAGACGTACCCATAGCCCGGGCTGGACGCATCGAGGAACAGGCACCAGACCACACCGGTGGCATTTCCGCGATACTCGGCCACGAAGCCAAAGTCGCCGCGCTGCGGGCGAAAGTCGGTGTAGTGGCTGAAGTGAGGTTGGGAATCGAGATCCCGGTACGTGAAGGACTCGCGGCCGCGCCAGTTCATGGTGGTGTGCGTTGCCACCCGCAGCAACTCATGGTCCGTCCGCCGCAGCGCCCGTATCTGTTGCTCCCCCGTCACTGCTGTCCTCACCCGGCGGCCCCTGCCTGCCGTTCCGTCGCCCCGTCAGTCCTGCACGCGAGACTACGGCACGCGGGCGCCGAGCCTAAAAAGAAACGGCGTACTCTCAGGCGGTTGCCAGCTCACGCTGAGCGGACCCCGCCCGCGGCCTCGGAACAAGGAGAAGGAGGCGCACACCGGCTCGGATAGCCGGGTACGCCCCCCCTGCGTCGCCTCACGCGACGCCGCGACCGTTTCTGCCGCGCCTAGCCCTCGATGAGGTCGTAGCGGACAATCGTCTGCTCGCGGTCCGGGCCCACGCCGATCGCGGAGAACCGTGCGCCGGAGAGCTCCTCCAGGGCCAGCACATACTTGCGGGCGTTCTCCGGCAGGTCCTCCAGCGTGCGGGCTCCCGTGATGTCCTCGGTCCAGCCGTCGAAGTACTCGAAGATGGGTTTGGCGTGGTGGAACTCGGTTTGCGTCATCGGCATCTCGTCATGCCGGACCCCGTCGACGTCGTACGCCACGCACACCGGAATCTGCTCGATGTTGGTCAGCACGTCCAACTTGGTCAAGAAGTAGTCCGTGAAGCCGTTGACGCGCCAGGCGTGGCGGGCCAGCACCGAGTCATACCAGCCGCAGCGGCGGGGGCGGCCGGTGTTCACGCCGAACTCGCCTCCGGTTTTCTGCAGGTAGATCCCCCAGTCGTCGAACAACTCGGTGGGGAAGGGGCCCGCACCCACGCGCGTGGTGTAGGCCTTGATGATGCCGATCGAGCGGTCGATCCGCGTGGGCCCGATCCCGGAGCCCACCGAGGCACCGCCGGCGGTGGGGTTGGAGCTGGTGACAAACGGGTACGTGCCGTGGTCGACGTCGAGGAACGTGGCCTGGCCGCCCTCCATGAGGACCACCTTGCCCTGGTCCAGAGCCTCATTGAGGACAAACGTGGAGTCGACGACGAGCGGCTTGAGCCGTTCGGCGAAGGAGAGGAAGTACTCGACGATCTCCTCGACCTCGACGCTGCGGCGGTTGTAGACCTTCAGCAGCAGCTCGTTCTTCTGGCGCAGGGCGCCCTCCACCTTCTGCCGGAGGATCGACTCGTCAAACACGTCCTGCACGCGCAGGCCGAGGCGCCCAATCTTGTCCATGTAGGCGGGGCCAATGCCGCGGCCGGTGGTGCCGATGGCGCGCTTGCCGAGGAAGCGCTCGGTGACCTTATCCATGGTCTGGTGGTAGGGGGCCACTAGGTGGGCGTTGGCGGAAACGCGGAGCTTGGAGGTGTCCGCGCCGCGGGCCTCGAGCCCGTCAATCTCTTCGAACAGGGCCTCGAGGTTGACCACGCAGCCGTTGCCGATGATCGGCGTCGCGTTGTCGGAGAGAATGCCGGCGGGCAGCAGCTTCAGCTCATACTTCTCTCCGCCGACGACGACGGTGTGGCCGGCGTTATTGCCGCCGTTGGGCTTGACCACGTAGTCGACGCGGCCGCCGAGGAGATCGGTGGCTTTGCCTTTGCCCTCGTCGCCCCACTGGGCTCCGACGATCACGATTGCTGGCATGGGATCCTCCCCCTTGCTCGTTTCAGCGTCCGGTCCTTGGGTGCGCGGCACATCGCGCGCGGAACCGGGTTCCGGTGGGACCGGACACACGTAAGCCCCTGCGCCTCCTACGGTCAGTGCTCAGCGGGTGGGCGCGTCACGGCGTAAGAGTCAGGGGCTCTTACGCCGTGAGTTTACCGTTACCGGCCGGTCAGCGCGACATTGGATGACCTCGCGCCACCGACGCGTCACCAGCTCGCATTATTGGACCTCGTGCCATCGACAATGACATAGACGGGCATGGCGTGACCCGACCCGTTGACGCAGGAGACGTTCTTGTACCCCTTGCCGTCACCACCGGCGGTGATGGTGTGCGGGTAGTTGTTGAATCGCCCGTTCTGGTTATAGCAATTCAGGCGGTACGTCCCGGGATCAAAGTTATCGATCCACACCTTGAAGGTGTAGCAGTACCGCGAACAACCGGCATAGCTATTATTCGAGTCGCCTTGCCTGAGGGTCACACTGCGTGCCGGCTTCGGATCCGTGGTCGCCGACTTGGACCAGGAGCGCGACTGTCCCTCAGAGTCCCGCGCCACAATCTCGATGGTTCGGGTGGTGGAGTACCCCAGATTGTTGTCCCGCCACTGTCCATCATTGGACGTCGTACTGCCATTGATCTTGACGGTCTGAGTGACACTGCGCCCGTTGTACTCCCCCGCGTCCGGGTTCCAGCGGAACTCGACGTACCCCTTGCCGGAGGACTTGGAGATATCCGCGTTGGAGCGCAGGGGGCGGTAGGCGCTTTCACTGTTGGACGGGTCAGAGGGACGTCCGGCCCCGGCGGCGTTGACCGCGCGCACCCGGAAGGTGTGCGGGTCGCCGTTAGAGCCGACGCCGATGACGTCGCCCGGGCCGCTCATGCTCTGCCATGAGCCACCGTCCATGGAGTACTGGTAGCCCGTGATGGAGGAGCCGTTGGCACCCGGTTTGGAGAAGTTGAGCTTGATCTCCCCGCTGGATCCCGTTGCCGTGGCCGTGACGCCGCCGATGGTCTTGGGGCGCCCGTAGGGGGTCACCGCCACCGACTGTGCGGACTGCTTGGAGAGCCCCACCCGATTCTTCGCCTGAATGGTGAATTGGTAGGAGCCCGTTGTCGACAAACCGGTCACCGTTTGCCGCGTGGTGTTGGCGGAAATCCCGCCAATCGTTTTCACCACGGACCCGGACTCCAACACGCGCAGCGTGTATTGGTTAATGGCGGCGCCATTGTTCCCGGGGGCATTCCACGCCACGTTGACCACGCCGCCGTCGATCTCCGAATCGGCGCGGGACGCCGTCGGGGCATCCGGCTGGAAGGGCTTGCCGGCCGGCGTGACGGCGGCCGAGGGCGGCGACCATTGCGACGGCCGGTCCGCCTTGTTCACGGCGCGGACCCGGACCTGATAGGCCGTTCCGTTCTTGAGCCCCTCCCAGGTGTAGCTGGTGCCCGTGATGCCCGTGACCTGGGTGCGGCCATTAGCCGGTGCGGGCGAGATCTCCAGCGTGTAGGACTGGATGGCCGAGCCGCGGCTCACCGGAGCCTTCCACGTGAAGGTGGCCTGCTGGTCCCCGTCTGTGCCAGTCGGGGCCTGCGGCCGCTCCGGGCGGACATCCGGCCGTGCGTCGGCGGACTCCGGCGACGGATCGGACGTTCCGATCGCGTTGGTCGCGGTCACCACAAAGTTGTAGATCTTGTCATTGGTCAGCTCAGTAATAGTGCACGTGGTGGTGGCGCACTGCTGCTCGTGACCGCCGCCGGTCACGGTGTAATGCGTGATGTCCTCACCGTTGTCGGCGGGCGGATCCCACGTCAAGACGGCCTGCTGATCCCCGGTCGACTCAACGCGCGGCAGACCGGGCGCCTCCGGCGCGCCGCGGACGTTCAAAGTGACGGTGCCGGAAACATTGCGTTCCGGGTCCCCGGTCATGTCACCGATGACGTACTCCACGCGCATGGTGCCGACGAAGTCGCTGTTGGGCGTGATGGCGACTTGGTCCCCCCGCACGTCGACATCGTGCTCGCTTGCCACCAGCGGACGGGCGCTAATCAGGCGCAGATCACCCTCGCCCGCATACGGGTTGTGGTCATTGGCCAACACGTCCACCACGCTGGTCTGGCCCTGTGCCGCGTCCGGAACGTTGTCCGCATTGGCCACGGCCAGCTCGCGGGTGGACCCGGTGACGGTGACCGCCATGGCCGCCGTGGCCTTGGGATTGACCCCGTCCGAGACCGAGACCGTGACGGTGCCCGTGGTGCCCTTCGGAGTGTCTGCGGGCGCCTCGACGCGCAGCGTGTGCCCGTCGACCAAGCTGGCCTCGATGCCCTCCATCGCGACTTCCTCAATCGCGAACTGCAGGTTCGGGACGTCGTCCTCATTCTGATCGTTCGCCGCGAGGCGCAGATCCATGAAGGCCGGCTCCTCGCCCTGACCAACGGACAGACTGTTGGCCTGCAGCGTTGGCGGGAAGTTCTCCGGGTCTGGCTGGTCTTCTTCGTCCTCCGGGTCCCCGTCGGCTCCTTCGCCTTCCTCGCCGTCGTCCGGGGAATTGCCCGGGGCGGGCAACACGTTCACGGGTGCGGTCAGCACGGAGGTCAGGCCTTCCGGATCATCCGGGCCGGATCCGTCCGTCACCTCGAACGTGATCGAGGCCGAGCCGGCAAAGTCGGTGGGCGCGGTGAATTCGAGCTCGGTCGCGGAAACGACGAGGTCCGATTCGCTCTGCGGGGACGATTGCACGGTGTCCTCGGTGGTCAGGCGCGGCGAGCGGCCGTCACGGACCAGAACGATCTCTTCGAGGTTCAGCGGCAGCGCCTCACCGGCGGTGACCTCCAACGCCAAGTCGCTTGCCAGAATCGGGGCGGCTTCACCCGTGCCTGGCACGTGGACGAACCCGGTGGAGGTGAGTCCATCCACATCGGTCAGGGTGTAGGCGATGACCTGGGATTCGGCGCTGACGGGAATCGTCAGCCCGTCCTCGCCCATGTTCACCCCGGCGGGGTTGTCGGGGAGCGAGACCTCGAGCTCGTCCACGAACCCGTCCGGGTCCTCGTCGTTGCGCAGGATGTCCACGGTGACGGTCTCCGAGTCGATGATCTCCTCGAGGGAGACGCGATCGTCCCGCGCAATGGGGGCCAGCAGCGTGGCCTCGGGGTCGGAGGCCACCGTCAGGGTGCCACGCCCCGTGCCGCCACGGCCGTCGCTGGCCGTGTACCGCACGGAGATCGTGCCGTCGTCGGGTGCCGAGGTGAGGACCACGCGACCATCGATGACCTCGACGTCGGCGGTGGATTCACTCGAGACCTCGGGCATGAGGGACACGGGGTCCCCGTCCGGGTCCGTGTCATTGCTCAGCACGTCGACGGCGACGGGACGTTCCGGGCGGACGGTGATGAAATCGTTGACCGCTACCGGCGGGTTATTGGCCTCGGCCAACGGGGCGATGCCGATCTTGATGGTGCCGGTGGCCCGGGCGCCAAGTCGATCCTCGACGACGTAAGTGAACTCGTCCGTCCCCGAGGCGTCCTCATAGGCGGTGTAGTCGATCGACGCACCGCGGATCTTGGCCGTGCCCTGCGTCGGTGAATCGCCGAACTGCACGAGCGAGACGGAGTCTCCGTCCGCATCGATCGCGTCGAGGGGGACGACGACGTTGGTGCTGGAGCCGGCGAAGACGCGCCCGACGACGGGCTCAGGAACCGGCGGCGTGTTCGTCTCGAGGTCCGCGGCCTCGGCCTCTGGCTGGATGTTGAACGTGACGGTAGCGCTGTCCTCCTGCCCATCGGGGCCGGCCACCGTGTACACGGCGGAGACTTGGTCCGCGCTGCCGTCGAAGGCACCGGCGCGGAACCGGACCGAGT
This sequence comes from Zhihengliuella flava, assembly GCF_015751895.1. Classification (NCBI taxonomy): domain Bacteria; kingdom Bacillati; phylum Actinomycetota; class Actinomycetes; order Micrococcales; family Micrococcaceae; genus Zhihengliuella; species Zhihengliuella flava. The sequence goes on along the minus strand of NZ_JADOTZ010000001.1, from coordinate 1,861,220 downwards.
CATCCGCGACGGAGATGAGCGACCCTTCGCCCAAATCCTCGGTCTCCGAGAGCTCCGGCAACAGGGTCAGTTCACCTCCGTTGGGGTGAATGTCATTGTCCAGCACCTTGACAGTGGCGACGTCCCCGGCGCGGACCGAGACGGTGTCCGGGTTGGCCTGCGGCGGGTCCATCCGCGGCGGGGCCGGGACGGGGTTCACAATGATCTCGCCCGTCGCCTCGCGCTCACCGTTGGAGATGGTGTACTCAACGCTGGCTTGGCTCGTCAGGCCGCGCACGTCGGTGATCCGGACAAAGCCGTTACGCTCGATGCTCACGGAGAAGGGCAGCTCGGTGTTGTTCTCCGCGGCCGTCACCACCAGGACTCCCCCGCCGGGGTCCTCATCGTTACCCAGCACGTTGACCAAAACGTCTTCACCCGCCGGCAGGAGGGCGTTGTCCCGCACGGCGATCGGGGCCGACTCGTCCTCGTTCTCTTCTTCCACGTCGATCCGGACGAGGCCCGGCGCGCTGGCGGGGCCGTTCGTGGCCACGTATTCGGTGTAGAAGGTGCCCGTGCGTTCGCCCGTCACGGTGACGGTTCCGGTCGCGTTGTTGACCACCGTGTCCACGCCCGTGACGTCGTTGACGGAGGCCAAGCGTAGCCCGTCACCGGAGGGATCCCGGTCATTGGTGAGGGGCTCAAAAACGGTCGGCTCCCCCACCGTCGCCACCACGTGATCCGTGGCGGTCACGGGCGGGACAGTGGACTCGGCGAGCACCTCGACGAGCACGCGGCCGCTGGTTGATTCCTCGCCGTCGGAGACCTGAATGGTGACTTCCTTCTGGCCAATCCGCTTGCCGTCGTCCTGGAAGGTGAGCGTGCCGTCGGCCTGCGCCCGGATCACGTCGTCTCCGTCGCTGGTGCCGCCGAGCAGCTGCATCTCGTCGCCCTCGGCATCCGTCCAGTCCGTCAGCACGTTCTGGGCCACGGACTCACCCTGCTGCACGCGCAGCACGGTGACGCGGTCCTGCTGCGGCGCTTCGTTCTCCCCTTCGCCCGCCACCTGGATCGTCACGGTGGCCGCATCAGTGCCGCCCCGGCCGTCATCCACCGTGTAGGTGAACGTGGCCGTGCCGCTGGCATCCTCATCCACCACTAGCTGGTATCCGGTGCCGTTGTGCACGGGCTGCAGCTCACCGATCGAAGGCTCGGAGCCCTCGAGCGTGGCCGTCAATAGGTCGCCGTCCGGATCCACGTCGTTGTAGAGCACCGGCAGGAGGGTCGTCTTGCCCGGGCGGACCTTGAAGAGGTCGTCCTCGGCGATGGGTTCCACGTTCTCTTCCGTGCGATTCGGCAGCTCAATCGCCTCGGTGATCTCCTTGGTCTCCTCCTCCTTGGCCTCGCCCTCGCCGGCCGGGGGCTCCAAGTCGGACCAGTTGGAGACGATCTCCATGCCCTCGTTCGCCAGCCACACCTGGCCCGAGTTGATGTCGTTGAGCACCACCACGTCCCGGTTGACGCGGAACTGCAGCTCGGCGCCGGAGTCCATTTCGGGGATCGTCATGGCCTGGTTGTTGTTGACGTCGTCGCACACCCGCCGGTACTCAGCGCTGACCTGCCACGCGCCGTAGGTGCAGGAACCCACCCGCACGGGCTGGACCGGGGTGCCGGACGCGTCCAGCTGCTCGTAGTTCACGTCCCGTCCGTTGAGGCTCACCGTGGCCAGGCTCTGGCCGAGCGCGATGGCCACGCCGTCATCCTCCGGCCCCGGAGCCTGGAGCTGGCCATTGGCGGCGTTCTCCACGGTGGTGTCCCCACCGTCAGTGGTGATGACACGGCCCGTGGTCGCATCAAAGACGACGGCGGTATCCCCCACGGCGGTCAGCTGCGGTTCGGCGAGGGAGCTGATCTGCGGCACCTCGAACTCCTCGACGGGTTGGGCGGTGCCCTCGTCGTCGAACTTAAAGCTGGAGATGGTCCCGGCGCGCACATCCGCGGCCCACACCGTGTCGTCGAGGCCCACCACCGCAGCGACATCGCCCTCGGCTTCGATGAGCGGCTCGGCGGATTCGCCGGAGAAGTCGGAGAGGCCCTCGATGGGCGTAGCTTGGACGGTACCGCGTTCGGCATCCGTCACGGCCACCACGGAGGCGCCAAAGGAGAAGGACGAGTTGGCAGGGAGGTTGCTGTCACCTGCGAACTGCACCATGGCCGGGTCGATGGTGGTCAGGGAGGCTTGCTCCATGTTCCGGACAAACACCGATTCACCGTGCTGCGCCAGATCATAATCTGACAACGGGGTGACCACGCCGCCGTCGATCACCCGGGACTGATAGTTCACGTGGCCGATCTTGCCCTCGGCGCGGTTGACCACCCACACGCCGCCGTCGTTCAACTCCACGTCGGCCGTCTCAAAACCCGGGTACAGCACGGCTCCCGTCACGGCGAGCGCCGCCGCCACAGACACGGCCGTCGCTTTAAAGCCTGCCGTTTTGACGAACGCAGGCCACGCGTGCGCGCGGTCGGAAGAAGCCATGCGAGTGATCTACCCCTCGATCTGAAATGAACGCGGCTCAGCGCGCTGGGCGCAAGTGCCCCAAGGCGTAGTCTAGAAAAAACGGATACTGATTGCCATGGGGAGTAGTCACCATGGACTTAATACCGCGTCGACGCCTCACCGTAGACTGTGAGGCATGGCATTGACGCGAGAGGCGGTGGTGGGCGCCGCGGTAGGCATCCTGCGCGAATTCGGCCTTGCGGACCTCTCGATGCGTCGCCTCGCCCGGGACCTGAACGTCCAGGTCGGCGCCCTGTACTGGCACGTCAGCAATAAGCAGGAACTGTTGGTGGAAGTTGCCGCGGAACTGCTGAGCTCCCCCGCGCTCACCGCCGGAACGGCGGCGCGCCCACCAGCGGCCGCGGCCACGTGGCGCGGAGACATCCTGCACCTCGGCTCCAGCCTGCACACACTGCTCCTGCCCGTTCCGGACAGTGCCGAGGTGGTGCAGGTGGCGCGGGTGCTGGCCCCGGAGCGGTTGGCGCCGCTGACCCGCATGACGGAGACCTTCACCGCCGCCGGGCTGACCCCCGAGCGGGCCGCCAGCGCCCAATCGCTGGTGGTCAATCACGTACTTGGCGCGGTGGCGGAGGCACAGAACCGGGCCGACTTCGAGATCACCGGAAGCGCCACGGACTACCGCTGGGCCCTCGAACGCGCGCTGGATGGGCTGTTGCCTCCCGTCGCCCACGACGCCGGAAACGGGCGCGCGGCGGGCGAGTAGCGGCGTCGTACCCCGCGCCGACTTAGCGCGGCGTCAGCCGAGCCGCCCGCCGGAGGCCTCGAGGTAGCAGGTACCGCACAGGGATTCGTAGGTGACGTCTTGGCCGTCGATGGCCACTTGGGCGCCGTCGAACACGAACTCGCCGTCAATGCGGCGCGTGTTGAAGATGGCCTTGCGCCCGCACCGGCAGATCGTCTTGAGCTCCTCGACCGTGTGGGCCAGCTCCATGAGCCGGGCGGCACCGGGGAAGGCGACCGTCCGGAAGTCCGTGCGGATTCCATAGGCCAGAACGGGCACGCCGTCGAGGACGGCGATGCGCAGCAGGTCGTCAACTTGGTCCGGCGTCAAGAACTGGGCTTCGTCGATGAGGAGGCAGGCCACGGGTTCGACGTCGACGTGCGTGACGAGCGCCTCCGGATCGTCGCCGGCGGCGTAGTTGGCGAAGAGTTCGCGCAGGTGGTCCTCCGGCTGGACGATGAAATCCACATCCCGGGAGTGGCCGAGCCGCGACACGATGCTGCGGTCGCCTTTGGTGTCGATCGCGGGCTTGGCGACGAGAACGCGCTGGCCGCGCTCCTCATAATTGAAGGCCACCTGAAGCAAGCCCGTGGACTTGCCGGAGTTCATTGCCCCGTACCGGAAATACAGCTTCGCCACTGCGTGCGGTTCCTCTCGACGTGCCTGGCAACGGGACCTCCGGCGCCGCCCTCGATTCTATGCGGCGGTGGCACGGCTCGTCGCTACGGACGATCCTCTCCCGACACGAGCTCTCTACTCTTCTCAATGTCCTTCAGCGTTCTCTCCCGACGCCGTCCGGGCGGTTCCTGCCGAATCGCCCGGATCTCCTCCTCGGTCCATGGCATGACGTCACGCGTACCGCCACGCGCCACCCACTCTCGGTACCACCTCGGCGCGAGCTTCGCGGGCCACCAGAAAAACGAGAGGGCGATGAACGGCAACGGCAGCCAAATAAACGGCAGGTTCCACCACAACTGTCGCATTTCTTCGTTACCGACGCCTTCAAAGTAAATCGCGGGAAGCGACAGCACGGCGACCGCGCCGATACCGATCATCATGAACGGCCACGAATTGCGGGAGGAGACTTGGGTGTAGTTGTAGGGCGGCTTCACCGCCCACGCGCGCCGGCGCCCTGACAGTGCCCGGACACCCATGCCGGCCATCAATCCCAAGACGCCATACATGGCCACAGCAAAAGCAATTTCAGTTGGCCCAAAATACAGTGGTCTACTCCTAGTTGGTGATCTCGTCAGACGTCAGAAGTGAGTGGTTCGGACGGCGCTTACAGGAGGCCTTCCGGACCACACCATCGTTCTACCCGAGGACGAGCGGCCGGCCCAGAATGGCAGCTTGCAGGTAGTCCTCCAGCTGCCTAAAGATGAATCCTGACTCCGTGGGCCACAGGAGCACATCGCCGGAACGCAAGGTGGTGGTCGACTCGTCGTCCATTTCTAGCGTTCCCACCCTGTAGTGACCGCGAGGACCCGTATTTGTGAAAGTCAGCGGCGGAAACTCGCGCTGGGTCATGTCCGGATCGTTGATCTCTATCTCCAACACCCAGGTGAACCACGGTTGCTGCCATACCTCTGAGAGAACCGCACCGTCTGCCGGTTGCGAGACCGCCTCACCGGCCAACCGTTCCTCAAAGACGTCCGGAGTGATGGTCGGCTCTTCCAAGTGCAGATTCCAGGCAGGTCCTGCGCCGACCCATCGCAACATGGCAGAGGAGAGCTCGGCGAGTGGAAGGATTTGGACGTTGAAGCGTGCCGGATCGTCAGGATGCCACGGCTGGTTCAACACTCGGGGCCCATACCCTTGCTCGGCGGCTACAACCGCTACCGAGCCGATAATGAACGCCTGGAAGTGCGTCTCTCCTCGGGTAAACCGTCCTGTGAGCCGGACGCGCACTTGAGCATCTGTGAGCGCCACGGAAATTACTTCACCAAGATCACCCAGGCGCCCATTCTCAAGAACGCCCAAGCGTTCAAGTTCACGGACAACGGCGTCCTTGCCCGCGCCCAGTCGGCCCACCACCGCTTCTTGCAGCTCAGCGGTCCGCTGGAGAGCCTCACCGGTCATCCAGACGCCTTCACCGATGGTGGATCCGGCAGCCGTATGGTCGAACAACGCCTCGCGGTCTCCGCCCAGAACGGAAGTTGCCACGTCATCCTGAACCGCAGCAGCCATGGCCGTCAGTTCCGACTGATCCTGCTCCTCAGGTGCGCGCAACACGGTCACGGAACGAGCCATGTCCTGCAGAACGTCATCAAATATCAACCGAGCTGGCAACGAGGTCGTCGTCGATGCCTGGATGGCCCACCCGTGTAGCAGGATCAGGTAGTCCGCGCCGTAGACGGTGGACCCGTCTTGAGCGCGATGCGTGTATTCCACAACGCGACCAACGTGTTCAGCTGCGGGGACACCGTAATCGTCGACCGGCGTTGTCCCGTCTGGGGCGTCAGGCGCAAAGGTGTAGGCCCAGTCACCCACATCCACGATGCGGCCTTCTCGCAAATCACGCTCAACGGCAGCCAGAGCGCGCCGGCTGAAGTCCGCCAACGTTCCATCGAAGGGGTTGACCGTCACGACGATATTGGGAACGAACTCTCCCTCCACCGGCGGCAACGTAGCCATCAGCTCAACCTCGGGCCGCGCTTCCACAGCAATCCATGGCTCGTCGATGTCGAAGGTGAGAATGCCTCGCCAGCCCTGAATAGTCTTCACGTCCGCCCTTTCTCGATGGCAATTCACTCAGCGTTCTTTATCAGGCCGCGGCTCATCCGGACCCCACAGTGGTGCGGCGTGCTCATGCCCCTGATCGTCCACCGTCACCCCGCCTCGCCTCAACCATGCCTTGTACCAGGCGGGAAGCGCGACATCCGGCCACCAGAAGTGTGTATACATGAGCACCGGGAACGCAACGATGACCGTCCAGAACCAGAGGTCATCGGCGACCTCAGCCCCCATCAGGGTTGACGTGAGCGCCGGGACCCCCAGCACCATGAGGGCACCGGCAACACCGATTTGCAGGGGCAAAACGTTGCGCTTAGTAAAGATCATGGCCGCGGGTTCCTGCAGGGCCCACTTACGCCGCCGCCCCCGCCACGCGGAGAGGCCATACAGAAGGCAGGGGACTGCGAAGGGCGCGACGAAGATGGCCGCGATGATGAATTCCAGCATCAGTCGAACGGATTCAAAGAACTGAGCACTTCTTTACCTTTATCCACGGCGGCTGATCCCACGTCCTTAATCCCGTCGACGATTTTCTCTCCCGTATCGCTATGGAGGAAATTGTTGATTTGGTCCCCGACGAAACCACCGACCTTTCCGCCTAGGTAACCGCCGGCCAAACCGCCAACGAATCCACCGACTGCGGCGCCTACTCCGGGGATCGGGATGATGGCCTGTCCCACCGCTGCACCCACTCCACGGCCGACCGCTGTACCCACCGTAGCGCCGACCGTTTCGGCGCCGGTCTTGATCGCGGCATCCGTCACGGCCTGCTGTCGGTGCTCCGCAGGGGTCTTATCCGGATCCCGAAGCATCGAGTCGGCGTACGCGTCCGTGTAGTTGTCGTAGGCGTTCAGACCAGCGCTCACGACGGCCACGCCCTTGAGCAGGGGTGTCTTCTGGAGCTTGTTCAGGCGTTCCAAGGCCTTCGTCAGCTTCGTCTTGCTCATCTTGCTATTTGACGGCAGCGGCTTCATGCCCGTCGTCGGTGTCACGGCCGCCCGAGCCCGAATGTTCATGCCGTCAAACTTGATCCGCGTCCTCTTCAGGTGCGGGTACTTGGCCAACAAGAGCCCCAGCGGCGTGCGTTTGCCCGCCTTCTCCAGCCAGCGCTCGAACTGCCCGTACGACGTCTTATGTTTGCCCTTGAACTCGCCGGTCAGGCGATCAATATAGGACTGAGGAACATGGAGCCCCTCCAAGATCTTCCGATTGATCTTGAAGCTCGTCGGAAACTGCTTGCGGTAGGGATTGACCTCGGTGTTGTACACGAAAAGCAACTGGCCTCGGCGGACCTTAAAGTTCGCCGAGTGCACGCCCGCCTTTTTCAGGTACTTGGTGACGTTCTTATAGGTCGCGTGCGCACCGGCCACGCCCGCCGGCAGATCCCGCATGGGGTTCTCCTGGTTGATGGCGCGCGCACAGTCCTGAACCGCCTCGTCATACAGCGTGGCGACCTGATCGATTTCCCGTTGAATGGCTACCTGATCGGAGTGGTAGTTCTCCGGCTTATCCTCCTCGGAACTGAAGGAGATGTTGTTATGGGCTTGGGCAACAATCAGCACGTCGTCGTACCGCTGTTTGTTGTCGGGTCCCATAGCCTCCCCGAAGTCTTCCAGCGCCTTGGCCACGTTTTCAGTCGACGTTTCCGTGATCAAGATAAACGGTTCAACGCTGCTGGTAGGAGCAGCCAACACCTGAGCTTGGTGCGGGGATTCGAACACGCCGGCACCAGAGAGCCCCGACCACGTGGTCGCCACGTCATCGTAAATTTCACGCGACCGAGTCCCGACTTTACGTACCTTCTCGGCGGCGTTGTTAATGGCCTCGGCATCGGGCCAGGATTCGGGCAGGTTGGTCGTTGAGACGGTCATCTGCGTCAGTCCCCTCTACTACTTCTGCTCGCCCGCGAAGTCGGGAGACTTGTACATAGCCTTCTCAGCTTCCGCTGCCATGGTTTGGTCGCCGGCTTCATAAGCCTCGATCGCATCACCCAGCGCCTCGACCATGTAGTTGCCACTATTGGTGGCCCCCGAGATGCTACTGCTGAGAAACTTGGTCAGCAGCGAGTCTAGAGCCGCGCCAATTTCGAAATGCTCGGCCGCCTCAGCGGCCTCCGAGATGGCGGTCTCCGCTTTCGTCTCCATCGTGGAAAATGGTTCCACACCATCCACCGCGTCATTCTGGATCTTGCTCGCAGCGCTGGAGACGGTCCACCCCTCGATTGCCATCTTTGCTCCTCAAACGCGGTCCACAGGCCCTGCCTCTTGAATTAGTCACCAGACTAGTGCAACCACCCACCGGCCGCGATGGGGAGAACTCCCCATCGCCGTCACACAGCACTGTGCCTGGCCCTCCCCACGGTGGGAAGGGCCAGGCACGGTGCTGTATTGGGCGGTACGACGCCGGTGCGCAGCTAGGCCTCGATGGCCGCCTTGGCGTTCGGGTCCGAGTCATTCAGGAACGACGTAATACGCTCCACCTCGTCCGTTTCACCGATCGCGGCGGCCGCGCGCCCCAGTGCATACAACGAACGGAGGAATCCCCGGTTGGGCTCATGCGTCCACAACACCGGCCCCTGGCCGCGCCAGCCCGCCTTACGCAAGGCGTCGAGCCCGCGGTGGTAGCCCACGCGTGCGTAAGCGTAGGACTCCACGTAATGGCCGCCGTCGTACGCCTCGTCGGCCAGGAGCGCCCAGGCCAGCGAGGACGTCGGGTGCTGGGCCGCGACGTCCACGGCCTCGGTGCCGGCGGCGAACAGGGCGTCCACCTCCGGCTCCTCCGGCAGATTCGTCTCCGGGATGCCGAGCAGGTTCTGACCGATCTGGCTCATTTACTTGATGCTCTTTCCGGCGGAGCCGAGCTGCTGAGCGGCCTCGACGATGCGGGCGGCCATCGACTCCTCAGCCTTGGCGCCCCACACGCGCGGATCGTACGTCTTCTTGTTGCCAACCTCGCCGTCGACCTTCAGGACGCCGTCGTAGTTGGAGAACATGTGCCCGGCCACTGGACGCGTGAACGCGTACTGGGTGTCCGTGTCGATGTTCATCTTGATGACGCCGTAGGAGACGGCATCCGCGATTTCCTGCTCGGTGGAGCCGGAGCCACCGTGGAACACCAAGTCGAACGGCGAATCCTTGCCGATCTTGGCGCCCACCTGCTTCTGAATGTCTGCCAAGATCTCCGGGCGCAGCTTCACGTTGCCCGGCTTGTAGACGCCGTGCACGTTGCCGAAAGTCAGCGCCGTGATGAAGCGGCCGTTCTCGCCGGAGCCCAGGGCGTCGACAGTCGCCAGGGCATCCTCAACCGTGGTGTAGAGCTTCTCGTTGATCTCATTCTCCACGCCATCTTCCTCACCACCGACGGTGCCGATCTCCACCTCGAGGATCTGCTTCGCGGCGGCCGTGCGGGGCAGCAGCTCGGCGGCGATGCGCAGGTTGTCCTCGAGCGTCTCGGCGGAGCCGTCCCACATGTGCGAGTTGAAGATCGGGTCCCGGCCCGCCTTGACCTCGGCCTCGGAGGCGGCCAGCAGCGGCAGGACGAACTCGTCCAACTTGTCCTTCGGGCAGTGGTCGGTGTGCAGGGCGATGTTCACGCCGTACTTCTTCGCCACCTCACGCGCGAACGCGGCGAAGCCCAGCGAGCCCACCACCATGTCCTTTACGGAGGAACCGGACCAGTAGGCGGCGCCACCGGTGGAAACCTGGATAATGCCGTCCGACTCCGCCTCGGCGAAGCCGCGGATGGCCGCGTTCAGGGTCTGTGAGCTGGTGACGTTCACGGCGGGGAAGGCAAAGCCGTCCTTCTTCGCGGTGTCGATCATGGCGTTGTACTTGTCCGGGGTAGCGATGGGCATACCGTCTCCTGACGTCTCGCATTCAATGGGTCGGGACAACACTGTCTTTTCCCATCCTAGGCCAGCCGATGTCCCGCGCGGGGGCGTGTTGCGGGGTACGACGACGGCGGCCCGCCGCGGCGGCCTACGGGTGCTGGCCGAAGACGTGGCGCCGGATCCACGCGTGCATGGCGATCCCCGCCGCGGAGGCCGCGTTGATCGAGCGTGTCGATCCAAATTGCTCGATGGAGAGGGTGGCGCCCGCGGCCCGGTGCACCTCCTCGCTCAAGCCAGGACCCTCCTGACCGAACACCAGCACGCACTCCCGCGGCAGGTCGTAGGTTTCCAGCTGCTGCGAATCCGGGAAGATATCGATCCCGATGATGGCCAGCCCCTCGCCGCGGGCCCACTGCACAAACTCCTCCACCGTGGAGTGGTGGCGCACGTGCTGGTACTTGTCCGTGACCATGGCGCCGCGCCGGTTCCAGCGCCGACGCCCAATGATGTGCACCTCGGCCGCGAGGAACGCGTTGGCGGTCCGCACCACCGTGCCGATGTTCAGGTCGTGCTGCCAGTTCTCGATGGCCACGTGGAACGCGTGCCGCCGCGTATCCAACTCCGCAACGATCGCGTCATGTTTCCAGTACCGGTAGTGATCCAGCACGTTGCGCCGATCGCCCTCGCGCAGCAGGTCCTCGTCCCAGTGGTCCCCCTCCGGCCACGGCCCATCCCACGGCCCCACACCAATTTGGTGGGTGCTCTCCGGCTGCGGCGTCGTCGTACCGTTCTCCTCCGCGCCGGGCGCGGGCGTTTGATCGTGGCTCACCCCGCCAGCTTAATTGAGCCGGGCGAGCGCCCCTGAACTAGACTGATGGGTAGGAGAGCCGGGAAGACTGGTCGGCAAAATATTCAACGACCCCTGAAGGACTGACACTTTTATGGCAGAAACGCCACAGCCCAATCCCAAGGACGGCGACCAGAAAACGCTGATCGGGTACGGCAGCTACTCCGAGTCACTGCGTATCGGCGAGATCCTCCGCAAGGAGACCGTCGGCGGCATGCTCCTGGTGGCCGCCGCCGTCATCGCGCTGATCTGGGCCAACTCCCCCGCCTCAGAGTCCTACTTCAACCTGCGCGACTTCCACTTCGGCTACGAGCCTTGGCACCTCGATCTCAGCATCGGCCACTGGGCCGCTGACGGCCTGCTCGCCATTTTCTTCTTCCTCGTCGGCTTGGAACTGAAGAAGGAAATCGTCGCCGGCGACCTGCGCAACCCCTCCAAGGCGATGGTGCCCGTCATGGCCGCCATCGGCGGCGTGGTCATCCCCGCCGGCATCTACGCGCTGATCAACCTCGGCTCGGACACCGCGCTGCACGGGTGGGCCATCCCCACGGCCACGGACATCGCGTTCGCCGTCGCCGTGCTGGCCATCATCGGCTCCCACTTGCCGTCCCCGCTGCGCATCTTCCTGCTGACCCTCGCCGTGGTCGATGACCTGATCGCCATCCTGATCATCGCCATCTTCTACACCGAGGACATCCAGGTCACCCCGCTGCTGCTGTTCTTCATCCCCGTCATCATCTACGCCATCCTGGCGCAGAAGTTCCGGCACTTCTTCGGCACGCAGAAGTGGGCCTCCTGGGTCATCCTGCTGCCGATCGGCTTCATCGCGTGGGTGTTCCTGCACGCCTCCGGCATCCACGCCACCATCGCCGGCGTGGTGCTCGGCTTCACCGTGCCGGTCATGATTAGCGCCAAGGGCAAGGCCAAGGGCGCCAAGCACGGGCTCGCCGAGGATTTGGAACACAACATTCGCCCGCTCTCCAGCGGGTTCGCCGTCCCCGTCTTCGCGTTCTTCTCCGCCGGCGTCGCGATCGGCGGCGCGGAAGGATTCGTCTCCGCGCTGACGGACACCGTCACCATCGGCGTCGTGGCCGGCCTGGTGCTGGGCAAGCCGATTGGCATCGTCATCACCACGTGGCTCATGGCCAAGTTCACCAAGGCCAAGCTGGACGATTCGATCAAGTGGGTGGACCTCATCGGCGTCGGCCTGCTGGCCGGCATCGGCTTCACCGTGTCCTTGCTGGTCGCGGAGCTCAGCTTCGGCTTGGAGAGCCCGCACAATGACCACGCCAAGGTGGCCATCCTCTCCGCCTCCTTCATCGCGGCGATCCTCGCCGCGATCCTGCTCGGCTCCCGCAACCGCTATTACAAGCGGGTCGAGGAGCAGGCCGCGGTGGACGCGGACAAGTCCGGTGTCCCGGACGTGTACGAGAAGGGCAACTGACGCTGCCCCAGCCACGCACGACGGCGGCCGCTCACCTTTGGAGGTGGGCGGCCGTCGTCGTCTCGTGCAGCGCGGGTTAGGCGTCGGCGAACCCCATCCCGCGCAGCACCTCGACCTGCGCCGGCCCGGCCACGGCGTAGAGGACATCCGCGCCCTCGGTGTGCGCGGTCTGCGCGAGGTGTTCGACGACGGCGGCGACGTGCGCTGCGTCCACCGCGGCGTCGTCGTCCGCCCCCGTTCCCTGGTCACCGGGCACCGACGTGACGGGGGCGATCACGGCGATGGCTCCCGCGCTGGCAACGCGCCCGCGAGCGATCGGCCGGTCGAAATGCGTGAGCTCGGCGACCTCATACTCATCGAACGGCGCGTCAAACAGGGCGTACTCGCCCGGCAGCGCGCTCGGCGCCTCGACGTCCAACGGGGCCGCGGTGAGCGTGACCGCGCCGGCCGGACGCTCGGTGTCTAGTTGCGCCCAGAGGGCTGACCAATCCTGCGTGTTCATGCCTGCAGGCTATACCCGGAGGCGAACCTTGCACAGGGCCGGGCCCCTAGTGGCCGGCGAGTTTGCCCGCCAAGCGCTCGCGCATCTCGACGCTGGCCTGGTTCAGGCCGACGACCTCGACGTGTTTGCCGTAGGACTCGTACTTCTGCTGCACGTTGTCCAGCGTGGCGATGGTGGAGGCATCCCAGAGGTGGGACGCGTGCATGTCGATCACAATGCGCTGCGGGTCCGTGGCGTACTGGAATTGGTAGTACAGATCGTTGGAGGAGGCGAAGAACAGCTCCCCATCCACCACGTAGGTGGCGACGGCGTCGTCCCCCTCGCCCTGCTCGCGGCGCTGGACCGTGACAAAGTGTGCCACCCGCCGCGCAAAAAGGACCATGGCCATGAGTACGCCGATCACCACACCGATGGCGAGGTTGTGCGTCAGCACGGTGGCGATCACCGTGACCACCATGACCGCGGTCTCCGATTTGGGCATGTGCTTGAGCGTGCCGGGGCTGATCGAGTGCCAGTCGAAGGTGGCGATGGACACGAAGATCATCACGGCCACCAACGCGGCCATGGGGATGATGGCCACGACGTCGCCGAGGGTGACCACCAGGATGAGCAGGAAAACGCCGGCGAGGAACGTGGAGATGCGCGTCCGGGCACCGGAGGCCTTCACATTGATCATGGTTTGGCCGATCATGGCGCAGCCGCCCATGCCGCCGGTGAAGCCGGTCACGAGGTTGGCGACGCCCTGACCCCAGGACTCGCGGGTCTTGTTGGAGTGCGTGTCCGTGATGTCGTCGACCAGCTTGGCGGTCATGAGGGATTCGAGCAGGCCCACGAACGCCATGGCGAGGGCGTACGGGAAGATGATCTGCAGCGTCTCGACATTGAGGGGGACGTCCGGGAAGATCAGCGCGGGCAGGGCCTCCGGCAGTTCGCCCTTGTCCCCCACCGTGGGCACCTCGACGCCGGCAACCACCGCAAAGATGGTCAGGACGATGATGGCCACCAGCGGGGCCGGAACCACTTGGGTGACCTTGGGCAGGCCGAACACGATCAGCAGGCCGACGGCGACCATGGGGTACACCATCCACGGCACGCCGAGCCACGTCCAGTCCTCGGTGTTCAGGCCGAGCTCCGGCAGCTGGGAAGAGAAGATCAGGATGGCCAGCGCGTTGACGAACCCCACCATGACGGAGCGCGGTATGAAGCGCATCAGTTTGGCCACGCCCACCAGCGCGAGCACCACCTGCAGGCCGCCGGCGAGGATGACGGCGGCGAGGAAGTATTGAATCCCGTGCGAGGCCACGAGTGGGGCGATCACCAGCGCGACGGCACCCGTGGCCGCGGAGATCATCGCGGGGCGGCCGCCCACGAACGCGATGGTCACGGCCATGGTGAAGGAGGCGAACAGGCCGAGCCGAGGGTCCACGCCGGCGATGATGGAGAAGGCGATGGCCTCCGGGATGAGCGCCAGCGCCACCACCAGACCGGCGAGGACTTCGGTTTTCAGCAGGCGCGGCGAGCGGAGCGTGCGCAGCACGGATTGGCGCTCACGCGGGGTCAGCGTCGCCTTCTCGGCGGTGGTCGACATGGGTGCCTTTCGGGCAAGGGGGTACACGGCGGGCGGGTCCACTGCGGTGTGGTTGGATGTGTTCAGTGTCCGCGTCACGGGCATCGGGCCGTACGGCCGCCTGCGGACCCCTCCAGCGTACCCTAACGTTACGTGAGGGTTGGGCGAGTGTGACGCGGGCGCGACGCAACCCACCCCCGAGGAGTCTCATGCAGATCGGCGAACTGGCCGAGGCCGTTGGCCTCTCGCTGCGGACCATCCGCCACTACGACGACGTGGGCCTCCTGCCAGCGTCCCGCACCGAGGGCGGGTACCGGCACTATTCCGAGTCCGACCTGCAGCGCATGCTGACGATCCGCACCCTCAAGCCGCTCGGCTATTCGCTGGAGCAGATGCGGGAGATTCTCGATGCGATGGACGCGCGCGCCGCGGACCCGGCGGATGAGGCGGCGCGCGCCCACCTGCTCGAGCTCGCGGAGGGACTCGCAGCCCGGCGAGACCGGATGGCCACGGACCTCGAGAGGGCCACGGCCCTCGTCGAGCGCTTGGGCGGCGACGATCAAGGCCCAGCAGGCAAGGCGTGAGGTAGATTACGGCCAACTGGCCTCCCCGGGCCATCAGTTCCGCGCCCATCCCCGACGCAGAGGCTTCGCATGCAGCAGCACCATCCGTCCTTCACGCCGCCACCGTCACCGCTGACCCGCCCGGAGGTGACCGGCACCTTCGGTATGGCCTCCTCCACGCACTGGCTGGCCAGCGCCACGGCGCAGGCCGTCCTTGAGCGCGGGGGCAACGCGTTCGACGCCGCCACGGCCGCCGCCTTTGTCCTCCACGTCGTCGAACCCCACTTGAACGGTCCCGGCGGGGACATGACCGCGGTGTTCACCACCGCCGAGCACCCGGATCAGCCCACCGTCCTCGTCGGCCAGGGCCCGGCCCCGGCCGGCGCGACGATCGAGCACTTTCGCGCCGAGGGCCTCGACCTCATCCCGGGGTCCGGCGCCCTGGCCGCCGCCATCCCGGGCGCCGTTGACGCCTGGCTGACGCTACTGCGGGATCACGGCACGTGGACGGCGCCCGCGGCGCTCGAGTTCGCGATCGACTATGCCCGCAACG
This sequence comes from Zhihengliuella flava, assembly GCF_015751895.1. NCBI lineage: Bacteria > Bacillati > Actinomycetota > Actinomycetes > Micrococcales > Micrococcaceae > Zhihengliuella > Zhihengliuella flava. Next base: position 1,845,901 of record NZ_JADOTZ010000001.1, on the reverse strand, counting down.
GTCACCCCGTGCTCGCGGCCGTCTGCCGCACGGTCGAGCGCGTCGCCGACCTCTTCGGCGAGCACTGGCCCACCTCCGCCGAGCGGTGGATGCCGGGAGGCACCGCGCCACTGCCCGGGGAGCTCATCACCAACCCGGCCTACGCAGACCTGCTGACCGCGATGTGTCAGGCGGCGGAGGCGGCCGCGGACCGCGCGGACGGGATCGACGCCGCCCGGGCGCTCTGGCGGCAGCGCGTGGGTGAGGCCGCTGAAGCCGCGGCCCGCACGCCGCATCGGCATTCGGACGGCAAGGACCACGCCGGAGTCATCAGGGCCGAGGATCTCGCCGGCTTTGCCGCGCACTACGAACCCGCCACTACCGCCGAGTTCCGCGGCTTCACCGTTGCCAAGACCGGCCCGTGGGGCCAGGGCCCGGTGCTGCTGCAGGCCCTGAAGATTCTGGAGGGGTACGACGACGCGCTGCTGGATCCGGCGTCCGCCGACGGCGCGCACACCATCCTGGAGGCCCTGAAGCTCGCTTTCGCCGACCGGGACGCCTGGTACGGGGAGGACCTGACGGCCCCCGAGCTGGCGCTGCTGCTCAGCGAGGACTACGCCGCCGCGCGCCGCGGACTGATCGAGGACACCGCGTCCGCCGTCGCGCGTCCTGGCCAGCTGCCGGGCCGGGAGGTCCCGCCGGCGAGCGTGCCGGGAGCCGGCGTCGTCGTCGATGACCGCGGCGCGGGTGAGCCCACCGTCCAAGTGAGGCCGGCCGGGCGGAACGCCACCGCCGAGGACCTCGAGACGGACCCGCAGGGGCGCACACGCGGGGACACGTGCCATTTGGACGTGGTGGACCGCTGGGGCAACATGATCGCCGCGACGCCGTCCGGCGGCTGGCTGCAATCCTCCCCGCACATTCCGGAGCTGGGTTTCTGCCTCGGCACCCGGCTGCAAGCGAACTGGCTGGAACCGCAGACGGCGTCCGCGCTCACACCGGGGCGCCGACCGCGCACCACGCTCACGCCGACCCTCGTCCTGCGCGGCGGCACACCGATCATGGCGCTGGGCACCCCCGGTGGCGACCAACAGGACCAATGGCAGCTGCCCGTTCTGCTGCGCGTGCTCATCGGCGGATACACGCCGCAACAGGCCATCGACGCGCCCACCCTGCACACCACCCACCTGCACAGCTCCTTCTTCCCGCGGGAATTCACCCCACGCGGGGCCGTGGTGGAGGACCGGCTGGGCGAGGACGTCCTCGCGGACCTGACCGCACGCGGGCACGAGCTCACGCGGGCGGGCGACTGGGCGCTGGGGCGGCTCTCCGTGGTGACGCGGGATCCGGCGACGGGCGTGCTGGGCGCGGCCGCGAACTCCCGCGGCGAGCAGGGCTACGCCGTCGGCCGGTAACCCCTAGCCCGCCCGCCCCGGCGGTGCGGCCGTGGACTTGCGCGTGACCAGACGGGTTTCCAGCTGGAAGGGGTGCGCAAAGCGCTCCGGGTCGTTGGACAGCGCGAGGGCACGCTCCACCGCGACTTGGCCCATGGAGGCCAGCGGCTGGCGGATGGTGGTCAGCGGCGGCGACATCCACGACGCCGCGGACGTGTCGTCGAACCCGATCACGGAGAGGTCTTGCGGCACGCTGAGCCCCAGCTCCTCCGCTGCGCGCAGCACACCGAGGGCGACGTCGTCGGACACCGCAAAGATGGCGCTCGGCCGCTCCGGCCGGGTGAGCATCTTGAGCGCGGCCACGCGGCCGGACTCCGGCGTGAACCCGCCGCCGGTCACGAGGTCCTCGTCCACCGCGCACCCGGCCATCTGCATGGCGGAGCGGAAGCCCTGAAGGCGTTCGCCGGCCGGGATCGACTCCAAGGGGCCCGTCACCATGCCAATCCGCCGGTGACCCAGCTCGAGCAGGTGCTGAGCCGCTTGCTTGCCGCCGTTCCAGTTGGTGGAGCCGATCGCCACCACGTGCTCGTGGTTCGGGGCCGCGGGGTCAATGAGAATGAGCGGCAGCCGGTTCTGCTGACACCAGCGCACCCGCGCATCGGAGACGGGCGCGGTCACCACAATCAGCCCGCGGCTGCCCTGTGCCACGAGCTCCCGCATCCACGCTGTGGAGAGGACCCGGTGGGTGGCCGAATCGCCCACGATGGTGGTCGTCACCAGCTCGACGCCGGCGCGCTTGGACGCGTGCACGGCCCCACTGAGGATGCCCACCGCGTAGGGGCTGCTGAAGTGATCGAAGACCACCGTGAGCCGGGGCGGCGCCTGCCGCTGCGAAACTCGGGGCGGACTTGAGTACCCCATGTCCGCAGCGGTTTTCGTAATTTTTCGGCGACTCTCCTCGCTGATGTCAGCGCGGCCATTGAGCGCCTTGGAGGCCGTGGACACGGACACCCCGGACGCCTGGGCCACGTCGATCAAGCGCGGTTTCGCCATTGTGCTCACCTTTCAGCGGGATGATCCGCCCGTTCGTTTCGGATCGAAACAAATCTGCGCGGAGTTGTTGACGTGACTCATCACACACCCTATCGTGTTCTGGCCGCAAGGGGTTTTACGAAAATTTCGAGCGAAACCACGGCGGGACCACCAACTCGTTCACCAGTCCAAGGGGGCACCCACGATGTCGTTCCAGCAGCACCAGAATCGCCGCACCAGCCGGCCGCGCCGGCTCCGCCGCACCGTCCTCGCCTCGGCGGCCTTGATCGCCCCGCTCGCCCTCTCCGCCTGCGGTGGAGCCCAGCCCGGCGGTGCCGGCGGGGACAACGGCGAGGGCGGCTTCTCCGCCTGGACGCTGACCGGATCCCAGCAGGACGCTTTCCAGGCGTCGTTCGATGCCTGGAATGAGGCCAACCCGGAACAACAGATCTCCTCCGAATTCTTCGCCAACGACGCCTACAAGGAGAAGATCCGCACGGCCGTCGGCGCCGGCAACGCCCCCACCCTGATCTTCAACTGGTCCGGCGGCACGCTCGCCGACTACGTCGCCAACGGCAACGTCGTGGACCTCACCGGGCACGTGGATGACCTGGAGGAGCGCGCCATCGAGGCGATCGAGAAGGGCGGCGAAGTGGACGGCAAGCAGTATGCCGTGCCGAACAACTCCACCCAGCCCGTGGTGCTCTACATCAACGAGAAGCTCTTTGACCAGGTCGGCGTCGAACCGCCGACGACGTGGGAGGAGACGTTGGAGGTCGTGGAGGCCTTCAAGGCCGAGGGCATCACCCCGTTCGCCGTCGCCGGGCAGAGCCAGTGGCCCTACCTGATGTGGATCCAGTACCTGACTGACCGCATCGGCGGCCCGGAAGTCTTCAACGCCATCGCCAACAACGAGCCGGACGCGTGGAGCCACCCGGCCGTCGCGGAGGCCCTGACCAAGATTCAGGAGCTCGTCGACGCCGGCGGGTTCGGAGACTCCTTCGGCTCGGTGGTCGCCGACGCCAATGCCGACGCCGCGCTGGTGCACACGGACAAGGCCGCGATGCTCCTGCAGGGCTCGTGGGTCTACGCCGGCTTCAAGGCCGATGCCCCTGAGTGGTACGAGGAAGGCAACCTGGGTTTCGCCCCGTTCCCCACCATTGCGGGCGGCGCGGGAGATCCGGCCAACATCGTCGGCAACCCGGCCAATTTCTGGGCCGTGTCCGCCGATGCCTCCGAGGAGGCCCAGCAGGCCGCGTTCGACTACCTCAACGAATACACGCTCAACGAGGAGTCCATCGACGAGTTCATTAGCCTCGGGCTCGTCCCCTCCACCGACGGCGCCGAGGAGGCCATCGCAGCCAGCGAGGATGCCGACTTCTTGGAGTACGCGTACTCCATGGTGCAGGACGCCCCGAACTTCCAGCTCTCCTGGGACCAGGCGCTGGCTCCCGATCAGGCGCAGGAACTGCTGACCAACCTCTCGCAGATCTTCCAGGGCTCCATCACCCCGGACCAGTTCGTCGAGAACATGAACGCGACGATCAAGTAACCGAGTGCCCATGAGTTCCACCACTGTTCCCTCGCGCCCGCGCCAGCGGCGGAGGACGAGCACGGGGCCGAGCACCTGGATGCTCGCCCCGGCCCTGATCTTCTTCACGGTCTTCGCTCTGATTCCGCTGCTCGGCGTGGCCGTGCTGTCCCTCATGAACTGGGACGGCCTCGGCACGCCGACGTTCGCCGGGTTCGCCAACTGGCGCACCGTCTTCTCGGACCCCGTCACGCTGCACGCGATGTGGCTGACGTTCGCCATGACCGTGCTGACCTACATCACCCAGGCCCCGATTTCCATCCTGTTGGGCGTTTTCATGGCCGGGAATGAGAAGTACCGGGCCGTGTACTCCGTGCTGTATTTCCTGCCGCTGTTGTTCTCGGCGGCCGCCGTCGGCATCGCCTTCAAGGCGCTGCTGGACCCGAACTTTGGCCTGTCCAATGCCTTCAACATCCCGCTGCTGAGCCAAGACTGGCTCGGCAGCACGGATCTGGTGTTTTACGTACTGATCTTCGTCATCGCGTGGTGCTTCGTGCCCTTCCACTCCCTGCTGTACCAGGCGGGCGTCAAGCAGATCCCCACCTCCATGTATGAGGCGGCCATGCTCGACGGCGCCGGGCGCGTGCGGACGTTCTTCTCCGTGACTTTGCCACAGATCAAGTACACCGTGATCACCAGCTCCACGCTCATGATCGTCGGCTCGCTGACCTACTTCGACCTGGTGTTCGTCATGACCAACGGCGGGCCGGGCAACGCGACCCGCATCCTGCCGCTGGACATGTACCTCACCGGATTCCGTAGCTACCAGATGGGCCCGGCGAGCGCGATCGCCGTGATCTTGGTGGTGGTGGGCCTCGTGATCTCCCTGTTGCTGAACCGGCTCAGCGGCTCGGACAAGATGGAAAGCCAGCAGGAGGGCGCGTGATGAAACTGCGTACAACGGGCGGGCAAGCGCCCAACGTCCTCGGCGGCCTCGCGGCGACCTTCTGGCTCTTAGTCACCATTGTCCCGATCTACTACATCCTGGTCACCAGCCTGAAGCCGCGGCAGGAGTACTTCGGGACCAATCCGCTGGCCTGGCCCGAGGAGCTGACGTTCGCTGCCTACGGCCGCGTCCTCGAGAACGACTTCGCCCTGTACTTTTTCAACTCCGCGTTAATCACGGTGGTGACGGTCGGCGTCGTACTGCTGATCTCGCTACTGGCGAGCTACGTGATTGTCCGCAATCGCGGGGCCCTGGCGAAGTTCAGCCACCGGTTGTTCCTGCTGGGCATCGCTATCCCCATTCAGGCGACCATCATCCCCGTGTACTACCTGATTGTGCAGATGGGGCTCTACGACTCCCTGCTGGCGTTGATCCTGCCGGGCATCGCCTTCGCCATCCCCATCAGCGTCCTCATCCTCACCAACTTCCTGCGGGACATCCCCTCCTCCCTGTACGAGGCGATGACGCTGGACGGCGCCAGCCATTGGCAGATGTTTGTGCAGCTGGTGTTGCCGCTGTCCAAGCCGGCGATCATGGCGGTGGGCATCTATGACGCGCTGCAGGTGTGGAACGGATTCCTGTTCCCTTTGGTGCTGACCCAAAGTTCAGAGGTGCGGGTCCTGCCGCTGTCCCTCTGGACGTATCAGGGCGAGTTCGCGGTGGACATTCCGGCGGTGCTGGCCGCCGTCGTCCTCTCCTGTGTACCCATCCTCGCCGCGTATATCATCGGCCGCCGCCAGCTGGTGGCGGGCCTGACGGCCGGCTTTAGCAAGTAACGACTTCGATCCAAGGCAAAGGAAATCATGAGCAACTCAGTGAGCACCCCGTCCGCCACGGCCGTGTGGCGCGAGCCCGGGCGGCCGATCGCCGAGCGCGTCGAGGCGTTGATGAGCGAGATGTCGGTGGAGGAGAAGGTCGCCCAGCTGGGCTCGTCCTGGATCCGCCCCGCCGAGCGCAATAACGACGGCGACGCCAACGTGGCGCCGATGGAGGACACGTTCTCCGGTGGCGTGAGTTTTGAGGAGGAGATCGACGGCGGCCTCGGCCAGATCACCCGCGCGTTCGGTTCGGCGCCCCTGGATCCCACCGAGGGACGGGCCCGGCTGGCTGATCTGCAGCGCCAGGTGGTGGCCGCGAACCGCTTCGGCATTCCGGCGCTGGCGCACGAGGAGTGCCTGACCGGCTTCACCACGCTGGGCGCCACCTGCTACCCCGCGTCGATCGCGTGGGGCGCCAGCTGGGACGCGGAACTAGTGCGGACGATGGCCGGGAACATCGGCGCGGACATGCACCAGGTCGGGGTGCACCTGGGGCTCTCCCCCGTGCTCGACGTCGTGCGGGACTACCGCTGGGGCCGGGTCGAGGAGACGCTCGGCGAGGACCCGCACCTGGTCTCGGAGCTGTCCACGGCCTACGTGCAGGGCCTGCAGGGCTCCGGCGTGCACGCGACGCTGAAGCACTTCGCCGGCTACGCGGCCTCCCGCGCCGGGCGCAACCACGCACCCGTGCCGATGGGCCATCGCGAGTTCGAGGACGTGATCCTTCCTCCGTTCGAGCGCGCGGTCCGCGAGGGCGGCGTGAAGTCCGTCATGAACTCGTACTCGGACATCGACGGCGAGGCGCCCGCGGCCAGCCACCGCCTGCTCACCCACGTGCTGCGGGAGCGCTGGGGGTTCACGGGCACGGTGGTCTCCGACTACTGGGCCGTTAGCTTCCTCGAAACGATGCACCGCATCGCGGAGGACCAGGACGAGGCTGGCATCATCTCCCTCGCCGCCGGCATGGACGTGGAACTGCCGGAGACCAATGCGTTCCGCAACCTGGCGCAGGCCGTGGCCGATGGCCGCCTCACCGCCGACGTACTCGACACGGCCGTGCGCCGCGTGCTGACCCAGAAGGCGGAGCTCGGCCTGCTGGACGACGACTGGGATCCCGAGGGCGCTTGGGACGGCGAGACCGTGGACTTCGATTCGGCGGCCAACCGCGCCCACGCCCGGCGGATGGCCGAGGAGTCCATCATCTTGCTCAAGAACGACGGCGTCCTGCCGCTAGCCGCCCCGCCCGCCACCGCCGGGGGCGACGCGGGCAGCGCGCCCCGCATCGCTGTCGTCGGGCCGTCCGCCTCCCAGCCCCGCACCCACTTGGGCTGCTACTCCTTCACCAATCACGTGCTGTCCCGCTTTTTCGGCGAGGACGAGCACGGGATCGAGATCGCCTCGATCCTTGACTCCCTGCGGGAGTCGCTGGCCGGCGCGGAGATCGCGTACGAGCGCGGCGTGGACTTCACCGACCCGGACGAGGCGGGCATCGCGGCGGCCGTCGAGGCCGCGCAGAACGCGGAGATCGCGGTGGTGACCGTGGGCGACTTGGCCGGGCTGTTCGGGCGCGGAACCTCGGGCGAGGGGTGCGACGTCGTCGACCTCAACCTGCCCGGCCAACAGGCGGACCTGGTGGAGGCCGTGCTGGCCACCGGTACGCCGACCGTGCTGGTGCTGGTCACGGGACGCCCCTACTCGCTGGGGGCGTTCGCGGACCGCGCGGCGGCGATCGTGCAGGCGTTCATGCCGGGCGAGGAAGGCGGCCACGCCGTGGCCAACGTGCTGACCGGTGCGGTGAACCCGTCCGGCAAGCTGCCCGTGCAGATCCCGGACCACGTGGGCGGGCAGCCGGGCACGTACCTGACGCCGCCGCTGGGCTGGTTCTCCGACGGCGTCTCCAATCTGGATCCGCGGCCGCTGTACCCGTTCGGCTACGGCCTGTCCTACACCACGTTCGCGGTGCAGGATCTGGGCCTCTCCGCCTCGGAGATCGCGGCCGACGGCACTGTGGAGATCTCCGCGACCGTGACGAACACGGGCGAACGCGACGGCGCTGAGGTGGTGCAGCTCTACCTGCAGGACAAAGTGGCGTCCGTGGTGCGCCCGCGCCGCTGGCTGACCGGGTTCGCCAAGGTGCGCCTGGCCGCGGGCGAGTCACGGCGCGTGACCTTCACGGTGCACGCGGACCGGACCTCCTTCACGGGGGCTGATCACCGCCGGATCGTGGAGCCCGGCCTCTTCGGCGTGGAGCTTGGCACCAGCAGTGAGGACCTGCCGCTGACCGGGGCGTTCACGATCACCGGCAGCGTGCGCGAGGTCCCGGAGGGCCGCGTGATGGACACTCCGGTGACCGTCGCCTGATCTGCGAGCTAACGCTGAGGCCCTGGGACGCGCGAGCGCTCCGGGGCCTCAGCACTTTAACGACTCGGCACCACGAGATGTCCGCTCCTCACGACCCGGCGCGTCCGGACCGGATGGGTGGTGCGAAAGTGCTGGGTCGCAGGAGTGGGTCGTACGGAAATGCTGCACATCGCGGGATTTGCAGCATTTCCGTACGACCCATCAGGGCCCTAGCGCGTTTCTGCGCGACCCATCGGCACGATGCAGGGTGGGTGCGGCGAGATGCGGGTCAGTCGTCGGCGGCGTCGTGCACCTGAACCCACGCGGGGAACGGATCCTCGTACTGGCACCACGCGGCGTGACCCGCCAGAAACTCTGCGTCGGTCAGAAGCGCCGCGTCGAGAACGCGGACGAGTTCACCGGCATTAAGGAGGAAGCCCGTGAAGACAATGTCTTGGCCGAGGCTCACGCTCTCCTCCGCGTCGGCGTCGTCCCGCTGGATCGGGAGGAGATCAAACATCTGACCCACCTGCTCCCAGTGCGCCGTGATGTGCTCTCGCGTGGCGAGCCGCGCGAAACCCGAGGAGCGGATGATCTGCCCCGCGGCGCCGTCGCCCAGATCATCGAGGGCTGCGCGCAAGCGCGCCGGGTGGAACGGGCGGATGCGGTGATACCGAAGGGCCGCGATGCGCGGGTCGATCACGCGTGGCGCACGGGCGGATGGTTCAGCGGCATTCAGCTGCTGGATCCACCCGGGGCGCAGGCCGGGCTCCGGTGCTTCATGGGCCCGCCGATCATCCCCGAGCCAGCGGTCCACGTCCATGGCGAGGTGGGCGGTCGGGGCTAAGTGGCTGATGAGGCTGCTCACCGCGGAAAGCTCCGGCCCGGTCAGCGACTCCGCGTTGGTCAACAGGATGACCGAGGCGTACTCGATTTGCTGGACGGTCAGAAGCGCTCGCGCCACCAGATCGACAGCGTAGGCGTCGTCGAAGAGGTCCTCCAGCACGTGCGCGGCATCGACAACGCACACCACGTCGGCCAGCTCGCCGGCGAAGGAGCCATCGCTGACGAACCCAATGGCGTCCGTGACCGGCAGCTCAAGTGGCAGGTCGATCACCACGGATCCGCCGGGGTTGTGGCGTTCGAGCAGATGCACGGTGGCAGCGAGGTCGTCAAAGCCGGCCGCCACGGCCTCGCGGGGTGCGTGCCGGGCAGGCAACGCCCCGGCAGCGATAGTCGCCTGCCGCGCAGTGCTGATCTTTCGGGCGTGTTCTCGCCGTTCCGGCGCACACGCACCCACAACAAGGACGACGTCGCGCATGGTTCTCCTCCACCTGATTTGCGTTCTCTCACCGAGCAAACCATATAATGAGAATCATTCGCAACAATTCGGAAGGTGTCCACCATGAAGGTTCGCAACTCACTCAAGGCCCTGAAGAAGCAGCCGGGCGCGCAGATCGTGCGGCGCCGCGGCCGAGTCTTCGTCATCAACAAAAAGAACCCACGCCTCAAGGCGCGCCAGGGCTAAACGCAACCACAACGGCATCGGGTCGCGAGAAATTGCTGGGCCGCGAAGTTGGGTCGTACGGAAAGGCTGCAGATCCCCGGATCTTCAGCCTTTCCTCACGACCCATCGCGGACGACGAACCACGTGGCACTACTCACCAGCCGGCGGTGTTCTCTTTCAGCGCGCGGTACTGCGCCAGCACCTCCGGCGTCGCCTCGGCCGAGTAGATCTTCTCCCCCGCCACTTCCCACTCGGGTTCACGCCCGGTCAGCGCCCACGCGGCCTGACGCGCGGCACCCAGCGCCACGTATTCACGTTCCGGGGGGACGACGACGTCGCGCCCCAGGATCGACGGCGCCAGTTCCCGCACCGCGGCCGACTTCGCGCCGCCGCCAATCAGGAAGATCCGCTCGGCGCTCGTCCCGGTGGCCTCCTCGAGGTATTCCACGGCGTCCGCAAGCGAGCACAGCAGCCCCTCGACGCACGCCCGCGCAAGATCCGCCCGGCTCGTCGCGGTGGTGAGCCCCACCAGCGTTCCGGTGGCGTCCGGCCGGTTGGGCGTCCGCTCGCCGTCCAAATACGGCAGCAGCGTCACGCCGTGCGCGCCCGGCACCGACTCCAGTGCCAACTGGGCCAGCTCGGCGTGGTCCACACCAAGGATCCGCGCCCCAAAATCGAGGATGCGCGCCGCGTTCAGCGTGCACGCCAGCGGCAGGTACTGCCCGGTGGCGTCCGCGAATCCGGCCACCAGCCCCGTCGCGTCGGCGGTCGGCGTCGGGGACACCATCGCCGCCACCCCGGAGGTTCCCACGGACAGCGAGACGTCGCCGCGCTTGAGGTTCAGCCCCAGCGCCGCAGCCATGTTGTCCCCCGTGCCGGGGGCGATCTTCGCACCCCACGCCGTCTGGCCCACCACGGCGTGCGGCTCGGCCACCTCGGGCAACTCGAACGCGTGCCCCAACGCGGCCTCGGCGAGCGCCGGGTCCCACGCGTTCTGCGCCGTCGAGTAGTAACCGGTCCCGGACGCGTCGCCGCGGTCCGTGGTGAAGCGGGTCTTGTCCGCGTTCAGGTGCCACGTCAGGTAGTCGTGCGGCAACAATACGCGCTTGATCCGCGCCGCGTTGTCCGGCTCATGGTCCCGCACCCAGCGCAGCTTGGTGGAGGTGATGGACGGCACCAGCAGCGATCCGGTTGCCTCGGCGCAGGCCTGTGGCCCGCCCATCTCGGCGATCAGGTCCTCCGCAGCGCCGGCGGAACGCGTGTCATTCCACAGCAACGCGTCGCGGACCACTTGGTTGTTCTCGTCCAACGCCACGAGCCCGTGCTGCTGCCCACCGACGGCCACCGCGTCCGCCCGCTCCAGGAGCCCGGCACCGGCGGCATCCAGCGCGTCCAGCCAGGCCTGCGGGTCCACCTCCGTGCCATCGGGATGCTGGGCCCGGGCCTCGTCGACCACCTCACCGGTGTCGGCATCAACCAGCAAGACCTTGGTGGATTGGGTGGACGAATCAATTCCTGCAACTAGCGTGCGGCTCATACGTGAATCCTCAGTGGTCGGCGCGGTGTTTGTCCAGAGGGTGCGGGCCCCAGCGGGGCGCAGGGGAAGGGGTACGACGGCGGTGCGCACCGCCGCCGTACCCCTACTTCCCGCCCCTCACTCGGGTGTGCCGGGCGCACCCGGCACAGTGGTTACTTGCCGCCGAAGCCGATCAGGTGGCGCATGGCCAGCTGGTGCAGGCGGACGAAGCCGTAGTTGCGTTCGGCGGCGCGCTCGACGTCGAACTCCTCGTAGGCGGCCCGGTCGGCGAGCAGGTCCTCGAGCGACTCGCCGTCGGCGATGGTCGGCTGGGCCAGCTCGTTGATGCCGGAGAACTCGAGGGCCTCCTGGACCTCCGGGTCCGCGCGGAAGGACGTGGCGCGCTCGGCGAGCATGAGGTACATCTCCATGTTCGCCGCGGCCGAGTCGAACTGGCCGGCGGTGTACTCGGTGCGGGACGGCTTGTAGTCGAAGTGGCGTGCCCCTTGGTAGGCGCCCGGCTTGGACGGGAAGCCGTTCTCCAGCAGGTCCACCGTGAAGAACGCGTTGATCAGGTCGCCGTGACCGAAGACCAGATCTTGGTCATACATCGGGCCGTGCTGGCCGTTGAGGTCAATGTGGAAGAGCTTATCCGCCCACAGCGCCTGGGCCAGGCCGTGGTTGTAGTTCAGGGTGGCCATCTGCTCGTGGCCCGTCTCCGGGTTCACGCCCACGATGTCGCCGTTCTCCAGCTTCTCAATGAACGCGAGGGCGTGGCCGATGGTGGGCAGGAAGATGTTGCCGCGCGGCTCGTTCGGCTTCGGCTCGAGGCCGATGCGCATGTCGTATCCCTTGGACTTGATGTAGCCGGCGACCGTGTCGATGCCCTCGGCGTAGCGGGCATGGGCCATCAGCAGGTCCTTGGAGGAGTCGTACTCCGAGCCCTCGCGGCCGCCCCACATGACGAACGTCTTGGCGCCGAGTTCCGCGGCGAGGTCTACGTTCTCGAGGACCTTGCGCAGGCCGTAGCGGCGGACGCCGCGATCGTTGGAGGTGAAGGCGCCATCCTTGAAGATCGGGTGCGCGAACGTGTCCGTGGTGACCATCTCCACCACCAGGCCGGTCTCGTCGACCGCGCCCTTGAGGCGGGACAGGATGGAATCCCGCTCCGAGGCCGACGCGCCGAAGGGGATGACGTCATTGTCGTGGAACGTGAAGCCCCAAGCGCCCAGCTCGGCGAGCCGGCGAAGGTGCTCCACCGGGTCGATCGCCGGGCGGGTGGCGAGGCCGAACTGGTCGCGCGCCTCCCAGCCGGTGGTCCAGAGACCGAAAGCGAACTTGTGCTCGGGGGTGGGGGTGGGGACCGTCATGGGGTCTTCCTTCCGTGGAGGCGATTAGTTATGAATAATTACTTAGTATGATCGTCGGAAGCGTCGAACGCAATACCCACCACGCCGACCCACCGAAGACGTCCCGACGCGCGATCCACTGAGAGGGTGTCCATGCAGCTGACCAACGTGCGGGAGCACAACCTAGGGACCGTGCTCAACACGCTCGCCGCCAGCGAGACCCCCCTCTCCCGGGCCGCGCTGGCCCAGGCCACGGAGCTCACCAAACCCACGGTGTCCCGGTTGATCGATGAGCTGCTCGCCGCCGGGTTCCTCATCGAGCACGCCCCGACGCGGGCTGCGGGGGCCGCCGGCGGACGACCCTCCACCCCCGTCTCGATCGCCAGCGCCCAGGTGGTGGCCCTTGGCGCCTCGGTGGGAGCGGACCACGTCAGCGTCAACATGATCGACATGCGCCGGCAGATCATCGCCTCCGCGGAGACGGAGGTGACGCGCGCCCCCTCCCCGCGCGACGCCGTCGTGCTGATCGCGGACCTCGCGGCGGAATTGCTGGCCGCCACCCCGCACACCCGCACCAGCGGCATCTGCGTCTCCGTGCCCGGGCGCCTCGCGCCGGACGGGCGCAGCGTGCGCTCCGCACCGAACCTCGACTGGGCGGAGGCGCCGCTCGCGGAACTGCTGGAGGGCGCCCCCGGCCTGGAGGGCCTGGACGTCAGCATCGAAAACGACGCCCGGCTGGTCGCGGAGACCGAAGTCCTCAACCGGCGGGGTGAGGGATTTGTGCTGGTCTATGGGGAGACGGGCATTGGCGGGGCCCTGGTGATCGACGGCGAGATTCAGCGCGGCACGCACGGCTGGGGCGGCGAGATCGGCCACCTGTGCCTCGACCCACAGGGCCCCGCGTGCCGCTGCGGGCGGCGGGGATGCCTCGAGGCGTACGCCAGTTACTGGGCGCTGGCCGCTCAGGCCGGTCATCAGGGGCTCATCGCGGACTTCTTTGCCACGCTCGACGGCGCGGCGCGCGCCCAAGCAGCCGAGCAGATCGGGACGCAGCTCGGATTGGCCCTGTCCCACGTCCTTAACATTGCAGACCTGCCCACCGTGGTGCTGGGCGGGTATTTCCGCGAACTCGCCGCGGACATCACCCCGCTCATCGAGGCCCAGCTGCGGGCGCACGCCCTGACGGGCGAGGCCGAGTCCGTGGCCGTGGAGACCACGACGGCGCAGCCTCGCCCCTCACTCGCGGGCGCAGCACTGCGGGCCATTCAGCCGGTGTTCGACGCCCCGGCCGAGTGGATCCGCCGGTTCGACGCGTAGCACCCGCCCACACAGAGGGCCGCGCGCCCTCGCCGTGGGGCGCGCGGCGCCAGCTGAGGTCGGAGCGGGACTACGGCGAGGGCTTGCCGCCGTTGACGTTGAGCGTTTCGCCCAAGACGTAGCTGGCCTCATCGGAGGCCAAGAACACATACGGCGCCGCGAGTTCCGCGGGCTGGCCGGGCCGGCCGAGCGGAACGTTGTGGCCAAAGTGCGGCAGGCGCTCATTCGGCTGGCCGAAGGAGACCTGCAGCGGCGTCCACACCGGGCCCGGCGCCACGGCATTGACCCGAATACCGCGGGGGCCCAGCTGCTCAGCGAGCCCCTTGGTGAACGCGTTGATCGCGGCTTTCGTGGAGGCATAGTCAACCAAGTGGGCCGAGGGCTGGTAGGCCTGAATCGACGTGGTGTTGATGATGGACCCGCCCTCCGGCAGGTACTTCAACGCCGCGCGTGTCAGCGTGAACATCGCGATGATGTTGACCTGGAAGGTCTCACTCACTTGCTGATCCGTCAGGTCCTCCAGCTTTTCCGCGTACACCTGCTTGCCCGCGTTGTTCACCAGAATGTCGAGCCCGCCGAGCGCCTCGGCGGCGTCATCCACCAGCGAATCCCGGTACTCCGGATCCAGCAGGTCTCCCGGCAGACCGGCAGCCTGCTGCCCGGTGGCCTGAATCTGCGCGATGACGTGGCGCGCGTCCTCTTCCTCGGCCGGCAGGTAGGCGATGGCCACGTCCGCGCCCTCGCGCGCGTAGGCGATGGCCACGGCCGCACCGATGCCAGAATCGCCGCCGGTAATGAGGGCCTTGCGCCCGGCCAGCCGGCCGGAGCCTTGATAGGTCTTCTCGCCGTGATCCGCCTTGGGATCCAGCGTGGCATCCAGTCCGGGTTCGGGCTGATCCTGCGGGGGCGGGCTGATCTTCGGGTACTTGGTGACCGGGTTGTTGAGGTAGGGCATCTGGGTGTTATCCGGCATCGAACCGCTCCTCGTCCTCGTTGGGGCCCTCGGCCTCAGCTGCGGGATCCTCGCTCACCCCGTCGGGCAGTGTCTGGGCCGAGTCGTCCTCGATCTCTGGTTCTTCTTCCAGTGGCTCAACCCGGTTCCCGTCAATCCAGACGGTGTTTTCCGGGCCGGTGGGTCGATCTTGCGATTCCATGGGTCCTCCTCAGCCATGCAGGGGCAGGGGTGTGGGAGTCGGCGCTAGGAGTTGCGCAGCGCGTCGATGAGGTCGTCCTTGCGCAGATCCGAATAGCCGCTCAGGCCGATCTCCCGAGCTCGGTCGCGCAGCTCATCCACCGTCCAGTCCTCGTAGCTCGGCGAGCTGCCGCCGCGCTCTCCGACGGTGTCCCGCCCATCACGGGCGGCCGCATTGGCGATGCGCGCCGCTTTCGACTTGGATTCGCCTTCGTCGCGCAACGATTCGTAGAGTTCCTGATCCTTGATCTGCGGGGTGTCGTCCCGCTCTTGCCGTGGCATGTCCTCACCTCCGGATCTCGGTGTAGTGCCACCGTAGGCCCGCCTGCACCCGGCTCGTCAACGGACGGCGGAACACTGGCAGGCACTTTCCCGCACGCTCTCAGGTTTTACTCAGGCGAGGAGCGGCGGGCGACAGGGCACGACGACGTGGCGGGCGTGCTCGCGCGCCACCGCCGAGCGCCGTCGCCTCTCGCCCCCGTGCGCGCCTACGCTAGAGCCATGCCCATCGTCGATAGTGCGATTTACGTCAACGGTCAGCGCACCCACGCCCCGCCGGAGTTTGGGGCCACGGTCGCGGCGCTCCAGGAGCGCGGCGGGACGTGCTGGATGGGCCTCTACCGGCCCACGCCCGAGGAGATTCACCGCGCCGCGGATGAATTCAGCCTGCACCCGCTCGCCGTCGAGGACACGCTGGAAGCGCACCAGCGGGCCAAGATGGACTCCTACGAGGACCACACGCTGCTCGTCCTGCGGCCGGCCCGGTACTTGGACGACGTCGAAAAGGTTGAGTTCGGCGAACTGCACGTCTACACCGGGCCGGACTTCGTCATCACCGCCCGGCAGGCCGAGGTACCGGACCTCGCGCACGTGCGGCGGCGCATGGAACGCTCGCCCGAGCTCTTGGCCATGGGGACGGTGGCGATCCAGTACGCCATCATCGACCAAGTGGTGGACGAGTACGAGCCCGTGGCCGACGGGCTCGGCGTGGACATCGAGGAGATCGAGGCGGACCTCTTCTCCGGCGATTTCAGCGTCTCCCGGCGGATTTACGAGTTGTTCCGTGAGGTGGCGGAGTTCCAGAAAGCCGTCGCTCCCCTCGAGCGGGTGCTGACGACGCTCCGGAATCGGCTCGCCACGGGAGGTTCGGCGTGGGAGAGCTCCGGGGACGCGGCCGCGATGAGCGAGTCCCAAGCCACGGAGCTGGATCGCTACCTCGCCGACGTGCAAGACCACGTTGTGCACCTCAACGAGCGCATCTCGGGGATGCGTGCCCTCCTGACCAACGCGCTCTCGCTCTCCTCCACCCTCAGCTCGGAGGCCGCCGCGCGGGCTGGCGTGGAACAGAACGAGCAGATGAAGAAGATCTCCGGTTGGGCGGCCATCCTTTTTGCGCCGAGCCTCATCGGCGCGGTGTACGGCATGAACTTTGACACCATGCCGGAGCTGGCCTGGGACTTCGGATACTACGGGGCGCTGGGCCTCATGGTGGGCCTTGGCCTCACCCTGTGGGCGGTGTTTCGCTACAACAAGTGGCTGTAGCCGGACACATTGGCGCACGCGGGGCCGTATCCCCCAGACTGTAGGCTGTCCACCCTATTTTTGGAGGCGCCGCATGAGGACTGCGCAGCCCGCCGGCGTCGCGGCCATCACCGTCACCGCGCTGCTGTGGGGCACCACGGGCACCGCCGCGACCTTCGCGCCCGAGCGGGTCTAGTCCTGTTCGGAGCGGTCGCCGTTGCCATCTACCCGCTCGCGTTCTACAGCTCGATGGCGATCGCGGGAGTGGCCGTCGGTTCGGTCGCCTCACTCGCCTCGGCACCGCTCGCCTCCGGCGCGCTGGAGCGGTTGCTCGACCGCCGTCCGCTCAGCCGCTGGTGGATGATCGCCGCGACGATCGGCATCGTCGGCGCCACCCTCCTCTGCGCTGCCGAAGTCGGCGGCGCTGAGTTGTCGGATGTAGGGCCGTCTGGTTCAGGGCACGACGGCGGCGCGGGCACCGCGCTGCACACCCTCGCCGGGATCGGGCTGGGCCTCATCGCTGGCGCTTCCTACGCGTCCTATTCGTGGGTGGTGCACCGGCTCATGGCTGGTGGGATCCGCCGCTCTGCGTCGATGGGCGCGGTGTTCGGGACGGGCGGCGCGTTGCTCATGCCTGTGCTCTTGGTGACGGGCGCACCCATCCTCGAGTCGCGGGAGTCCTTCTTCATCGCCGCGTACATGGCGCTCGTCCCGATGTTCCTGGGCTACGTGCTGTTCGGGTTCGGCCTCACCCGCGTCGCACCCAGCACCGCCACCACCATCACTCTGACGGAGCCGGCCGTCGCCTCCGTACTGGCCGTGGTGATTGTGGGCGAGGCGCTCACCCCGGTGGGCTGGGCGGGGCTAGCATGCATCGCCGTCGTGCTCCTCATCCTGGCGGTGGCACCCGCCAACGCGGTGCCGCCCAGAAGGCACGACGAGATGAGGGCTCCCGCGTAATCGCCACTACTTCTGAACGGACAACAGCTCGCCGGTTTCGGCGTCTACCGTTGCAGACGTGAAATCGCCCGAATTGAACAGAGCAATCTCCTCGGCGGACAGGTGTGGGGCGTCCTCGGCCGTCAAGACTTCGCCAGCCGGCGCCTCAGGCTCCTGGACGTCCGGCGGCGCGCTCGACAGCGAGCCGGTGAACGCCGCCCACGGCACCACGATCCCCGCCGCCAGCGCTGCAGCGGCCACCGCAGCGATGACTCGTTGACGCTTTTTCATGTCTCCCCCGTTCGTCCGGATTCGTGCACTCATGGTTGCAGGGCTCACGCCCGGCATCAAGAACACCGGCTCGCCCTGATGAGCGCTTGGTGAGCCGGGCTCGCGGACACTTGCGCTCAGCCGATGTCAGCGGGCGAGCGTGAAGACGTCCATGCCCTCGCTCATGCCGATGCGCTCGAAGCCGAGCCCGCGCACCGTGGCCGCGCTCGCGGCGTTGTCCGGCGCAATGCGGGCCACCACCGGGACCTCGCGGTCGCTCGACGTCGTGGCCAGCACCCAAGACACCACCGCGCGCACCATCGGCTTCGCTAAGCCCTGACCCCAGAAGTCCGGGGCCAGCCAGTAGCCGATCTCCGTGCAGTCGCCCACGCCATCGAGCGTTTTAAACATGGCCAGCGCGAGCCCGATGCGCTGCTCGCCCGCGGTCACGGCGCCGTCGTCCTCAGCACTCGTCCAGAGCGTCACCCAGTGCGCCCCTCCGCGCTCGCCCCACGGGCTGGGCGCGAGCGCCTGCGCGGTGCGCTCGGCGATGTAGTCGTCGGACCAGACGCTGCCGTCACCGACGTAGCGGACCACGCGCGGATCCCGCGCCAGCGTGGCCAAGAAGGCGGCGTCGCGGGGCCCGAACTCGCGGATCTGGACTGCCATGGCTGAGCCTCGAGCGGCTGGGCCTAGAGCCCCAGCTCGTCCAGCCCGAACGCGAACAGGTAGGGGACGCCAGCCTCGGCCTCGATCCGCTCCTTGGCGCCGGTGTCCCGGTCCACGATCACGGCCACGGCCTTGACATTGCCGCCGGCCTTGCGGACGCCCTCGACGGCCGTCAGCGCGGACCCGCCGGTAGTGGATGTGTCCTCTAGGACGACGACGTCACGTCCGTCGACGCCCGGGCCCTCCACCTGGCGGCCCATGCCGTAGGACTTCTGCGCCTTGCGCACCACGAATGCGTCGACGGCGCGGTCACGGCCGCCGGCCGCGTGCATCATGGCGGTGCCCACCGGGTCGGCGCCCATAGTGAGGCCACCGGCGGCCGCAAACTCGATGCCGGCCTCATCGACGAGGTCCAGCATGACCTCACCGACTAGGCGGGAGGCCTCGTGGTGCAGGGTCACGCGGCGCAGGTCAATGTAGTAGTCGGCTTCCTTGCCGGAGGACAGCGTGACCTTGCCGCGCACCACGGCCAAGTCTTTGATGAGTTCGAGCAGGCGGGCGCGGGCGTCAGCGTGGGAAGTCATGCTGCCAATTCTAATCGGTGAGCCGCGCTGGCGGCGGCATGGGAGACAGATCCGGCGCTCGGGTTTACGCTGGGGCCACGAGGCACGCGATAGGAACACCGCCGCAGGCACATCGGGTAAGGAGGCCACGATGACTGACACGACTGATCGCCCCCTGGGCTACTGGCTCAAACTCGTCGATTCCCTCATCAGCCAGCAGTTTGCGCTGACGCTGGAGGAGCACGGGGTGACCCGCTTGCAGTGGCAGCTCCTGAACACGCTGGCCAAGAAGCCCGCCACGCATGACGAGCTCACCCACGCGCTCGCCCCGTTTTTGGCCCCCACCCCGGATGACGAGCCCGCCACCTTGGACGAGCACCTCGCCGAGCTGGTCGAATCCGGGTGGATCGTCAGCGATGGCGGTGTGCTGTCGCTGACCGCGCAAGGCAGCACGGGTTGGGAAAAGCTCGACGAGTTGGTGGCCCAGATGCGCGAATCCTCCTCCGCCAACATCTCCTCCGAGGAGTACGCCACCACGGTGGCCTCGCTGCGGAAGATGGCCCAGAACCTCGGCTGGGACGGCGCCGAGGCGCCGGGAGAAACCCCGGCCTAGGGGCCGGCGTCGTACCCCCTTGTGAACTTTGGGTTTCCGCCGGTGAGCCCCGTGCGGCGCCTCGGTATGCTGTGGGCATGCGTGAAGTGCAGGCAGAGATTGTGCGGGACATGGGCGTCAAGCCCCAGATCGACTCCGCCGAGGAGGTGCGGCGGCGCGTCCAGTTTTTGAAGGACTACGCGCTGGCCACCGGTACCCGGGGGTTTGTGTTGGGGATTTCCGGCGGCGTGGATTCTTCGCTCGCCGGGCGGCTGGCCCAGCTGGCCGCGGAGGCCCTGCGGGCCGAGGGGCACGACGCCGAATTCGTCGCCGTGCGCTTGCCGTACGGGGTGCAGGCGGACGAGGACGACGCACAGAAGGCCCTGACCTTTATCCAGCCGGACACCACGTGGACGTACAACATCAAGCCGGCCGTGGACGGACTCGAGGCGGAGTTCGCCGCTACCACGGGCGCGGAACTCTCCGATTTCAACAAGGGCAATTCCAAGGCCCGCCTGCGCATGACGGCGCAGTACGCGCTGGCCGGCGAGCGCCGCCTGCTCGTCGTCGGCACGGATCACGGCGCCGAGTCCGTCACGGGCTTCTTCACCAAGTTTGGCGACGGCGGCGCGGACATCCTGCCGCTGTTCGGCCTGAACAAGCGGCAGAACCGGCAGCTCACCGAGCACCTCGGTGCGCCCGAATCGGTGTGGTCCAAAGTACCCACCGCGGACCTGCTGGACGATCAGCCTGGCCGCACTGACGAGGACGAGTTGGGCGTGACGTACGAGCAGATCGACGACTTCCTGGAGGGCCGGGAGATCGACCCGGCGGTGGCGGAACAGCTGGAGCGGCGCTACCTCATGACGCGGCACAAGCGCACGGTGCCGGTGACGATCTTCGATAAGTGGTGGCGGTAGCGGCTACGAGCACCGCGAGGGCCGTTGGTTCACTCATGTGAGTGAACCAACGGCCCTCGCTGCTTTCGCGCGCGGCGCCGCTAGCGCCCCACCGGCGCCCGCCGCAGGACCAGCCAGGAGCCAGCCGCGGCGAGCGCGGAGACGAACACCAGGATTCCGGCCACCTTGGCGAAGGGGTACGGCGTAAACCACGCCAAGGCGTCGATTTCGGCGGCCAGAATCCACGTCACGATGCCGAGCAGCCCCAGCACCAGCACCGCAATCGAGGCCAAGACGCCGGGGACATTCCAGCGCAGGTAGACTGCGGCGAAGAAGCTGCCCAGAAACAGCATGGCGAGGGCGATTCCCCACCCGAAGAGGAACAACGCGCCGTAGTCGCCGTCGCCCGCAAGGTAGGTGTCAAACATGCGGGCGCCGGTGAACCAGTGGCCGGTGATCTTCTCGAGGAACAGGAACGCCGTCATCATGGCGGCGATGAGCAGCGCCTCCAACGTCAGCGCCACCGTGGTGCCCCAAAAATATTGGCGCCGGGTGGAGCCGAGGCCCATCGCGTACGGCATGGTGCGCGCGTAGGCCATGACGCCGATGTTCATGATGTACCCACTCAGGCACCAGATGGCCGCCTGGTTGTAGCGGAAGCCCTCGGACAACTCGGCGTCCGTGGCCGGCGTGAAGTTCCGCAGGATGATCATGATCAGCACAATCAAGGCGGCCACGCCGGCCATGATGAGCAGCGGCGAATCGATCATGCGGGAGCGGTCGGCGAAGTGCAGGCGGACAATCTTGGACAGCGAACCCACGCGATTTCCGCGCGGACCGGCCCCGCCGCCGGTAGCCGGAGCGTTGACGGTTGCGGTGCTCATCGGGTGACCTCCTCTTGCTGTTCACGCCGCTGGCGGGCGTGGATGGGGCGCAGATTGTGGGTGAGCGCGGCGGCGGCCGGGTCGTCCATCAGGCCGTAGGCGGACACCAGGTCCTGGAGCCCGACGGGTCCGATCTCGAGCCCGCGGGCGGCCGCCGCCGCACGGATCTGTTCATCGGCGGCGCCGTCGACCGTCACGGATGCCAGCCCACCCAAGGCTTGGGTGCGCAGGACGGACCGGCCACGGACGACGTCGTCAATCGCCTGGGCGGGCCCGGCGACCGTGAACGCGGCCTCCCGGGCCGCCTCGACATCCGTATCGAGGACCTTGCGGCCCCGATCGATTACCACGACGTGCTCGAGGAGGTTCGCGACCTCGTCGATCAGGTGCGTGGACATCAGCACCGTGCGCGGGTGCTCCATGAAGTCCCGCAACAGGTAGTCGTAAAACAGGCCGCGGGCCGTGGCGTCGAGGCCCAGGTAGGGCTCGTCGAAGATCGTCAGCTCGGCCCGGGAGGCCATGCCGACGATGATGGCGACCGCGGAGAGCTGCCCGCGGGAGAGCTTCTTGATCCGCGTCCCCACCGGTAGGCGGAACACCTCCACCAGCTCGGCGGCCAGCTCGGCATCCCAGTTCTCGAAAAACCACGGGGCCGTTTTGAGCACGTGGGAGGCTTTGAAGTCCTCCGGGTACTTCTGCGATTCCCGGACGAAGCACAGGCGGGACAGCACGCCGGCGCTCTCAAAGGGCTCCGCGCCGAACACGTTCAGCCGTCCCGACGTCTTGGGCTCCTGACCGGACAGGATGGACATGATGGTGGTTTTGCCCGCGCCGTTGCGGCCGAGCAACCCGGTGATGGTGTTTTCCTGGATCGCAAAATCGATCCCGCCGAGCACCTCGGTTTTGCCGTACTTCTTGGTCAGTCCGGCCACTTCGACGACGTTGCGGGTCATGACTTCCCCCTGGTGGCGGTGTGGTGGGCGGCCGCGCGGGCGTTCGCCGCGCCCTCGCCGCCGCTGGCGGGCTGATTGCGCCCATCGGTGATCATCGAGATCAGCTCCTCCGAGCTGAGCTCCAGATAGCCGGCTGCGCGCAGCAGCGGCTGAATGTATTCCTCGGCGAAGTTCTGCCGGCGCTCGGCCAGCAGTTGCCCACGCGCTCCCTCGGCCACAAACATGCCGATCCCCCTTTTCTTGTACAGGATCCCCTTGTCAACCAGTAGGTTGATGCCTTTGTTCGCGGTCGCGGGATTGATCCGCAGGTAGGCCGCGAACTCGTTGGTGGAGGGCACTTGCGATTCCTCGGCGTAGGTGCCCTCCAGCACGCCGGACTCGATCTGTTCGGCCAGCTGCAGGAACAGCGGCGCACTCTCAGCCACGCTCCTCGCCTCCCTCACGACTCCGGTTAGTAGGTTCATTACTCATGTAACTAACCAAACCACCACCGGCCCGGTTCGTCAACCCCTGACGGCGGGTGAAGTGATTGATAGGTTGGAGCCGTGTTGATTGCTACGTGGAATGTGAACTCGCTCCGGGCCCGCGCTGACCGGGTCGAAGACTGGCTGCGCCGCACGGACGCGGACGTCCTGGCCATCCAAGAGACCAAGTGCAAGGACGAGAATTTTCCCTGGGACCTGTTCGAGATGAACGGGTATGAGGTCGCCCATTTCGGTGTGAACCAGTGGAACGGCGTGGCGATCGCCTCCCGCGTGGGCCTCGAGGACGTGGAGCGAACCTTCATCGATCAGCCCGCGTTCGGTAAGGGCGGCAAGGACCCCATCCAGGAGCCGCGAGCCATCGCCGCCACGTGCAATGGCGTGCGGATCTGGAGCCTCTACGTCCCCAACGGACGCGCCCGCGAGGACGAGCACATGCCCTACAAGCTCACGTGGCTGGACACCCTCAAGGGCCACGCCGAATCCTGGCTCGCCGAGAACCCGCAGGCCCAGATCGCCCTCATGGGCGACTGGAACATCGCCCCGCAGGATGACGACGTCTGGGACATCGACTACTTCCAAGAGAACCAGCTCACCCACGTCTCCGCGCCGGAGCGGGAAGCCTTCACCGCCTTCCTCGACGCCGGCTACACCGACGTCGTCCGCCCCCACACGCCCGGCCCGGGCGTCTACACCTACTGGGACTACACGCAGCTGCGCTTCCCCAAGCGCCAAGGCATGCGCATCGACTTCGTGCTCGCCTCGCCGGCCCTCGCGGACCGCGTCAAGACCGCGTGGATTGACCGCGAGGAGCGCAAGGGCAAGGGCGCCTCGGACCACGCACCCGTCGTCGTGGAAGTGGACTGAACGGATGGGCGGCGCAGCGTGAAGGAAAACGAGTCCGGGGGCACGTCGGCGCGCCGTCGCCTCCCGCCGACCGCCCACCTGCGGGTTTTTGAACCCCTGCGGGCGTACGACGACGCCGCGCAGCTGGTGATCGCGCAGCAGCGCCAGATGCCGCGTGCGGAGATCGAGGAGCGCTCGGCGCTGGCGAGCCTGCGCCGCGTCATGCGGCACACCTCTGACCCCTTCCCCTCCCCGGACACGGAGCTGTACCGGGTGCTGCACTACCCGGGCCCCGAAGGGCTGACCACCCCGTATTTTCACGCGGAGCAGCTGCAGACCCGCGCCACCGTGGCGGCCGAACAGCTGGACCGGCTGATGCGCCCGCAAGTGCTGGAGCTGGTCCTGCCGGCGGCGGCGCGGACGGCTAACGCGGACCGGACGGATCCCGATGCGTTCGCCGATGACCTGGCCCACCTGCACACCCGCACGTCCGTGTGGGGCGTGCCGCTGGCGTGGTTCGTAGCGCTGCGGGAGGACGACCATCTGGAAATGGACGAGGACGGGGACGTGCTACTCAGCGTGCGCCTTTCCGCGCCCGCCACTCAAGTGCTGGAGCGCACCAAGGTGGCGGCGGCGTCGTTGGCGGTGAATGCCCCGGAACTGGACATTCTGGACGAGCTCACGGCGCTGAGCGAATGGCTGACGACGTTCCACGACGAATCGATCGTGGAACTGGACTACGGGCTGCTGGCCGGCTTCGTTTGGCCCGACGAGTCGCCGCAGGACCTGCGGATCGGCGTCGATTCCTTGTGCGAGGGGGACATGGTCGGCGCCGCGGCGGCTTATCGCCGCCTGACAAACCGCTGGGTACGCGTGCGCCAGCACGCCCGCTCCAACTAGACTGACACAGCAGAGCGTAATGCCCATCACACCCAATGATGCGAGGGATTTCACCATGACTTCAGAGCCCACAACCGGCGCCGCCGAAGCCACCACCGACGCCACCGCGTGGTGGGCCGATGCGGTGATTTATCAGGTCTACCCGCGCTCGTTCGCCGATGGAAACGGCGACGGCATGGGGGATTTGGTGGGCGTCACCGAGCGCCTGAACTACTTGGCAGACCTCGGCGTCGACGCCGTCTGGCTCTCCCCCTTCTACACGTCCCCGCAGGCCGATGCCGGGTATGACGTCGCCGACTACCGGGACGTGGATCCGCGCTTCGGCACGCTGGCGGACTTCGACGAGATGCTGCGCGAAGCGCACGATCTGGGCCTGAAGATCATCGTGGACCTCGTGCCGAACCACACCTCTGATGAGCACGCCTGGTTCCAGGAGGCGCTGGACGCCGCCGAGGGCTCCGCTGCCCGGGACCGCTACATCTTCCGCGACGGCCGGGGTGAGGGCGGCGCGGAACCGCCGAACAACTGGCAGTCGATCTTCGGCGGACCCGCCTGGACCCGCCTGACCAACGACGACGGCACGCCGGGCCAGTGGTACCTGCACCTGTTCGACACCAAGCAGCCGGACCTGAACTGGGAAAACCCGGAGGTCCGCGCCGAGATGGAGGACGTGCTGCGGTTCTGGCTGGATCGTGGCGTGGACGGGTTCCGCGTGGATGTGGCCCACGGCATGGTCAAGGCCGAGGGTCTGCCGGATTGGTCCGCCAAGGTGGCCATGGTGGCCGGCAACGAGAACGAGGAAGTCACCGGCGGCGCTGCCGAAGAGGGCGCCGCAGAGGGCAATATGGCGCCCTCCGGCGAGAACACCCCGCCCTACTTTGACCAAGAGGGCGTCCATGAGATTTACCGGGCGTGGCACCGGGTGCTGGCGGAGTACGACGGCGACCGCATGATGGTGGCCGAGGCCTGGGTCGAGCCCATGAGCCGGATTTTCCGGTACGTGCGCTCGGATGAGATGCACCAGGCCTTCAACTTCGGCTTCCTGCTCGCCGGCTGGGATGCCGCACGCATCCACGCCAACGTATCCGAAACGCTCACGGAGGCCGCCGCCGTCAACGCGCCCGCCACCTGGGTGCTGTCCAACCATGACACGGTCCGCCACAGCACCCGCTACGGGTTGGCGGACCCAACGAGCTTCCCCAAGGGAATCGCTGCCGAGGATGAGCAGCCGGACGAGGAGCTCGGCTTGGCCCGGGGCCGCGCGGCCGCGCTCATCATGCTCGGCCTGCCCGGCTCCGCCTACGTGTATCAAGGCGATGAGCTGGGCCTGCCGGAGCACACCACGCTGGACGCCTCGGTGCGGCAGGACCCGAGCTTCTTCCGAACCGAGGGGGCCGAACGCGGGCGCGACGGTTGCCGCGTGCCGCTGCCGTGGGAGGCGGACGCGGCCAGCTACGGCTTTTCCGGCGATAGCCCGGACGCTGAACCGTGGCTGCCCCAGCCGGAGAGCTTCGAACAGTACGCGGCGGACCAGCAGGTCAACGTGGCCGGCTCCACCTACGAGCTCTACCGGCAGGCGCTGTCCCTGCGGAGCCAGCTCAGCGTGGGTTCGGGGGCGCTCGAGTGGACGGAACTCAACCAGCCGGACGCCGGCATCCTCGCCTACCGCAACGGCAAAGTGCAGCTGGTGGCCAACCTCTCCGGTGAGGCCTACTCGCTCCCGGAGGGCGCCGGCGTGCTGCTCGTCAGTGACGAGTCCGCGCTGACCAACGACGGCGGCGGGACCGAGACGCTGGCCCCCAACGCGGCGGTCTGGCTCACCGCCTAGCGCGGGTCGGGACGGCGCGGCGAGGGCCCGTGGTGCGCGTACCCCGAACGCCACACATAGAGGCTGATCACGAGTAGTGCGCTCGCATAAATCACGATCCACCAAGGGAAGCCCGGAAGCTCGGGCATGCTCGCCGCTAGGGCCGCTTCCTCGGGGCCGTTGAGATGCACGCGTTCGCCGGTCACGAGGATTCGGTGAGAGTTGATGCCCAAGGGGGTACAGGTAATCAGGGTGACCTGATCGAGTCCCTCGACGGGGCGGAGACTCCCGGTGTCTTCGGGCTGAACCACCTGGGTTTCGGCCACGCGATACGTCAGTGCCTCACCGAGCACCTCCACGACGAAGAGTTCACCCACCTCCACTTGATCGAGGTGGGTGAACATCTCGGCTTGGGCCAGTCCGCGGTGAGCGGTGATCACGGAATGCGTTGATTCCCCGCCCACCGGCAGGTGGGACCCTTCGAGGTGGCCCGCGCCCTGGTTGAGCACGTCGTCGGACGTCCCGTGATAAATGGGCAGGTCGACGCCGATGGAGGCGATCTTGACCCGGCCCATCACTCCCGAATCGTCGGCGCGCAACGTGTCCGCATAGGCCACCGACTCGTCCGTCAACGTGCCAGTCCCAGTGGCAATGCTGGCTCCTGCTTCCACATCGACGCCCGCCTGAAGGACGGAGTTATACCTCCGCGCCAGCTCCCACTGTTCGGCTCTCGGTGGCGAGGCCTGCGCGACCTTTTGCTCATACTCCTGCAGGAGCTGGGACTGGTTGTAGGAGCTCAGCCAGCTGGCCATCATCGGATACACGGCCAGTGAGACCCCCACGAGCGCCAAGGCCGCAATGAGCACGCTCGCCCCGCTCAGGCGCCAACCCCTCGCCGTTCGCGTCGAGCGCCGCTGGCGGCGACCAACGGGGGCCGTTCGTGTCATCTCTACCTCCGGCAGACGGATTCTCAGGAAAAGTGGGCGATGCACCGTGCAACGGATGCGGCGACCGTGCGTCGTGCACGGTCGCCGCATCCCACCCGGTGACATCGGATTCGGTTAGCCGCGTTCTGCGTGGTCACACAACACGGGACGCGGCCGATACCTAGGCGTCACTCGTGGCCTTGCGGCGCTTGACCAGGACGAGGCCCAGGGCCACCATGAGCAGGGCGATGCCGCCCAGCGTCAGGAGCAGCTGGCCATTCGCACCGGTCAGGGGCAGTTCCGGCACCGTCTGCTGCTGATTGGAAATCTCCGTGGTCACCGTGGACGTCTGGGCCGTCTCGCCGGCGACGACCGTGACCTCGAACAGCTCGGTCGGCAGCGTGTAGCCGGCGGGCGCCTGCGTTTCCTTCAACCAGTAGGTGCCGGCCTTGAGGCCGGGGACCGTCACCGTTCCGTCCGCGGCCGTGGTGAACTCGGTGGTTGCCACACCCTCGACGTCGATGGAGACCGGGGAGCCGGATCCCTCAGCATTCGTGTAGACCTCGAAGACGGCTCCGGCGAGCCGGCTCTGGTCAGCCGCGTCGTACTTCGAGATGACCACGGCACCCCACGGGGTGTTCGGGATGTTGGTCTCGTACGTGTCCTCCACGGTGCCATCGCCGACGATCAGCGTCGCCTGGTTGGGGACCTCACCAATCCCCTGAACCTCGGTATCAAACGCAAACGTCACGACGGCGTCGGCGGCCTGCGCGTCGAGGTAGTCGAGCCCGGTGCTGGTGAAGGCGATGACCAGATCGCCGCCCAGCCCGCCCGGATGGGTCACCGTGTAGTACTCGGCGTCGACCGGGGTGCCGTTGACCGCGACCACCACGGATCCGGGAACAAACTGCAGGCGCTGATCCAGGTCATCCGTCATGCGGTAATTGGTCAGGGGGCGGCCAGCGTCGCCGGACCCGAGGGCCGGGGAGGTCACGGTCCAGGTGACGGCGTCGCCCTGGCCCTGGGCCGACGCGTCGTCGACAGTCTTCTCAGCGACGCCCTCGATGGTGTTCTTCGGGTACACGTGCACGTTGTAGTTCCAGCCGTCCTCGGCCTGCGGGAAGGGCACGGTCACCAAGAAGTCGGCGGCCGGCTCGGTGATGTTGTGCCCGCCGTTGCCCGTCTCTTGGACCAGGTAGAGACCCACGGGCAGGTCAGCGGCAACACCGACGCCCGTACCGTTGGTGGTCACCGTGGTGGCCGAACCCAGGGTGAGGTCCGCAGTCTCCGGTGGCGTCGTCGTGTAAGCGGCCACCGCATCCCAGCCGGCGGCCGTGGTGAGGTCGACGGCCGTGCCACTGATCTCCGTCACGGCAGTCACCGTGAACTCGACGCCGGCGATCGGCTGGCGTCCGGGCTCGGGGTCCAACTCCGTGCCGTCGTTGGCTTGACCCGACGGGGTGCCCGCGTACTTGTGAATGGTCAGTGAACCACTCGACGGCGCCCCCTCCTGGCCTGGGGCCGGAGCCGCGAGGGCTGAACTAGCGGAGCCAAAGAGGGCCAGCAGCGCCACCAAGACGGCGGCGAGTGCTGCCGGGAGCAGGCGCACCCGAGGCAGTGAAACAGTTTTCACGGTTCTACTTTCTGTTGAAGGAGTTGTTGAGCATCGGCTGGCCGATGTTGGATCGCCGCAGCCGCTAGAAAGGTTGATGGGTTGGCGTCTCACGAGACGGGTCAGCGTCGACTGAGCGTGGCGTCTTCACGGCGGACTCGCCACACCGCGATCACAAAGGCCGTCACAGCCAGCAGGCCTCCGCCGGCCCAGTAGGCTGTGGTCCCCGTGCCGCCCGTCAGGGGCAGAACCAGGGGGTCCTGAGGGCGATTCTCGATCTCGCCGAGAGGCACTGACAGGCCGGCCGGGGAGATCGTGACCTGGTGGACGGCGTCGCTGCGCTGGTATCCGGTCGGCGCTTTGGTTTCGACCAACTCGTACTCGCCCCACGCCAACTCGCCGACGGAGAAGGAACCATCGTGGCCGCCAGTGACCGTTTCGCCCTGAGGGAAGCTCGGGCCGGTCAGCAGCCACTCAGATCCATTCAGGGAATCTCCCGAGTCCGCGGCCACCTTGACCCACTGCAGGTCACCCGGCAGGTCCCGATTGGTGAAGGTGCAGGTGACGACGTCGCCCGGCTCAAGGTGCACCGTGGCCGCCTCCAGCGTGACCGTCGGCATGGCGCCGGCACTCTCCTCGGTGCACACGAGGCTGACCGCTTGGTACCCGTCGGCTTTGTCGGCAAACTGCGGGGCCAGGCGCTCGGACAGGTCGTACGAGCCCGGCTCCACCTCGACGGCGGTCACCGCGCTCTCCCCCGTGACGCCGGCCAGGCCGGTGGTGGGGCCGGACGCGCTGAGGATCCACTGAGCCACGCCGGCGTCCGGATCGAACTGCGTCTGCAGATTCTTCTCCAGCGTCAGTTCAGCTCCGGCGACCTTATTGACGTACTCGCAGTCCACGCTGTCCCCCGGGGCGATCCCCGTGACCGGCACGGCCGACTCATCCGGAAGATCGACGGTGCGCGTCGAACCGGCGAGTGTCGTCACGACGCAGGTGCCCCGCACAAATTCGTACCCGGCCTCTTGGGTTTCGGACACACTGAGCGTGGCCCGCGCGTCCGCTGAGCCGAAACGCCACGCCCAGGACGCCGAGCCGTCGGAGCCGGCGTCTTGCCGGGCCGCCGTGGGCGAAGTGACGACGCTGCCGCTGGTCGCTGCAGCCGCCGCGCCCAGAGTCCATCCCGCTCCTGGCTGCGGGTTGTTCCCGGCGTAGTCCACGACGGTCTTCCGGACCGCGATGTCCGCCACCAGCGGAGCATTGAAGATCTGGCACACCACGGCTTCACCTGAGGCCGGGATGGTCACGGAACCACTCCGGCCCTGACCGGAGGCGCCCGGAATCACGGTGCCGTCGACCGTACAGCGATAGCTGGAGGCGTAGTCGGAGAGGTTGGTGGTCCCCGAGGCTTCTTCAGCGAACTGCAACGTGGCTCCACGCACGGTGGGCAGCGGTCCCACACGCTCGTCTTGCACTCCCGCGGAGGAGCCGGTGGTCGTTGCCTGCCCGATGGCCTCGGAACCCTGCCGCAAGGTCAGGCGAAATTGATCGCTGGCCAGCACGCGGTCGCCGTCGACGACCTTTTCGAGGGTCACGGTGGGCGGCGGGGAGCAGCCAGCCAAGTCGGTACTGCCGCCCAAACTCATGGTGACGTCCCGGCGATCAGTGAAGTTCGGCATGGCGTAGGAGCGCAGCTCGTTACCAGCGCCCAAGTAGACCCGTCCCGCTCCATCGAAGGTCACGCCGTTGACGTTGGACATGGTGGTGACGGAGTTCGACAACGCGGCCGGGATCGTCCCACCCGCAGCTGCCGCGAGGTTTGCCGCGGTCACTGTGAAAATGCTGGTGGTGGCCCCCACGCCGCGGACGATGAACAAGTTCCCCATGCGGTCAAAGGCGATGTCACCGTTGGAACCTGTAGACGCTCCCTGAGAAGTGTTGACGGCTCCCTTGAAGCTCGTTGCATTGGTATTCGGGTCATACTCCCAGAGCCGGAAGCGGGTGCCGTCCTGGCTGAACCCGCCGAAGTAGTACCGGTTGTTGTCGAAGCTGACGGCACCACCGATGAACTGCACCGTGCGGGAGTTGGCATTAGAGTCGACCGTCCGGTTAAGCCGCGTCCACCCGCCGGTTGCGACGTCGTATCGCCACAGCGAGGCCACCGAGACCACGGTGGTGGTCCCGGACGCGACGCCGCTGGTCCGTTCATACCCGTACACGGTGCTGCCCGACGCACCGACGGCCAGCCCGTTGAAGCTACTGACTCCCGCAGCCGCCGAACCGACGGAACGCACCGTGCCATTGGGGTCCACGTGCCGCAGCTGCCCGGCTCCGGTCACGCCGTAGACGTTGCCGGGGGTGCACACGAGGGCGGCGGCGCTGCGCATCACCGAACGCTGCTGAGCCGACGGTTCGGACAGGGGCGACGCGGACGGGGTCGACGCGTCGGAACTCGTGCTCGACGGCGCAGTATCCGAAGTGCTCTGGTCACCACTCGACGTCGCGGCGGAGGGAGCGGGAGGGGCCGGCGTCGGCGTGGGTGTGACCGCTGCGGATTCTTCGGCTTCATCGCTCGCGGAATCGGCCTCGTCGGGAGCGGCGTTTTCGTCGCCGGCCGCACCTGCGGATACCCCAGCCTCGGCGGCGGGTGCCGGCGACAACGTCTCGGGAGCGCTCGTCGCGCCGTGCGCGGACGGCGCCAGAACGGCCACGGCAATGGCCGCGCCGAAACATACTTGTGCCCATGAACGTGCTGGAAACACGGAATCCCCCCAGTACCGATGTGTCTACGCATGCATCGGCAACCAATGAGGTCGCTGAGGGGATTCACGGGCAGCAGCGTTTAACGCATCTCGCCCCCCGGCGAGCTAACGCTGATGCAACACATGAGGCAATCCCCGTCCTCGATGCATGAACCTTCAAGCACCTTAGCGGCGGAGTGTCAAAAACGCGAATCCTCTTGAGGAAGCCCTTGCAAAGCACTCGGGCGGCACGGTTGACCGGTAGATTCCGTGCCCCCAGCGAGCCGAGCGCGCTCATGACCAGCACCACCACAATCCACAGCCAAGAGTCCGGTTGCCCGACCAGAGTGGTGGCTTCTAGGAGGTCCTCCACTTGGCTCTGCGGGGCGGTGGCTACGGTGTGCCACCCCTCAGCGTACGTGCGCGGCAGCGCTACGGGGCACAGGCACAGGCTATGCAGGAGGAAGTAGAGCCCCAGCAACAGAGTGACAATGGAGACGAGTACCAAGAGGGGCACGTTGGAACCCTCTGGCAGCGGCGGTTTCTAGGGGTCGTTGCCACACCTGATGACTAGTTGGTCATCAGTAGATCACGTAGACGCTCGGCCGGGGTCTCCCGGCCGAGCGTCTTGCGTGGTCGGCCGCTGGGTTCTTGAGCGACGTGTTCAAGATCTGCATGCCCGTAGACCGTAGGGTCACATGCCGGTGCTTTGGGGAAGTACCGGCGCATGAGCCCGTTAGTGTTCTCGTTGCTCCCTCGCCGCCAGGGCGAATGTGGACCGCAGAAGAGCCCCGGGACCCCGGTCGCTGTGCTGAACTGCTTGTGAGCAGCCATCTCGCATCCTTGGCCATAAGTCGGCGAACCCCGCAGAGGGGTAGGCAGCGTGCCGATCAGCACAGTGAGCACGTCGCGGACCTCTTCGGCGGCGTAACCGCCGGATAGATAACCCAGCAGGATGTAGCTGGTGGCCCGCTCGAGCAGCGTCACGATCGCTGAGGCACTGCCCGGTCTGACCATCAGGTCGCCTTCCCTGTGCCCAAAGACGGCGCGGTCCTCGATCTCCAGCGGACGATTGGAGATCATCACCATCTCGTTCACGCACCTAGGCGCGCTCTGGTCGGAATGATTGTGGGGCTCCCGGCTCGTCCTGCCCTCAGCGCGTAACTATTCGTACTCGGCACGTCGCGGATGAGGGCTCGTTCCCCGCCGTCTAAGACCCCGGAATCCCGCACAACGCGCACATCCAGTAGCAGTGTTCTCGTTCGCTGCGACTTCACGCACCGCCGCTCGGACGTTGCCATCTGACGGTCCAGCACCGCGAATAACGCTTCCTTCAAGTCATCCAACGACACGATCCTCGCAACTCCCTGAAGATCAGGGTGTTGCGAGGATCGCTAGAACCCACCTAGGGCGGGGTCTTTTGTGGCTACGGAGGGGCCGTCAAACCCCCTGAGACCTAGCTCAGACGACGCCGACGGAGCACCATGATGATCGCCCCCAGAATTACACTGCCTAGACCAAATACGGCCAGCAGCGCCGTCGTCGCACCCGTCTGGGCCAACTGGCCCTTTTCCGGCTGCTCAGCACCACCGTTATCGGGCTGCTCAGTACCACCGTTGTCAGGCTGCTCAACACCACCGTTGTCAGGTTCATCATCCTGAGCAACCGGCTTGTACGTCACAACAACCTCAGCCGTGACCGTGTTATCAGCACCATCAGTGACCTGGTAAGTAATCGGCGTCGGATTGCCCTCGAAACCATCCTCCGGAGCAAACGTGATGTTCCCGTTCTCCGGGTTCACCGTCCACGTCCCCTCACCCGGAACAGTCAGCTCGCTCACCGGAGCGCCCTCACCATCAAGAATCTGAACACTCGACGGATCCAAGTCACCCTGATCATTACCGAGCACGTCAACAACCACACTCGAACCCGGCTCGTTATTCAACGACTCATCATCCTGAGCAACCGGCTTGTACGTCACAACAACCTCAGCCGTGACCGTGTTATCAGCACCATCAGTGACCTGGTAAGTAATCGGCGTCGGATTGCCCTCGAAACCATCCTCCGGAGCAAACGTGATGTTCCCGTTCTCCGGGTTCACCGTCCACGTCCCCTCACCCGGAACAGTCAGCTCGCTCACCGGAGCGCCCTCACCATCAAGAATCTGAACACTCGACGGATCCAAGTCACCCTGATCATTACCGAGCACGTCAACAACCACACTCGAACCCGGCTCGTTATTCAACGACTCATCATCCTGAGCAACCGGCTTGTACGTCACAACAACCTCAGCCGTGACCGTGTTATCAGCACCATCAGTGACCTGGTAAGTAATCGGCGTCGGATTGCCCTCGAAACCATCCTCCGGAGCAAACGTGATGTTCCCGTTCTCCGGGTTCACCGTCCACGTCCCCTCACCCGGAACAGTCAGCTCGCTCACCGGAGCGCCCTCACCATCAAGAATCTGAACACTCGACGGATCCAAGTCACCCTGATCATTACCGAGCACGTCAACAACCACACTCGAACCCGGCTCGTTATTCAACGACTCATCATCCTGAGCAACCGGCTTGTACGTCACAACAACCTCAGCCGTGACCGTGTTATCAGCACCATCAGTGACCTGGTAAGTAATCGGCGTCGGATTGCCCTCGAAACCATCCTCCGGAGCAAACGTGATGTTCCCGTTCTCCGGGTTCACCGTCCACGTCCCCTCACCCGGAACAGTCAGCTCGCTCACCGGAGCGCCCTCACCATCAAGAATCTGAACACTCGACGGATCCAAGTCACCCTGATCATTACCGAGCACGTCAACAACCACACTCGAACCCGGCTCGTTATTCAACGACTCATCATCCTGAGCAACCGGCTTGTACGTCACAACAACCTCAGCCGTGACCGTGTTATCAGCACCATCAGTGACCTGGTAAGTAATCGGCGTCGGATTGCCCTCGAAACCATCCTCCGGAGCAAACGTGATGTTCCCGTTCTCCGGGTTCACCGTCCACGTCCCCTCACCCGGAACAGTCAGCTCGCTCACCGGAGCGCCCTCACCATCAAGAATCTGAACACTCGACGGATCCAAGTCACCCTGATCATTACCGAGCACGTCAACAACCACACTCGAACCCGGCTCGTTATTCAACGACTCATCATCCTGAGCAACCGGCTTGTACGTCACAACAACCTCAGCCGTGACCGTGTTATCAGCACCATCAGTGACCTGGTAAGTAATCGGCGTCGGATTGCCCTCGAAACCATCCTCCGGAGCAAACGTGATGTTCCCGTTCTCCGGGTTCACCGTCCACGTCCCCTCACCCGGAACAGTCAGCTCGCTCACCGGAGCGCCCTCACCATCAAGAATCTGAACACTCGACGGATCCAAGTCACCCTGATCATTACCGAGCACGTCAACAACCACACTCGAACCCGGCTCGTTATTCAACGACTCATCATCCTGAGCAACCGGCTTGTACGTCACAACAACCTCAGCCGTGACCGTGTTATCAGCACCATCAGTGACCTGGTAAGTAATCGGCGTCGGATTGCCCTCGAAACCATCCTCCGGAGCAAACGTGATGTTCCCGTTCTCCGGGTTCACCGTCCACGTCCCCTCACCCGGAACAGTCAGCTCGCTCACCGGAGCGCCCTCACCATCAAGAATCTGAACACTCGACGGATCCAAGTCACCCTGATCATTACCGAGCACGTCAACAACCACACTCGAACCCGGCTCGTTATTCAACGACTCATCATCCTGAGCAACCGGCTTGTACGTCACAACAACCTCAGCCGTGACCGTGTTATCAGCACCATCAGTGACCTGGTAAGTAATCGGCGTCGGATTGCCCTCGAAACCATCCTCCGGAGCAAACGTGATGTTCCCGTTCTCCGGGTTCACCGTCCACGTCCCCTCACCCGGAACAGTCAGCTCGCTCACCGGAGCGCCCTCACCATCAAGAATCTGAACACTCGACGGATCCAAGTCACCCTGATCATTACCGAGCACGTCAACAACCACACTCGAACCCGGCTCGTTATTCAACGACTCATCATCCTGAGCAACCGGCTTGTACGTCACAACAACCTCAGCCGTGACCGTGTTATCAGCACCATCAGTGACCTGGTAAGTAATCGGCGTCGGATTGCCCTCGAAACCATCCTCCGGAGCAAACGTGATGTTCCCGTTCTCCGGGTTCACCGTCCACGTCCCCTCACCCGGAACAGTCAGCTCGCTCACCGGAGCGCCCTCACCATCAAGAATCTGAACACTCGACGGATCCAAGTCACCCTGATCATTACCGAGCACGTCAACAACCACACTCGAACCCGGCTCGTTATTCAACGACTCATCATCCTGAGCAACCGGCTCTACATACGGGGTAACCGTAAACGAGCATTCAGTGTTTTGCGATGAGGCCGGAACAGTGAACTCACCAGACATACCTTCACCGGAAGCAAGGACTTCCCCCGAAATTGGGTCCACACACTGCCATGTGCTGGTGTACGACTCCGGGTTGGTGTTTCCCTCCGGAGTTACGTTAATTGAGTAGGTCTCACCAGGAAGCAGAAGGATCGGCCCTACTTCACCTGACGTGCCATCGCCTTCTGTGGTGTCCGTATTCCCTGTTTCGATCCCACCCCCGTCAATAGATACGGTGAATTGATCCTCCGGGTTACTCCTGCCGTCCGGCAGCTCAATAGACGCCGAGCCCGTGTAAGGAACCGCACGCGACGCCAAGTCGGTCAGCGTGAAGTCTAGGGGGCGTTGTTCCAGCACCTCGCCAGTCACAGGATTGACGCGCAACAGACCAGCACCGTTGCCGGCGATGTACAAGTACCCGTCCGTGGCAAAAGCCATCGAGTTAAGAGCCTGCCCTGAGGAGATCAGCGGCCCGACCTTTTCTGCAACAGCTGCGCTGGAGCCGAGATCCTCAGCGTTGACACGGTATACCTGGGCGGTCGAACTGCTTCCGGAAACGAAGTACATGTTTCCGAGGCTGTCGAATGCCAAGTCACCGTTACCCCCCGGCGCTCCCGCAGCGGTGACGGTGACTGTCTGACCACCGACTGTATTTGTCGCCGGATCGTACGAGGTGAAAATGAAACTGTCGCCTGAACTCTGTCCGCCGAAAAAGTAAAGACCGGATCCAGCGTTGACGCCACCCATGGTGTTCGGAAGACCGTTGACCCGAGGTGTAACCTGCCACTCCTCGGAACTGGCTGTGTACTCGAAGACATTCGAAGCGTCAGTGAAAATCAGTTGGTCGCCATTCGCAGAAAGACCAATCTGATTGAGAGTAGAGCCGTCACCGCTAGGGGGCGTCAAAACCTCCGTGGAGACCCCCGTTGCAGGATCCACGGAAAGAATGGATGAACCACCAAACTGCGTGGCGAAGAAGTCAGAAGAAGAAAACGGTGGGGCCGCCATAGCCGAGGCTGGGACACCGATGGTTGCGCCTGTGACCAGAGCGATCGTGAGTCCAACGCTAGGCAAGCATTGCGACCGAGCGCGGCCAGGGTTGTTCCTATGAGTCATATCTCTCCAAGTTCTTGACACAGATGCGCCAAGAGTCCAGTGCGAGCAGGTCGGGCGCATGTATTAGGCATACGCCAATGTCACAATATCGCCCCTTGTCAGTATGCACAATGCCACACCCGCAGTACTCTTCATCGTTGAGGCACAACGAGATGCAGCAATGATCTGAAGAGCCATCAATCCTCAAATTTCTGCGCCTCGCCCCGCTCGAGCTCGTGTCGCAAGGGCTCAGCGCCAAGGACATGCGGTGGGCACTTTGCTCGGTAGAGCTCTAGCCAGTCCCTCTCGTCTGCAATTGATCGAGTAGTTTCCGCACGGCTGAGTCTGGCGACGCGAATCCGATGCCTAGTAGAAACAACGGCGGCGCGATGCGCACTCCGTATGTCAATTTCGGATTGGCGGCGGCTACCAGCCATTGAGTTATGGAGTATGGATGTTTCTCCAGAGGCAAGCAATGAGCGATGCATGAACGACACTTGGAAGTCCATCACTGCCCGCACATGAAGTGCAGAACGTCGGCTGGACTGCATGCAGGCGAATCGCTGACAATCCGCTGCTACGCAACCAGTCTGACTTCGCGACCGATTCTCAGCGCAATTTGGATCCCGACTCACTTGTCCACACTACGCAGCAGGTATCTCAAGCACCAGCACGCGAGTACACCCGGGTCAAGTGGCTGCGTAAATAGAAATATGCGGTCTGTGGCCGAGAGTCGTCGTTCCATGCCTACCGGCAGAATACCTGGCATCGGGAGGTTCCTTGGGCGCCATTTTAGCCCCCGCCTATGTGCCTCCACAGGTGCCCGCGATTCTCGACGATGAGAGACCTTAGCTGCTTAGAACCTGAACCACATCAGATGAAGTGCTCGAGAGTTGACATCGTCTGGTAGGCATCGATTCCGCTGCAAGGATTCGTTTATTTCCGTCGACATTGTCGCCAGTGCGTCCCGAAGCGACTACCCCGGCTAGACCCGTCCCGCTCCATCGAAGGTCGAGCCATTGACGTTGGACATGGTGGTCACGGAATTCGACAACTGGGTCGCGCTCGTCCCACCCGCAGCTGCCGTTGGGTTCGCGGCGGTCACCGCGAAGATTCTGGTGGCAGCCCCCATATCCGCAAGCACATACTATCCGAGCTGAACCCGACGAAGTAGTACCGGTTGTTCTCGACGCTGACGGCACCACCGATGAACTGCACCGTGCGGGAGTTGGCATTGCTGTCGACCGTCCGGTTAAGCCGCGTCCACCCGCCGGTTGCGACGTCGTATCGCCACAGCGAGGCCACCGAGACCACGGTGGTGGTCCCGGACGCGACGCCGCTGGTCCGTTCATACCCGTACACGGTGCTGCCCGACGCACCGACGGCCAGCCCGTCGACGCTCCCGGGAGTGCACACGAGAGCAGCGGCGCTGCGCATCACCGAACGCTGCTGGGTCAACGATTTTAAAGAGAGTCAGCCTCTATTCTCATTGCGCTCGATCAAATAGGCCGCCTCACAACTGCGTGAAATTACCGCAACTCCCCACATCGGGAGCGTGAGAGCAAAGAACTGCATGACCGCTGTTGCGGCTACGTGGATGAATCACGGAAGTATCGACACAACACTTGCCCTACGCAAACGCACCCGTGCCCAGACGATTCACAAGGATGCACCCGAATTGAAATGCACACCGGAATGAGCAGCGCTCCATAAGGCAACGTGGCTGCATCACTCAGATTCTTGGCAGGCCGCTCTCACAAGAAGGTCAGTCGTAAAATATAGCACCTAGCGGACGCGCTCGGCCCGGGACATGCGCGTGCGCGCGCCCGCCGCGAGGTGGATCACCACCGGGCCGTGCTGACCGAGGGCCGCATCCATGTGCTGCACCGTCTGCGCGATGTCTTCCGCGATCCGTCGCGGTGCCGCGCCCAGTCGGGGCTGCACCTTGATCTGCAGACCCGCCCCGTGGCCACGCCACGCGGCGTCCGCGGAGCCAGTGCGCACCGGTTCCCACGTGCTGACATGGACGGAGACCAGATCGTTCCGGCCGGCCAAGGCCTGCCGCATAAACTGCTCCGGCACCGACGCGGACAGCGTCACGGTGCCCGGGACCGCGCGGCGGGCGGCGCCGGACGTACCGTCGGCAGCGGCGCCGTCGTCCGGCCCACCGCACTGGCCGCGCACAAAAACTCCGGCGCGGCCGCGGCCCTGCACCGCAATCCAGCCAGCCATCAACAGGACGAGCGCGATCATGACCAACACCACCACAATCCACAGCCAGGAGTCCTGCTGCCCGGCCAGAGTGGTGGCCTCCAGGAGGTCCTCCACTTGGCTCTGCGCGGCGGTGGCGACGGTGTGCCAGCCCTCGGCGTAGGTGCGCGGCAGGGCCACCAAGAGCAGGCCGTGCAGGCCGGTCAGCGTCAGCAGCAGCCCGATGATGATCAACAGCGTGCGGTTCAAGCCGCGGGGAGTCTGGTTCACACGGTGCTCCTCACTGCCCCACCACGCCGGTGTCGGCGATGCGGACGGTCACGGGCGGGGCCGGATCGATGAGATTCCGCGCCAGCTCATCACGAACCGCGGCGGAGACCGCGTCAGCGTTGATCCGGATGCCGGAGGTGGGCCTCACCTGCACATCCACGACCGCATGGCCAACCACCACCACGACCTGCTCGGGGCTCACGTTGGCCTCCGTGCGGGCGCGGCGGGCCAACGTCGCCGCCAGCACCTCGTGATCGATGACGACGACGGCGCGGTCATTGGCGATCGCGCGCCGGGCCTTGCGCCCCGGGAGGATGCCCTGTAGGAGGAAGAACAGCCCCAGCAGCAGAATGACCACGGAGCCGAGTGCCACGAGGGGCACGTTGGCGCCCTCCGGCAGTGCGGCGAACCACTGCCACCACTGCCCGGGGGACTTGAGCCAGACGTCCTGGCCGATCGACTTCAGGGCCGCCTCGAACATGAAGTAGAGGCAGACGAGGGCCACGAGGGCCGCCGCCACGATGGACGCGAAGGAACGCGCAGAGTGGGTGTGCCGGCGCTCAATGAAGGTGCGCTCGCGCTCGGCGTCCTGCTGATGGTCCATCATTCGGCCCGCCTCCCCGCACGGGCCGGCGACTCGGCGACGATCCCGGTCACACGCACGTCGACCCGGCTGATCGAGGATCCCGTGAGCTGGACGAAGCGCTCCCGGATGCTCTCCCTCACCCCGACGGCGCGGTCCCACACCGTGCCACCGGCAGGGGCGGGCTCTTCGGCGGGCGGCGGCGTCGCCGGCAGCGGCAGGCTGAAGGACAGGGCGAGGTCCCCGTAATCGTCGTCGAGGTCCACGTGGATGCGGGCCTGGTCTACGGCATAGGCCTCCGCGGCGATGATGCGCGCGGTGCTGGAGAGGGCCTGGGTGCTAAGACGCGTGTGCCCGGGCAGGTGATCCGCTGTCACGAGGAGGACCGCCGACCAGTCAACAGGTCCCAGAACTTGCGGGCGTCGATCCTGCCGTCGATCATCCGGCCGACGATGAGGCCGACGGCGAGGAAGGCGGCCATGAGGATGAAGCCTCCCGCCCCATGTTCCAGTGCCGACCACGCGAGGGCGGCGGCGACGAGCAAGCTAACGGCGACGGGCGAAAGCATGGTGTTCATGCGCGGTCTCCCTCAAGTGGGCGGTGGGTAGGTGGCTCGGTAGCGGGCGGTGTGGCCGCCGCGGGCTCGGCGGTGATGGCCGGCGTCGTCTCCTCCGCGGCGCGCAGGTGCACGTCTGAAATGTCCACGTTGACTTCGATGACGCGCAGGCCGGTGATGTCCCCGACGGCACTGAACACGGCGGCGCGGACGTCGGCAGCGACGTCGTGCAGCGGGCGCCCATACTCGGCGATGAGCGTCAGATCCACGGCGACTTCTTCACGGCCCACCTCGGCGGTGACGCCCACGGCGGGATCCTCGTGCTGGCCAGCCACGCGCCCGCGCAGGGCGCCGAAGGCCCGGCCGGCTCCGGTACCGAGCGAAGAGACTCCGTCAACTCCGCGGGCGGCGGAGGCCGCGAGCCGCTCGACGGCGGCCTGAGAGAGCTGCGCGGCCTCGGGAACGAGCTCGGCGTCCGCGGCGGGCGGCGCACTGGGGCCCGGCGGCGGGAGGTGCTCGCGATCCATGACTGCCATGCCTTTCGACGACTGCACCCAGCCTACCGCCGAGACCGGCTTCACAGCAGAGCCCGCGGCGGAGAGGCTCCGGGTCGCCGAGATGGTCCCAGACACGAGAAAACCCCCGGAGGACATCCTCCGGGGGGTTTTCTAGCTGGTGGCTCCGACCGGCGTCGATCCGGTGACCTTTCGATTTTCAGTCGAACGCTCTACCAACTGAGCTACAGAGCCTGGCATCATCTACGATGATCACCGCGATCTTCCGTTGCCGGAACATCTCAGCGACCCTGACGGGACTTGAACCCGCGACCTCCGCCGTGACAGGGCGGCGCGCTAACCAACTGCGCTACAGGGCCTTACTGTTTGACGAGGACGAGCCCCGCTCACAAGATCTAAACTCTATCAGAGCGATTTTCGCTTCCGCAAATCCGCTCCGCGTGATCTAGATCTCAGTACCCCCAACGGGATTCGAACCCGTGTCGCCGCCGTGAAAGGGCGGTGTCCTAGGCCACTAGACGATGGGGGCCTTTCACCTGACAGGGGCCATTCAAGGCGCCCAGCAAGCTTGTAAAACTATAGAGCACGCGCAATCGAGTCGGCAAATTCTCCCCACCGCCCGAAAAAGCTAGAGTCGCACCATGGCCTTCGAGATGGACGACGACGCGTTTGCCGACGCCGTCGAGCGCGCCCTGGACGAGATCCCGCCGCAGCTGAGGGAGATGATGGACAACGTCGCCATCTTCATCGAGGACCGCTACGAACCGGGGCCCCACGAGGACCCAGACACCGTGCTGCTGGGCCTCTACGACGGCGTCCCACTCACCGAACGC
This sequence comes from Zhihengliuella flava, assembly GCF_015751895.1. Lineage (NCBI taxonomy): Bacteria > Bacillati > Actinomycetota > Actinomycetes > Micrococcales > Micrococcaceae > Zhihengliuella > Zhihengliuella flava. The sequence continues at coordinate 1,803,830 of NZ_JADOTZ010000001.1, read as the reverse complement.
GGCATGGACTGGGGCGACGTGCCCATGCCGGACCGCATCTTCATCTACCAAGAGCCGATCCTGCAGATGTGCGATTCCGAGGAGGAGGTCATTGACGAGGTGACCATCACCATGGTCCACGAGGTGGCCCACCACTTCGGCATCGACGACGCCACCCTGCACGAGCTCGGGTGGGGTTAAATGGGACACGATCACGGACATTCGCATGGCCTGAGCGGCGGGACGGCCACCGGGCGGCACAAGCGGCGCCTCGCCGCCGTCGTCGTCATCACCCTGCTCGGCGTGTGTGGGCAGCTGATCGGTGCCGCGCTCTCCGGCTCCCTCGCCCTCTTGGCCGACGCGGGACACATGCTCTCCGACGCCGCCGGCGTGGGCATCGCACTGTTCGCCGCGTGGGCGGCGGCGCGGCCAGCCACCGCCAAGCGCACCTTCGGTTTCCAGCGGGCCGAGGTACTGGCGGCGCTCGCCAATGCGACGATTCTGGTGGTGATCGCCGTCGTGGTCACGGTCGAGGCCATCGGCCGGTTCGGCACCGCCGCGGAGGTCGCGACCCAGCCCATGCTGGCCGCGGCATGTATCGGGCTGGCCGCCAACTTCATCTCCCTCGCCATCCTGCACAAGGGGCGCACCGCCAGCGTGAACCTGCGCGGCGCCTACCTCGAAGTCCTCGGGGACACGCTTGGCTCGGCCGCGGTGATCGTCGCCGCGCTCATCATGATGATGGCGGACGCCCCGTGGGCCGATCCGGTGGCCTCACTGGTCATCGCGGCGATGATCCTGCCGCGAGCGTGGTCCCTCATGCGTGAGGTGGTGGACGTGCTCCTCGAGGCCACGCCGCGGAACATCGACCTCGACGAGGTGCGCGAACACCTGCTCAGCGTCGAGGGGGTCGTCGACGTGCACGACCTGCACGCGTGGACCATCACGTCCGGTGTGCCCGTCTGCTCCGCGCACATCGTCTTGGACGCCGAGCACTTTTCCGCTAGCCGCGCCGACGAGGTCCTGGATGCGCTGAGCTCCTGCCTCGGCTCCCACTTCGACACCGAGCACTGCACCTTCCAGTTAGAGCCGGCGGAGCACACGCGGCACGAGCACCCGACGCACGATTAAGCCGGGGACGCCAGGCCGGCCGACCGGTCGTTCGTGCCCCACAGCACCCTGATATTCCGGCGCCGGAATGACACGATTGTGATTCGTGTGATTTGTGTGAACCCTGTTGCTCGTGGGGTGAACGTGCCCTATTCTCACTCAGGGGGACTGCCTGCTCAGGCGCCCTCACGGCTGGCGCGGCCACCGCGCCGCACCCCGTAATCGACGGCCCGCAGGGCCCAGAACACTGGTGAGGTACTTCATGGCCCAGCGGCACACTCTGCCCGTTGCGTGCGCTTCGTTCGCCTTGATCGCCGGAGCCACCATCACGGGCACCGCGGCCGCCGCGCAGCCCGCGCCGGTGGGCACCGCCGTCGTCCCCGCCGCGTTCCTGCCGGCCAGCCCCGCCACAGATCAGCTACCCAGCCCGGCGCAGATCGCCGCGGCCCAGGACGATCCGGCCGAGCTCAAGGCGCTCATTGAGCGCGTCGAGTCCATGATCTCCACGGCAAGCAACCGCGTCGCCGACGCCGAGGTGGCCGCGCTGACGGATCAGGAATCGGCCACGGCCGCCGAACTGGTGCTGCAGGAGCGGCGCGCGGCAGCCGAAGAGGCGCGCACGAACGCGGACGCAGCCCTGGAATACTTCGAGACCAGCAAGACGGCGGTCGGCCAATTGGCGGGCGATCTGTACCGCAACGGCGGCGTCAACCCCGCCGTGACGGCGCTTCTGACGCAGAGCGACTCCAACGACGTCTTGTACAAGACGTCCACGATGACGGCGCTGGCCAGCAACCGTGCCACCACCTTGGCCTCCGCCACGGAGGCCGCCCAGCTGTGGGCCGCGTGGGAGGATTACGCCGCGGCCACCGAGGCCGCCGCCGCCGAGGCCGCGGAGGACTCCGAGGCGGCCCTCGCCGAGGCCCAGCGCGAGCAGGAGGTCTACGCGCAGGCGCTCTCCGAGCAGGAGGCCGCGCACGACGACCTCATCAACGCGCTCGCCTCCCTGCGCCAGACCACCGTCGAGGAGGAAGAGGCGCGCATGGCCGCCCGGGCCGCGGAGGAGCGCGAGGAGCGCCTGGCCGCCGCCGAGGCCGCCGGGGATACGGCCCCGTCCTACCAGCCGGCTGCGGTGCCCTCCGACGATGCCGGCCTGACCCCGCCGCCGGCCGTGCCGGACTCCGGCTCGGGTTCCGGTTCCAGCCTGGTTCCCCGCCCGACGACGCCGCCGACCACCACTCCGGAGCCCTCGCGCCCCGAGACCACGCCGCCACCGACGTCCCGTCCGACGGTTCGGCCGACGCCCACCCCGACGCCGCAGCCCACCTCGCGCCCCACCACCCGGCCGACGCCCACTCCCACGCCCACGCCGACGCCGACGCGCACGGCCACTCCCACCCCGACGCCGACGCCAACGCCGAAGCCCACCCCCAAACCGACGCCCAAGCCGACGCCGAAACCCACCCAGCCGCCGTCGGGCTCGGGCAGCGGGGTGTATGAGCCGGCCATCTCCTGGGCCATTAACATCGCTCAGGATGACCGCTACACCTACCTCTACGGCGGCAACCCGCCGTGGCAGTACGACTGCTCCCTGTTCACGCAGACCGCGTTCCGGCAGGGCGGTGCCTCCCTGCCGCGCACGTCCACGCAGCAGTACTTCGGCGCCCCGGCGCACGTGCCGCTCAGCCAGCTCAAGCGCGGCGATCTAGTGTTCTCCTCCTCCAACGGTGGGGCCTCCTTCTACCACGTCGCCATCTACCTGGGGAACGGGCAGGTCGTCCATGCCCGCAACCCCAGCGTGGGCATTTCCGTCACCCCGCTGAGCTACGTGAACAACATTCACCCCTACGCCGCGCGCTACTAAGCGCGGGGTCCGGCCGGGGGTGCACGACGCCGCCGCGGTGGCCGGTGCCCGCCTCGCCGCGGGTGTGGGTTAGGTTACAGTCATGGATCTTTCCGCTGCTGCCTCCGCCGCCCCGCTGGGAGTTCATTCGGAAGTGGGCCGGCTCAACACGGTCTTGGTGTGTTCGCCCGGACTGGCGCACCGCCGGCTGACGCCCTCCAATTCCCACGAGCTGCTCTTTGATGACGTGCTGTGGGTCGAGCGCGCACAGGAGGATCACGCCCGGTTCGTGGCGGACCTGTCCTCCACGGGCGTGGAGGTACTGGAACTGCACAACGTGTTGGCGGAGACCCTCGCCGTCCCGGGCGCACGGGACTGGCTGCTGGAACGGAAGATTGTGCCGCGTCTCGTGGGGCTCGGGCTGGAATCCGCCACGCGCGCCTTCCTCGACGCGCTGCCGGCCCGCCAGCTCGCCGAGTACCTCATCGGCGGCCTCACCACGGCCGACGTCCCGGACCTGCCGGCCGGCCCCCGTGCGCTGGCGGAGTACTCGCCGGACGCCCGCGAATTCCTGATGCCGCCCCTGCCCAACACCCTCTTCACACGGGACACCACGTGCTGGATCTACGGTGGCGTCACGCTCAACTCCCTCTATTGGCCCGCCCGGCATGACGAAACGCTGCTCATGCAGGCCATCTACCGCTTCCACCCCCGCTTCACCGGCGCCCGCGTCTGGTGGGGTGACGCGCAGGAGGACCACGGCTTGGCCACGCTGGAAGGCGGGGATGTGATGCCGGTGGGCGACAGCGTCGTCCTCATGGGCATGTCGGAGCGCAGCTCGCGGCAGGCCATCAGCCACGTGGCGGCGGAGCTGTTCGCGGCCGGGGCCGCCCGGGAGATCGTGGTGGCTGGCATGCCCAAGCTCCGCTCGGCCATGCACCTGGACACGGTGCTGACGTTCGTGGACGTGGACGCGGCCACCGTGTACCCCCGGATTGTTGATGACGTGCACCCCTTCACCATCCGGCCCGGGGAGGCGGCGGATGACCTGGTGATCGAATCCCGCGGCGGGGAGCGCTTCCTCGACGTCGCCGCGCGCGCCATGGGGCTGGACTCGATCCGCGCGATCGACACGGGCGGGGACGAATTCGAGTCCGAGCGGCAGCAGTGGGACTCCGGCAACAACGCCGTCGCCGTCTCCCCCGGCGTCGTCTTCACCTATGACCGCAATACGACGACGAATGCCCGCCTCCGCTCGGCGGGAATCGAGGTCCTCGAGATCGCTGGCGCCGAGCTGGGGCGCGGCCGCGGCGGCGGGCACTGCATGACGTGCCCCATCTCCCGCGACGCCGTGTGACCTCCCTCCCCCTCGACGCCCGCGCGGCAGCTCCCTAGGCTGGCCTGCATGACGCGCATAGCAGTAGTCGGAGCAGGAATCGTGGGGCTGGCAACGGCCTGGGCGCTGCGCCAGCACGGCGCCGAGGTCCGCATTTTTGAATCGGGGGCGCCCGGCGGCGGGCAATCCGCGGGCGAGTCCCGCATCTTCCGGCACGCGCACGACGACGCCCGGCTGGCCCGGTTCGTCAGCCACAGCCGGCAGCTGTGGCGCACGTGGTCCGAGGTGTTCGGCCAACCACTCATCTCCCCCGGCGGCGCCATCGCGATCGGCCCCGGGGTGCCGGAAAAGCTGAAGCTCCTCGACCAGCTGGACCACGTGCCCACGGCGCCGCTGAACCGCGAGGCCCTGCAGGAGCGGTTCCCGCTCGTGGCCGACTACTCGGGCCCCGCCATGGTCGACCTGCACGGCGGAACCATCCACACGCTCGCCGCCATCGACGCCCTGACCGGCGCGCTCCGGGCCGACGTGGTTCACGACCACGTCCTCTCCGTCCGTAGCACTGCCACCGGCGCCGCGGAGGTGCGCACGGGAACCGGCGCCGAAACGTTCGATCACGTGGTGCTGTGCGCCGGACGGGGCACGGCCGAGCTAGCGCACGGCGCCGGACTCGACCTCCCGGTGCAGCTGAGCGCCCACGTCAGGCTCGCCTTCGCCGTCCGCCACCCGGGCAAAGACCCGCTCCCCACGTTCCAGGACGGCAGCGACGCCTTCGGCGAGTCCGGAGTCTACGGTGCCCCCAGCCAGGACAACCGCCGCTACTCAATCGGGCTCAGCGACACGACGCGGCCGGCGGGTCCCCGCGGACTCGACGATCCGGCGGAGCTGAACGCGCTGACCGAACGCACGGCCGCCTACGTCCGGCGCGCCCTGCCCGGCCTCGACCCCACGCCGAGGGGGCACGTGCACTGCTGGGTCACGACGGTGCCGTGGGGCGACGACGGCGTGGGGGCATGGTCCGACGGCGCCGTGACCGCCATCGCCGGGCACAATCTCTTCAAACAGGCTCCCGCGCTGGGCGAGGCGCTGGCGGAGGCCGCGTTGACCGGCGTCGTACCTGAGCTGTTGCGGCCCGAGTCCCGCCTCGGCGCGGCGGATTCGCCGTGAACCGCTAGGCCAGCTCGCTCATCGTGAACACGCGCGCAACGGCGTCGTGCCACCGGCCGTGAGCGGCGAGGCGGGTCAGCGCCGCGTCGCGGACCGCGGCCGCGGGAGCCGGAAGCGGCCGGCCCAACATCATGTTCACGTGCGCCTGCCGCGCGGCGCGCTGGGCCGCACGACGGCGCTCGGCGCCGTACCGCTCGAGGCGACGGGTGGCGTCGTGCCCCAGCCCCTCGCCCACCACGGCGGAGACCAGCGGGGCCAGCCGCGCCGCATCCAGCCATCCCAGGTTCATGCCCTGCCCGCCGATGGGGCTGACCTCGTGGGCCGCGTCCCCCACCAGCGCGATCCGACCGGACACCAAGCGGTCCGCGATGCGGCGGCGCACGGCGAAGGAGCTGAGCATGGTGTTTCCCGCCGGGTCGATGCCGACCCCGGTGCGGTGTTCGACCATCCTCGCGAGCGCCACCGCCGTGGGTTCACCCTCGAGCCGCGGCGTGCGCACCACCCAGCGGCGGACGCCGCCGGGTAAGGGGAAGGACTCGACGACGCCCTGGCGCTCCAGATACAGCACCGCCCGCCGCTCGGCCCCGGAGAGGTCGTGGTCCGGGAAATCGCCCATGACGTACGTGTCCGGATATTCGCGGACGCGGGCTCCAATCCCCGCCGCCGCCCGGACGGTGCTGCGGGCGCCATCCGCGCCGATCACGAACCTCGCCTCCACCTCGCCGCGGGCCGAACGCACGTGCACCCCGCCCGGCTCCTGCCACAGCTGGTGCACCTGAACGCCGCGCAGCGGGACCACGCCGGCGGCGGCGAGACGGTCCGCCAGGACGCGTTCGGTCTCCCGCTGCGGGAGCGCCAGGACAAAAGGGAACGCCCCAGGCACGGCCTCAAACGCCAAGGGCGCGATCAGCCGGCCGCGACGGCGAGCCTCGCCGTGGCGGATCGCCACGCCGCGACGCACCAGGTCGCCGGCGACGCCGGCACGATCCAGCGCCGCCAGCGCGGGCGGGTGGATGCCGATGGCCCGCGACTGCGTGCCAGGTTCCCTGCGCTGCTCCAGGACGACGACGCGGACGCCAGCCTCGGCCAGCAGGATCGCCGTATAAAGGCCCACGGGGCCGGCGCCGACCACCGCCACGTCCACGCGTGCGGGCAGGCGCGGTTCGGCCGGGCGGGGCTCAGCCACGGTGGATCAGCAGGGTCCGAAAGGGGCGCTGCGCCTCGACGCGCCAGCCTGCGGGGACGACGGCGCGTAGTTCCTCGGGGCGGTAGCTGCGGCGGATCGACGTCAGCCCGTCCTCGCGAATGAAGGACCGCGGAAACGGAAGCGTCGCCACGGAGAACGCCGGGTAGCCGAGCCGGGTGCGCGCGATGTCACTGTGGACGGCCAGCCGCCCGGCGAGCGCCTCCGAATCCGTCAGGAGCGAGGCCAAGTCAGTGGCACTGAGGTGGTGGAGTACGTGATTGGACGTGACGACGTCGTACTCCGCCCCCTCGGCCACCAGGTCCGCCGTGTGCGCGCGGCGGACCGTGAACCCGGGCGCCGGCGGCAGCGCCGCGAGGTACGCGTGGGCGCGCTCGTCGGGATCGATGGCCGTGACCTCCAGCGCCACACCGTCCCGGGCGGCCCACCGCAGGAACGCGCGCGGGATGTCCCCCGCCCCGGAGCCGACGTCGAGCAGCCGGGTGGTTCGGGACGTGGAGAGCACGGGCCGAATCTGCCGTGCCCACGTGCGCCGCCACCCGGCCACCACGGCGTTGATGAGGCGGAACTGCCGGTAGGTGTTGTTCAGCAGCACCGGGTCGCAATCCGGCCGGTCCATCTGCTCCGTGGCCTGCTCGTCGCGGCGGGTCAGAAAGCCCATTCAAGCGGTGACCTTGGTCAGGAGCGCGGTTTCGACCGTGAGGCCGGGCCCGAACGCCATGGAGCACACCCGCTCCGCGCCCGGCTCGCTGGGTGCGGAGAGGATGTTCTTCAGGACAAACATCACGGTGGCGCTACTCATGTTCCCGTAGGCCCGCAGCGTCTGCCGCGCCGGCTCCAGCTGCCCGTCGCTGAGGCCCAGCCGGGCCTGGACCTTATCCAGGATGCTGCGCCCGCCGGGGTGGATGCCCCAGTGCTCAATCTCCGGGTAGTCGACGCCGCGGAGGGACTCATCGCGGGCCAGCAGCGGCTCGAGCGCGCCCACAATGTGATCGTCGATGATGTGCGGGACGTAGTTGCCGAGGACCATCTCGAATCCCTCGTCGCCAATGTTCCACGCCATCGAGTCCTCGCCCACGGGCGTGAGGGTCGTTTCGAAGTAATCCAGAGTGAGGTAGGAGCCGGCGGGCGCCGGCAGGTCCTCCCGCGCGGAGATCACGGCGGCCGCGGCGCCGTCGGCGAACAGGGAGGTGCCCACAATCGTGTCCGGGTCGTTGGAGGAGCGCACGTGCAGCGAGCACAGCTCGGCGCTGACCACGAGGACGACGGCGTTCGGGTCCGCCGCGCAGTAGGCGGCGGCCGAGCGCAGGGCCGGGAAGGCGGCGTAGCACCCCATGAAGCCGAGGTGGTAACGCTGGGCGGAGGGGCGCAATCCGAGCGCGCGGACGATCTTGTAGTCGGGGCCCGGATTGAAAAAACCGGTGCAGGAGACCGTGACGACGTGGGTGATGTCCTCGGGGCCGACGCCCTCGGCGGCGTCGAGCGCTTGCCGCGCGGCGGTGACGAAGAGGTCGGTGCCGGCCTCCGCGTAGACCTCGTTGCGGGCCTTCGTTCCCGGGTTCAGGATCTGCTGCGTGGACCCGTCAAAGAAGACGGGATTCTCCCGCCGGTCGTCCACGGTCAGTTCCTCCACCGCGGTGTAGCGGGTATCAATCCCGGAGGAATCGAAGGCCGCGGACACCAGCCGCTGCCCCAGCCGCGTCAGCCCCGGCTGGGACTTGAACACATCGCGGACTTCGGTCTGAACCATCACGGTGGGTGGAACTGCTGTTTCAAGGGACCTCATCAGCGCTGTCATAGTTCATTGTGTGGTGCGCGTGACACCGAAGACAACAGCTGCGTCCCAGATCAGCGGCCACCACCCCAAACTCCCAGCCGCTGCTCAGGCGCCGGTGCGGTGGGCCGGCCCGCAGGTCAGGCCCACCGCACGGGCCACCCCAGCCGCGCTATGCGGCCGGGGTGTCGAAGTCGGCGCGGGAAGCGAGCCGCGGATCCTCTCGGTCCGGCACCACCATCACCGGGCCGCGCGCATGATGCAGCACGCCCTGGCTCGTGGACCCGAGCAGCATGCCCGCGAACCCGCCGCGGCCGCGGGTGCCCACCACGGTGAGCCGGGACCGCTCGGACTCCTCCAGCAGCATCTCGATGGGCGGGCCACTCACGGCCTCCGTCTCGATGGTCAGCTCCGGGAAATGGCTCTGCAGCCACCGCTTGCCGTTGCCCAGCTGGACCTCGATGTCCGCCACGAGCGCCTCCTGATCCACCGTCGCGGGCATCCAGGCCAGCGCGCCGCTGACCGGAGGGATCCCGCACACCACGCGCAGCGGCACGCCGCGCTGCTGCGCGCGCTCGGCCGCCACCAACACGGCGTGCCGGGCCCGGTCGGAACCGTCCACACCCACCACGACGACGTCGCGCCGCTGCGGAGCATCCGCCGGAACCTCCGCCACGCACTGCGGCACCACCACGGTGGGGCACTTCGCGTGGGCCGGCAGGGCCGAGCTGACTGATCCGAGCATGCGGCCCACGAATCCGCCGCGGCCCCGGGTGCCCACCACGACGAGGTCCGCGTCCTCGCTCAGATCCAGCAGCACGCCCGACGGGTCACCGGATTCGATGCGCTGGCGGACGTCGAGCCCCGAGAGGTCTGCGGCGTGAATTGCCTCACGCAGCACTTCTTCGGCGCCCTCACGAATGACGTCGTCGTCAAGCGTGGCGTAGCCGGCATCCATGCTGGAGGCGGCGAAGACGGGAATGGTGTAAGCGGTCACGATATTGAGCGGGCAATTGCGGCGTCGCGCCTCGTCGGCAGCCCAGCTCAAAGCGCATTTACCGGCCTCGGAGCCGTCGATTCCCACGAGGATCCCGTCAGCTTTTTGTCCCGCGCCCGCCTCATCGGCGTTCGTGCGATCGAAGTTCTCGGTCATCTCTCACTCCTTCACGGGTGGCCTTGCGCCATAGTTATATTGTTCACCTTTCCCCAGATGTGGTCTAGAACGCAAAAAGGCTCGCCATATCATGTTTTTATGCCAAAATCGGGAACTGGTCTGCTGGACCGCTATTTTTTGATCTCTGAGCGCGGCTCGTCGATTTCGCGAGAAATTCGTGGCGGCGTCGCCACCTTCTTCGCGATGAGCTACATCGTGGTGCTCAACCCCCTCATCCTGTCCGGGGCGGACGCCACGGGGGCCGAGCTCGGGCCGGCCCGCGTCGCCGCCGCGACGGCGCTCGTCGCTGGCGTGATGACCATTCTCATGGGTGCTTGGGCCAAGCATCCGTTCGCCATGGCCACGGGCCTCGGCGTCAACGCGTTCCTTGCCATCACCGTCGCCACCAACCCGTCCCTGACGTGGCCTGAGGTCATGGGCCTCGTGGTCATCGCCGGCATCACCATGCTGATTCTGGTGCTCACGGGATTCCGGACCGCCGTCTTCAAGGCGGTTCCCCCGTCGCTGAAGACCGCGATCGTCGTGGGCATCGGCATGTTCATTGCGCTGATCGGCCTCGTCAACGCCGGGTTCGTCCGCCGCATGCCGGATGAGGCGGGGACCACCGTTCCGCTGCGCCTCGGCGTCGACGGCGAGCTGGTGGGCTGGCCCCTCCTTGTGTTCATCGTGGGCCTGCTGCTGACCGCGGCCCTCGTGGTGCGCAAGGTGCGCGGCGCCGTGCTGATCGGCATCGTCGTCTCCGCGATCTTCGCCAATATTCTCGAGGCCGCCTTCAACATCGGCTCCAGCGTCGACAATCCTCAGGGCTGGTCCCTCGTAGTGCCGTCCATGCCGGAATGGAGCACCCCGGACCTCTCCCTCATCGGCGAGGTGTCCCTCTTCGGCGCCTTCTCCAGCCTCGGCGTCACCGCCGCCGGCCTCCTCGCGTTCGTCATTCTGCTGTCCATCTTCTTCGACGCCATGGGCACCATGGTGGGCCTCGCCAACGAGGCCGGCAGCGTGGACAAGGACGGCAACATCCCGAACGTTGACCGCGTACTGCTGGTCGACGCGGCGGGCGCCATCGCGGGCGGCGGCGCCTCCGTGTCGTCCAACCAGATCTACGTCGAATCCGGCACGGGCATCGGAGAGGGCGCGCGCACCGGCCTCGCCTCGATCGTGACCGGCGTCCTGTTCATCTTGGCGATGTTCCTGACCCCGCTCATCTACCTGGTGCCGTTCGAGGCCGTCGCCCCGGCGCTCGTCGTCGTCGGCTTCATGATGATCACCCAGGTGACCAAGATCGATTGGTCCGACTGGGGCGTGGCCCTGCCGGCCTTCCTGACGTTCACCCTCATGCCGTTCACCTACTCCATCGCGGACGGCATCGGCGCCGGCTTCATCTCCTACGTCTTCCTGCGCACGGTCCAGGGCCGGGCCAAGGACGTCCACCCCCTCATGTGGGTGGTCTCCGCGGCGTTCGTCCTGTTCTTCGGCGTCGGCGTGATCGAGCACGCCTTTAGCTAGCTACTCCGTGCCGCGGACGGGACCCCAGCAGACCGGCTCCCGGCCCGGCGACACACAACTGCTCCCGCGGTGGGTGGGCTGAATTTTCAGCCCACCCACCGCGGGAGCTCGTGTTAAGGGGCCTGCGCTTCGCCTACGCGGCGCCGGCGGTCTGCTCGATGATCGCGGCGTTGAACGCGTCGAGGTCGCCCGGGTTGCGGGAGGTAATCAGCGCAAAGCCGCCCGACGAGTCCACCACCACCTGCTCGTCCACCCACGTGGCGCCGTCGTTCTTCAGATCCGTGGCGAGGGAGGGGTAGGAGGTCAGGCGCTTGCCGGAGGCGAGGCCGGCCTCGATGAGGAGCCACGGACCGTGGCAGATCGCGGCGACCGGCTTGCCCGCCTTCGCGATCGAGGCTGCGAGGCCCTGCGCGCGGTCGTTGACCCGGAGCTGATCCGCATTAAGCGTGCCGCCGGGGATGACCAGCGCGTCGAAGGCGTCCGGGTCCACGTCGTCGAGCGTGGCGTCGGCGGGCACCTCGGGCCCGGGATCCTTGTCCGCGGTGAGCGTCTGCACGGAGGTGGCCTCCGGGGCCGCGATGGTCACGTCGGCACCGGCCGCGCGGAGGGCCTCGGCGGGGCTGGTGAGCTCGTCCGATTCCGTGCCGTAATTGGTGGTGATGATCAGGACCTTGCGTCCGGTGAGATTCGATGCGGATGCCATGGTGTTGCTTCCTTTCGACGAGGTGAGGCGCCTCCTGGCGAGAATCGCGACAACGCCTCACTGCATTGCTAGCACGGCCGTTCCGCGCCGCTCAAGGGGCCAGCAGCGCAGAACTTGCCGGGAAAAGGCTGGGGATCGCGTGGGAGCGGCCCTCGTCGTCCACACCATGGCTCGTGGGCGAACTTGTCCACACGGCGACGGGCGGGCCCGCGCGCCGGAGCGTCCCTCGGCCAGCATCTGTCCATGGACCTTGAACGCCTCCTCCGTGAGCACGGGGCGCTGAAACGTGCCCACCTCGTGGCGGCGTCGATGCCTCGCCGCGCCATCGATGCCGCCTTCCGCGCGTACCCTACGCCGCGGCGCGGGATCATCGCTGCGCCGGATTTGCCCGCTCCAGCGTTGGAGGCCCTGCGCCTCGGCGGGTCACTGACGTGCGCCTCCGCCGCCGCGCATCATGGGCTGTGGTTACTCCGGCGGCCCAGCGCGCTCCACGTGGCCACCACGCACGGCCGCCGCCTTCCGGCCTCGACGTTTCGCATCATTCGGCACCGTGGGGCTGCCGATGGTCTGCTGAGCACCAGCATTGCGGACCTGTGTTTTCACGCGGCCACCTGCCTGCCCGTCCTCGAGGCGGCTGTGGTGTTGGAGAGTGCCGTGGCCTCCGGTCAAGCCTCGCTGGCGGGCCTGTCCGCTCGCCTCGAGTCCCGCGGCGGGCAAGCGCGGGAGGTGCTCCGCCTCGTCCGGGGTATCGCGGATTCGCCCGTGGAGGTGGTGGTCCGGGCAGGGCTGATGCACCGGGCCATCGCGTTCGAGGAGCAGGTCATGCTCCGCGACGTCGGACGCGTCGATTTTCTCGTCGAGGGCTGGCTCATCGTGGAGGTCGATGGCTGGGCTTGGCACGGAAACCAGCAGGCGTGGCAGAACGACGCGCTCCGCGGGCAGAACGCGGCGAGGCGCGGCTTCCACACCCTCCGGTTCACCGCCAGCGACGTGCTCTGGCGCGCGGACACCGTGTTCCAGACGCTGCAGACGGTCTTGCGTACCAACCAGCCCACTTTCGCGGCCCCGAACCCTCCGGACGCGAGTGCGCACCTCGCTGACAAGGCATGATCCGCAACGGCCTCGAACGGGCGCCGCTGATCTTGGGCTGGCCGGTACACCGAGACGCTAGCCGGCGAACTCCCGCACCGTCTGCGCATCCCAGTACGTCGCGGGCACCCCGCCGCCAAGCAGCTCGCGCCGCAACGGCCCCTGCGCGGCGTCCGCGACCACCGGCTCCTGCGAGCACGCGATGACCACGTTCCCGCGCCGCCGCCCGCGGAACATGGCCGGGTCCGCGACGGCCACCACGTGCCGAAAGACGGAGCCCAGCACGCCGGCCTCGCGCCGGAAATGGGCCAGATCCGGCCCGTCGCCGCAATTGACCAGATAGACGCCGCCGGGCGCGAGCACCCGCAGCGCCTGCTCGGCCGCCTCCCGGGTGGTCAGGGCCGCCGGGGTCGCGTCCCCGGCAAAAACGTCCCGGATGATCAGCTCGCGCGTGCCGTCCGTCAGGGAGGAGAGGACGTCAAGGGCCTCGCCCTGCCGAATGCGCAGCAGCGGTGCGCGCGGCAGATCGAACCACTCGCGGACGTAGTCGGCGAGCTTCCCGTCCAACTCCACCACCACCTGCCGTGCGTCATACTCCGCGTGCACCCAGCGGGCCATGGAGCACGCGCCACCGCCGAGGTGGAGGACGCGCAGGCGCTCATCGGACGCCCACCGCGCCCGAATCAGCGCCGCCATCCAGCGCATGTATTCAAAGTCCAAGCGCGCCGGGTCGGCCGTGTCGACGTGGGAGGAGGGCACGCCGTTGACGTGCAGAATCCATCCCGTGTCGCTGTACGGGTCCCGCTCAAGGCGCGCCGTGCCCGTCGAGATCGGGTACTCACCCTCGGCCGGGCCACCCGCCGGCCCCGTCGTCTCGCGGTGTCGGGTCCGACGCCGTCCGCCCACCGGCCGCTCCTACGCGGCGGGGGACGCGACGGTCCCGGTAATCGGCCGGCGCACCATCCGGATTTCGTTGAGCCCGGTCCAGTCCAGGCCGCCACCCTCGTCCCCGAGGGCCTCGACGCGCCCATCGGCGACGAACCCGTGTTTCTCATAGAAGCGGGTGGCCCGGCCGTTGCCTTCCAGCACCCACGCAACGGCGGAGTCGTCCCCGAGGACCGTGGCCATGAGCCGCTCGCCCAACCCGGTCCCATACGCGAACGCGCGCACGTACAGCATCTGCAGTTCCAGGCGGGCGCCGGTGTCCGCGTCATCGTCCGTGACCGGCGCGCCGCCGGCACATCCGACAACCTCGCCCTCGGGATCGACGGCAATCCAGAACTCCGCCCCGGCCTCCAGGCCGTTGGTCCACCACGCCACGAGCTCCTCGCGGCGCGCGGCCTCGGCGGCAAAGAAGGATTCGGGGCGCTGATCGGAATAGGTCTCCCGCCAGGCGTCCAGCTTCATCTGCAGCGTGGCCCGGATGTCCTCGGGACCGGCCTGGCGGATCACGTACGACGCTTGCATCCTCAGGCGCCGCGTTCCCGCTCGGCGAGCGCTTGCTCAAGCCGCTCGACCTTGCCGTCGAGCTCGCCGGTGCGGCCCGCGCGGATGTCCGCCTTGAGGACCAGTGAGACGCGGTCGCTGACGGCGGTCACGGCCTCGGTGGCGCGCTTGACCACGTCCATCACCTCGTCCCACTCCCCCTCGATCTCCGTGAACATGGAGGACGTGCGGTTGGGCAGGCCGGAGGCACGGACGACGGCGACGGCGGCGGCCACGGCGTCGTGCACCGATCCGTCTGCGACCTGAGCCGCGGCGGGGGCGACAGAGAAGGCTACGATCATGCTCCCACTGTGCCACTTGCGGCGCCCCGGGGCCAGACCGGCGGAGGGGCTCAACGTGCGCAATCTCACCGTGGCGTGCAACACTAGTTGGCGCTCTATCCGAGCAACCCGATGTTCCCGGCGCACTACCCGCGCGCCACCAACTGCTGAGGACCACCTTGACCTCCACCACCGCCCCCACCGCACCGCCATCGTCCGGCGGACTCGACCGCAAGCTTTCGCTGCGGCACATCCGCTTCATCGCCTTTGGTTCCGCCATTGGCACCGGGCTCTTCTACGGCTCCTCGGAGACCATTCAGGCCGCCGGCCCCGCCGTCCTGATTGCCTACCTGATCGCCGGCGCCGTGGTCTATGCGGTGATGCGGGCGCTGGGTGAGATGGCGGTGCGCCACCCCGTGGCCGGATCCTTCGCGCAGTACTCCAACCGCTACATTTCCCCCCGGGCTGGTTTCCTCACCGGGTGGACGTTTGCGTTTGAGATGGTCATCGTCGCCATCGCGGATATGACCGCCGCCGCCGCGTATATGGGGATGTGGTACCCGGACACTCCCGGGTGGGTGTGGATGGTTGCCGCCCTGCTGCTGATCTGCGGCCTGAACCTGATGCAGGTGAAGGTCTTCGGCGAGCTGGAGTTCTGGTTCACGCTCATCAAGATCACCACCATCGTGGCCATGATCGTGGGCGGGCTGGCACTCATCATTGGCGGCGTCAGCCTCGGCGGGTTCACCCCGGGGCCACACAACCTCTTCGACCATTCCGGGTTCGCCCCGTTCGGCGTCTGGGGCATCGTGATGAGCCTCGGGATCGTCGTGTTCTCCTTCGGCGGCGTGGAGACCTTGGGTATGACGGCCGGGGAAGCCGACCAGCCGGAGCGGGCCATCCCGAAGGCCGTCAACACGGTTCCCGTACGCATCCTGTTGTTCTACATCCTGACGATCGCCGTGATGCTCATGCTGATCCCGTGGACCGAGCTCGGCACCGGCGAATCCCCCTTCGTCCAGGTCTTTGCCGTGCTGGGCCTGCCCGGAGCAGCCCACGTCATCAACGCAGTGGTGCTCACGGCCGCCCTCTCGGCGATGAACTCCATCACCTACGCCGCCTCCCGCATGATGTATGGCCTGGCGGATCAGGGGCACGCCCCCAAGTCCTTCACCCGCGTCTCCAAGACGGGCGTCCCCGTCTGGCCCATGGCCGTGGTGGCCGTCTGTCTGGTCATCGGGTTGTTCGTGTACCTGTGGATCCCGGATCAGCTCTTTGTGCTGGTGGCCTCAATCGCGACGTTTGCCACGGTCTTCACGTGGTCCTCCATCCTGCTGGCTCACCTGAACATGCGCCGGGAAATGGTGCGGGACGGGCTGCCCTCGGCCGGCTTCAAGTCCCCCCTGTGGCCCGTGCTGAACTACGCGGGCCTAGCGTTCATGGCTGGCGTGGTCATCATCTTGGCCTTCTCCGATTCCGGCCGCATGGCCCTCATCGTCGGCGCGGTCTGGCTGACCCTGCTGCTGCTCGGGTACCGGTACTTCGTCGGCGCCGCGGGCCGCACCCGGCTGGAGCTGCCGGTGCGGCAGGCCCCAGAGTCGCACTAGCCGCGTCAGACGATTCCCCGCCGGGGCGTGGCAGAATCGGTCCCAGCGCGCTGGTGCGCGCACTGACCGCTGGGCCCGTAGCTGACGGAGGATTGCCGTGCCTCGACTGATCGCTTTTGCGGGGTTGCCCGGAACGGGAAAAAGTACGACGGCGCAGGCCCTCGCCGCGCGCCTCGGCGCCGTCGTGCTGGGCGTCGACCCGTTCGAGGCGGCCATCATCTCGGCGGGGGTGGACCAAAAACGGCAACCGACGGGGCACGCCGCGTACGCCGCGGTGGAGGCGGCCGCTGAGCCGCAGCTGCGTCACGGCTTGGACGTGGTGATTGACGCGGTGAACGACTCGGCCGAGGCCCGCAGCCAGTGGACCCGCCTGGCCGAGCGCACGTCGGCGGAGCTGATCTGGTTCGAAGTGGTGTGCTCAGACCCGACGGTGCACCGCATGCGCCTTCAGCAACGCAAGCGGATCGAGGACCCCATCATCGGCGCTCCCACGTGGATGTCGTTGAATCGACGGCGCTTCCAGCTGGCCCTGTGGAAGGAGCCACGGCACACCCTGGACTCCCGCCATACGGCCCCGGAGGACCTCGCCGAACAGGCCGAATCCCTCCTCGCGGCGGTCCGTTAGCTCAGCGACGCCGGGGTGAACGCTCGGCAACAACTCGGTAGCTAATCTTGACTGTGTCCAGAAAACGGGTAGATTGTGAGGCATGCGGACCGAGACTGATCACGAGCACCAGCTGCGTGATGCTGGCCTGCGCGTTACCCGTCCCCGGGTAGCCGTCCTGCAGGCCGTCGAGGCACACCCGCATGCGAACACGGACACCGTACTCGGCGCCGTGCACGCGATCCGGCCGGAGGTTTCCCGGCAGGCCGTGTACGACGCCCTGCGGGCCCTGACGCACGCCGGGGTGCTGCGCAGCATCCAACCGGCGGGCTCCTTGGCCCGGTACGAGGCCCGGGTGGGGGACAATCACCACCATTTGGTCTGCCGGGAGTGCGGCGTCGTCGTTGACGTGGACTGCACCCGCGGCAAGGCCCCGTGCCTGCACGCTCCCGACGATCACGGCTTCGCCATTGACGAGGCCGAGGTCATCTACTGGGGCCTGTGTCCCGCATGCTCCGCCACAACCACTGCCCCATAAAGCAATTCCGGAAGGATTGTCATGTCTGAAAACGCAACGCCGGCCGGCCAGTGCCCGGTCATGCACGGCGCCGTGTCGCAGCCGACCGCTGGCTCCACCAACAACGTTTGGTGGCCGAACAAGCTGAACCTCAAGATCCTGGCCAAGGACCAGCCGGTGACCAACCCGCTGGGCGAGGACTTCGACTACGCCGAGGCCTTCAAGAACCTTGATCTGGATGCGGTCAAGGCGGACCTGGCTCAGGTCATGACGGATTCCAAGGACTGGTGGCCAGCGGACTTCGGGCACTACGGCCCGTTCATGATCCGCATGGCCTGGCACTCCGCCGGCACCTACCGCAGCCACGATGGCCGCGGTGGCGGTGGCCGCGGCCAGCAGCGCTTCGCCCCCCTGAACTCGTGGCCAGATAACGTCTCCCTCGATAAGGCCCGCCGCCTGCTGTGGCCGGTCAAGAAGAAGTACGGCCAGTCCATCTCCTGGGGCGATCTCTTCATCCTCGCCGGCAACGTGGCGCTGGAGACCATGGGCCTGAAGACCTTCGGCTTCGGTGGCGGCCGCGTGGACGTCTGGGAGTCGGACGAGGACATCTACTGGGGCCCGGAGAAGGTGTGGCTCGACGACGAGCGCTACACGGGCGACCGCGATCTGGAGGCGCCGCTGGCCGCCGTCCAGATGGGCCTGATCTACGTCAACCCGGAGGGCCCCAACGGCAACCCGGACCCGATCGCGTCCGGCCGCGACATCCGCGAGACCTTCCGCCGCATGGGCATGAACGACGAGGAGACCGTGGCCCTCATCGCCGGCGGCCACACCTTCGGCAAGACCCACGGCGCCCACCCGGATGACAAGATGGGCCCAGATCCCGAGGCCGCACCGCTGGAGAACCAGGGCATCGGCTGGAAGAACGGGCACGGCACGGGCAAGGGCGATGACACCGTCACGTCCGGCCTTGAGGTCACCTGGACCTACCACCCGACCCGCTGGGACAACGAGTTCTTCCACATCCTCTTCGCCTACGATTGGGAGCTCTTCGAGTCCCCGGCCGGCGCTAAGCAGTGGCGCCCGAAGCAGGGCGGCGGCGACGGCCTGGTGCCGATGGCCCACTCGGACGGCAAGCGCGAGCCGCGCATGCTCACCTCGGACCTGGCCCTGCGCTTCGATCCGGAGTATGAGAAGGTCTCCCGCCGCTTCAAGGAGGATCAGGAGGCGTTCGCGGATGCCTTCGCTCGCGCCTGGTTCAAGCTGACCCACCGCGACATGGGCCCCAAGTCCTTGTACCTGGGTCAGGAAGTCCCGTCCGAGGACCTCATCTGGCAGGATCCGCTGCCGGCCGCCCCGGAGCAGGTCATCGGCGAGGCCGAGATCGCCACCCTGAAGCAGAAGATCGCCGATTCCGGCTTGACCGTGGAGCAGCTGGTCTCCACCGCCTGGAAGGCCGCCTCGACCTTCCGCGGCTCGGACAAGCGCGGCGGCGCCAATGGCGGCCGCATCCGCCTGGAGCCGCAGGTGAACTGGAAGGCCAACAATCCGGAGGCCCTCAAGCCGGTCATCGCCACCCTGGAGCAGATCACCGAGGCGTTCAACGCCGAGTCGGCCGTGAAGGTGTCCTTCGCCGACGTCGTGGTCCTCGCCGGCGGCGTCGGCGTGGAACTGGCCGCGCAGGCGGCCGGCACGTCCCTGACCGTCCCGTTCACCCCGGGCCGTGTGGACGCCACGCAGGAGCAGACCGACTTGGAGCAGTTCGCCTGGCTGGAGCCGGTGGCCGATGGCTTCCGCAACCATGACTCGGGCTTCCTGAACCTGCCGAGCGAGTACCTGCTGATCGACCGCGCCAACCAGCTGAAGCTGTCCGCACCGGAGATGACCGCCCTCATCGGCGGCCTTCGCGTGATCGGCAACAACTGGGACGGCTCCAACCTGGGCGTCTTCACCGACAAGCCGGGCACGCTGACGAACGACTTCTTCGTCAACCTGCTGGAGCTCGGCATCGAGTGGACGGCCGACGCCGAGGAGAAGACGTACACGTCCAACACGGGCCTCACCGGCTCCCGCGTGGACCTGGTCTTCGGCGCCAACTCGGAGCTGCGCGCCGTGGCCGAGGTCTACGCCTCGGACGACGCCGCCGAGAAGTTCGTTGCGGACTTCGTGGCTGCCTGGGTCAAGGTCATGGAGCTGGACCGCTTCGATCTGGAGCAGTAAGGCCGGCAGCGTCGACTGACGCCCGCCCGGGAATCCCGTCGCCCCGCTGGGGCGGCGGGATTCCGTCGTTTAACCCGCCACGCGCACGTGATGTAGAACACATCAGCACGGCTTTTGAGGCAGGATGGACGCATGACCGATTCGCGCCCTGACGCAGCACCGTTGCTGCAACTGAATGATCTCGCCGTCAATTTCAAGACCATGCACGGCACGGTGCCGGCGGTCCATAGCGCCAGCTTCTCGCTGCAACCCGGGCGCACGCTCGCCATTGTGGGCGA
The DNA here is from genome assembly GCF_015751895.1 of Zhihengliuella flava. Classification (NCBI taxonomy): domain Bacteria; kingdom Bacillati; phylum Actinomycetota; class Actinomycetes; order Micrococcales; family Micrococcaceae; genus Zhihengliuella; species Zhihengliuella flava. The sequence goes on along the minus strand of NZ_JADOTZ010000001.1, from coordinate 1,783,953 downwards.
GTCCGGGTCCGGGAAGAGCACGACGGCGATGGCGGTGATCGGGCTCCTACCCCAGAATGCGCACCTGAGCGGGAGCGTGCAGCTGGACGGACGCGAGCTGGTGGGCCTGCCGGAGGCGCAGATGCAGACGATCCGCGGCGGCCACATCGGCATGGTCCCGCAGGATCCCATGTCCAACCTCAACCCGGTCTCCAAGATCGGCGTTCAGGTCGCCGAAGCGCTCCTGGCCCATGGCATGGCCACCAAGAAGGACGTGGACGCCAAGGTGGTCGCCACGCTCGAGGCCGCAGGGATCCCGGAGGCCAAGCAGCGAGCCAAGATGTATCCGCACGAGCTCTCCGGCGGCCTCCGCCAGCGCGCGCTGATCGCGATCGGCCTCGCGTGCCAGCCCCGCCTCCTCATCGCGGACGAGCCCACCTCCGCCCTCGACGTGACGGTCCAGCAGGTCATCCTCGATCAGATCCAGCAGATGACTGAGGATGCCGGCACGGCCGTGCTCCTCATTACGCATGATCTGGGCCTCGCCGCCGAGCGCGCCTCGGACCTCGTGGTGATGCACCGCGGTCGCGTCGTCGAAACCGGGAATGCCCAGCAGCTCTTGGAGGACCCGCAGCACGAATACACGCAGCAGTTGGTGCGCGCGGCGCCGTCGGTCGCCGCGGCCCGGCTCCTGCCGGGGGCCTACGCCGGGGATCGCGCCGAACGCGCGGAGGCCGCGGCCGACGTCGTCGCGGACGAGCAGGCGACGGACAACATCGTGGAGCTGACGGATCTGACCAAGGTGTACAAGAAGCGCGGCTCGCGCGAGGACTTTTACGCGGCCAAGGAGGTCAGCCTGCAGATCCCACGTGGGTCCACGGTCGCCGTCGTGGGCGAGTCCGGTTCCGGCAAGACGACGACGGCGCGCATGCTGCTCAAGGTCATCGAGCCCACCAGCGGGTCCATGACGTTCGACGGTCAGGACATCGCGACCCTGGACCGGGCTGCCCTGCGGGACTTCCGGCAGCGCGTGCAGCCGGTGTTCCAGGACCCCTACTCCTCCCTGAACCCGATGTTCACGGTCGGAAAGATCATCGAGGAGCCCCTCAAGGCCTACAAGCGCGGCACGGCGGCCGAGCGCTCCGCGCGGGTGCGCGAACTCATGGATCAGGTGGCCCTGCCGCAAGCGATGCTGCGCCGGTACCCCTCCGAACTCTCCGGCGGCCAGCGACAGCGCGTGGCGATTGCTCGGGCGCTGGCCCTCAAGCCGGAGCTGCTGGTGTGCGACGAGCCGGTCTCCGCGCTGGACGTGCTGGTGCAGGATCAGATCCTGAAGCTCTTGGGCGATCTGCAGCAGGAGATGGGGTTGAGCTACCTGTTCATCTCCCACGACCTCGCGGTGGTCCGCCTCATCAGCGACTTCGTGTGTGTCATGAAGGACGGCGAACTGGTGGAGGCGGCCTCCAGCGAGGAGATCTTCACCAACCCGCGCCACCCCTACACGCGCAAGCTGCTGGCCTCCATCCCGGGCAACGAGCTGGGGATCGATCTGGACGGGGACGCCGCCTGAGTGGTGGCCCCTGCCCCTGCCCCTGACCGTTCAGGGTCAGGGGTGACCCTGATTCATCCCGGAGATCCCCGCATTCGGGGGTTCTCCGCCGGCCGCGGCGCCTACGCTGGTGACTATGAAACGCCCACTCGCCGCCCTCGCCGCCGTCGCCCTCCTCGCCGTCACCACAGGTTGCACCGCGCCCGCCCCCGTCATCGGCGACGGCTCGGAGACCCGCAGTTTTACGTTCGACGGCGATCGGCTCGCCATCGACTCGCACAACAGCTCATTGCAGGTCACCGCCCGGGATGTGGACGAGGTGCAGGTGCGCCGAGAGCTGACCGGCACCGTGGTGATCGGGTCCGACTCGGCGGACTGGTCCCTCTCCGGCGACCGCCTGAATTTGGAACGCCAGTGCACTGGCCTGTTCTCCTCCTGCCGCACGGCCTACCAGGTGGTGGTGCCCCTCGGCGTGGAGCTGGACGTGAGCGGGCGCAACGGGACCATTCAGGTGGCCCAGCTGGATCGCTCCGTGGACGTCACCACGCGCAACGGCCGCGTCGAGGTAGAGGAGGTCGCTGGCGACGTCTTCGTCAAGACGAACAACGGCGCCATCGACGTGCGGGGCGCGGAATCAGAGGTCAAGACGATCAGCCGCAACGGCGACGTTCAGGTTCGCGACACGTCCGCGGAGGTGCTGTTCGTGCGCACCAATAACGGTTCGGTGGACGCCCAGCTGAACGCAGAGCCACGCAACGCCGAGGTGGAGACGCGCAACGGAGCCGTGGACCTGCAGCTGCCGGGCGGCCCCTATGACGTCCAGGTCCACACTGGGAACGGGAGCCAGCGCGTCAACGTGCCCACCGATGCCTCCAGCCCGCGTTTTGTCCGCGTCAACACCAACAACGGAGCCGTCACCATCACGTCGCCCTGACGCCAGGGGGTGTGACCGTCAGCTACCTGGCGCGGGACTTCGGGTCGAGGGCCTCGCGCAGAGACTCGCCGAGCAGCGTGAAGCCCAGCGCGGTGATGGCGATGCAGAGGCCCGGCAGGAACGCCAGCTGCGGCGCGATGCTTAGCTCCGCCTGAGCATAGGTGAGCATACGGCCCCACTCGGCCGCGTACGGCACCCCGCCACCAAGCCCTAGGAAGGACAGGGCCGCCGCGTCGATCACGGCGGTAGCGAGCGTCAGCGTGGCCTGTACGATCACCGGGCCGATCGAGTTCGGCAGCAAGTGGCTCATGGTCACCGTGCGTGTACTCAGCCCCAGGGTCTGGGCGGCCAGCACGTAGTCGGAGCCCTTCTGCGCCAGAATCGAGGAGCGCAGCAGGCGGGCGAAAATCGGGATCGCGGAGACACCGATGGCGATCATGATGGCGTACTCGCCCTGCCCCAGCACCGCGGCGATGGAGACCGCCAGCAGCAGGTTCGGGACGGACAGCAGAATGTCCACGAACCGCATGATGACGTTGTCCACCCAGCCGCCAATACCGCCGGCTAGCAGGCCCAGAATCATGCCGCCGACTAGGCCGAACCCGGTGGAGACGATCCCGATCATGAGCGAGGACTGGGCGCCCCAGATCAGCTTGGAGAGCACGTCGCCACCGAACCGGTCGAGGCCCAGCACGTAGCCCTCCACCTCCCCCGGTCCGGGAATGTAGGTCGGCGTAATTTCCGTCCGGCCGGGCAGATCCTCACCGCCGTAGGGCGCCAGCAACGGCGCGAACAACGCCACCAGCAGGAAGAGGGACACGATCACCGCGCCGGCGATCGCCGCCGGGTTGCGGCGCAGGCGGATGAACGCCTCACCCCACACGCTGGTGCCCTTGACATTCGCAGGCTGCGGGCCGCCGGTCGCCGTCGTTCCCGCTGGCACGGCCGAGCCGGCTGGCCCTTCAGGGAGATTCTGGGTCATTGCACACGCACCCTCGGGTCGATCAGGTTATAGGAGACGTCCACCAGCAGGTTCACCAGCGAGTAGATCACCGCGATGAAAATGATGAAGCCCTGCAGGACGGGGTAATCGAGGTAGAAAATCGCGTCACGGAGGAACCGGCCGATCCCGTTGAACGCAAACACGGTCTCCGTCAGCACGGCGCCGGAGATCAGCAGGCCAAGCTGGAGGCCAATCGTCGTGGTCACCGGCAGCATGGCGTTGCGCAGCACGTACCGCTTGCGGATCAGCTGGCCGCTAATGCCCTTGGCGCGGGCGGTGCGCACAAAGTCCGCGTTGACCACCTCCAGCACGGAGGCACGGGTGATGCGCACGATGATCGCCAGCGGGATCGTGCCGAGCGCGATGCCCGGCAGCACCAAGTGCATGAACGCGTCCCACGCGGCATCCCACTCTTGGGTCATCAGCCCGTCGAGGATGTAAAAGTCGGTGTAGTGCGTGGCGTTGATGCGCGGATCCTGCCGGCCGTCGGTGGGGAACCAGCCCAGCTGGATCGCAAAGATCCACTTGAGAATGAAGGCCAGGAAGAAGACGGGCACCACCACGCCGCCGAGGGACAGGAACACGGAGAGGTGGTCCTGCCACTTGCCGACGTGCCGGGCCGCCCAGTAGCCCAAGGGAATGCCCAGCCCGACGGCGAACACCAGCGCCACGGCGGTGAGCTCCAACGTGGCCGGAAAGCGTGTGGCAAATTCCTCGACCACGGGGCGCGCGGTGCGCAGGCTGACGCCAAAATCGCCGGTGAGCAGCTTGCCCATGTAGGTGAAGTACTGCTCAATCAGCGGCTTATCGAAGCCATAGAGTTTGTTGATCTGCTCGACGGCCTCTGGCGTCGCCTTATCGCCGAGCAAAGCGGTCGCGGGACCGCCGGGCAGGCTGCGCACCCACAAGAAGAGCAGGAGCGAGAGCCCAAAGAGGGTAGGCACCAGCAGCGCGAGCCGCTTGCCGATCGTTCGTAGCACGGAGATGTCTCCCGGTCGCATCTCAACGTCCCGGTGAGGGGGCGACGCCGGCACACGGCCGCCGTCGCCCCTCACCGAGCGCGTTGGTGGGTGTTACTCGGACAGGACGATCTGGTTGAAGACCTCGTCGTTCACCGGGCTGGTCGGGTAGGACTCCACGCGCGGGCTGAAGCCGAGCGACGGGGCCGGGTGGGCCAGCGGGACCACCGGCAGGAAGTCCATGATGTCCGCGTTGATCTCCTGATACAGCGGTGTCTGCTCCTCGACGTCCGCGATGCCACGGGCCTCGGTCAGCTTGTCGAACAGCTCCTGGTTCTCGAACCCGAAGTCCGCCTTAGGCTGGCCGAAGTGGACACCGACGAAGTTGTCCGTGTCGTTGTAGTCGCCCGTCCAGCCGAGCAGGTGAATGCCGTGGTCCGGGCCGCCCTGAATGCGGTCCAGGTAGTCAGGGCTCCACTTATTCGGCTGCGGGTTGATCGTGATGCCGACCTCCTCCAGCTGGGCGGAGATGTTGGAGAAGACCTGCTCCGGGGTGGGCATGTAGGGGCGGGAGACGCCCGTCGGGTAGTTGAAGTCCAGCGTAAAGCCGTCCTCATACCCGGCTTCGGCCAACAATTCCTTAGCCTTCTCCGGATCGTACTCATACTCGGCGACGTCCTCGGCGTAGCCGTTGACGGAGTCGGGGATGAACTGGGTGGCGGCCTTGGTGCCTTCCGGGAGGGTCTGGCTGATCAGGGCGTCCTTGTCGATCGCGTGGGCGATCGCCTGGCGCACGTTCAGGTCCGCGAGCTGTTCAATCTCCTGGTTGAAACCGAGGTAGAGGATAGTGAACGGGTCACGCGCCATGATCTTGAACCCCTTCTCCTCCAGAGCGGCGGTGTCCGCCGGGGCCACGAGGTCGTAGCCGTCAATGTCACCGGCCTCGAGGCTCTGACGGCGGGTGGTCGGGTCATCGATCACGCGGAAGATGATGTCCTGTACCTGGCCCTGCTCGCCCCAGTAATCCTGATAGGCCGTCAACTCAATCTGCTGCCCGGAATCCCAGGAGACGAATTCGAACGGTCCGGTGCCCACGGGATTGCCCATCGCGTACTCGGAGAGCACCGGGGCCTCGGCGGTGCCGGACACCTCATCGGCCCCGAATTCCTCGAGTGCGGTGGGCGACTGCATGGCAAAGGACGGCAGGGACAGGGCCGCGATGAAGCCGGCGAACGGCTCCGTGAGATTGACCGTGGCCGTCAGCTCGTCGTCAGCGCTGCAAGACTCGTAAACAGCGTTCTCCGGGCTGTCGGCGAACCCCTTGAACAGCGAGTTGTAGTAGTAGCTGACGGACTTGGCCTGATTGACGCCCTCCCAGTTGTACCAGCGGTCAAAGTTGGCACACACGGCTTCTGCGTTGAATTCCGTGCCGTCGTGGAACATCACGCCTTCCTTGAGCTGGAAGGTGTAGCTCAGGCCGTCGTCGGACTGCTCCCACGATTCGGCGAGCAGCGGCTCTGGGTCGGCGCTGCCGGCCTCGACGCCGATAAGCCCCTCAAAAATCTGGCGGGAAACGCGGAACGATTCGCCGTCCGAGGCGAACGCCGGGTCCAACGAGGCCGGGTCCGCCGAGGCGGCGAAAATAAAGGTGGAGTCGACGGCGGCGTCGTTGCCACCCGCTTCCCCCTCCTCACGCTGGCTTTCGGCGCACGCGGACAGCGCGAGCGCGCCGATCGCGAGCGTGGCGGTCAGGGCTGCGCCGCGGCGCTTGAGGCGCCCACCGCGCGATGTCTGGCCACTGGTGGTCATGGCTCTGCTCCTCTAGGTCGAGTCAATCCACCGCAGAGCAGGTTCCGCCCCGCGGTGTCCCCCGACAGGGGGTCATTTCACGAGCCTAGCCCGAAAAGGGGGTATAAATGTGACATGGATCATGCGTGCCGGAGATCCAGATCACTTTTTGGGGCGAGGCCTACCCCCACCCGAGCAGGCGCACGCCTGCCGCGGCAGCCGCACCGATGATGACCACGAGAAGGAACGGAGCCCTCAAGAGCAGGGCAATCGCCGCAGCGACCAGGGCCGCAATCCGCGCATCAAGCACTACCTGAGCGCCCGAGGCGAACGTGTTCACGGCCGTCAACGAGGCCAAGAGGCCGATGGTCACCGCCCCGGCCACGCGCAGAATCCTCGGGTTGTCGAGGACCCGAGCCGGGACCAGATAGCCGAGCAGTTTAATGCCGTAGGCCGCCACGCACGCCGCGAGCACCCACCACCAGAGCGTCGCCTCGGTCATGACTGCGCCGCCTCACGTGCCGCCGTCGTGCCCCGCCCGCCGAGCCAACCCCAGAGGCCGGCCACGAGAGCCGCGATCATGATGGGCACCCCCGAAGGCACCCAGGGGATGGTGAGCAGCGTGACGGCCGCGGCGGCCACGGCGAGGGCGATCGGGTCCCTACTGGCCAACCGCGGCCACAGCAACGCCAAGAAGGCGGCCACCGCCGCGCCGTCGAGGCCCCACGCGGCGGGATCCCCCAGCGCATCGCCGACCACCGCGCCGAGGATCGTGAACAGGTTCCACAGCGTGAAGACGCCCAGCCCGGCCCACCAAAAGCCGCGGCGGGCCTCACCCGGATGTTCCTGCGATGCCGCCACAGCGATGGACTCGTCAATCGTCACGTGTGCCGCGCCGTACTTGCGCGCCCGGCCGGGCCGCAACAGGACATTCATCTGCATTCCGTAGAGCGCATTGCGCACCCCCAGCAGGGTCGCCGCGCCGAAGGCGGCCGAACCTGTGCCGCCGCCGGCGATCACGCCGATGAACGCGAACTGACTGCCGCCGGTGAACATCAGGGCGCTCAGCGCCACGGTCTGCCACAGATTCAGGCCCGCCGCGATGGCCAACGCCCCGAAGGAAACACCATAGAGGCCCGTCGCCAAGGACACCGACAATGCGACCCTGACGACGGGCGGGATGGTCCTGAGCGAGAGGGACGTTAGGCGCATGCCTCCAGTTTATGGTCCAGATAGTGGCGGATTCGCCCGGGGTAGTCGGAGGTAAATTCGGTGACGCCGAGCCCGGCCAAGAACTCCGCGTCCTCCTCCGTGTTCACCGTCCAGACGCGCGCCCGCAGCCCGCGTTCCACCCATCGCTTCACGGCCTCGGGGTGCGCCTTGGCGAAGTCGACCCCGGGGCCGGCGATGCCGGCCGCACCCGCGTCGAGGTGGGCCTCGGCGCTGTGGTGCACCCGGCGCATGAGGTAGCGCACGGCGTTGCGGGCGATCAGCCCGAGCTCGCGCGTCTTCTCCGTATCCAGGACAGAGATCAGCTGGCAGAGGTGATAGCCGGGGATCGTCTCCAGCAGGTAGTCGATGGCCTCCGGGTCAAAGCTCATGAGGGAAACGCGGATGTTGCCGATCCGGGACGTCTCCGGGTCCCATCCCTGGCGCATCAGCACGGCAAGGACCTTTTCCTCGAGCCGGCGGCCGAACGGACTGGGGTGCTTGAGCTCAATCGCCAGACCAATCTCCCGCTGCGTCCGCCGCAGCAGGTCAATCAGTTCCTCGAGGGTAATGAGCTGCTGGCTGGCCGCACCATACTGGTCCGGGATGCGCACGCCCTTCCAGGAGGCGACGTCGAGGCGGCGGAGCTGGCTCAGCGTCTTGGAGGCGACAGATCCCGAACCGTTGGACGTGCGGTCCACCGTGGAATCGTGGAAGCAGACGGGGACCTCGTCGGCGCTCAAGTGCACGTCGCATTCCACCCCGTCGGCGCGCTCGGCCAGGGCGTGGAGGTAGGCCGCCCGGGTGTGCTCGGGGTACTCGCCGCTGGAGCCGCGGTGCGCGTAGACGGTGTACATGCCTCTCACCGTACGGTCACCGGTGCCAACGCGCGAGCATCGGCAGGTGAAATGAGGGAAAACGGCGCGTGATGTTTAGCGCAGCCGTCACCTGCGGGTGGCGCCGCGCCTCAGGAACGACGCCGGCGCTCGGCCTCCAGCTCCCGCTCGACATCCGCGATGGCCCGGCTCTGCTGAGCGACGAGCTGGTTGACGTCGGCTGGCATGGATTCCGGCAGCGTGCCGAAGGCGAGCTTGGCAGCGTCGATGATTTTGCCGGACAGGATGTGGTTGCCGACGCCACCAATGGCGGCGCCAATGCCGAAGGGCACCACGCGGCCCAGCGTGGAGGCGCCTTGGGTTGCGGCCAAGCGGCGCAGGAAGCGCTTCTGCATTCGGGCCGCGATGTTGCCCCAGAGCCCCTTCTGGGTGGCCGAGCCGAACACGGCGCCCCAGCCTTGAACGGGGCCGCTGCCCCGCCCCTTCGCCTGCTGGGTCAGCGAGGCAATCATGGAAGAGCCCTCGTCCCCCATCACCACGGCCATGATCAGTGCCCGCGCCTTGGCAGGGTCTTCGACGGCGATCCCGTGCAGCTCCGCTAACGACTGTGCGTAGAGCGCGCTGGCTTCGAGGAAGCCGATGGTGGCGGCGGAGGAAAGGCCCAAAGAGGTGACGGTGCCGATCCCCGGGACGGACGCGGTGGCGCCGACGGCCGCACCGCCGCCGGTGACGGCCAGCCGATAATCCCGTTCCACCAGCCGCGCGATCTCGTGCGGCGTCGCGTCGGGATGCTTTCGGCGCAGGAATTCGAGGTAGCGGATGACGAGGGGGCGCTGGACGCCGAGGGCCCTCAGCAGGGCCCCCTTGAGGCCTCGCACGGGTTGCCCGTCAACGTCGAGAATTTTCTCCGGCTGTTCGCTCACTCGCCCAGCCTAACGAACTAGGCGCTCCCGCGGGCGATCTCGAAGCGCCAGAGGGACGGCGAGCACGCCACGCCGGCGGCGGGTGACTACTCGCCCGTGGAGACGTCGGCCCAGACCAGCCGGTGGTCGCTGCTGCGGACCGGGTTCATCTGGATGAGCTCCGCGCCCGGCTGGTTGGGTGCTGGCCAGAAGACGCCTGAGTTGGTGACGTCCATGCTCGTGGATGGCAGGACGTAGTCCACCCGCAGGCTGCCCGTGCTGCCGCCGAAGTCGGCGGTGCGCAGCGCATTGGAATTGTCCCCCGACGAGTTGTTGGTAGCACGCCCCAAGAGCGAGTTAAAGACGTCTTGGTTGCTCATGATGGCGCCACGGGCGCGAGGCTGCGGGTCCGTGATCTGTTCGCTGTCGAGCAGTTGCATGATCGCTGAATCGTAGGAATCTCCCCGCTGGGGATCGGCGTTCATGTCGCCCACGATCACAAAGTCTTCGCCGTCCGCCAGGCCCCCGGCCGCGCCGGCGTCATCGTAGATGTAGGAGGCCGTCTCGCCGCCGGCGACGTAGTCTGCCAGAAAACGGATCTCATCGTGATTGCGGCGTGCGTTGCGCTGCTCCTCGCCATCAAAGGAGGGCGGGGTGGGGTGGGCGGCGAGGACATGCACCGTCCGGTCGCCGATCCGGATCGGAACATCCCAGTGAGACTTGCTGGACAGGCGCAGCACATTGCTGGTGAGCTCGCCGTAATAGTCCCGCGGCATGACATTGCCCGGCATATCCGCCCACCGGAAGTTCTGGAAGGTGCGCACGGAGTCCACGTCGATGGGGTACTTCGAGTAAAGCACCATGCCGTACTGGCCCTCGAAGGCGCCGTAGCCGAACGCGTCATCCGGGCCGCCGATGGTGCCGTCCCCGTTGAGGTCCGCACCGGTGGGCACGCCCGTGTTCGACGGCGCGGTGTAGATGTACGGGTACTCCAGCGCTTTCTGGCCGTTCTGGGAGACGGTCAGGTAGTTGTCCCGGAAGAGGGTGGCGGCTTCCTGCTCGGCGTCGTAATCAAACTCGTTGACCAGCAGCACGTCCGGTGCGGAACGCTGGATAATTTCCGCCACGGCCTGCGCCTGGGAGTTGTTCCGGCTGGAGAGGTCCGCGATGAGCGCGCCGGGCGCCTCGCGGAAGAGCGAGGCGTTGTAGGTCGCGATGCGCATGGGTTCCTCTGTTTGAACCGCCCGGCTGGTCACCGAGGCCGTCTGCAGCGTGCCCAGATCATGGTTGGCGAGGACGGCCGTTCCATGGGACGCCGGAGCAGAAGCGGGGGCTGCCGCGTGCGCAGGCATGACGGACGCAGCCGCGAGGGCAGCGGAGGTCATGACGGCGGCGAGCGCCCGCTTCAACGAATGCATGACCCCCAGCGTAAAGGAGTTCGCACCATCTGGAACAGTCGTTGCGCATCCTGTGGATCACGGAAATGAAACGAATCAGCCGCGCACGCCAAGCAGCCGAATCGACACATCCGCTGAATCATGCGGATCCAGCCGCCCCCCGGCAGCCCTACTCTCAGCCTCTTCCCAGCTGGCACTTTGGTCCAGCGGCACCCATTGTTGCCTGATTGATATCTTTCACGAGCGTGCGCGGCGCGTCATCTAGCGGCTGGATGTGACCCTTATGGATCATAAATATCGATAAACCCGCGATGGGAACAGCCCAGCGCCGCCAGCCCGCATCCGCTAGCTCGTCGCGCTCGCGCGCCGCTCGCGCAGCTGGAAGATGAGCGCCACCACGGCGATCAGGCTCAGGACGCTCATGGCGAGCGGCAGTGAGAAGGCCGCACTCAGCCCGCCGGTCAACGGGCTCAGGCAAATCGTCGCTGCACGCATCGCCCAGCTGACCCACGTCACCCCAGAATGCGGAGGGAGCCCCGGCACGGCATCGGCCCGGGCGAAGGCAATCGGCACGGTCACGGCGCAACCCAGCCCGGCTAGGGCGAAGGCCACGAGCGTCAGCGCCATGTTTGGCGCCCACGCCGCCCCAAGGACGCCCACGAGGATCATGACGAGGCTGATGCGCAGCGCGGCGCTGTCGCCGATCCGATCCACCACGCGATCACCGAGCAGCCGCCCAATAAACTGCGCACCCAACATCACGGACAAGGCGATTCCCGCGGACGCGATCGGCACGTCGCGCTCCGTCGCCAGCAGCACGGCGGACCAGTTGTTGCCGAGATCCTCCACGGTGATCCCCGCGAGGGCCACGAGCGCCAACGGGACGAGGAACTTCACAATCGCCCTGCGGCTCAAGCCGGAGGCGGGCGCCTCCTCCGCCGCGGGACCGGCCTCCGGTATGAAGCCACTGGCTGCCACGAACATGGCCACCACGCAGAGGCCTCCCCACAGGGCGACGTGGGCCAGCAGGGGCACATCGATGATGGCCAGCACGGTACCGACGGCGCCGCCGACGGCCGCACCAATGCTCCAGCCAGCGTGCATGAAGTTCAGGAGCGAACGTCCATACCCCTCCTGCACCCGCAGGCCTTGGGAATTCTGACCCACGTCCACGCAGGCGTCCCCGAGCCCGGCACAGAAAAGCCCCACAAAGAACAGCCACGCATGGCCCGTCACCACGCCCGTGGCCGCGAGCAACACGGCAAGCGCCACCCAGACGGTGCCCCAGGCCGTGGTCCTCGGCGTGCCGAAACGGCGCAACACCACCGCCGGGAGGTGGAACGCCGCCGCGCCGCCGATGGTCATGCCAACGACGAGGAGACCGAACAGGCCGTCGCCGACCCCCAACTGCTCCTTAACCTCCGCATAGCGGGCCAGGAACGACGCCGGCAGGGCGCCGTTTGTGGCGAAGGCGAGCATGGCGGACACGCGGGCGCGGCGCAAGGAATAGGACGGCATACCTAATACTCTCCCGCCTTCCACGCGGAGCCCCGACTGCGACCCGCCGCGTCAGCTGAGGTTAACGCCGCCGTCGTCGTCGATTGACCAGCCCGGGTTGTGGGCCACCTCCCAGATGACGCCGTTGGGGTCTGCCACGTGCGCATGGAAAATCCCGCCGAAGGCCCCCTCCCGCGGCGAGGTCACCACCCGCCCTCCGGCGGCCTGCATCGTCCGCACGACGCCGGCCACCTCGCCACGCGTGCCCACGTTGTGCGCCAGCGTCATGCCGCTGGCTCCGTGGGCACCCTGCGTGGCCGGCTCGTGGCCTAGGTCCTGACCGAACTTCAGGGCGTCGAAGAACCCCAGCACCGTGCCCGGGGCGATTTGAAAGAAGATGATCTCCCCGGGGACATCCAGCAGGGGCTCCCAACCGAGGCCCACCACGTAGAAATCACGGGCGGCCTCCAGATCAGGGGTCGACAGGGTGATGAAGTGGGCCTGCTGGCCAAGGGCGTTCATGCAGGCAGGCTACGCCGTCAGCTCTTGCGGTTATAGAGGTACATCGAAATGGGGCCAAAGACCGCCACCAAGACCGCGCAGTAGACCAGAACCAGCAGGATCGAACCGGCGTCGTACACACCGCCCATGAGGTCCCGAATCGTCGCGACGATCACGCTCACCGGGTTGACCTCGACGAATCCCTGCAGCCAGTCCGGCATGGTGCGCGGATCCACGAAGATGTTGGAAACGAAGGTCAGCGGCATGAGGATGAACATGGACACCCCCATGGCCGCCTGTTCCGTGCGCATCAACAACGCCACCATGGTCCAGACCCAGGACAGGCAGAAGCTGAACACCAACAGCAACAGGAAGGAAAGGACGACTCCGGTGAGACCGCCTGCCGGACGGAAGCCCATGAGGAAGCCGACCACCAAGATGATGACGCCGGCGATGGTGTACCGCACTTGATCCCCCAGCAACGCCCCGACTAACTGGGAGGGACGCCACACCGGCAGGGAGCGGAACCGGTCGAAGACTCCCTTGGAGATGTCCCGGTTCAGGGTCAGGCCCGTGTACATGGTGATCATCACCAGCGTTTGGACGAAGACGCCGGGGATGAGCCACTGAATGTAGTCGCCGATGCCGCCGGCCAGTGCCCCGCCAAAGATGGTGGAGAACATGACGGTCATCATGATGGGGAAGACCGTGACGTCGAACAGCTGCTCCGGAATGTGTTTGATTTTCAGGAGGGCGCGCCAGCCGTACGTGATGGAGGAGCTGATGGCGCCGGCCGGCCGTGGCCGTTCCGCCTCGGGGAGCAGGACGCTGCTGACCCGGGCGGCCTCGTGATGGGTCTCGGTGCTCATCGCCCCTCCTGCGTTGCGGCGGACTCGTGGGATTCGGCAGGGGTGCGCTCCTCGGCAGGTTTGCCGGTGAGCGCCAGAAACACCTCGTCCAGGCTGGGTTGGCCGAGGGCAAAGGATTCGATCTCCAGACCGGCCTCCTCCAGTGCGGCGAGGGCCTTGGCGGGGCTCTGCCCCGCCGTGATGGTGGTGGAGAGGGCCGCCGGATCAGACTCCCGGACGACGTCGACGCCCAGCGCCGCGTCCAGAACCGCCTCCGCGCGCGGCCGGTCATCGGGATCGATGACGCGCACCGTGAGGGCCCCGGAGCCCACCTGAGCCTTGAGCTGGCCTGGCGTGCCCTCGGCAATGACGCGGCCGTGGTCGATCACCGCGAGGCGATTGGCCAGCTGGTCCGCCTCTTCGAGGTATTGGGTGGTGAGCAGGATCGTGGTGCCACCATCCACCAGCGTGCGGATGATGTCCCACATCTGATTGCGACTGCGCGGATCGATGCCCGTGGTGGGCTCATCGAGGAACATGAGCTTGGGGGTGACGATGAGGGAGCCGGCAATGTCCAGCCGCCGCCGCATCCCGCCCGAGTACTTCTTGACTTGGCGGTTCGCCGCCTCGGTGAGACCGAAGGCCTCCAGCAGGTCCAGCCCGCGGGCCTTGGCCGCGGCGGCCTGGAAGCCGTAGAGACGCCCCAAGAGCACGAGGTTCTCGAGGCCGGTCAGATCCTCGTCGAGGGAGGCGAACTGTCCGGTCAGGGCCACCTCCTCGCGGATCCGCTGCGGGTCGGTGAACACGTCATGCCCCAGCACGCGGGCGCTTCCTCCGTCCGGCTTCAGGAGCGTCGCGAGCATGCGCAACGCCGTCGTCTTCCCGGCCCCGTTGGGGCCGAGGACGCCGTAGATCCCGCCGCGCGGGATCAGCAGGTCAATGCCGTCGACGGCCGTGGTGGCGCCGAAGCGTTTCACGAGGCCGTGGGCCTCAACGGCCAGTTCTGCGTCCATGGTGCTCCCTGAGGTTGTTTCAGCGGGGGCACGTGCGCACGACGGCGCCGCACCCGCGGGACGTTTCTTCCATCGTAGTGAGGGCGCCTCACCAGAAGAACCCCAAGCCATCCACTCGACGCGAACCCGTGCAGGGGCGAGAATCGAGCCATGGCGAACATCTCAAGCGTGGACGAGTTTCTCTCCGGATTCGACGGCCCGGCCCGCGCCCGGCTGCAGGAACTGCGGGACCTGAGCCGGCGGGCGGCACCGAAAGCCGCCGAGGATGTGCGGTGGAATCAGCCCGCCTACCTGCACGCCAGCGGCACCATCCTGTTCATGTTCTCCGGTCACCGGGCCCACGCCAACATGGCCTTCACACCGAGCACGCTGGAGGAGTTTCGGCCGGAGATGGGGACCCGAAAGGTCGGCAAGGGCACCGTCCAAGTTCCCTACGCGGAACCGCTGCCCACCGAACTGCTCACCCGCATGATCCAGCACCGGATCGCCGAGCATGAGCGGGACGGCATCGGCTGGATGTAGGCGGCGGAATGGTTTTCAGAGGAACACCCACCCCACCAGCCCCGCCCCGAGGACGGCGGCCCAGGCGGGCAGGGAGAACACCCGCTGCGCGGCGAAGACCGCCACCGCCAGCGCCATCGTGGCCGCCGAGGTGATCCCGGCCGTAAACACCGGGTCATAGAGGGCAGCGCCGAGAATCCCCACCACCACCGCGTTGACTCCGGCGAGCGCGGCACGGGCCTTTGGCGCCTGCCGCAACCGATCCCAGAAGGGCAGAACGCCCACCGTAAGCAGGGCGGCGGGCAGGAAGATCGCCAGCAGCGCGATCCCGGCTCCGAGCAGGCCGGTGGGCCCCGTCGTCGTGCTGGCACCCAAGAACCCGGCGAACGTGAAGAGCGGGCCCGGCACGGCTTGGGCCGCACCATATCCCGCCAAGAACGCGTCCCGGTCCACGAGCGACGTGGGCACCATGTCCGCCTCCAACAGGGGCAGCACCACGTGGCCTCCGCCGAACACAAGCGAGCCCGCGCGGTAGAACGTCTCCGCCAGCGCCACGGCCCCATTTCCGGTCACGGCCGCCGCGATCGGCAGCCCCGCGAGCAGAACAGCAAAGAGCGCCAGCGCGCCCACGGCGACGGGACGGCTCACGTGCACCCCGAGCGTCCCGGCGTCGGGCGCCGCAGGCCCGCGCATCAGGGCCAGCCCGGCGAGCGCTCCGGCCACGATCACGGCCACCTGAACGCCCGGGTGAGGGGCGAGGAGGACGACGACGGCGCCGGCAGCGGCGAGGCCCGCGCGCCGCGCGTCGGGGGCCAGCGTGCGCGCCATCGCGATGACCGCGTGGGCGACGACGGCGACCGCGGCGGCCTTCAAGCCCGCTATCCAACCGGTCCCCGCGGCGTCTCCCAGCGCCGCGACGCCAAACGCGAACGCCACGAGCAGCACGGCCGAGGGCAGCGTGAAGCCGACCCACGCGGCGATCAGCCCGGGCAGCCCCGCCCGCTGCAAACCCAGGGCCATACCCACTTGGCTGGACGCCGGGCCGGGCAGGAACTGACAGAGGGCCACGACGTCCGCATAGGCGGCGTCCGTGAGCCAGCGGCGACGCTCGACGAACGCCTCGCGGAAGTACCCCAAGTGCGCGACCGGGCCACCAAAGGAGGTCAACCCTAGGAGCAGGAAAGCTCCGAAGACCTCCCGCACCGTTCCGGGCGGGAGCGGGAGGCTGGGGTCGCGTTCACGGGTGCTCATCCGCACCATCTTCGCCCGGCCGCTCGGCGGAGTCGAGGTTCGCCGGGTGAATTTTTGGGGTCCGCCGCTTCGGTGGTCGCGGCGATTAGTCGCGCGCGGCGGACCCGAGCAGCGCCTCGCCCCCGATGACGGTCTCGAAGAGCTCGGGGTCAATCGGCTGACCGGCGCGAATCACACTCAGCGCCCCGGAGGCCTCAAACACCACGGCGCCGACTTGAGAAGGGTGGGAGATCCCGGACTGCCGCAGGCGGGAGTTCAGCTCGCGCCGCGTGATGTGGCAGCGGCGCAGGTGCGCCTCGATGACCTCGGGCCCAGCCATGATGAGGACGGGGCGATTCACAATCAGCGCGAACCCCCAACGGGTGCGCCGCACGAGGCCGGAGAGCGCTTGGAGCGCCACCAGGGTCACGAGGGCGACGACGCCCCCGCCCAGCCGGGGCGCATCGCCGAGCGAGGCGCGGGCAATAATGCCGCCGAAGGCGATCACGGCGGCCAGATCATAGCTGGACATCGACGAGAGCATGCGCTGGCCGAGTAACCGAACCAGCACGATCAACGCCACGTACATTCCGACGGTGGCCAGCGCGACGGCGCCGGCCTCCAACCAGGTGATCCCGAGCAATCCGGACACCAGTAGCCTCCCTTTCGTTGTGCCGCCCAGTCTAGTGAGGCGCCAACGCACTCGCCCCGCGGGCGGACCGGGATGGCGGCCGCACGCGGGGCGAAATGGGGTATGGGTGGGCCCTGCGGGGCTCGAACCCGCGACCAATGGATTAAAAGTCCAGTGCTCTACCAACTGAGCTAAAGGCCCGTGGCCCTTGCAAAAAGGACCGCTAAACATGCTACCGCACACCCATCGCGACCGCCGACCAGCCGGGCCGCGAGCGCGCCCGCCGGGCCGTCGCGCATTGGCCCCCACCGGAGTATCGTGTGCGCCATGAACGCGCATCCAGCTCGCCAGCATCAGGTCGCCCCGTTCCGGCACCACAAGCCGAAGCCGTTCGAACCGTTGGACTTCGAGCCATTCCCCGGGGGCCCGGATCCCGCACGGGTTTCCGAGGCCGCGCACCTCGCCGCGCACGCGCTGGTGCACCACGGCCGTGACTCGGAGGACCCGCAGGTTACCGAGCGCCTCGTGGCACTCGCGGACAAGGAGGGGCTCGAGGCCATTGCCGAGCTCTGGAGCGAGTCCCCCGCCCATTCGCTCCCCGGCGCCCTCTGGCGGCTGTACGCGCTGCGCTCCGCCGTCGTGCGTGATCCCGAGCGCATGGCCGCCTACTTTTCCGCCGGGCGCAGCACGGCGCAGGTCTCCCACGCGGTCGCCGGGGTGGCCGAGCCACCCGGTGCAGACGAGCTGCGCACCATGGCGGACTCGATTCTCTCGGGGGCGTTCGACGGCGACTTCGACGTGGCGCTCGAGCGCACCGCGGCGTTCTGCCGGGTGATCGCTCTAGGCCAGACCGAGCATGCTCACGAGCTGGAACCGAGCAATGAGAACCATGCCCGCAAGCTCACCCAGCAGGCCGGACAGCTCATCAAGACCGCCGAGGATCTGGAGACCTCGGCCAAGCTGTGGCGCCGCGAGGAACTCGACTAATCCGCGAATCGTCCCACGCCGGCCGTGCTTGTTGACACGGCTGCGCGGGAGGAGAAAACTAGGGTCAGGCGTCGGGCCGAGGTAACCCCGGGCTCCAACACTCAGCCGCTTCGAGCGGCCTTCCGCCGAGAGGCGTTCCCGGTTCGGCGCCATTAAATCTTCTTCGCCGCTGGCCTGCTGGAGCGGTCCGCTCCGGTTCATCGACGGCACTCTGCGTCACCTGAGCCACGTATGATGTTGCCCGATGACCCATCTGGCACCACATCGGCGGTTCGACACGTGAAATTCAGCCTCTTCCCGCAGGAGACCCGCAGCCTCGAGCTGCTGGGCGAGCTGTGCACCACTATTCAGGACTGCGTGCAGGCGCTGTCAGAGATCCTCGGCGTCTTGTCCTCTGACAACGAGGCCCAGCTCGCCGTGTTGGACCGGGCGGATCTCCACGCACTCGATACCCACTATGCGCTCCTGACCCAGCTGCGCACCAGCTACGTCACGCCGGTCCCCCGCGAGGACCTCTACACCTTCTCCCGCCTGCTCCATGACACGGTCGGCGAGCTGCGCAGCGTGGGCGATCTGATGACCAGCACGGACCTGAAGTGGATCTCCCACCGCGCCGCCGAGCAGCTGGAGCTGATGGGCCGGCAGGCCTCCCTGACCACCACGGCGCTGGGCAGCCTGGACCGGCTCGATGACCTCGAAGACACGTGGCTGCAGCTGATGCGACTCAACAAGCGCGTCGGGCGCACCCACCATGCGTGGGTGGGCGAAACCGCCGAGCTGCAGCGCTCCTCCACGATCATCCGGCATCGCGCCGTCGCGGACCAGATGCTCGCCGCGGCGTCTCGCCTCCACGCTGTCGCCGACCACCTCGGACGCGTCCTCGTCAAAGAGTCCTGACCCGATGCTGACCCTGCTCTTCGGCGTCGTGATCCTGCTGGCGTGCGCCTTCACGTTCCTCAACGGGTTTCGCGACGCCGCCAATTCCATTGCCGGGGCCGTGCGGACCGGCGCGCTGCGCC
Source organism: Zhihengliuella flava (assembly GCF_015751895.1). Taxonomy (NCBI): domain Bacteria; kingdom Bacillati; phylum Actinomycetota; class Actinomycetes; order Micrococcales; family Micrococcaceae; genus Zhihengliuella; species Zhihengliuella flava. The sequence goes on along the minus strand of NZ_JADOTZ010000001.1, from coordinate 1,765,170 downwards.
CCAAGATTGCGGTGATCTCCGCAGCCCTGTTCTCGGCTCTGGGCACCCTGCTCACGTCCTCCTTCTCCCTCGCCCTGCTGGACTTCGCCAATTTCAATTACCACTCCCCCGCGGAGGGCCTGGGCACGTTGGCCGCGGCGCTGATCGCCGCCGGCGTCTGGCTGGTGTGGTGCTGGTCCCGGGGCATCCCGCATTCCTCCACACACGCACTGTTCGCGGCGCTGGCCGGGGCGCTCTTGGGCTCGGCCATGATCCATCCGCACGACGCCCTCGGCGTCCCGCTGATCCTGCTCGGCGGCGTGCTGATCCCCATCGTGCTGACGCCAGCGCTCGCTTTTGGCGCCTCCTTCCTCCTGACCATCCCGGCCACGTGGCTGGTCCGTCACTCCACGTCGGCGCGCGTGACCACCATGAGCCGCGCCGGCCAGTCGATCATGTCCATGGCCGTCGCCCTCGGCAACGGACTCCAGGACGGCCAGCGGAACGCCGCCGTGATGACGTTGGCCGCCGTCATGTACACCTCCGGCACGGCGGCCGAGGCCACCATCCCCTTCTGGGCCCCACTCGCCGCGGCTATGTGCATGGGGCTCGGGGCGCTCGGTGGCGGCTGGCGGATCGCCCACACCATCGGGTACCGCATGGTTCGGTTCGACCCGCTGCGCGGCGCCGTGGCCCAAGGCGTGTCCGCGACGATGCTGTTTGCCGGCTCGCTCGTCCTGCACCTGCCGCTCTCCACCACGCAGGCGGTGACCAGCGCCGTCGTCGGCGCGGGTGCCAACCAGCGCTTTGAATCCGTGCACTGGGGGCGCATCGGGCGCCTCCTCGGCTACTGGGTGGTGGGTCCCGCGCTCTGCGCCGTCGGCGGCTGGGTCCTCTATCTCGCGCTGCACCCCCTGACGGGCTGAGCGTTTAACTGGAACGGCGGGGGCCTCGCACCATCGCTGGTGCCAGGCCCCCGCCGTCGATCCCCTCAAGATCCCCCGGAGAAGTCCGGGGCCACCCCTGCAGCGTCCGTTCACCGCCGCAGGGAAACTTGGGTCTTCGGTCTATCCAAAGCGGCCGGAGACGTAATCCTCCGTGGCCTTCTCCTGCGGATTGTTGAAGATCTGCGAGGTTTCGGCGTACTCGATCAGCTTGCCCGGCTTGCCGGTGCCGGCGATGTTGAAGAACGCCGTCTTGTCCGAGACGCGGGCCGCCTGCTGCATGTTGTGGGTGACGATGACCACCGTGTACTGCTCCTTGAGCTCGGCGATCAGGTCCTCCACGGCCAGCGTGGAGATCGGATCCAGCGCCGAACACGGCTCATCCATCAGGATGACCTCGGGCTCCACCGCGATCGTCCGGGCGATGCAGAGGCGCTGCTGCTGGCCGCCGGAGAGGCCGGAGCCCGGCTTATCCAGCCGATCCTTGACCTCTTTCCACAGGTTGGCGCCGCGCAGGGACTTCTCCACGACGGCGTCGGCATCGCCCTTGGAGATCCGCTTGCCATTGAGCTTCAGGCCGGCCAACACGTTCTCCCGGATGGACATCGTGGGGAACGGGTTGGGGCGCTGGAAGACCATGCCCACCATGGAACGCACGCTCACCGGGTCCACTCCAGGGCCGTAAATGTCGTCGCCGTCGAGCAGCAGCTTGCCGTCCACGTGGGCACCGGGCAGGACCTCGTGCATCCGGTTCAGGGTGCGCAGGAAGGTCGTCTTGCCGCAGCCGGACGGGCCGATGAACGCGGTGACGGACTTGGGGTCAATGTTGATGTTGACGTCTTCAACGGCACGGAACTTGCCGTAGTAGACGTTGAGGTCAATGGCGTCAATACGCTTAGACATGGTGTTCCTTTACAAAAATCTCGAGGGGATCAGCGGCCGGTCTTCTTCGGGGCGAAGACCTTGGCGATAACGCGGGCCAGCAGGTTGAGGAGCATGACGATGATGATCAGCAGGAGTGCCGCGCCCCACGCGCGCTGCTCCGAGGGATCCGGAGCGGCCGGGGCGGTCGGGAACATCATCTGCCGGTAAATGTAGACCGGCAGGGACATCATCCAGTCCTTGAAGAGGTTCCAGTTGGTCTGGATCGCCACGCCTGCGGTGACAAGGATCGGCGCGGTCTCGCCGATCACGCGGGCGATGGCCAAGGTGACGCCGGAGGCAATGCCGGAGATCGCCGTCGGAATCACCACCTTGAGGATGGTGCGCCACTTGCGCACGCCCAGAGCGTAGGACGCTTCGCGGAGCTCGTTCGGCACCACACGCAGCATTTCCTCGGTGGAGCGGACCACCACGGGAATCATCAACACGGACAGCGCGATGACCGCGGAGAAGCCCATCACGTTGTCGCCGGGGCCCACCAGGGTCATCATGAGGCCGGCGGCGAAGAGGCCTGCGACGATGGACGGGATGCCCGTCATCACGTCCACAAAGAACGTGATGGCGCGGGCGAACGCTCCGCCGCGGCTGTACTCCACGAGGTAGATCGAGGTCAGCAGACCGATCGGCACCGAAATGACGGTGGCGCCGAGGGTGATGAGCAGCGAGCCGATGAGCGCGTGCTTCACGCCGCCGAGGACGTTGGTGCCCTCCGCCGCCGTCTGCTGGTCAACGGCGCCGGTGATGCCGAGCATGTCCGAGGCGAGGAAGCCCTGCTCGACGAGACCCGGCAGGCCGATCGAGAGCACGGTCCAAATCACGGAGACCAGGGGCAGGAGGGCGATCAGGAAGGCGGCCACCACCAAGTTGGTCCACAGGCCGTCGGTAGCCTTGCGCCCGTTTTCGATGACGCGGGTGGTCACATACATCGCCAGCACGTAGCCAATGGCGGTGGTGATGACCCAGCCGGCGACGTTGAAGCCGATGACGGTCATGATGGCAGCGGCCACGACGGCGGCGCCAGCGAGGCACGCGATCCAGGTCCACGTGGGCTTCTGGCCTGCGGTGAGCTTGGAACGGCCCTTGTTCTCGAGGTCGGTATTCGTCATGGTGCTCATTAGTTCGCTCCCGAGAATTCCTTGTGGCGGCTGACGATCCAGCGGGCGATCATGTTGACCACCAGGGTGATGACGAACAGGACCAGGCCGGCCGCAATCAGCTCGTTCTGGCGCATGCCGAAGGCCTCCGGGAAGTTGAGGGCGATTTCGGCGGGGATCGTCTGGTTACCCGCGGAGATGAGGCTGGCCTGCAGTGCGCCCGGGGAGAGCACCAGGGCCACGGCCATGGTTTCACCCAACGCGCGCCCAAGGCCCAGCATGACGGCGGAAACGATGCCGGCGCGGGCGAAGGGGAAGACGGCCATCTTGACCATCTCCCAGCGGGTGGCGCCCAGGGCCAGGGCGGCCTCCTCATGCAGCTTCGGGGTTTGCACGAAGATCTCGCGGCACAGGCTGGTGATGATCGGCAGCACCATGACGGCCAGCACTACGGAAGCCGTAAAGAGGGTTCGGCCCGTCTGGGAGGGCTCACCGCCGAAGATCGGGATCCACCCGGCGTACTCGTGCAGCCACTCATAGAGCGGCACCAGCAGCGGGCCGAGGAAGGTCATGCCCCAAGCGCCGTAGACCACGGAGGGGATGGCGGCGAGGAGGTCGATGACGTAGCCGATGGGCTGGCTCAGCTTCTTCGGCGCGTAGTGGGAGATGAAGAGGGCGACGCCGACGGCCACGGGAGTAGCGATCAGGAGGGCGACGCCGGAAGCGAGGATAGTGCCGACCACCATGGGGCCGACGTAGGACCAGAAGCTCGTCTTGCCGTGGGAGAGCTCGCCTTCGCCCGCGGTCAGCGCGGGGAGGGATTCGATGACGAGGTACAGCGCGACGAAGGCCAGAATGGCCAAGATGATGATGCCCGCGGTGAGCGCTGTGCCGGAGAAGATCTTGTCTCCGGCGCGGCCACCCGCCGCTTTGGGATCATGCAGCGAGGACTGCGAGGTGGTTGTAGTCACGAGATTCCTTTGAACGGTAGGAATGACTTGATCAAGGGTAGCGAACGCACGCAATGGTCTCCGCGGCTGAGGGGGATGCCACGGAGACCATTGGGTGGTGTTGCGCTAGGCGTGGCCTGACGAACTTAGCCCTGGACGCCGATGCCCGAGATGGACTCGAGAGCGCGCTCGCGGAGGGAGTCGGAGATCGGCGCGTTGCCGGCGGATCCCTCGGCGGTGCTCTGGCCGTCCTCGGACACGACGTACTCGGCGAAGGCCTTCACCAAGTCGGCGGTTTCCTGATCCGCGTACTCGTTGCAGTAGATGTGGTAGGAAACCAGCACGATCGGGTAGGAGCCCTCGGCGGTGGTGTTGCGGTCCAGTTCCACGGCCATGTCGTTCTCGGCAGCGCCCTCGACCGGGTTGGAGTTCTCCACGGCCTTGGCCGCGGCCTCGGCGGAGTACGGGACGTACTCTTCGCCGACCTTGACGGCGACGGTGCCCAGATCGCCCACGGCGGAGGCGTCGGAGTAGGTGATCGCACCGTCCGTGGCGGTGACCTGGCCGACGACGCCCTGGGTGCCCTGGGCGTTCTCAGCGACGATCTCCTGCGGCCAGTCCTCAACGACGCCCCACGTCCAGGTGTCGGCGGCGGCAGCGGCCAGGTAGTCGGTGAAGTTCTCGGTGGTGCCGGAGGAGTCAGCGCGGTGCACCACGGTGATCGGGGTGTCCGGCAGGTCGGCGTCCGGGTTCTGGTCCGCGATGGCGGCGTCGTTCCAGGTGGTGATCTCGCCGGCGAAGATGCCCGCGATGGTCTCGGCGTCGAGGTTCAGGGAGTCAATGCCCTCGAGGTTGAAGGCCACGGCCACCGGGGAGATGTAGCCCGGGATGTGGAAGGCGCCGTCGGGGCCGCAGACCTGCTGCGAGGCTTCCAGCTCCTCGGCGTCCATGGCGGCGTCGGAGCCTGCGAAGATGTACTGCTCGGCCAGGAAGCCCTCGCGGCCGGAGCCGGAGCCGACGGGGTTGTACTGAACGGTCGCGCCGGACTCGACGGAGCGGAAGCCGTCGATCCACGCGGTCATGGCCGCTTCCTGCGAGGAAGCGCCGCCGCCGCTGATGGTGCCGGACAGCGAGCCGCCGCCGTTGGCCTCGCCGCCAGTGTTTTCGGGCGTCGGGTTGTTCGAGCCGCCGCAGGCGGTCAGGGCCAGAGCGGCGACGGAAAGTACTGCCGCGGACTTGGCGAAGCTCAGCTTCTTCACGTGGTTCCCCTTGTAAGTTGATGGGTGCGTATCAGGACCAGTCTCGAAACTAGGTGGGCCAGGTAAAGCCTCCGGCCGTTAAAGGTGAACGGAGGGTTAACGGTACTTGCATCTTCCACCATGTGAGAGGCACATCACACGGTTGGCCTCCATGCGAGACTATACGCGTGGGATTGACTGACCATCTAGGCCGCAGCGCACGCTTCGCCAAGCGTCGCATAGTGGTGGGCTCGCTGCGGGTGAGGTCCTCGGTGTGGAAGATCCTGCAAATCACCCTGTGCGCCGTGGGCGCTTACTGGGTGGCGGAGGAGCTCTTGGGCCATCAGGGCCCGCTGTTCGCCGCGACGAGCGCCATGATTGCCCTGGGTTTTGGGCATGACACGCACCTGCGGCGCACCGTGGAGGTCGCTGCCGGCTGCACGCTCGGAATTCTGGTGGGGGATCTGCTCTTGCACGCGGTGGGCGCGGGCGTTTGGCAGGCCGCCGTCGTGGTGTTTATTTCCCTGACGATCGCCCGGTTTATCGATTCGGGCACCATTTTTAGTACGCAGCTGGGCCTGCAATCGCTGTTGGTGGTGTTGCTGCCGGCGCCCGACGGCGGCGTGTTCACCCGCAGCCTCGACGCCGTCGTCGGCGGTTTGGCCGCCTTGCTGGTGGCCTTGTTGACGCCGCGTAATCCGCGGCACGAGCCGTCGCGCCAGTTGGAGACGCTTTTTGATGACCTCGCGTCGGTGCTGCGGGAGTGTGCGACGGCGGCGCGCACGGGCGATTCGACGCTGGCCTGGCACGCCCTCGTTTTGGCACGGGGTACGCAGAAGAAGGTCGACGCCTTGCCGCCGGTGCTGCGGGGCGCGCGGGAGATCGCCACCATGTCCCCGGCGTATCGCGGGCAACGCGGTGAGCTGAAGCGTATTGCCCGGGTGGCTGAGCAGACGGATTTGGCGGTGCGCAATGTGCGCGTGCTGGCGCGGCGGATGGCTTCTGCGATCACGCATGGCGCGGTGGGGACCAATGATGCGGAGGCGCTGTCCACGTTTATGGACTCTCTGGCGGATGCCATCGCGCCGTTGAAGGGATCAGTGGCGGAAACGAGTGCGGCGGCGCGATCCCGGGCCGAGCATCAGGCGCGGGTCGATTTGGCGGACTGTGCAGCGCAGTTGGATCCTCGAGAGTTCGGGGTGACGGGGATGGAGTGCGAGTCGATCGTCATGATCTTGCGCCCCATGATGGTGGACCTCATGGAGGCCGCCGGCATGGAGCCGGAGGAGGCGCGCGGCTACCTGCCGACGCTGTAGTTACGGCCCAGCACGTCGCGCACGTTCTGCCGCGTACGCCTCGCTGGTTTGCGGCCCGCCTTCCCACGGGAAGGGAATCTGCGCGCACCCCCAGGCGCTGCGGTCATCGCCACAGTCGCTGGCGACGAGCCGGGTTTCGGATTTCCAGATGGTCATGGTCTTGGGTGCACTGTCGACGACGGCGACTCCGGGAATCGGCAACCAGTCTGAGGTGGGTGTGCGGAACTGACCGGCGTAAATGGTGGTCACGGAGACGGGGTAGAAGCCGGTGTCCTCGTAGTAGTGACTCGTTGCGGTTTCCGTATCAGCTGCGGCGGCATCGACGTGCAGCTGTTTCCCCGCAAAGGCAGTGGTGCGGGTTTGGCCGTCACCGTAGTCCCAGGTGTATTTCAGGGGCGTGGCGCGGATGGTGACCTCGGTGCCGAGCAGAGTCACGGTGGCCGTATGATCCTCGGCTGCAGCCCACATGTTCACGTCGGTTTGCCGCCATCCGGCGCCCCACATACGCCCGGCCACCACCTCATCCTCCACCTCGTCTTGGAAGTGGGGCTCGGGCAGGGGCATGGTAATCCGAGCAAACTCGCGGGCGACGAGGTCGGGGCGTTCCGTAATGTCGACCTGCTCCTCGGCGGGCGGACCGCTGGCGGTAAGGTCCGGACGGTCAACGGAGAAGTCGGCACACGGGTCACCGCGGACAACTTCGGCGCCGGGGGCGTTCTCAATCGACATGAGAACTTCGTCAGGCCCACAAATGTCCGCCGTTGCCGCAACGCAGCCTTCGGCAATATCCCATTGCTCGTTGTCCGCGCAGTACGCGCCGCCGATGGCGGGCGGATTCCCCGAATCGGCTGGAGGCTGCGAGTCTATGCCTGGCACATGGATAACCGGGCTATGCGCGTCCTCAGGAACCGGCTGGCGAAATCCTTGCGAGCCCTCCTCAATCTTGGATAGTTCAAAACCATCTCCATCAGACTTTCCGTTTACCCCTGTGGCTTCACTCGCGTCAGATGGCATGACCAGAAAGAAGCATGCGGTCAGAAGCGCCGCTAGAGAGTGCATAAGTGCCTTCGGCTGGGAAATCATGACTCTCGTGCCTCAATGCGAGTAGCAGTCCATCCACCATCTGCGTAATAGGCTTCGAAAATGAACGGTTCTACAGCGTCGGTAATGACATCGCGACCACCCTCCATTAAGCCGTCGACGTTGTATGCGTCTCCGTTGATCTGACGCCAAGTTAGATACGCGCGCTGCATCTGCGATTCATCGCCGTGAAGCTTTGACACCACATCAGTGGCTCGCATGGTTCCACCAACAATCCATGCTTCCCCGCCACCTTGGGCAACCTCATCGATGACCACCAAGGCGGAGTTACAACCGCGACATTCCTCGTGCGAGACATCCTCTACGTAGGATCCGTCACCGGTAGCAATTCCATAATTCTGCGCTTCGAACCAGTACTCAATGAACGCCGCGAATCCTTCTTCGGTGAACTCCTTGGCCTCTTCCGGCATCTCTGGCGGAGTGAGGTTGCGGGCCGGATGTTCCGGCGTGGCTTCCTGGGGTTCAGAGCTGGAGGGCGACTCGGTGGTCTGCGAAGCACTGGGACTAGCCCCGGAGCTCGACGGCTCCGGCGTCGTCCCCTCTCCCCCACACGCGCTCAGCGCGAGGAGTGCCGCCATTCCCAGCGCGGCCAGCGTGCCGCGCTTGCTCGGTGAACTCTGCATGTCCGCTCTTTCGTCGCCCGAATATCATCCCCCGCCATCCAAAGTACCAAGGATTGAATAACTCCGAAAAAGTTATCCACAGCCCCCTAGCGCCCCCCATTGTGTGAGGACCCGGCCGATAAAGTAGTCAGCATGGCCACCAAATCGACATCGCGCAGCAAGGCTCCCGGTTATAAGTGCGCGTCCTGCGGCTGGACCACTGTGAAGTGGGTCGGGCGCTGCGCCGAGTGCCAAGAATGGGGCACCGTCGCAGAAATCGGGCAGGTCTCCGCAAGGACTCAAGCGGTCAGCGTTGCCAACCCCGCCCCGGCCATCGGCGATGTTGACGCCTCCACCGCCGAATTCCGGCCCACCTTTGTGGGGGAACTGGACCGCGTGCTCGGCGGCGGTCTAGTCCCGGGTGCCGTGATTCTGTTGGCGGGCGAGCCCGGAGTCGGCAAATCCACCCTGCTACTCGACGTCGCGTCCCGCGCCGCCGTGAGCAACAACAAGGTTCTGTACGTGACGGGCGAGGAATCTGCCGCGCAGGTCAAGCGCCGCGCTGAGCGCATCGGAGCGCTAGCGGACACGCTGCACCTCACCGCCGAATCGGACCTCGCCACGGCACTGGGCCACGTGGAAGCCCTCGATCCCGACGTGCTGATCGTCGACTCCGTGCAGACACTGTCATCGTCAGAGGTCGACGGCGCTGCCGGCGGAGTGACGCAGGTGCGGGAAGTAGCAGCATCCCTGATCAGCGCCGCGAAGAAGCGGGACATGACCACCATCATGGTCGGTCACGTCACCAAAGACGGCTCGATCGCGGGGCCACGCCTGTTAGAGCACCTCGTGGATGTGGTCTGCCAATTCGACGGCGAACGCCATTCGAGGCTGCGCCTGCTGCGGGCCATCAAGAATCGCTACGGCCCCACCGATGAAGTGGGGTGCTTTGATCTGACGGAAAACGGAATCGAAGGCCTCAGCGATCCCAGTGGACTGTTCGTCGCCGGCAGCATCGACCAAGTCCCCGGCACCTGCGTGACCGTTTCCGTCGAAGGGCGTCGGCCACTGCTCGCCGAGATCCAGGCGCTGCTCGCGAAGAACCTCTCCGGGCAAGCCCGGCGCTCGGTCACGGGACTCGATTCGTCCCGCATGTCCATGATCTTGGCCGTCCTGCAGGCCCGCATCGGCATGGACGTGTCCCAAATGGACTCCTACCTCGCCACGGTCGGCGGCGTGAAGCTCACCGAGCCCGCCGTCGACCTCGCCTCGGCCGTGGCGATGGCGAGTTCTTACTTGGACCGGCCCGTCTCCCGGAGGCTCGTGGTGTTTGGCGAGGTCGGCCTCGCGGGAGAGGTTCGCCGCGTACCGGACATCGCCCGCCGCCTCAACGAGGCCGAACGCCTCGGCTTCACCCACGCCATTGTGCCGAAAACCACCGAAGCGCTCAGTGGCGTTCCCGAGGGCATCAACTACCGCGAAGTCACCACGCTCGCCGACGCCCTCACCATGCTGTTCCCCGCAGCAGACTCCTAGAAGCCATGCTGGGCGCGACGGGCATAAACTAAGCGGACCAACACCACTCACCACCACGGCCGCACCAGCGTGAGGAGCCCGCCATGACGAAGAGTCCAGAGGACGCCCTCCGCTCCACCCTGGCCCGGGTGGCCCCCGGCACTGCGCTGCGCGATGGCCTCGAGCGCATTTTGCGCGGGCGCACCGGTGGCCTCATGGTGCTGGGGTTCGACAAAACGGTCGATTCCATCTGCTCCGGCGGGTTCGACATCAACATTGACTTCTCCCCCACCCGCCTGCGCGAACTCGCCAAAATGGACGGAGCCATCGTCACGGACAAAGACTCCGGCCGCATCCTCCGCGCCGCCGTCCAGCTCGTCCCGGACCCCACTATTGCCACGCAGGAATCCGGCACCCGCCACCGCACCGCAGAACGCGTTGCCGTCCAAACCGGCTTCCCCGTCATCTCGGTTTCCCAGTCCATGCAGACCATCGCCATCTACGTTCAGGGCCTGCGCCATGTTCTCGAAGGCTCCCAACCCGTCCTCGCCAAGGCCAACCAAGCGCTCGCCACGCTAGAGCGCTACCGAGCCCGGTTGGACCAAGTCACCGGCCAGCTCTCCTCCCTCGAAATCGAGGGAATCGTCACCGTCCGGGACGTCGCCGTGGTCCTCCAACGCCAAGAAATGGTGCGCCGCATCAGAACGGAGATCGATCAGTACGTCTTGGAACTCGGCAGCGACGGCCGGCTGCTGTCCCTACAGCTCGATGAGCTCGCCGCCGGGCTCGGCCCCGGCAGTGACGTTTTACTCCAGGACTACTCACAACGAGGCACGACGCCGGACGCACTCGAATCCACGTTGAGTGAATTGCGCGGGCTCGACTCCGCCGAGCTGATCGACCTCACCCGCATTTCCGGCATCCTCGGCTGCGCGTCCCACCCGGACACCCTAGAAACCACGCTGATCCCCAAGGGGTACCGGCTGCTGGCCGGCGTTAAAGCACTGCCCCGCGCGGTCGCGGCCCGCCTCGTCGAAAACTTCGACGACCTGCAACAACTCATGGCCGCAGACATCGCGGACCTCATGCACGTCGACGGCATCGGCGAGCAACGCGCCAAAACCGTCCGGGAGAACCTGTCCCGCGTCGCCGAAACCAGCCTGCTGGAGCAGTTCTCCTAGCGCGCGAGGCGCGCTAGGCGGCCTCGTTCATCTGGACCAGCTGCACCAGGTTGCCGCACGTATCGTCGAACACCGCCGTCGTCGTCGGGCCCATCTCCACGGGGGCCTGCGTGAAATCCACACCGAGTTCCGTCAGGCGCGCATGTTCGGCGGCGACGTCGTCCACCGCAAAAGAGACCGCAGGGATACCGTCTTCCGCCAGCGCCTCCTGATACTGCTGCGCAGCCGGGTGCCGGTTCGGCTCCAGCAACACCTCCGGCCCCTCCGGCTGATCGGGGGCGACGACGGTGAGCCACCGGTCCGCACCCAACGGGATGTCGTGGCGCAGAACGAAGCCGAGCTTTCCCGTGTAAAACTCCAAAGCGGCGGCTTGATCCGCAACAAAAACGCTCAGAACGTGAACTCTCATGATGTACCTCCGGAATGAGGGGGCCGCAGCCAGCGCGTGGCCAGCGACTCGAGGGGCTGGGTATTGAGATCGTGAAACTTATAGCGGCCACTCCGCCGAGTGCGAACCAGATCCGCCTCTTCCAACACCGCGAGGTGCGCGCTGACGCCTTGCCGCGACAGGTCCAGCTGATGCTGCGTGACCAGCCGGGTGCAGATTTCAAAGAGCGTCTGCCCGTCGCGGTCCACCAGTTCATCGAGAATCGCCCGGCGCGTGGGATCCGCGAGCGCTTTGAAGAGATCTGCGGCCATGCCCTCAGAATAGGCAAGTAGAAATTTGCCTGTCAAGGGAATGCCCGCACGGCCGGCACGCCGGAGCTACTGCAGTTCGAAGACCGCTTTGTCCGACGTGCGGTTGCCCAGCTTGGCGATGAACACGTACGTACCAGGCCGCGGATGGGCCGAGACGCCGGGGCATCCCGGCGCGCTGCGCACCCGCTCCCACGTGAAACGGGCCGTCTCCTTCTGACCCGGCTCCATGGTGATATCCAGCACCGTGCTGTCCTTCAGGCAGTCCTTCGTGGAATAGATGCGGTCATCGCCGCTCTCGATCAGGAATTCCTGCTCCCGCGTGCCCACATTCACGTCGCAATCGAAGTCGCCCGTGTTCTCCACCGTCATGATCAGGACGGGGTCCTCATCCGTTCCGTGAACCCGTTTCTCCGTTGACGCGCTGACAGATACATCCCCCGGCTGACAGCTGCTCGGATCCGCGGACTCGGTGGGCTCCGCACTGGAATCGGCGCCGGATTCGGCGCCGGAGGCGGGAGAGTCCGCCGAGGCCGAGGGCTGCGCCGAAGCGTCAGACCGCCCCTCGGCTGTCATGGCGCGCAACGCACTCACCCCGGCGAATCCACCCCACACGAGAAGCGCGACCACGACGAGGGCAGCCAACAGCACAACAAGGCGCCGGCGCCGATAAACGGCCGGGCTGGGGCGGCGAGGGGCACTCATGAGCCCAGCGTATAACCGTCCCCGCGCGAGCCGGGATGACACGCGCCGCGTTAGGGTATTCGGGTGCCACAGATCCGCCAGCTTCACCACGCGATCACCGACTGGTTCGCCCAGAACGGTCGCGATCTGCCATGGCGTCACCCCGAGGCCAGCGCGTGGAGCGTCATGGTGAGCGAATTTATGCTGCAGCAAACCCCGGTGGTGCGCGTCCTGCCCGTGTGGGAGGAGTGGATGCAGCGCTGGCCCACCCCTGCCGATCTGGCCGCAGAACCCGCCGGCGAGGCGTTGCGCGCCTGGGGCCGGCTCGGCTATCCGCGCCGCGCGCTGCGCCTGCACGCCGCGGCCACGCGCATCGTCGAGGAACACGACGGCGCCGTGCCACGCACCCCCGACGAGCTATTGGCCCTACCCGGCGTCGGAACGTACACCGCCGCCGCGGTCGCCTGCTTCGCGTTCAACCAGCCCGAGGTCGTGGTCGACACCAACATCCGCCGCGTCCACGCCCGGCTCTTCACTGGCCGCGCCTTGCCTGAGCCGAGCTACACCGCCGCCGAGGCACGGCTCGCCGCGGATCTCATGCCCGACGACGACGCGCTCGCCTGCCGCTGGAACGCCGCGGTCATGGAGCTGGGCGCGTTGGTCTGCACCGCGCGATCACCGAAATGCGACGCCTGTCCGGTAGCCGCATCGTGCGCGTGGATCGCCGCCGGCCAGCCGGCCCCGCACTACACCCCCAAGGGTCAGCCGTGGGCGGGGACTGACCGCCAAGTGCGCGGGGCGTTCATGGCCGCGCTCCGGGACGCCGAGGCGCCGGTGCCACGAGAGGCCCTCCTGCGGGCCGACGTCGTGCAGTCCACCGGGGCGCCGGAGGAGCAGCGCCTCCGGTGCCTAGGATCTCTGCTGGCCGACGGGCTCGCCCACGAGGGACCCACAGGCGTCTCCCTGCCCCACTGAGCTCGTCGTCACACCGGGCACGCCGCGGGCGAGCTCCGCTAGGCTTCCCTCCAAGATCACCGCCGGGCAAAGGGTACTGACAGGATGGACGTTCTCGACGAGTTAGAGCGGCGGATCACCGCCGCTCTGCAGCTCAATCCGCGCGCGTCATGGCGCACGGTCGCGCAGGTTCTGAACGAAAACGAGAGGACGATCGCCCGCCGGGGCTCCGAGTTGCTAGCGGGAGGGCGGATCGCCGCCGTCGGGATTCGCTCCCGCGCCGCGTCGCTTCTGGTGCGCACGCAGTGCGCTCCCGGATCCACTCCGGTGACCACCGAAGCCCTCGCGGCCCGGGCCGACACCAGCTTTGCCTACATGGTGACGGGCTCCACGGACGTGGTCGCCGAAATCGTCACCAGCCGGGATCGGCTCGCCCATCTGGTCTCCATCGAGCTCGCCACCACGCCAGGGATTGCGCACGCGGAAACGCTGCCGATCCTGAAGTATTTCCGCACCATACGCTCCTGGCGGATCGGCGCACTGACCCGGGACGAAGCCGACCAGCTGATCGGCTCCCGGCCGCCCCAAGCCGACGGCACGCTGACTGAACCGAACCTCTCAGCGCAGGATCAGGACATCGTCGATTGCCTCATCAGCAACGCCCGCATGAGCTACGAGGAAATTTCCCGTCGCGCGGGCGTCTCCGAAACCACGGCCCGGCGCCGCGTCGAGTGGCTCCTCCGCAGCGACAGCGTGCACCTGCGCCTCTTGGTGGAGCCCGCGGCCGTGGGGCTGCCCGTGGAAGCCCTCGTCTGGTTGCGCATCGCGCCGGACAAGATCGATCGGATCGGCGAATCCCTCCGCCGCGATGAGCGGGTGCGCTACGCGGCCGCCCTGGCGGGGAGTTCGCAAATCGTCGTCGATGTCACGCTGGCGACGAGCTCTGAGCTCTACGAGTTTGTCACGCAGTCCGAGTGGGCCTCCGGCGTCGACTCATTCGACCTCACCATGGTGATGCGCGCCCGCAAGCGCGGGGGCCGTCTCAACGACACGGCCCTGGCCTAGGCCCTCCGGCGCACGCCGCGCGTAGCCCGTCGCCTCCTCATAGCACCGGGCCACGCGCAACAGCTGCGGGTCTCGGTAGTGATAGCCCGTCAGTTGCACGCCGGTGGGGAGCCCCGAGGCGCTAAAACCGGCGGGCATCGCGACCGTCGGCAGTCCGGTCGCCGAGATGAGGCACGCGGAACGCATCCAGTCCAGATAAGTCTGGGACTCGACGCCGGCCACCTGCTGGGGATAGCGCAGCGTGGCATCAAACGGCAGAACCTGAGCGCCGGGGCTCAGGAAGTAGTCGTACGAGGCGAAGTAGGTCCGCACCTTGGCCTGCAACCGCGTGGCGGCCGCCGTGGTCTCCATGATCTCGCGGGCGCTCAGTGCCCACCCCTTTTCCACGTTCCAGATCACCTCTGGCTTGACGAGCTCGGGGCGCGAATCCACGAGGCTCCCTAGGCTGTTGGCAAAATCGAAGGCCCGGGTATTGCCGAAGACCCGGTCCGCCTCGCCCAGATCGGGGGAGGCCTGCTCCACGGTGGCACCGAGCGCCTCGAAGGTCGCGATGGTCCGGTCCAACGCCTCCAGCATGGGCGCCTCCACGGGAACTCCCAGCCCGAAGTCGTAGCTCACGCCAATGCGTACCCCTCGCAGGTCTTCCGGCGCCGGCCCACCGAAGGCCGCAGCGTCCAACGGAGCCTGCAACTGGAGCTCGGGAGCCGGGCCCGCCGTGGCCCGCATGAAGAGTTCCAGGTCTTCCACCGACCGGGCCATCGGCCCCACGCGCCCCAACCACGCCCACGCGTTGCGGTCGCTCGGCATCGGGATCACGCCCACGGAGGGGCGAAACCCGAAAACGTTGCAAAAAGAGGCTGGAATCCGCACCGAACCGCCCATGTCACTGCCCTCGCCGAGCGGCTGAATCCGCGCGGCCAGGGCCGCGGCCAGCCCCCCGCTGGAGCCACCCGCGCTGCGCGTGGGCGCATACGGATTAACCGTAGTGCCGAAGACCTCGTTGAATGTGTGGGAGCCGGCGCCGAACTCGGGCACGTTGGACTTGCCGGTCGCGACGACGCCGGCCGCGCGCAGCCGGGCCACGATGACGTCGTCGCGCCCCGGCATGTGATCGGCGAGCGCGGGAGAGCCGTTCGTCGACCGCATGCCCGCGACGAGGTGGGTGTCCTTGTGCGTCATCGGCAGGCCGTGCAGCGGACCGGTCGGGCCACCGCGCGTCAGCGCCTGGTCCGCCGCATGGGCCCGCTCCATGGCCCCCTCCTCATCCACGGTGACGATTGCGTTGAGGGACGGGTTGACCGCCGCGATGCGGTCCAGCTGTGCCTGCGTGAGTTCGCGCGAGGACACCTCGCCGGCAGCCAGCAGTGCCGTCAGTTCGGTCGCGGACTGTTCGAGCAGATCGGTCATCATTTCTCCTGGGTAGGCGGGCGGGCTCGGGGTGCTGCGGGCATCCCGCCCACAGCCGCACTCCCTTGAGTGTGATGGAGGCCACTGATCGAGGGAAGCTGGCGGGGGCTTTTGGGCACCAGTGGCGGATATCGACAACTCGCCGTCCGAATCCGCCAATCATTGAACCGGGCCCCCGCAAGTGTGAATGTTGTGGACATCACATTCGCATCGCATCGGAAGGACCCCTCATGAGCAGCACTTTTGCGGCCGCCGCCGCCAACGGTGCGTCCACGGACATCGGCGCCGTGGCGAACTCGCCCATCCTCTGGGTCTTCGCCCTCGGCGTCTTCGCCGTGATCTTCGTTCAGACGCTGATCTACATGAAGGCCGCCCGCACTGCAGGGTCAACGGTGGGCCTGGAGCGGAAGGACCTCAACCGGGCCCTGCGCTCCGGGGCCATTTCCTCGATCGGCCCGTCCCTCGCGGTCGTCCTCGTCGCGATCGCCTTGTTGGCCCTGTTCGGCACGCCCGCGGTCCTGGTGCGTATCGGCCTCATCGGATCCGTTCAAACGGAGGTCGCCTCCGCAACGATCGCCTCCGCCGCTCTCGGCGCGGACCTCGGCGGGCCCGACTACACGCAACAGGTCTTCGCGGTCGCCTTGATCGCCATGAGCCTCAGCGGCGGGGCGTGGATGCTCGCGACGCTGATCCTCACCCCGCTGATGAAACGCGGCGGGAACAAGCTCTCGGAGGTCAACCCCGCCGTGATGGCGTTGATTCCCGGAGCGGCGCTTTTGGGCGCCTTTTCCACGCTGGTGGTTTCAGAACTGCCCAAATCCGCGCTCGGCGCCCTGACCATCCTCGTTTCCACGATCGTCATGGCCGCCTTGCTCCTGCTCGCCAAGAAGCTCAATGCGGGCTGGCTCAAGGAGTGGGCGCTGGGAATCGCCATTAGCGTGGCCCTGGTCTTCGCCTACTTCGCCCACACGGCCACCACTGCGTGAGCCCCACTTTCGCCGAAGGACACCCCGTGACAACCTCAACGATCACCCGCCCGGCAGGACTGCACGAGTTCGAGCGCACCACGTCCCGCTGGGGACGAATCACCATGGTGGCAGGACTGCTCCTCTCTCTTGCTGGCCCGCTCTACATCGCCCTCTTCATGGATCTCGGCATCACGCTGGCACACGTCATCACGGCCTACCTTGCCGTGGCCACCACGTTCCTCGTCTTCGCCATCGTCGAGCCCATCACCTACTTCCCCATTCTTGGCCCGGCCGCTATGTATCAGGCCTTCATGATCGGGAACATCGCCAACAAGTTGCTGCCGGCCGCCATCTGCGCGCAGGGCCGCATCGACGCCAAGCCCGGTACCAAGCAAGGAGACTTGGCGGCCGTCATGGGCATCTGCGGAGCCGCGATCGTCCACCTGACCTCACTCTTGGTGTTCGTGGGCATTCTCGGCACCTGGCTGCTCAGCGCCATCCCGGAGTCCGTCACCGAGGTGGCTCGGCTCTACATCCTGCCCTCGATTGTTGGCGCCGTGCTGGTGCAGGCCATCGCTAGCGTCAAGCAACTGCGCCCCACCCTGATCTCGCTCGCCGTCGCCGTCGTCGTGGTCTTTGTGGTAGTCCCCGCCGTCCCGGCCCTCACCTACTTCGGTACCGCCCTCGGCGTGGTCGCCACCGCCGTCATTTCATGGTTCGCGCGCCCGCGCGGCTGAATAGGAGAAGCTCTACATGTCTATGACTTGTGATCCCACTCGCCCCCTCGACGCCAGCACGGTGGAGCAGCTGCTGGGCGTGTACCGGCATCTGCACGCACACCCCGAGCTGAGCATGCAGGAGCACGCCACCGCCGATTTCATCGCGGCAGAACTCGATTCCTTTGGCGTGGAGAACTTCCGCTGCGGAGGCACCGGCGTCGTCGGCATCCTCCGCGAAGGCGAGGGCCCCGTGGTGGCCTTCCGCGCCGATACAGACGGCCTCCCGATTGCCGAGGACACCGGGCTGGAGTACGCCTCCACGGCCACCGGCACGCTGCCCGACGGCACCGAGGTCCCCGTCATGCATGGGTGCGGCCACGACACTCACGTGACCGCTCTGCTCACCGCCGCGCGCTTGCTCGACGCCGACCGCAGCGCGTGGTCCGGCACCGTGGTCCTGATCTTCCAGCCCGGTGAAGAGACGGCCGCGGGGGCCCGAGCCATGGTCGACGACGGCCTCTGGGACCGGGCGCCCCGGCCCGCCGTCGTCCTCGGCCAGCACGTCATGCCGCAGCGCGCGGGAACCATCAGCATCAGCCACGGCACCGCGATGGCCATGGCGGACGCCCTCCGCGTCGTGGTGCGCGGGCGGCAGTCCCACGGTTCACAACCGCAGCAATCGATCGACCCGATCGTGCTGGGCGCGGCCATGGTGACCCGCCTGCAAACGATCGTCTCCCGCGAGCTGGACCCGATGAGCCCGGCCGTCGTCACCGTCGGCACATTCCACGCTGGCCTGAAGGAGAACATCATTCCCGATCAGGCCGAATTCACCCTCAACATCCGCACGCTCACACCCGAGGTGCGCGCCCAGGTGCTGGCGGCGGTCGAGCGAATCGTGCAGGCCGAGGCCACGGCCTCCGGCGCCGAGCCTCCGCTCATCGAAGCGTTGTACGACTTCCCGGAGAACTATAATCAGCCGGCTGCGGCGGAGCGCGTGACGACCGCGCTGGAGCACGCCCTCGGCGGCGAGAACGTGCGCCGCAGCGGCCCGCTCATGGGGTCGGAGGACTTCGGCCATCTCGGGGCGGCGATCGGCGTGCCGACGGTCTACTGGATGTTCGGTGGTTTCGAGGGGGAGACGGACCTGCCCATCAACCACTCGCCCTTCTTCGGCCCCGTCCCGGAGCCGACGCTGACGACGGCGACACGCGCCGCCGTCGCGAGCCTGCTGGCTTGGGTCGGCCGCGAGTCCCGGTGAGCCGGCGCGGGGAACCACCGGAACTTTTCTGCCGTAATAACCCACTTCTGCCGGCGGTCGGACGCATACTAGGTGAATGATGGACGGCCCACACGTGCTCTCCTTCAAGGAGATGGCCGGAACGCGCCGCGCGCAGAAGCGCCGCGGCCTGTTCCGCCGGCCGACGAAGCCGGAGCACTTCACCATCTGGAACATCCAGATCAACGACCAACCGCTCCAGCAATGGGTGCGGGACTGGTCCGGGGCGCTGGACATGCCGGCAGAAATGGCGGATCTTCGCTCCACCTTCCCGGCCGCCGGGCTCCTGCGGATTGACCACCTGCTGGGGCTCGAACAGGGTCCGGGCCCGCACCGGGTGGGACTGCTGTTTTGCCCGCTGTGCCGCTCCGAGGCGTGCGGCTACCTCTCCTGCGAACTCCACTTCGACCAGGAGGCGGTCACGTGGGACCACTTCGCGTGGGAGGACACCGTCAAGGGTGCACCACGCTTCACCCCGGTCGCCGGGGCCCAGGCGCTCTCCTTCGCCCCAGAGGCCTACCGATCCACTCTGCTGGAACTGCGCGGCGAGCTCAATCCCACGGACTCCGCGGCACCTGAGGCGAGGGGCCCCGCCCCGACGGAGGTCGCCTCCGCCGAGCCGCACCACGCGGAGCACTAACCGAGCAACCGCTCCTTCAGGTTCTGCACGCGGGCATGGATGTCATCGCGGACCAGTTCCATCCGCTCACGGCCGCCGATCCCGCGCAGGCTGGGCTCGTCAGTTTCCCACCGTTCGATCACGACGCCGTCGACCGGGTCCACCTGCGCCTCGGTGCCCAGAATGACCACGAGCCCTGCCGCGCGCATCGCCTCCTCGGTCAGCTGCCGCGGGGTCTCAGCGCGAATATCGACGCCCAGGTCCAGGAGCACCTCGGCCGAGAGGCCGTTGATCGCCGAACCCGGCGCGGTTCCCGCACTGCTGACGTCGACGGCGTCCCCGGCCTCACGCCGCATCAATCCGGCGGCCATCTGGGACTTGCCGCCGTTCTTCGAACAGACAAAGAGGACGGCGGGACGGTCGTGGCTCATGAGGCATCCTTTCCGAGCGCGGGAGGGACGGCGCCAAATCCCCGGAGAGCTCCCGCGAGGTCCTCTAGGGCCGCGGGGAGCACCGAATAGTAGGACCACACCCCACGCTTCTCGCGGGCGAGCAGACCGGCGTCGACCAGAATTTTCAGGTGGTGGGAAACGGTGGGCTGGCCCAGCTGTAGCGGCTCGGTCAGGTCACACACGCAGGCCTCGCCCGACTCACCGGCGGCCACGAGGGACAGCAGGCGAACCCGGTTAGGGTCGGCGAGCGCCTTGAATCGCGCCGCCAGCTGCGCCGCGTCCTCCGCGGCCAGCGCTCCCGCCGCGGGGGCGGGTACACAGCACGGCGCGGCGTGGTCCGTCATGACCTGGACCATGGCCCTCCCTTCAGATCCGGCCACGCCGGATAGATTGACAGGTATCGATGAATCCGATCATACTCGAAGCATCGATGAACGTCGATGCCTAGGTGAAAGGAGCCGTCGGTGGATCATCCGCGGACAGATCAGCACGACGCCGCCGCGCTGCCGGTCGCGATCATCGGCGCCGGCCCCGTGGGCCTGGCCGCCGCCGCCCACCTGATCGAGCGTGGGATCGACGTCGTGCTGCTGGAGGCGGGACCCTCCGCCGGAGCCGCCGTGGCCGAGTGGGGCCACATCAAGACGTTCTCCACGTGGCGCTACAACATCGACGCTGCCGCGGCGCGCCTGCTCGCCGCCCACGGCTGGGAACCACCGCACCCCAAGCGCCTGCCGACCGGCACCGACCTCGTGGAACAGTACCTCGCACCGCTGGCCGGCACCGAGCCCATCGCCGCTTCGCTCCGCACGGGCCACCGCGTGACGGCCGTGTCCCGCCTCGGCCTGGATACGACGCGCACCCTCGGCCGCGCCGACGCCCCGTTCCTCATCGTCTCCGAGACGGCCGACGGCGTCGTCCACCTCACCGCCCGCGCCGTGATCGACGCCTCCGGAACGTGGGCACAGCCGAACCCCGTCGGCGCGTCCGGGCTGGAAGTCCCCGGCGAGCAGGAGGCGCGCGCGGCAGGAGTCGTCACCTCCGCCCTGCCGGACGTGCTAGGGGCAGAGCGTGACCGCTTCGCCGGGCAGCACACGTTGGTCATCGGCGGCGGACACTCGGCCGCAAACACGCTGCTGGCGCTCGGCCGGCTTGTGGACCAGGTTCCCGGCACGCGGGTGACCTGGGGCCTGCGCGCGCCCAGCCCGGCCCGCGTCTATGGCGGCGGGGATGCCGACGGCCTGCCGGAACGCGGCGCCCTCGGTACTCGCCTGAAGAACATGGTGGAGTCGGGCCGGATCGAGCTCCGCACCCAATTCACCGTCGCCTCAGTGCACCCCCACACCTCCGGGCTCACCGTCCACGCCCACACGCCGCACGGGGTCGAGGAGTTCGACGTCGCCGCGCTGGTCCCGGCGACCGGCTTCCGCCCTAACCTGGGGCTGCTGCGCGAGCTACAGCTCGAACTCGACCCCGTGATGGAGGCCCCGCGCGAGCTGGGACCGCTGATCGACCCGCAGTTCCATAGCTGCGGCACCGTGCCGGCCCACGGCGCCACCCTCTTGGCCCACCCTGAACCGAACTTCTTCATCGTCGGCATGAAAAGCTACGGCCGCGCCCCCACCTTCCTCATGGCCACCGGGTACGAGCAAGTCCGCTCCATCGCAGCGCACCTCGCCGGCGACCAGCCCGCAGCGGAGCACGTGGAGCTCGAACTCCCGGCCACCGGAGTCTGCTCCACGAACGCCTGAGGCCCCTTGACCGGCGCCCGCGCGGCGCCAAGCATTGATCCTGACCACCCGGCACCCGCCACCCCACGATTTGGAGCCCACCCCGTGTCCCCTGTCGAGACTCGCACGAGCCCGGACGCCGCCGAGACGGCGCACGTCGTCGCCAAACTGTCCGTCCTTGACCGTTTCCTCCCGGTGTGGATTCTCGCGGCGATGGCGCTGGGACTGGGCCTCGGCGCCGTCGTACCCCAGCTGGGGGCAGCACTCGAATCCGTGCAGATTGCCGGCGTCTCCCTGCCGATCGCGATCGGCCTGCTGGTGATGATGTACCCGGTGCTGGCTAAGGTCCGCTATAACGAGACCCAGCGCGTGATCGGGGACAAGAAGCTCATGGTCACCTCGCTGGTGATCAACTGGGTGCTGGCGCCGGCCTTCATGTTCATCCTGGCCTGGATCTTCCTCGCGGACCTGCCCGAGTACCGGACGGGGCTGATCATTGTGGGCCTGGCCCGATGCATTGCCATGGTGCTGATTTGGAACGACCTCGCCTGCGGGGACCGTGAAGCCGCGGCGGTCCTGGTGGCCATCAACTCCGTGTTCCAGGTGTTCATGTTCGGCGTGCTGGGTTGGTTCTACCTGCAGGTCCTGCCCGGCTGGTTGGGCCTGCCCACCACGAGCGCGGAGTTCTCCGTGTGGGCCATCACCGTGTCCGTCTTGGTGTTCCTCGGCATCCCGCTCGTGGCCGGCTACCTCACCCGCACGCTGGGCGAACGCGTCCGCGGCCGCGCCTACTACGAGGAGCGGGTGCTCCCGAAGATCGGCCCGTTCGCACTGTACGGCCTGCTCTTCACGATCGTCGTCCTGTTCGCCTTGCAGGGGGAACAGATCATGGCCCAACCGCTGGACGTCGCCCGGATCGCGGCGCCGCTCGTGATCTACTTCCTCGTCACCTTCGGCGCCTCGATGCTGATCGGCCGCGCCCTGGGCCTCGGCTACGCACGCACCACCACGCTGGCCTTCACCGCCTCCGGCAATAACTTCGAGCTCGCGATCGCCGTGGCGATTGCCACGTTCGGCGCCACGAGCGGCCAAGCCCTCGCCGGCGTCGTCGGCCCCCTCATCGAGGTCCCCATCCTCGTCGCGCTCGTCTACGTGGCCCTGTGGGCCCGCCAGTTCTTCACCACCCGCACCCCCTGAAAGGCCCACCCATGACTCAGTCGTCCGTCCTATTCGTTTGTGTTCACAACGCCGGCCGCTCCCAGATGGCGGCCGCGTTCCTCACCCATTTGGCCGGTGACCGGATTGAGGTCCGCTCCGCGGGCTCCGCGCCGGCCGACGCCGTCAATCCGGCCGCCGTCGAGGCCATGGCGGAGGTGGGAATCGACATGTCTGCGGAGGTGCCCAAGGTCTTGACCACCGCAGCGGTGCAGGAGTCCGACGTCGTGATCACCATGGGATGCGGGGACGACTGCCCCTTCTTCCCGGGCAAGCGCTACGAGGATTGGAAACTGGAGGATCCGGCTGGCCAGGGGGTGGCCGCGGTGCGCCCCATTCGGGATGAAATCAAGCGCCGCGTCGAAGAGCTCATCGCGTCGCTCCCGTAACCTCCCGGGCGCGGGAAAGGGCACCCACCAGCAGCCGGTGGGTGCCCTTTCGTGCTCTCGCGCTGGGGGCTACTTCAGGTGTTCCTGGCCCTTATCAACGGCGTTGTTGACCTTGTCTGCGTGCTTGCCCAGCTTGTCGCTGTGCTGCTCCTGCAGGTTGTCAATCTTCTCGTTGATCTGGTCGCCGTGTTCATCCTTCAGCTGCTGAGCCTTGTTGCCCAGGTTGTTCAGAGCGTCTCCTAGACCCATCCTGACCACCTCCTCCTCGCGTGAACGTCTGTTCTACCGCGCCGGCAGCCGGCCCGGTGCCAACACCATAGGCACGCCCGCGCCCCAACGTCTACCGTTAGGCGGCAAAACTTTGGCTAGTTAGAGGCGGGCGATCATGCGGGTATTGCCGAGGGTGTTCTGCTTGACGCGCGCTAGGTCGAGGAACTCTGCCACGCCGTCGTCGGTCGAGCGCAGGAGCTCCATGTACACCTCCGGGTCCACGGCCGTCTGGTCCTCCATGACGGTGAACCCGTGGCGGCCAAAGAAGTCGACCTCGAACGTCAAGCAGAACACGCGGTCCACGCCGAGGGCCCGCGCGTTGTCCATCAGGGCCTCGAGGAGCGCCTTGCCGACGCCGCGACCGCGCGCGGAGGCATCGGTGGCCAGCGTGCGCACCTCAGCGATGTCCTCCCACATCACATGCAGCGCCCCGCAGCCGATCACGCGGCCGGCCACATCCTCGGCCACCACGAATTCCTGCAGCGACTCAAAGTAGGCCACGGCCTCCTTTTCCAGCAGGATGCGCTCATCCGCCAAGGGCCGCACCAAGGAACGAATCGCGGAGACGTCGCTCGTGCGGGCGGGGCGAATGGTGAAGTCAGTCATGCTGTCCATCCTAGGACGCGCCCGCACCCGCACACGACGACGGCGCCCGCCGAGTCCGCACTGGGACTCGCCGGGCGCCGCAGCGTCCGTAGTTAGGAGTTGCTCTCCGCGTTCTCGCCGGCCTCGATGGCCGCCGGGACGGTCTCTCCCTCGATCTCCTCGGGGGTGTCCACGCCGGTGAAGGTGAACTTCGCGGCGTCGCCCTCCCCCTCGACGTCGACCTTGACGGTCTGGCCGGAGACCAACTCGCTGAAGAGGATCTTCTCCGAGAGCTGGTCCTCGATGTCCCGCTGGATGGTCCGGCGCAGGGGTCGAGCGCCCATCGACGAGTCGTACCCGCGGGCCGCCAGCAACGCCTTGGCCTGCGTGCTGAGCTCGACGTGCATGCCCTTCTCCACCATGCGCTTCTCGAGGCGGGCGACGAACAGATCCACGATCTGCACGATCTCGTTCTCGGTCAGCTGCGGGAAGACCACCGTGTCATCGACGCGGTTCAGGAACTCCGGACGGAAGTGCTGGCGCAATTCCTCCTGCACCTTGCCCTGCATGCGCTCGTAGTTCGTCGCCGTGTCCGTCGAGGACTGGAAGCCGGTCATGACTCCCTTGGAAATGTCCCGAGTACCCAGGTTGGTGGTCATGATGATCACGGTGTTCTTGAAGTCCACCACGCGGCCCTGGGAGTCGGTCAGGCGGCCGTCTTCCAAGATCTGCAGCAGCGAGTTGAACAGGTCCGCGTGGGCCTTCTCCACCTCGTCGAAGAGGACCACGGAGAACGGACGGCGCCGCACCTTCTCCGTCAGCTGGCCGCCTTCCTCGTAGCCCACGTACCCGGGAGGGGCACCAAAGAGCCGGGAAACGGTGTGCTTCTCCTGGTATTCGGACATGTCCAAGGTGATCAGCGCGTCTTCCTCGCCGAAGAGGAATTCCGCCAGCGCCTTGGCCAGCTCCGTCTTGCCGACGCCGGTGGGGCCGGCGAAAATGAAGGATCCCGTGGGGCGGTTGGGGTCCTTCAGGCCGGCACGGGTACGGCGGATGGCCCGCGAGATCGCCTTGATCGCCTGATCCTGGCCGATGACCCGCTTGTGCAGCTCATCCTCCATGTGGAGCAGGCGGGAGGACTCCTCCTCGGTGAGCTTGACCACGGGGATGCCCGTGGAGTTGGCCAGCACCTCGGCGATGAGCTCCTCGGTCACCTCGGCGATCTCATCCATATCGCCGTTCTTCCAGGCCTTTTCCTTCTCGTTGCGCTGCTCCTGGAGCTTCTGCTCCTGGTCACGCAACGACGCGGCGCCCTCGAAGTCCTGGGCGTCGATCGCGGCTTCCTTTTCGCGGCGGACGCCAGCAATCTCCTCGTCCATCTGCTTCAGCTCCGGCGGCGCTGTCATGCGCTGGATACGAAGCCGGGCGCCCGCCTCGTCGATCAGGTCGATCGCCTTGTCCGGCAGGAAGCGGTCCGAGATGTAGCGGTGCGCCAGCGAGGCGGCCGCGCTCAGGGCCTCATCCGTGATGGACACGCGGTGGTGGGCCTCGTAGCGGTCACGCAGGCCGCGCAGGATCTGCGTGGTGTGCTCCACGGACGGCTCGCCCACCTGGATGGGCTGGAAGCGGCGCTCCAGCGCGGCATCCTTCTCGATGTGCTTGCGGTATTCGTCGAGGGTCGTGGCGCCAATCGTCTGCAGTTCACCGCGAGCCAGCATGGGCTTGAGGATCGAGGCCGCGTCGATCGCGCCCTCGGCGGCGCCCGCACCGACCAGCGTGTGGATCTCGTCGATGAACAGGATGATGTCCCCGCGGGTGCGGATCTCTTTGAGGACCTTCTTCAGGCGCTCCTCGAAGTCACCGCGGTACCGCGAGCCGGCCACCAAGGAGCCGAGGTCCAGCGTGTAGAGCTGCTTGTCCTTGATGGTCTCGGGCACATCGCTGCGCACGATCGCCTGGGCGAGGCCCTCGACGACGGCCGTCTTACCGACGCCCGGCTCACCGATCAGGACGGGGTTGTTCTTAGTGCGGCGGGAGAGGACCTGCATGACGCGCTCCATCTCATGCTCGCGCCCAATGACGGGATCCAGCTTGCCTTCGCGCGCCGCAGCGGTCAGGTTGCGGCCGAACTGGTCCAGCACGGCGGAGCCGGCCGGGGTGCCCTCGGCTTGGCCCCCGGAGCTGACGCCCGCGCCGGCGGTTTCCTTACCGCCGCTGCCACCGCCCTGGTAGCCGGAGAGCAGCTGGATGACCTGCTGGCGCACGCTGTTCAGGTCCGCACCCAGCTTGACGAGCACCTGCGCCGCCACGCCTTCGCCCTCGCGGATGAGGCCGAGCAGGATGTGCTCGGTCCCGATGTAGTTGTGGCCCAGCTGCAGCGCTTCGCGCAGAGACAGCTCGAGCACCTTCTTGGCGCGCGGTGTAAACGGGATGTGGCCGGACGGGGCCTGCTGGCCCTGACCGATGATCTCCTGCACCTGCTCGCGCACAGCGCCGAGGGAAATACTCATCGACTCGAGGGCCTTGGCGGCCACGCCCTCGCCCTCGTGAATCAAGCCGAGCAGGATGTGCTCGGTCCCGATGTAGTTGTGGTTGAGCATGCGCGCCTCTTCTTGGGCGAGCACAACAACACGGCGGGCTCGGTCGGTGAATCTCTCAAACATTGCGGCACACTCCTAGCTGATGCGTAGCGTCCTTCGATGCTACGCACCGGCCGCTGGCCTGTGGGGCATGTTCGCCGTGGGGATAACCGGCACAACGCAAGACGACGCCGACACCCACTGGGGTGCCGGCGTCGTCACGCGCTGTACGACGGCGTTACTGCGCGGCGTAGTACGCGTCAATGATGTCGCTGTGAATGCGCCCACGCGAGCTGACGTTGTAGCCATTCTTCTGCGCCCATTCGCGAATGGCCGGGGTGTCATTCTTCGAGCTGCGCGTCACGCCCGTGCTTTTTGCTTTAGGTCCGGAAACCCGGCGGCCGGCCTCAACGTACTTCTCGAGGCTTTCCCGCAATGCCTGAGCGTTTGCGTCGCTCAGATCAATTTCGTAGTTCTTTCCGTCGAGAGCAAACTTCACGCTCTCCGAGGCGGCGGAACCATCTAGATCATCAACCAAGGTTACTTCTACTTTGCGTGCCATGAAACAAATAATAGACGCTTAATTGATCTCATGACCACCGTAGGAGATGGGAATCTCCTGAGAATTCCGCCGCATACTGCTGGAAACTTTGAGTTTCAGTCACTCGTTTTTCTGATGATCGGTGGAGGAATCATCGGGCTCTGCGCCGGAGACCGCCTCGCCTGAACGTGAGGCATTTCGCTCCACCTCTGCTTCCGCGAGACGCTCGTTCCGGTCCACGCGAAACAGCGTGCGAACCACAAACCAAAAGATCAGGGCGACAACGATGGTCGGTGCCAACACTTGGACATATTCCACGATTATGCCTCCGGCTTAAGCAGCGGGTAGAGAATGGTTTCCCGAATTCCCGCGTCAGTGAACAACATCACGAGTCGATCAATACCCAGACCAATACCACCCATGGGCGGGGCACCGTATTCCAAGGCGCGCAGGAAGTCCTCGTCCAGGGCCATGGCCTCGTCGTCGCCATCCGCGGCCAACCGCGATTGCTCCGTGAGCCGCTCGCGCTGAATCACCGGGTCAATCAGCTCAGAAAACGCCGTACCGCGCTCCATGCCCCCAATAATCAAGTCCCACGCCTCGATGACGCCCGGCTGATCGCGGTGCGGGCGGGCCAAGGGCTGTGCAGCCGGCGGATAATCGTAAACAAAGGTCGGATCGATCAGCGTCGGCTCGACGATTTCCCCGAAGAGTTCGATCACCAATTTCTGCGCGCCCCACTTGGGGTCCACCTTGACCTCATGCTTTTCGGCGAGGTCCACCAGAACCGATGCCTCGGTATCCGGCGTGATCTCCACTCCCACCGCCTCGGAGAGGCCCGGATACACGCTCAGCCACTTCCATTCGCCGTCCAAGTTGATGGTGCCCTTGGAGGTTTCAAGCGTGCGCCCCACACCGGCGGCATCGGCCGCATTGAGGATGATTTCCTGCATGCGTTCGGCCATCACGAACTGGTCGCCATACATTTCATAGCATTCCAAGGTCGTAAATTCCGGCGAGTGGGTCGAGTCGACGCCTTCATTGCGGAAAATGCGCCCGATTTCAAAAACGCGAGGAACGCCACCGACGACCGTTCGCTTCAAGTACAGCTCGGTGGCAATACGCAGGGTCATGTCCTGGCCGAAAGCGTTGAGGTGCGTCTCGAACGGACGCGCCGCGGCACCACCATGAATCAGCTGCAGCATCGGCGTCTCCACCTCCACGTAGCCGTGGCCGTGAAGGGTCTCACGCACCGAACGGGTGATGGCATCGCGGCGGTAGATCATCTCCCGGGCCTCGTCACGCACCATGAGGTCCGCGTAGCGCTGACGCACGCGCGTTTCCTCGTTCAAGTCCGCGTGCAGCACCGGCATCGGCCGGATGGCCTTAGAGGCCATGCCCCACTCCGAGACCATGATGGACAGCTCGCCGCGGCGGGAAGAAATCACGCGGCCGCTCACGTAGACGTGGTCGCCGAGGTCCGTCAGCTTCTTCCAGTCCGCCAACGACTCCTCGCCGACGTTGGCCAGGGAAAGCATCGCCTGCAGCCGCACGGCGCGGCCATCGTGACCGGATTCCTGCAGCGTCGCGAAGCAGAGCTTGCCCGTGTTGCGGGCGAACACCACACGGCCCGCGACCGTGACGACGTCGTCCGTTTCCTCACCGGCCTCCAAGTGCCCGTAGGCTTGGCGTACGCCACCGAGGGTGTCCGTCAATGGGAGCTTGACCGGGTAGGCCTCCCGACCGCTGCGGAGCAGTTCCGCCCGCTTGTCCAGGCGGACCTGGCGCAGGTCATTGGTCTCGTGTGCGGGGCTCTGGCCGGAGGAAGTGTTATCTGCAGTCACGCTTCCCCATTCTACCGTGGTGCGCAATTCGCGAAGCCGCCCACGCATTAGTCTGGCAGGTGATGATCATTCCCCAATTTTCCTCGGGTCCGCGTGTGCTCGGACGCCCTGAAGAAGCCTTGATTTCGACGCCCGACGGCGGCGCGCTCGGCCTCGCCACGTATGGCTATGCGAACGCTCCGGGCGAGCGGCGTGTGCTGGTGGTGGGCGGCGCCTTCCTGACCGCGCTGATCTACCGCCCCTTCGCCGTCGCCCTGAGTGGGGCCCTCGGTCAGGCCTGGGCCGTTGATGTGTACGACCGGCGGGGGCGCGGCGCCTCCACCGCTCAGCCCGCGGACTACGGCATGGACACCGAGATCAGCGACGTCACGCTGATGTTGCGGCACACGGGCGCCCGGAACCTGTTCGGCCATTCGCTCGGCGGTTCCGTGGTCCTCAACGCAGTGCAAGCACTGCAGGGGCACGACGCCGGCGATCACCGCTTCGCGGACCGGTCCCTGGTGCCCGCGAAGATCGCGGTGTACGACCCGGCAATCAACATTGAGCGGGAGTTCGCCAGCTCGTGGATGCAGGACTTCATCGACCACGCCAACGCCGGGCATGGCGGGCGGGCCCTCGCCCTCATGCACCGGAACATGCGTGCTTCGCCACTGCTGTCCCACGTGCCGTTGCCGCTGTTGGCCGCACTACTGGGGGTCGCTACCCGCACCCCCTGGGGGCGGGGCACCCGCGCCCTGCTCACCACTGGAACGGGCGAGCTCCTGGCCACCCTGGCCGAGGTGGAGTCGGCCCAAGACTTCGCTGGCCTGCCGAGCTCCACTCACTTCATGGCAGGAGCCAAGAGCCCTCGCTACTTCCGCGCCACGGCCCAGCGGTTGCACCGGGCCGTGGCGGGATCGACGTACGCGGAATCCCCCGACGGGCTCCACGCTTCCGTCCCCGCAGCCATCGACGAGCTCGTCGGAGACCTCGCCGACTACTTCAGGGAAGGGCCGCCGTCTACCAAATCGTGACGCGCTCTGCGGGCTCGAGCCACATACCGTCCCCCGGCTGCGTGCCGAAGGCCCGGTGGAACGCGTCCAGATTCTTGGCCACCTGATTGCACCGGAACTCGGCCGGCGAATGCGGGTCCGTGGCAATGCGCGTCACCATGGTCTCGCTGCGGGTCAGGCTGCGCCAGCACTCAGCCCACGCGTAGAAGAAGCGCTGTTCCCCCGTGAGCCCGTCCTCGGCCGCGGCAGTGATGTCCTCGCCTCGCTCCTCGGCATCGATCCGGTAGGCCTGGTACGCGATGCCCAGCCCACCGAGATCGCCAATATTCTCGCCCAACGTGAGCCGGCCGTTGACGTGATGCTCGGGCGCCTCCGGCGGAACGAGGACTTCATACTGGTCGACAAGTCGCCCCGTCAGCTGGTCAAAGCGCTCGCGATCCTCATCGGTCCACCAATTCTTCAGCTCTCCCGTCCCGTCGAATTGGGAGCCCTGATCATCAAACCCGTGCCCGATCTCATGCCCAATCACGGCGCCGATGGCACCGAAGTTGCTGGCGGCGTCCCGCTCCACGCCGAAGAACGGCGGGCGCAGAATCGCGGCCGGGAAGGCGATCTCGTTCAGCAGAGGGTGGTAGTACGCGTTGACGGTCTGCGGGAACATGAACCAGAGGTCCCGGTCCACGCCGTCGTCGATCTTCTGCAGTTCACGGGCGAAGTCGAACGCGTTGACCGAAGCGACGTTCGCGATCACGTCATCACCGGCCTCGATCGCCGAGTAGTCGATCCACTTCACCGGGTAGCCAATCTTCGGCCGGAACATCGAGAGCTTCTCGAGTGCCTTCTCCCGTGTGGCCTGGCTCATCCACGGCAACTCGCTGATGGAACGCCGGTAGGCCTCAATGAGCTGGGCTACGAGGGCGTCCATCCGCGCCTTGGCTTCACCCGGGAAGTAGCGCTCGACGTAGAGCTGGCCGATGTCCTCGCCAACCCCGCCTTCGGTGAAGGCGACGCCGCGCTTCCAGCGCTCCTTCTGTTCTTCCACGCCACCGAGGGTGGCCGAGTAGAAGGCGAAGTGTTCAGCGACGAAGTCACGGCTGAGGTACGGGGCGAAGCTACGCAGCACCTGCACGGTGGCCCACAGCTTCCAGTCTGCGAGGCCACGGGAGGCGAGAACCTCCTCGAGGCCTTCGAGGTAGCTCGGCTGCCACACATCGACCTCGGCGAAGTACCGCGGATCGATCTGGGCTCCAGCCAACCAATGCTCCACGAGGGGGTGCAGCTGGAACAAGGACGCACCGGTCATCAGGTTGTAGCGCGCCTTGGCGTCCCGCGTCTTGACCTTGTCCCAGTGGTGGGCGGCCAGGTCCCGCTCCAGATCAACAACGACGTCGGCCGACGCCTCAGGCTCGGGCACCTCGGCCAGGGCTAGGAATCTGCCGAGGTGCCCCCGGTACTGCTCGACGAGATCGGCGTACTGCTCGTCGCGGTAGTACGACTCATCCGGCAGGCCGAGCCCGGACTGGATGAAGGTCAGCAGGTTGCGCTCGGGAGCTCCGGCATCGTTGCTCGCGCCGACTTGATAGAAGCCGGCAACACCCCGGCGCTGAAAGTCGCCCATAAGGGCGACGAATTCACTGAGGCTCTCCGCGGCATCGATGCGCTCGAGATAGTCCGTGAGCGGTTGGGTACCGCTGGACTCGATGCGCTCTTCGTCCATAAACGAGCCGTAGAGCGCGGCCATGCGCTGCTGCTGAGCGGTCGCGGACCCTGCGTCGACGGCCTCTTGGGCCTGAAGAATCAGCCCGTGCACGGCGAGCTCGGAATCATCGCGGAGCTTCATGAAGGAACCGTAGCTGCCGAGGTCGGCCGGGATCCGCGCCGTGGCTAGCCACTGTCCATTGACGTGGCGGTAGAGATCGTCCTGCGGACGCACGGCGTGATCGCGGTGATCCTCTACGGGGTCGGTGGCGGGGCTAGCGGTGCTCATTCATCACTCCTGAGTGTCGCGGTGCGGGGCGGATGATGCCCTCGCGAAAGACATGCTTTACTCTTTCACAGTTCCGGCCGGCGGCGGGGGTGTGGGGTGATGGTGTTGGTGTGTTAAATGGGTCAGGCCCCGCAACGGTCGTTGTTGCGGGGCCTGCCTTGTAGTGTTTGTCCGGCGGCGACCTACTCTCCCACACCCTCCCGAGTGCAGTACCATCGGCGCTGTGGGTCTTAGCTTCCGGGTTCGGTATGGGACCGGGCGTTTCCCCCACGCTATGACCGCCGTAACCCTTGTACCCGCTGTCACCACCGGCTTTTTTGGTGGTTGTTGGGGAAATTTGTGGGCCACGTTTGGTTCGTGGACTGTGTACAAGCTTACCAGTTGTTAAGGGGTTTCCTTGGCTGGTGTTGTACGTGTATGTGGTTTTTGGTGAAACGGTTGTTGTTTCGGTACCGCATAGTGGACGCGAGCGTGTTCTTGCCACCGTTGATCAACCCTGGGGGTTGTGGTGGTGTTTGTGGTGTAAGTTGTCGGCTTATTAGTACGGGTCAGCTTCACGAGTCTGTAGTCCTCGCTTCCACGTCCCGCCTATCAACCCAGTGGTCTAGCTGGGGGCCTCTCACACTAATGTGTAGGGAAATCTCATCTTGAAGTGGGCTTCCCGCTTAGATGCTTTCAGCGGTTATCCCGTCCGAACGTAGCTAATCAGCGGTGCACCTGGCGGTACAACTGACATACCAGTGGTTCGTCCGTCCCGGTCCTCTCGTACTAAGGACAGATCTTCTCAAATTTCCTGCGCGCGCAGCGGATAGGGACCGAACTGTCTCACGACGTTCTAAACCCAGCTCGCGTACCGCTTTAATGGGCGAACAGCCCAACCCTTGGGACCGACTCCAGCCCCAGGATGCGACGAGCCGACATCGAGGTGCCAAACCATGCCGTCGATATGGACTCTTGGGCAAGATCAGCCTGTTATCCCCGAGGTACCTTTTATCCGTTGAGCGACGGCCCTTCCACGAGGTGCCGCCGGATCACTAGTCCCGACTTTCGTCCCTGCTCGAGCTGTCACTCTCACAGTCAAGCTCCCTTGTGCACTTACACTCGACACCTGATTGCCAACCAGGCTGAGGGAACCTTTGGGCGCCTCCGTTACATTTTGGGAGGCAACCGCCCCAGTTAAACTACCCATCAGGCACTGTCCCTGAACCAGATCATGGTCCGAAGTTAGGAATCCGATACGGCCAGAGTGGTATTTCAACGATGACTCCACGAACACTGGCGTGCCCGCTTCAAAGTCTCCCACCTATCCTACACAAGCCGCACCGAACACCAATACCAAACTATAGTAAAGGTCTCGGGGTCTTTCCGTCCTGCTGCGCGTAACGAGCATCTTTACTCGTACTGCAATTTCGCCGAGTTCATGGTTGAGACAGCGGGGAAGTCGTTACTCCATTCGTGCAGGTCGGAACTTACCCGACAAGGAATTTCGCTACCTTAGGATGGTTATAGTTACCACCGCCGTTTACTGGGGCTTAAATTCACCGCTTCACACCGAAGTGTTGACAGCTCCTCTTAACCTTCCAGCACCGGGCAGGAGTCAGTCCATATACATCGTCTTGCGACTTCGCATGGACCTGTGTTTTTAGTAAACAGTCGCTTCCCCCTGGTCTCTGCGGCCCACACCCGCTCACACCAGCAAGTGGTGGTCACGGGGCAGGCCCCCCTTCTCCCGAAGTTACGGGGGCATTTTGCCGAGTTCCTTAACCATGATTCTCTCGATCGCCTTGGTATTCTCTACCTGATCACCTGTGTCGGTTTGGGGTACGGGCAGCTAGAACCTCGCGCCGATGCTTTTCTTGGCAGCATAGGATCACCGGATCACCCACCCATGGTGGGCGCCTATCAGGTCTCAACCATCATGAAGAGCGGATTTACCTACTCCTCGGCCTACACCCTTGGACCAGGACGATTCCATTGCCTGGCCCGGCTACCTTCCTGCGTCACACCTGTTAATACGCTGACCTCCCCGGTTCGGGTCCCACGTCGCCCACCAACGTCACCCCGAAGGGTGCTCTATGGTGCTTGAGGTGGTTAGCATCACCGGTTCAGTAGGGACGGTTCTTCACTGGTACGGGAATATCAACCCGTTGTCCATCGACTACGCCTGTCGGCCTCGCCTTAGGTCCCGACTCACCCAGGGCAGATTAGCTTGACCCTGGAACCCTTGATCATTCGGCGGACGGGTTTCTCACCCGTCATTCGCTACTCATGCCTGCATTCTCACTCGTGTAGCATCCACCACTGGTTTCCACCGCGGCTTCACTCGCTACACGACGCTCCCCTACCCATCCAGTCCACTGAACCACAAAGGCTAATGTCTATAACTGAATGATGCGACTTCGGCGGTGTACTTGAGCCCCGCTACATTATCGGCGCGGAATCACTTGACCAGTGAGCTATTACGCACTCTTTCAAGGGTGGCTGCTTCTAAGCCAACCTCCTGGTTGTCTAAGCAACTCCACATCCTTTCCCACTTAGCACACGCTTAGGGGCCTTAGTCGGCATTCTGGGCTGTTTCCCTCTCGACAATGAAGCTTATCCCCCACTGTCTCACTGCTGCGCTCTGACTTGCCGGCATTCGGAGTTTGGCTGACGTCAGTAATCCGGTGGGACCCATCGGCCATCCAGTAGCTCTACCTCACGACAAGAAACACGCAACGCTGCACCTAAATGCATTTCGGGGAGAACCAGCTATCACGAAGTTTGATTGGCCTTTCACCCCTACCCACAGCTCATCCCCTCCATTTTCAACTGAAGTGGGTTCGGTCCTCCACGACGTCTTACCGTCGCTTCAACCTGGCCATGGGTAGATCACTTCGCTTCGGGTCTAGACCGTGCCACTCAAACGCCCTATTCAGACTCGCTTTCGCTACGGCTTCCCCACACGGGTTAACCTCGCGACACAGCACTAACTCGCAGGCTCATTCTTCAAAAGGCACGCCGTCACCCCTACAAGGAGGCTCCGACGGATTGTAAGCACATGGTTTCAGGTACTATTTCACTCCCCTCCCGGGGTACTTTTCACCATTCCCTCACGGTACTGATCCGCTATCGGTCATCGGGTAGTATTCAGGCTTACCAGGTGGTCCTGGCAGATTCACACGGGATTTCTCGGGCCCCGTGCTACTCGGGTGACACCACAATGGCGGCAGTACGCATTACAGTTACGGGACTCTCACCCTCTCCGGTATGGCCTTCAAACCATTTCACCTATACGCCTACACCTCACCACACTTGCCCGGCAGAACAAGTACGTGATGCTCCCACAACCCCGACCATGCAACGCCCGCCGGCTATCACACATGATTCGGTTTAGCCCCATCCGCGTTCGCTCGCCACTACTAACGGAATCACTATTGTTTTCTCTTCCTACGGGTACTGAGATGTTTCACTTCCCCGCGTTACCTCCACGTACCCTATGTGTTCAGATACGGGTCACACAGCATGACACTGTGCGGGGTTCCCCCATTCGGAAATCCTGGTCTCAACGTCCGGTTATCGACTCCACCAGGCTTATCGCAGATTCCCACGTCCTTCTTCGGCTCCCGATGCCAAGGCATCCACCATGCGCCCTTGAAAACTTGACCACAAACAGTCAAGCAATGAGCTTTATTATCAAGAAAACCAAAAAATGTTTAAGGTTTCTATGAGATCAAAGAAAT
The DNA here is from genome assembly GCF_015751895.1 of Zhihengliuella flava. NCBI lineage: Bacteria > Bacillati > Actinomycetota > Actinomycetes > Micrococcales > Micrococcaceae > Zhihengliuella > Zhihengliuella flava. Next base: position 1,729,614 of record NZ_JADOTZ010000001.1, on the reverse strand, counting down.
TGCTTCAAACACACACCAAAAGTGCATGTCTGATACAAGATGCTCGCGTCCACTATGCAGTTCCCAAACAACAACCCCCAGCTCCCCACCACACCAACCACCACACTCACATGCGGCAACCATTGATGCTTAGGCCAAAGCAGGGCAAAACAACCAGTCCAACCCGCAACCCCACCAAAGGGAGTCACGGGAGGGCCTGTTGCTTCAGGGCCCAACAGTGTGCCAAACACCCAACAACAACCACCCCACCAGATTCCAACACCACCAACGCAGTGCGTACTACCAGCCAAGGAAGCCACCATCAGATGACGATTCGTTGATATTCCACCCTTGAGCACTCGCCCAACCACATCCGGGCCGGCAACGAGTAAACACTGAACACCACCACACCAGACACTGGGGTCCGGCCAGTAAGTGCTAGTTGCTCCTTAGAAAGGAGGTGATCCAGCCGCACCTTCCGGTACGGCTACCTTGTTACGACTTAGTCCCAATCGCCAGTCCCACCTTCGACAGCTCCCTCCACAAGGGTTGGGCCACCGGCTTCGGGTGTTACCGACTTTCGTGACTTGACGGGCGGTGTGTACAAGGCCCGGGAACGTATTCACCGCAGCGTTGCTGATCTGCGATTACTAGCGACTCCGACTTCATGGGGTCGAGTTGCAGACCCCAATCCGAACTGAGACCGGCTTTTTGGGATTAGCTCCACCTCACAGTATCGCAACCCATTGTACCGGCCATTGTAGCATGCGTGAAGCCCAAGACATAAGGGGCATGATGATTTGACGTCGTCCCCACCTTCCTCCGAGTTGACCCCGGCAGTCTCCCATGAGTCCCCACCATCACGTGCTGGCAACATGGAACGAGGGTTGCGCTCGTTGCGGGACTTAACCCAACATCTCACGACACGAGCTGACGACAACCATGCACCACCTGTGAACCAGCCCCGAAGGGAAACCCTATTTCTAGGGCGATCCAGTCCATGTCAAGCCTTGGTAAGGTTCTTCGCGTTGCATCGAATTAATCCGCATGCTCCGCCGCTTGTGCGGGCCCCCGTCAATTCCTTTGAGTTTTAGCCTTGCGGCCGTACTCCCCAGGCGGGGCACTTAATGCGTTAGCTACGACGCGGAAAACGTGGAATGTTCCCCACATCTAGTGCCCAACGTTTACGGCATGGACTACCAGGGTATCTAATCCTGTTCGCTCCCCATGCTTTCGCTCCTCAGCGTCAGTTACTGCCCAGAGACCTGCCTTCGCCATCGGTGTTCCTCCTGATATCTGCGCATTTCACCGCTACACCAGGAATTCCAGTCTCCCCTACAGCACTCTAGCCTGCCCGTACCCACCGCAGATCCGGAGTTAAGCCCCGGACTTTCACGGCAGACGCGACAAACCGCCTACGAGCTCTTTACGCCCAATAATTCCGGATAACGCTTGCGCCCTACGTATTACCGCGGCTGCTGGCACGTAGTTAGCCGGCGCTTCTTCTGCAGGTACCGTCACTTTCGCTTCTTCCCTACTGAAAGAGGTTTACAACCCGAAGGCCGTCATCCCTCACGCGGCGTCGCTGCATCAGGCTTTCGCCCATTGTGCAATATTCCCCACTGCTGCCTCCCGTAGGAGTCTGGGCCGTGTCTCAGTCCCAGTGTGGCCGGTCACCCTCTCAGGCCGGCTACCCGTCGTCGCCTTGGTGAGCCATTACCTCACCAACAAGCTGATAGGCCGCGAGTCCCTCCTTGACCAGAAACCCTTTCCAGCAACCACCATGCGATGGAAGCTGAATATCCAGTATTAGACCCAGTTTCCCAGGCTTATCCCAGAGTCAAGGGCAGGTTACTCACGTGTTACTCACCCGTTCGCCACTAATCCACCCAGCAAGCTGGGCTTCATCGTTCGACTTGCATGTGTTAAGCACGCCGCCAGCGTTCATCCTGAGCCAGGATCAAACTCTCCGTAAAAAACATACGAAAAACAACACAACCACTTGGGAAAACAAGCCGATCATGCTGCAGTTCAAAAAATCCTGGCAAATTGTCACCCAAGCATCCACGGGGGTGGACACCAGGCAACCATTCACCAAATAAAATTTGGTATCAACAAACTTGGCACACTATTGAGTTCTCAAACAACAGACACACACGCTTCACAAACCAGAAAAACATCCGATCCGCTCAATTCGCGGCAACTTCTCTAGCTTACCCCATCCGAAACCACCGTGCAAATCCGCTTTGCGTGACCTACCCAGCAACCCCGAAACCCTCAACCCAAGAAAACAAAACCAGGCGCAACAAACACCCGGAAGAAATCCCGGGATCAAAAGAAAAGGAAAGCCGCCAACCGCGACCCTAACAACCCGGAAACCGTTCCCGATCCCCGCCGTCCTCGTCGCGACGACTCGAAATACTTTACACACGTTTTGGGCCGCTTCCAAATCGGCCGTCTCCCTCGCCGCAACACCGCGTTTGCCCCGAATTCACGGGGAAGTAGGGCGCTGCGCTGCCTTCAGGGCAACGCAGCGCCAAATGCGTGCTGCGTCACACCGAGCCGGCGGTGATCGGCAGGTTATCGATTAGCCGCACGCTCCCCACGGTCGCGGCCACGAGAACCAGCGCGTCACCCACAAACGGCGACTCTGCACAGTTCTGCGCCATCGGCTCCAAGGTGGCCGGATCAACCACCTCGAAATAGTCCAGGTCCACTCCCGGGGCGGAGCGCACCAAGGCCACGGCGTCGTCGGGCCGGAGCGGCTCGCGCGCCGCCGCGCGCTCCTGCATCAGGAACAACGCGCGAGAGAGAACCAGCGCCGCCTCGGCCTGCTCCTCGGAGAGGAACTGGTTGCGGCTCGAGAGGGCCAGCCCCCGCGCGGAACGAACGATGGGCACGGCACGGATCTCTACCGGGTACCCCAAATCCCGTACCAAGCGCCGAACGATGGCCAGCTGCTGAGCGTCCTTTTGCCCAAAGTACGCGCGGTACCGGGTGGAGGCTCGTGTGGAGGCATCCGGTTGTCCGTAATGCAGCAGCTTCGCGACGACGGTCAGCATTCCGTCGAAGTGCCCCGGCCTCGCCGCGCCCTCGAACTTCTCACCGAGGGTGCCCGCGGACAACAGCACGCGCGGCGGCCCGTCGGGATACACCTCGGACTCGGCGGGCGCGAAGACTAGGTCGGCTCCGTGCTGGCCGGCCAAGGCGACGTCGTCGTCCAACACGCGCGGGTAGCGCTCGTAGTCGGCCGGGTCGTTGAACTGCAACGGGTTCACGAAGTCGGAGACCACGACGACGTCGTTCTCGGCGCGCGCCTGTGCAATCAGGCGCCCGTGCCCCTCGTGCAGGGCGCCCATGGTGGGGACCAGCCCCAGCGACGCGGTGCCGTCGTCGCCGGCGGCCGCCTCGAGGAGCGCGCGGGCCGCCACCTGGAGCTCCGCCACCGTCGTGACCACTCGGGGGTGAGTCCGTATGGGAGTGTTCATCTCGTTCACCCCGCCAGTGTAAAACCGCGGGCCGGCCGCTCGGGGCCTAGGCCCCGAGGAGCCGGGCAATCTCCTGCGCCTGCGCCTGCGTGATCCGCCCGCGCGCGGCGGCGCGTTCGGCGGTCGCCCGGGCCATGGCCGCATAGGCCCGTGCCACGCCGTCGTCCTCCTCGGTCAAAGCGGCGGCGTGCTCGGCGACCGTGCCGCTGTCCCCCCGGGCCACGGGTCCCGTCAGCGCGTCTTCGCCGGCCGCCAGCGCATTTTCCAGCGAGGCGCGCATGAGCGGGCCGAGGATCCGGTCCGGACGTTCGACGCCTAGGCGCCCCAAGAGCTGGGCGGACTGCCCGGTCAGGGTGACGAGGTGATTCGACGCGTGCGCTAGCGCAGCGTGGTAGAGCGGGCGGTCCGCATCCTTGATGACCACGGGCTCGGCCCCCATCTCCACCACGAGGGCCTGGGCGATCGGCAACATCATGGCTTCCGCGGTGACACCAAAGACGCAGTCGGCCAGCCGGCCCAGATCCAAGCTCAGGCCCGTGAACGTCATGGCCGGGTGGATGGCGAGGCCGATGGCGCCGGCAGCGCGGGCGGGTTCCAGGACCTCGAGCCCGAACCGGCCGGCCGTGTGCAGCACTAAATGGCCCGGCTTGAAATGCCCGCCGTCCGCCAGCCCCTGCACCAGCGGGCCCAGCTGGTCATCCGGGACCGCGAAGACGATCAGCTCGGCCCGGCGGAGGATGTCATCGATCTCGAGGACCGGCACCTCGGGAAGCAGGTTCTCGGCCCGCTCGCGCGAGGCCTCCGAGACCGCATGGACCCCCACGATCTGATGTTCAGCGGCGCGCAAGGCCGCGCCGATCACGGCCCCGACCTTCCCCGCGCTGATGATCCCGACCCCGAGGCGGCCCGGTTTACTCATGCGTGTCCTCCTGCGTGGTGGTGCTGGGCCGCGCCCCGGCCGTCGCTGCCTGCCGGCCGACGTCCGTCTGGGCGACGCCGGTGCCGTACGGGTCGTCATCCAACCAGTGATTGTGGTCGTGCAACGCGCGGGCTGCGGCGGCCCGGTCCGCCTGCTCGAGGAAGAACTGACGCGCCACCGGGGCAGCCGCCTGAACGATGTAGGGATGCACCGGACCATCCGTGGTGGCCAGCGCAACGTTGATGACGGACGCCGCACGGGCCAACGGCCCCTGAGCCAGCCGGATCCCCTGCGTGCGCTCATGCGGGACAATGTCCAGCCGGCGATTCAGGAACCCATAGCGGGAAAACACCGCCGTGCGGGTCACGGCGAAGCCCTGCCGGCGCCACGCCCACGGGGAGAGCCAGCGGGCCGTGCGCGGCGTCGTCGTAAACCCGGCGGCCGGGCCACTGCCGGCGATGCCCGCCTCGATAAGCTCCAGCGGCTGGTCCGTCCCCGGGTTCGGCAGGACGATCGACAGGATGTTCAGCACGTCGGCCCCGGTACCCACGGGTAGCACCGTGGACCGGGATTCGCTGCCACCGGCGGCGTCTCCATAACCGGCGACGTTCACCACCATCTTGTGCCACCCCATCATGCGCCAGATAATGCCCTGCCGAATTTGGATCGCCTGGATGCGGCCCGGCGGCACCGTCTGGTGCCGCGTCTCCAGCAAACCGTAGGACAGGCGCAGGCCGTCCGGGCTGACGGCGGCGGAGAAGTTGTAGCCGGTGTTGAACAGGCCCCAGATCCACGGCACAAAACCGAACAGGCCCGGCAGCGCGTACACCACCAAGAAGGCGCCGTCGGTGGCGATCTGCAGGATGACGGCACCGATGACGAGGATCACGAGCGTCCACACGGCGCCCGAGAGGACGATTGACGCGATGAGCCGGCCGGCCGGCACGCGCACCAGGACATGCTCCGGCTGCGGGGCCGCGACCCCCTGCTGCCCGGGCTGCGGGGGGACGACGCCGTCGCTTCCCTGCGTGGCGGCGCTCGGCGCCGCTGGGGTCCGGGTGCCGGCGGCCCGGGCCAAGATGTCCTCGCGCAGCTGGCGCGCTTGGTCCAGCTTGAGGAAGGACAGCTTCATCGCAGTGGAGCCGCCGTCCGCTACCTCGAACTTCAGCTCGGCCAGCCCGAAAAGACGTGCCAGCAGCGGCTGGACGATGTCGATCGCCTGGACACGGTCAATGCGCGCCTGCCGCTGCTGCCGGAAAATGATGCCCGAATGAATATTCACATGGCTCTCGGTGAGCTGATACCGGGTCATTTTCCACGAGAGGAAGAACCCGCCCAGAATCAGCAGCAGCACCACCACGGCGCCCGCGACGAACCAAAAGAGCGAATCCAGCATGAAGTCGACGAACTGATCTTCGCCGCCTGACGGCTCGTCGTCACCGAAGCCCGGAATGATGTTCTGGATCCAGTTCTGGCCCACGCCATAGACGATCGCGACGATGACGATCCAGCCGCGCACCATCGGCGAAATCGGGTGCACGCGATGCCACGGGGCTTCCTCCGCCGAGCGGAAGTCCCCGGGCTGGGCGTCCTCGAACTGCGGCTGCGCCTCGCTCACAGCCCGGCCAGCCTTGCCTCACCGCGGTCCGAGAGCTGCTCGCGCAGACGCGCGCCCTCCGCTGCCTTCACCCCGGGAATGGTGGCGGTGACGCTCGCCGCCGCCGTGTGCAGCTGGACCTTGCACAGCCCGAAGGCGCGGTCCACCGGACCCATCTGCACGTCGACGTACTGCATGCGGCCGTAGGGGACCACGAGGACCTTGCGGAAGAGGATGCCCTGGCGGACCAGCAAATCGTTCTCCCGCTCCGCGTAACCGATCGCGCGGACGCGGCGGCGCGTGATGAGCAGGTCAATCAGGGTCCAGATCAAGGCCACGCCCGGCAGCGTCCACGCCAGCCAGCGCGGGTAACCGCCCCAGACGCCGGTCAGGGCCAGGACGAGGGGCACCGCGGTAATCGCCAGCCAGATCAGGCCGGAGATGGCCACGCCGAGGGCGCGGACGGTCACATACTTCTCGTCCACGCGGCTCCACGTGACGCCCTCCGGGTCGATGTGGCGGGCGTCAATGACCCGGCCCTCATCAGCGCTCGGCTGCGTAGCCCGGTCCGTTTCCATCGGCCTCCCCCTCTGTTGTTGCCTCGCTGCCCGCACCCGCCTGATCGTCCGGCGGAACGCGGCAGAACAGTTCCACGACCCATCCCACCACAGTCATGACAACGGATGCACCCATCATCATCAGCGACAGCGTGACGGAATTCGAGCCGGGGCCGGCCGCAAGCAGCAGGTCGATGGCCACACCGGCGTGCCAGCCGAAGATCACGGCCCCGGCGTAGGCAATGGCTTGGGCCAGCACCAGCGTCCGGGCCGCGAGCACCGGGCTAATCTCGACCGGCTCCCCGGCGAGGGACGCTGCGTGGCCCTCGCGCGCGCCGGACGCGCGGCGGCGTCGTTCTTGTTCGCGCCACTGCTCCCGCTGGCGCTGATAGGCGCGCACCCGCAAGCCCAGCAGGAAGACGACGACGGTGACGGCCCCCAGCGTGATGAGGCTCGTTGAATGCAACACGGGAGCGGCGAGGCCATTGGTCTGCGTGAGGCGATCGGCAACGACGCCGAGGACCGCCAGCGCGAGGGCGAGGATCGCCAGGATCTTCGGGCGGAGCTGGCTCACGAGCTAGTCGCCCACTTCGTTTGCATCGGGATCGTACAAGCTCAGCCCGTCGGCATCCGCGGCGCGGGCGGCGAGCTCCGCAACGGACTGCCCCGCCAGAATCGCCTCCGGGTCCATCCACGCCCACGGGGTCAGGACGAACGCTCGCTCGGCGGCGCGCGGGTGAGGAATCGTCAGATCCTCGGTGTCGACGACGGCGTCGCCGTAGGTGATGACATCCACATCCAGCGTGCGCGGGCCCCAGCGGACCTCGCGGGTGCGGTGGTGCTTGTTCTCCACCGCCTGGCAGTGGGCCAGCAGCTCATGCGGGGTCAGGTCCGTACGCACCTCAACCACCATGTTGAGGAAGTCCGGCTGCCCGTCCGGTCCGCCCACGGGCTTGGTTTGCACCACCTCAGAAACCTGTGACAGGCGGACCTGAGGGTGATCGATCAGGTCGCCCACTGCCATCGCCAGGGTGTCTTCCCGCTCGCCGAGGTTACTGCCGAGCGCCAAGACCACCGTGACCTGATCCTGCGAGCTCGTCTGCGGTTCCTGATTCATGTGCGCTCCCCTCGGTCGCGGTGAATGGTGATGGACACATCGCCAAACGGCACGGGAATCGGCGCCTTCGGCTTGTGCACGGTGACGTCCACGGCGCGGATCAACGCAAACTCGGCCAGCACGCGAGACGCAATGCGCTCCGTCAATGTCTCAATCAAGTCATACGGGCCGGCCTGGATCTGCTCGTGCACCACGCTGGCCACCGCACCGTAGTCGGAGGTGAGCGTCAGGTCATCCGCCGCCGCGGCGGCGGAAATATCCGTGTGCAGGATGAGATCAACGACGAACGGCTGCCCGTGCCGCTTCTCTTCCTCGAAGACCCCGTGGTAGCCGGTGGCCGTGATCCCCGTGAGCGCGATCCGGTCCGTCACGTTACTCGCCCTGCCGCAGTTCGCCGGCACCGCCATGACCCCACGCGGTGGCGACCTTGACGGCGTCGTGGCTCGAGGCGACGTCGTGCACCCGCACCGCCCAGACGCCAGCGGCGGCGGCCAGCGCGCTGGTGGCGGCCGTGGCGGCGTCGCGGTCCTGGGCGGCGGCCGGCTGGCCACCGCTGGAGAGGAGCGAGCCCAAGAAGCGCTTCCGGGAGGTGCCGATGAGGACCGGGTGCCCCAGCGCCTTGAACTCGGCGAGCCGGTGCAGGAGCGTCCAGTTGTGCGGGGCCTCCTTGGCGAAGCCTAGTCCCGGATCGATGATGAGCTGCTCCGGCCGGACGCCGGCGTCGAGGAACGTGGTGCGCAGCGCCTCCAGCTCGGAGAGAACCTCAGCCACCACGTCCTCATACTGCGCGTAATCGTTCATGTTTTGCTGGTCTCCGCGGCGGTGCATCAGCACGTACGGCACGCCCAGCTCCGCGACGAGCGCGGGCATGTCCGCCTCGTGGGTCAGCCCGGAGACGTCATTGATGAGGTGCGCACCGGCCGCGACGGCGGCGCGGGCCGTGCTCACGTGCATGGTGTCAACGGAGACGACGGCGCCAGCCTTGACGAGGGCCTCCACCACGGGCAGGACGCGCTGTTGTTCCAGCTCGGGGTCGATGAACGCCGCTCCGGGACGCGTGGACTCCCCGCCGACGTCAATGATGTCCGCACCGGAGTACATCAGGCGCAGCCCGTGCTTGATCGCGTCCTCCGTGTCCAAGAACTGCCCGCCGTCGCTAAACGAATCCTCGGTGACGTTGAGGACACCCATCACCAGCGTGCGTCCTGTGGGCAGGTCGGCAAAGGTCTTAACCCGTGATCGCTTCACAACGGGTAGTGGGCTGGTGGCGGGCCCGGTTCCCGGGGCGGCTGCGAGGTTCATGATGCTCCTACCGTTAGGTGGTTACTTTCCCAGAATGAGGCTCATGGCCTCGGCCCGCGTGGCCGTTTCACGCAGCTGGCCGCGCACGGCCGACGTCACGGTGCGGGCGCCCGGCTTTTGCACGCCGCGCATGGACATGCACATGTGCTCGCACTCGATCACGACGATCACACCGTGTGGCTCGAGGTGCTTCACGAGCGCCTCGGCAATTTGCGTGGTGAGCCGTTCCTGCACCTGCGGCCGGCGGGCGTACAGCTCCACGAGCCGGGCCAGCTTGCTCAGTCCGGTCACGTGGCCGTGATCGCCGGGGATGTAGCCCACGTGGGCCGCGCCGTGGAAGGGCACCAGGTGATGCTCGCAGGTCGAGTAAAACGGGATGTCCTTGACCAACACCAGCTCGTTGTGGTCGATGTCAAACGTTGTCCCGAGAATGTCCTCCGGATCCTGGTGCAGGCCGGAGAAGAACTCAGCGTAGGCCTTCGCGACGCGCGCCGGCGTGTCCTGCAGCCCATCCCGGTCCGGGTCCTCGCCGATCGCCTCGAGGATTTCCCGCACGGCGGCCTGGATGCGCGGCTGGTCCACTGCGGCCACCGCGGCCTGATTCTGTTCCACGTCGTCAGTCACACCCTCGATCCTAACGAACCCGCCTCGCACTGGATACGCGGCGAGCGGCTCGCCGTCATCCGGCGAGCCGCTCGCTCACACCGCTGCCCGCGGTGACAGGGGGTACGACGCCGGCCGCTACTGGCCGCCGTCGTCCTGCGTGGAACTGGTTCCAGGCCGCGGTGGATTGTTATCCACCGGGTCATTGACGCCCGGGATGTCCGTGACGCCGCCGCCGGAGTGCGGCTCGTCTTCGCGACCCTCGGTGCCCTTCTCGGCGGCCTCGCGGAGCTCCTTGCGGGACATAACGGGCCCGAACTCGCCGACCGGGCGGTCATCGTTGAGCAGCCAGATCTCGCGGCGATCTAGCTTGGTGAGGTCGTGGAAGATCTCCGCGATTTCCCGCTGGTTCAGCGTCTCCCGCTCCAGCAGCTCGACCGCCAGGCGGTCCAGCACCTCGCGGTTGGTGCTGAGGATCCGGTAGGCCTCCTCATGCGCGGCGTCCAGCAGCGCGCGGACCTCCTCGTCGACGACGTGGGCCATGTCCTCCGAGTAGTCCCGGCCCTGCCCGCCGTCGCGGCCGAGGAACGGCTCGCCCCCGCCGGAGCCGAGCTTCACGGTGCCCACGCGGCTGCTCATGCCGTACTGGGTGACCATCTTGCGGGCCGTGCCCGTGGCCTTCTCAATGTCGTTGGACGCGCCCGTCGACGGATCATGGAAGATGATCTCCTCGGCGACGCGGCCGCCCATCGCGTAGGCAAGCTGATCCAGCAGCTCGTTGCGGGTGATGGAGTACTTGTCCTCTTCCGGGACCACCATGGTGTAGCCGAGGGCCCGGCCACGCGGCAGAATGGTGATCTTCGTGACGGGCGCGGAGTGGTTCAGTGCCGCCGCGACGAGCGCGTGACCGCCCTCGTGGTAGGCGGTGACCTTGCGCTCGTGCTCCTTCATCAGCCGGGTGCGCTTCTGCGGGCCAGCCATGACGCGGTCGATCGCCTCGTCGAGGGCGCGATCATCGATCAGCTGCGCGTTGGAGCGGGCCGTCAGCAGGGCGGCCTCGTTCAGGACGTTCGCGAGGTCCGCACCCGTGTAGCCCGGGGTCTTCTTGGCCACGGCATGCAGGTCAATGTCTTCCACCATCGGCTTGCCGCGGGCGTGGACCTTCAGGATCTGGTGGCGTCCCGCCAGATCGGGGGCCTCCACCGGGACCTGGCGGTCGAAGCGGCCCGGGCGCAGCAGCGCCGGGTCCAGCACGTCCGGGCGGTTGGTCGCGGCGATGAGGATGACGTTGGTGTTCACATCGAAGCCATCCATCTCCACGAGGAGCTGGTTCAGCGTCTGCTCGCGCTCGTCATTGCCGCCGCCCACGCCGGCACCGCGGTGCCGGCCCACGGCGTCGATCTCATCGACGAAGATGATGGCCGGCGAGTTGTTCTTGGCCTGCTCGAACATGTCGCGCACACGGGAAGCGCCGACACCGACGAACATCTCGACGAAGTCCGAGCCGGAGACGGAGAAGAACGGGACTCCGGCCTCGCCGGCGACCGCCTTGGCCAGGAGGGTCTTACCGGTTCCGGGAGGGCCATAGAGCAGAACGCCCTTGGGGATCTTCGCTCCGACGGCCTGGAACTTCGCGGGATCTTGCAGGAACTCCTTGATCTCGTGGAGTTCTTCCACGGCCTCGTCAGCGCCAGCGACGTCGGCGAAGCGGACCTCGGAAGTTTCCTTGTTGATCTGCTTGGCCTTGGACTTGCCGAACTGCATGACCTTGCCACCGCCGCCGGACGCGCGGGACATGAGGAACCAGAACAGGAGGGCGATGAGGATGAACGGGATCAGGAATCCCAGCATCGAGACGAACCAGTTGTTCTGCACGGGCTGGTCCGTGAAGTCGTCGAGGTCCGCCTGATTCATGGCGTCGATGACGTCTTCGGCGCGCGCCGTCGAATAGTAGAAGGAGACGTTTTTACCGAGGTCTTCGCCTTCGTGCTCAAAGTTATTGGCCAGCGTCAGGTCCACGCGCTGCTCGCCGTCGAAGATCTTGGCCTCGACGGCCTTGTCCTCCTCCAGCAGCTCCAACCCGACACTCGTGTTGACCTGGGAGGCGCTCCCCCCGGTCAGCGTGGGCAGGAAGATGATCAGCGCGGCAGCGCCGATGAGCACCCAGATGACCCAGCTGTTAAAGATCTTCTTGACGTTCATGTTCGGGGTCCCGTCCCCGTCCCTCCTGATCGGACTTCGCGCGCCCGGCTCACGGCCGGTCACGGATCAACTCGCAGCGCGGCGCGTGGCGCCGGCGACAGTGCAACACCCTCTAGCTTTGCACTCACCTAGTGTTTGACGCACGGCGAGCGCCAAAAGTTCCCTCTGGGCGTAGCCGGGGAGCCCGCCGGGCGTTCGGCGTGAACGGTACCACTTAAATTGCACCTCACCCATTTCAGTGCAAAAATGCACTGCATGAGTGAAAGTGCAAGTTCGCAGGGGGCGCGTGAGCGCCGCCGGCAAGCCACCCACACCGCGCTCGTGGACCACGCCCGCCGCCTGACCGCCGAACACGGGCTGAGTGGTTTCACGGTGGAAGAGCTCGCCGAGGCGGCCGACGTCTCCCGGCGTACCTTCTTTAACTATTTCCAGACCAAGGAGGACGCCGTCCTGGGCGTCGGCTCAGAGGATCTCCCCCTAGCCACGGACTCCGCCTTCGTCGACTCCGCGGACCCCCTGCCGGCGGCCCTGAAGGACCTGTTCCTCCGCCGCTTCCCCTCCCACCAGCGCTTCGGCCACGACGTCGCCATCTTCATGGAACTCCTGCACTCGGAGACCGCGCTCATGCGCCGAATGATGCAGATCAACGAACAACGACGCCGTGACCTGGCCGCGCTCATCGCGCGCCGCGAGTCGCTCCCCGACACCGACCCGTTCGCGCTCGCTGCGGCAGGCTTCAGCGGCCATCTGCTCATGACCTCGCTGCACGAGTTTGTCTCCGAAGAGCACGCGGACCCGCCGTCGTCGTCCTCCGAGCTCACGGAGGAGGCCACCCGCGCCCGCTTCGCCCACATCTTGGAGGCCAACTTCGCGCACGCGGAACGCCTCTTCGCCCCCGCCTCACCACGTTCAAAGGACTGACATGGCCCGAACCCCTCGCGCCGGTAGCGACGGCCAGCCCCTGCTGCTGACTCAACGCCGCATCTGGATCATCTTCTCCGCGCTGATTGCCGGCATGATGCTGGCCAGCCTCGATCAAACGATCGTTTCCACCGCCATGCCCACGATCGTCGGCCAACTGGGCGGCGTCGAACACCAGGCCTGGATCACCACCGCGTACCTCCTGGCGACCACGATCGTCATGCCGATTTACGGCAAGTTTGGCGACGTGTTGGGGCGGCGGAACCTGTTCCTCATCGCCATCGCGCTCTTCACGGTGGCCTCGATCGGTTGCGCCCTCGCCGGTGACTTCTGGACGTTCGTGGTGTTCCGCGCCATGCAGGGCCTCGGCGGCGGCGGCCTGATGATCCTCTCCCAGGCCATCATCGCCGACATCGTCCCCGCCTCGGAGCGCGGGAAGTACATGGGCCCCATCGGCGGCATCTTCGGCCTCTCCGCGGTGGCCGGCCCGCTGCTCGGCGGCTTCTTCGTGGACCACCTCACGTGGGAATGGGCGTTCTACATCAACATCCCGATCGGCATCGCCGCCTTCGCGATCGCCTGGTTCGCGCTCACGCTGCCGAGCAAGCGCGCCACGCGCCGCATCGACATTGGCGGCGTCGTCTTCCTGTCCATCGCCACGACGTGCCTCATCTTCTTCTCCGAGTTCGGCGGCAACGCCGACCACGGCTGGTCCGCCCCGGAGACGTGGATGTGGGGCGCCGGCCTGGTGATCGCTGCCACCGCCTTCGTGGTGACCGAGGCGCGCGCCGAGGATCCGATCATTCCGCTGTCCCTGTTCCGCAACCCGATCTTCATCAACGCGACGGCGATCGGCTTCACGTTGGGGCTGGGCATGTTCTCCGCCCTGGCGTTCATGCCGACGTTCCTGCAGATGTCCTCCGGCACGTCAGCCGCCGAGTCCGGGCTGCTCATGCTGCCGATGATGGTGGGCATGATGGGCACCTCGATCGCCTCCGGCATCATGGTCTCCAAGCTCGGCCGCTACAAGATGTTCCCGATCGCGGGAACCGTGGTCACGATCGCCTCGATGCTGCTGATGACCACCCTCTCCGCCGAGACGCCGCTGTGGCAGATCTGCTCCTACCTGTTCCTGCTCGGCGCAGGCTTGGGCCTGATCATGCAGGTGGTGGTCTTGGTGGTCCAGAACGCGGTCCCCGCAGCCATGGTGGGTACCGCGACCAGCACCAACAACTACTTCCGTGAAGTGGGGGCCTCGCTCGGCGTCGCCATCTTTGGCGCCATGTTCACCAACCGCCTCTCCACGGAACTCACAGAGGTCTTCGCCAGTTCCGGGGCGAGCGCCGCGGAAGCCGGCAACGCGGCGAGCACGCTGGACCCGCAGACTATGAACCAATTGCCGGAAGCCGTGCGGGACGGAATCGTCACCGCCTACGCCGACTCCTTGGCGCCCGTGTTCTGGTACCTCATCCCGTTCTTGGCGATCGCCTTCATCCTCTCCTTGCTGCTCAAGCAGATCCCGCTCTCCGAGGTGGCCGGGATGGTCGCCCGCGGCGAGGCGGTTGGCGGACCGGACGCGGATCGGCTCGAGGCCGAACGCCTGAGCGTCGGGCACGCGCCGGCAGCGGCCAACAGTGCCGGCACCGAGGACCAGCGCGAGGAGGAGGCGTCCACCTCAAGCCGGACCTAGCCGAGCTCAACGCCAGAGGCCCCCGTCACCCAGTCTGGGTGGCGGGGGCCTCTGCTGCGTGACCTGTGGTGACCGCGCTTACGTGCTCAAGTGCTGCCGCGGAACCCGGTCTCGCGTATACGTGATATCCGTATAGCCGTGCGGCGCTGGCTGGCCGTCCTCACCGAGGTTGACGAACACCAGCTTCTCGATCGTCAGGATGGACTGGCGGGTGAACATGTTGCGCACCTCGGCGCGCATGGTCAGGGACGTCCGGCCGAAGTGCGTGGCGGTCAGGCCCATCTCGATCAGATCCCCCTGTTTGGCGGAGCTGACAAAGTTGATTTCCGACATGTACTTGGTCACCGCGTGCCCGTTACCCAGCTGAATGATGGCGTAGATCGCTGCTTCCTCATCGATCCAGCGCAGCAGGGACCCGCCGAAGAGCGTCCCGTTGGCGTTGAGGTCCTCCGGGCGGACCCACTTGCGGGTATGGAACGTGATGTCCCCATTGGCAGCCATGTTCATCTCCTTGTGCTCCCGGCGCCCGGCTCGGCGCCCCCTGTCACCTTAGCGGCGGTGCGGCCGCTCCGGCAGGCTTCGCGTGGAGGGTCACACGTGGGAGCCGCGTCATACTGCCCCGTTCTGCGGCTGTTTCAGCACCGTGAGGCCACGGATTCCGGGTCCGCGGCCGCCGAGAACGGGGCCAAGTGAACGCCGACCTTAGAGGGCTCAGCTCACCAGCTCACCCTCAAGCTGCTCAGCTGCGGACACCACGTGACGGCCATAATCCCGCCCAGGAGACTGCGCCGTTCGGGCTAATGGCATCGCAAGACAGATGGCGCCGACCAACTGATCGGCGGCGTAAACGCCGACGCTGACCGAGCCCAAGCCGGGCGTCCTCGAGCCGACGGATTCAACCCAGCCCGAGCGTTCGATCTCCTCCAACGCATCATCCGTACCGGCTAAGAGCCGCCCCGCGGAACCGGCGGGCAGCGGCAATCGAGAACCGGATGGATTCGTGGCGCGCAGTTCGTGTCGACTCTCAAAATTGACGATGCAGATACGCTCCGTCCCACGCCGAACCCAGAGTTGTGCCGTTTCTCCGGTCTCGTCACGCAAGCGCTCCAAGATAGGAGCAGCCGCCTTCTCCAACGTGGACCGGACTAACCGATGGCCGAGGCGAAAAGCCCCCTCAGTCGTTCGCTGAAGAAACCCATACTCAACCATCTGAAGACCGAGTCGGTGGGCCGTCGAGACGGATAGCCCCGTTCTGCGGGCCACCTCGCTAGCCGATATCGCCGACGAGCCGACAGCATCAAGGATGGCCGCTGCGCGCTCTAGGGTGCGGTTTGAGGCGGTCCCGTTGTCAGTGGTCATAGTTCCACGATAGAACGTGCCCGACTTACATCGTGCCTCGTCAAGCCTGCGCTCGCGCGATTCAAAGGAATTGAACGAGGAAGGACGTGACAAAGAGGACCACCGCACCGCCGAGACGGGTGGAGAGGGCCGCAAACGGCATCAAGTGCAGACGATCGGCAGCGCTGAGCACGGCTACGTCACCACTACCGCCGGTATCCGCCATCACCAGACCAGGGGTTATCGACACCTCGACGAAGTTGAACTTAAGGAGCCAACCGATGAGGCCGGAAGAGACCGTCGCCAACACCACGCTTGCTGCCGTAAGGACGATAAAGAGGGGGTTGGTCAGCGACGCGAGAACCTCCTCAATGCTGATGTAGGAGATCGAAACACCCACCAACAGCGCTGGCACGAGGACGGCGTTGACCATATCTCCCCAGTCAGCCGTGGAGTTCTCCAGTTCTTGCGGAAGCAGAGAAAAGATCTTGACGAGAGCAGCGGCGACGATCGTCCACGCATAGGGGTGCATGAAGGTGAGATAAGCACCGAGCAGTTCCCCGAGCACGAAGAGTCCACCAGCGATCAGTAGGCCCTGCCCCAAAGCGATGAATGACGAGGCCTTCCGCTTCTCGGGCAGGCTCAGCTCGGCGGCGGTGCCCTTAACACGCATCAGCTGTCCGTAGCCGTTGAAACCAACGAACAATTGCCGGCGCGCTTTGCTGAGAGCGTTGTAGATTCCAGCGATCAGAATGCAGAAGATGTTGGCGATGACCACCACGGACATGAGATCGCCCATGAACGCACCGGAATCAGTGCCGGTCTGTGCCGCATACATCTCCGACATGGGCAGCGCACCCAGGCCCAATCCACCCGCCATAGCCGGTGCAGCGACGAAGAGGATGCCCTCGATGAATCCTTGACCGAACAGCGCAGAAAGAGCCCCCACCACGAGGAAGGTCACGGCGATGCAGCCCAGCAGGGGCGCCGCGAATCGCGGACCAGCCTTCATGAGGAGCTGCCGCGGCATGCCGAGGAGGGAACCGGCAATGATCGCGACGATGAAAAAGTCGAGGAAGCCTTGCTCCGCAACAAAAATCGTGGCGACGTCGATCAGAGGCTGCGGCATGAGCCCGAAGTAGATCAGCGTGGCCGGACCGAAGGTGCACAGGATGGTCGGAAGGCCAAAGTCCCGTACCTTGGGAATCAGATTGCCCAGCCAGATGAACAGTCCCCCGAGCAGGATCGTCAGCGTAAATCCGCTCACCATGGAAGTCGGTAGGTTGCCCGTCACGGCGGCAATCAGCACAACGGCCGTCAGGACAAGGTAGATGGGAGCGGGCACGCTGCTGATCTTCGTACCGAGGGCCGCGGGAAAGTGCACCCCTGGTCGATCATCCGAAGTGCCGGTTACTGGTCGTGAGACTCCCGAACCTGACTCTTGAGCCAGCTCATCAGTCTTGTGGGTTGGTGATGAAGACATCGTCGTCCTCTTTTCTTCTCGTTGTTGAATCGTAGGTGCGTCGCGGCAAGGCCGCTCTAGGACGCGTGCGTCGCATGAGGGGGAGACATCCGAACAATGGCTCGCGCTTGATCGGCCGCCTCGGCTAGGAGTTCCTCATTGATCCCCGTCTGATGCCCGGAAGCATGGAGATGACGAACGAGTGCTTCCGTGGCTAGATTTCCGGCGGCCCCGGGGGCGAAGGGGCACCCGCCGAACCCTGCGAGGGCGGCGTCGAATCGCGTCACCCCCGCGGCGATCGCCACGTCGACACTGCGTAGGGCCTGGCCGTGCGCGTTATGTAGGTGCAAGGAATACGTCACGTCAGGCTCCGCAGCCTGCACCGCCTCGAGGCTTGCGCCGATCTGGGCTGGGTTGGTGGTTCCCACCGTGTCCGCCAAGCCAATACTGTGCACTCCCATGGTCAAGAACCCGCGTACCAAGCCGATGACGCGCTCCGGCTCAATCGGGCCTTCGATGGGGCAGGTAAAAGCAGTGGAGATCCCCGCATGAAACCTCAACTCAGGATGACGCGCCACCTCGGCTGCCAGTTCTTCCATGGCCACTTCGGTGCTGCGGCCAGCGTTGGCTGCACTGTGAGCTTGGCTGGCCGAGGCGACGATCTGGACATCGGTCGCGCCGGCCTCCGCAGCTCGGCGTACTCCGCGCGCATTCAACGCCAGCACCGTGAGCTCCGACGCCGTCGTCTGCTGCAATCGAGCCAGCACCTCTTCGGTGCCTCTCATCTGCGGCACGCGTTGGGGGTTTACCAGCGACCCCACCTCGAATCGCCCCACTCCTGCGGCGGCGAGCAACTCGCCCGTGTGCACGCGGTCAGCAACGGAGACGATGACGTCTTCATCTTGGAGTCCATCGCGTAGGAAAACATCGGTCACGTGAATGTTCATGCGGACCGACCTGCCGAGCTATTGGTGCCGGAAACCGCCAACCGAGACAGCACTTCCTCCGTGTGGGCTCCCAAGTCCGGTCCGACCCAGCGCACGATGCCCTCGCGGCCGGGCAGGACAGGCACGACGCCGGGGAAACGGACGTCCTCCGGCTCATCCTCGATGACGACTTGGTGCTTTTGGACCATTCCGCGCGCCAGAAAGTGCTCGTCCTCCGCAATCGACGGCGCGTCATAGACCGGGCCAGCTGGTACGCCGGCCGCATTCAATGCGTGCAGCGCCTCTCCGAGCGGACGTGCTTGAGTCCACGCTGAAATGAGGCCGTTAAGCTCCTCTTCTCTCGCACTGCGCGCCTCCGTGGATTCCAGCGCAACGTCGTCCGCCAAGTCCTCACGACCGACCGCGCGCATGAGCCGTTTGAAGACGGAGGCCGAATTGCCGCCAATCACGACTTCAAGGCCATCGCCGGTGGGATAGGACCCGGTGGGCACCACGCCTGGGAGGTGGCCCCCGGTGCGCTGACGCACCATGCCGTAGGCGTCGTAATCCGGGACCAGGGATTCCAAGAGGCTAAAGACACCTTCGTACAGCGCCACATCGACGAGGGGAGCTGCATCGCTTTGTCCTCCGCGGCTGCGTTGCAGCATGATGATGAGGGCTCCGATGACGCCGTAGAGGCCCGCGACCGTATCAGCCAAGCTGGCCGCGGACCGCGCCGCTGGCCGGTCTGGCTCTCCGGTGATGTAGCGAAGCCCGCCGAAGGCTTCCGCCGAGCTTCCGAATCCTGCGCGGTCACGGTACGGGCCCGTTTGCCCATACCCCGAAATCCGAACAAAGACGAGATCCGGATTGATGGCTTGTAGCTCATCCGGCCCCAGCCCCCACCCTTCGAGGACGCCAGGACGGAAGTTCTCGATCAGCACGTCACACTCGGCGGTCAACTGCCGAACGGCCTCTTGACCTTCTTCCGTTCGGAGGTCCAACACCACGGACTTCTTATTCCGTGCCATGGTCCTAAAGAGCATTGACGTGCCGCCGCGCGCCTTGCGCCAATCGCGCAGCTCATCGCCCGTCCCCGGCTTTTCAATCTTGATGACTTCTGCCCCGAAATCGGCGAACACGCGCCCGGCAAACGGGGCGGCGATGAAGTTTCCTAGTTCAAGAACGCGGACTCCTTCGAGGGGTAGACCGGACGTACTGTGCTTCGACATCCCTCCTCCAATCTCCCATCCAGTGGGAACTCTTTATCATTCAGCGCAGAGAAGGTAGCAGGCAGATGTGAGCTACGCAACAGACTTCAATTCTCGATTCGGAGACTCCGCATCGTGGCGGCGTGCTTGCGACCTGCATCACACGCTGCTAGCGTCTTCCTACTCAATAGATCAAAGATCCCACCCAGTGGGACAAGTCGCGGCGCATCAGTGTCGATGCGGTCCCCCGGCGACACGAGAGACAGGAAAACCATGACCCGCTACAACATCTCGGTGATTCCGGGAGACGGGATCGGCCCCGAGGTCATCAATGCGGCCACAACTGTGCTGGACGCATGCCAGAACCACTACGGGCTCGAGCTCGACTACACCTTTCACGACTTCAGCGCTGACCTCTACCGACGGACGGGGCGCAAGATCACTCCGGCCGACATGGATGAGATCGGTACGTCCGACGCCGTCCTATTCGGCGCGATGGGCTTGCCGGATGTCCGTACCCCCGAAGGCCTCGAGCTCGGGGCTCAGGTAGAAATGCGCGCCCACTACGGTCTTTTCGCGAGTCTCCGCCCGGTACGCCTCTACGAAGGCGTCACCAGTCCGGTCAAAGCGGACTCCATTGACATGCTGGTGATCCGCGAAACGACCGAAGGGATGTTTGCCGGCCTCAACGACAAGCACGAACCCAGTGATGAAACGGCCAGCGATCGCATGACCATTACGAGGGCCACGAGCGAAAAGCTTTTCGACGTGGCCTTCGCCCAAGCGCGCGCCCGCCGTGAACGTGGCACACCGGGGCACGTCACCCTGCTGCACAAGTCCAATGCCCTGCGCAGCAACGTGTTGCTGGAGAAGGTCTTCGACGAGGTCGCGGCGCGAAACACGGACATTGGCAGCGCTAAGTACTACATTGACGCCGGCTCCATGCACATGGTCATGGACCCGAGCAGGTTCGACGTCGTCGTCTCAGAAAACATCTTTGGCGACATCGTCTCAGAGATCGCCGCGGGGCTCGTGGGCGGACTGGGCGTTGCCCCCTCCGCGGACGTGAGCCTGACCCACGGGGTGTTTCAGCCGTCGCACGGGAGCGCGCCGGACATTGCGGGACAAGACGTCGCGAACCCAATCGCCATGATTCTCTCCGCTGCCATGATGCTCACCTGGCTCGGCGAGCGCCGGGATGACCAGCGCTGCACGATCGTGGCCGAGCACATCCAGACCGCCGTGCGAACCACGCTCGCGTCCGGTCCACGCCCTCGCGACCTGGGTGGTTCCGCCCCCACGCGCGAAGTGGTCGAGGCCATCATCAGCAATCTGCCCGCCTCAGACGCGGCCACGTCGGAAGGTCTCAAATGACGTACAAGGTCCTCTTCGTCAATCCGCTCAATGACTACATTGATCGGCTGGTTGAGGCGACTCCCGAAGGGTTCGCCGTCGCAGTAATGCCCCCGGAGACTGACGTTTCGCGTTTGTGCCAAGAGGCCGCCGACGCAGACTTCATCATCTCCGGCGTCGAGGTACCGGAAGAGGTGTTCCGCGCCGCGCCCAACGTGCAGTTCATCCAATACATGAGCTCGGGATACGGGCAGCTTCCCCTGGAGACCCTCAACGATCTCGGCGTTCCGGTGGCGCAGATGAAGACTCACTCGATTTCCGTTGCCGAACACGCGCTGACACTGATGCTGACCGTCCTGCGCCGGATTCCTGCCTCGACGCAGTTGCTACGCGAAGGCAAGTGGCGCCAAGACCTTGATGAGACGTCTTACTCAGAGCTCTACGGCAAGACCGTTGGCATCGTCGGGCTCGGCAACATTGGACGTTGGGTCGGGCGAATCGTGCGGCACGGGTTTGGGGCCAACGTGATCTTCTACGACGACGCGGAGATTCCGCTGACGGTTTCCGAGCTGCTCGATGCCCGCGCGGTTCCCCTGGATGAACTCATGGAGAACTCCGACGTCGTCTGCGTCAACCTGCCACTCAATGATCGGTCCGGCCAGCTCATCGGCGAGACCGAACTTGGCCTCATGAAATCCAGCGCTGTTCTCGTCAACGTCGGGCGAGGCGAGGTGATCGACGAATCGGCTCTCATCCGTGCCCTGCAGGAAGGCCGAATCGCCGGAGCCGGCTTAGATGTCTACGATCGCGAACCGTTGGACCTGAAGAGCCCATTGCTCGACCTCGAACAAGTCGTCTGCACTCCGCACATGGCCGGAGTCGGGTGGGAAAACGTCCAGCGTCGGATCGCCACCGTGTGGGAGAACATTCAGGCGGTCGCTCAAGGCGAAACCCCGCGCGGAGTCGTGACCACGAACGCCCGGGTGTTGGAGGAGGCCTCATGAACCCCGCACCATCAGAGGGCACCGTCTCCGCGGCCGTCGCCCAGGTTGTGGCAACCCAGGCCAGCGACGTCTTTGCTCTCATGGGCAACGGCAATGCCTATTTCACGGATGCGTTAGCCCGAGCAACTGACGTCCGCGTCACCGCCGTGCGGCACGAGCAGGCTACCGTAGCGTCAGCAGATGCCTACCACCGCGCCACGCGGCGGATCGCGGTGGCCACAACAACGTATGGGCCCGGGTTTACGAATACACTCACGGCACTCGCTGAAGCCGCGCTAGCACGCATTCCACTGGTCTTTGTGGTGGGCGACGCCCCAGCTTCCGGGCGTCGTCCGTGGGATCTTGACCAGAAGGCCCTAGCCGAGGCCACCGGCGCCCTCACTCTCACGGTGAACGCCGCGACGCCGCGCGCCGACACTCTGCGGGCCTTCGCGCTCGCGACATCACAGCGCCGTCCGGTAGCGCTCTTCATCCCCCACGACGTCGCCGGTGCGCCCGCGCAGGACGCGGCCCCTGACCAGAAATTCGCCGACGCAACGCAGCGTGTTAGGCCCGAGCACTCCACAGAGGCCCGCAACCTACCCGAGCTGAGCCGCGCCGTACAGATCCTCGCGCAGGCCAAACGCCCCCTGATCTTGGCCGGCCGTGGGGCGCGACATGCCGCCGCCGAACTGGGCGACTTGGCCGACCGCCTTGGCGCGCTGACTGCTAGCACAGCCCCCGCTCGCGGGACCTTCGCTGGGCGAGAATGGGACCTCGGTGTGTGCGGCGGTTTTGCTTCCGAAGCGTCATCCGCACTGATCCACCGCGCTGACGTAGTCCTTGCGGCTGGCGCTGCACTGAACCAATTCACCACGTCCTTCGGTGACCAGTTCGCCTCAGACGCCGTCGTCGTCCAAATCGACATAGAGGACCTGCCGACGGCGCCGCGGGTGGACCTCCACCTCAGCGGTGATAGCCGCGCTGTGACGCGGGACGTGCTGACCGCCCTCGCCGACCACCCGGTGCCAACAAAGCGCTGGGCAGGGGAAGCGCCCGCCGCGCAGCAGTCCCAACTCAGTCTCGACCGCGATCCCGGCAGCGGTATCGCTGCAGATGGCCGCCTCGATCCGCGCAGCGCCATGGTGGCCCTCAACACCATCCTGCCGCAGAGGCGGCAAATCGTCTCCGACGGTGGGCACTTTATTGGGTGGGCCAACGGCTACTTCGATGTTCCCGAGCCCGATTCGCTTCTCCTCGTCGGCACGCACTTTCAGGCCATCGGACTGGGTTTTCCGGCAGCGCCGGGCGCACTACGGGCCCGCCCGGACGTGACAACCGTCTTAGTGACGGGGGACGGCGGGGGACTGATGGGAATTTCCGACCTAGACACGGTCATTCGTCAGGCCGCGAGCGCCGTGGTCCTAGTGTTCAATGACGCTTGCTATGGCGCGGAAATTCACCAGTACGGCTCCCGCGGATTCGACGAGGCGGTCATGGAAATCGATGAGGTCGACTTTGCCGGAATAGCCCGTGGGCACGGCGCCGAGGCCGCGGTGGTGAAAACCATGGACGACCTGGAGACCGTGCGGACTTGGGTGAGCGAGGGTGCGCGTGGAACGCTCGTCGTTGATCTGCGCATCAGCCGCACCGTCGTTGCACCGTTCCTTACCGAGATCATTGACAAAACCATGCGCTAAACAGGCCGCAGTGGGCGGGTGTGGAGTAGGACGCCGGAGCAGCGTCATTCCGCCCCGTTCTGCGTCTGTTTCAGCACCGTGAGGCCACGGATTCCGGGCCCCCGGCCGCCGAGAACGGGGCCAACTGAATGTGGCCCCGTGAGGGTTGCACGGGGACGAGGCAGCCAGCGGCGGACGAGCGGGGCGCCGCCGCGGCGGGGCGCGGCAACCGATGCCGGCCGCCGCGCCCCCTCAGCCAACTACTCGGCGTAGCTGAGCAGGGCCACGCTGTCCGCTGACGTGCCGGCCAGCTGCGGCGCCCAGCCATCGTCACCCGCGAGGTAAGCCTCCCGCGTGAACTCAGCCGCCTCCGCGACCGACATCTGCGGACGGTCTTCCGAGTGGAACGAACCCGGACCCCGGTTGTGATGCTCGGCGAACCGGGCCTCCGTCCAGGAGAACCCGCTCATGTCCGTCCACGGGGAGGCCATGATGTGGTCCCCCAGCCGCGAGTCCCTCACGAGGACTTGGGCGATCGCGTTGGGGTCCCCGCCCGGGTGCCACGGCCTGCCCAGATGCACGGTCCGGCGCGCCGCCGTCGAGGCGAACTCGCACCCGTCGAACAGATAACCGTGCTTGATGGACTGATCCACGCTACTGGCCGTGACATAGCCATTGTTGGCCTCACCGCGGTCCAAGGACACGATCCGGCACGCGTCGAAGACGGCGGTGCCGCGGCCGAAGATGAAGTCCACGTCCCCCTCCACGAAGCAGGACTCGAACAGGAACCGCGCCTGCACGCCCGTGGACGGGGAATTGACGTAGAGCGTGTCCTGATGGCCGAGGCAGCGGACGTTGCGCAGCACCGAATAGTCCCCGGCCAGCCGCAGCGCCACCGCCTGCCGGCTGGTGATCTCCGGGTGCGCGGCCTCATCGAAATCATTCGCGAAGGTGAGGTTTTCCGCGTGAAAGTACGCGGCGTCAACCCGAATGGACGTGCTGCCCGTGGTCCCGTACGTCCCGCCCTCAGGGTGCGGCGTCCCGGAGGCGTTGTCATAGACCAACACCGTGTCCTCCGGCCGTTCGCCGAGCCCCAAGAACGTGACGCGTTCCTTGTCAGAGGGCACTCGCACGACCTCCCGGTATTCTCCGGGAGCAATCCGAATGACGGTCCGCTGGCCGCTGCGCGAGGCCACCGAGTCGACGGCCGCCTGCACGGACGTAAAGTCCCCGCCGGGCCCGACGTCGATGATCCGCGCCGCATCCACAGGCCGCTCGGGCGGCCAATACGTCTCGGTCAGCGGATCGATCTCCCGCTCGAGGCGCGTGAACCAGCTGCCGGGGGTCACGCCTTGAGCCACAAGATCCCGCGCCACCAACCGAGCCACGGCGAGCGCGCCCACGGCGTGGAAATGCGTGTTGTCCTCCCGCCCCTCCGGGTACTGCGGGTGCGCTCCCGGCTCGAGGTGCAGGAAATGGGACAGGGTCCCCTCCGGACCGAGCTGTTGCCACAGCTGCAGCGACAGCTCGGTCAGGTCCACCAACGGCGTCCCCGTGGACTCGGCCAGCTCACGCATGGCCCGCGGATATTCGCCGTGCGAGGTCTGCGCGATCCCCGCCGCATCGAACCGGCGACGCTCCACGGGCGTGACCAACACCGGGTGCGCCCCGGCCGAGCGCGCCGCCTCGAGGTACCGGCTCAGATACTCCTTAAACGTCGTGTCCGGGTCCGTGCCACGGTCGGGGTCCGAGGTCTTCTCATCGTTGTGCCCGAATGAAATGAGCAGGTAGTCGCCCGGGCGCATCATCTGCCGCACCGTCTCCAGCTTGCCCGCATCCGCGAAGCTCTTCGAAGACGCACCGGACCAGGCGTAATCGAACACCGAGGCCTTCGTGCCGGTGAGCAGGGCCAGCGCTTGGCCCCAGCCGGTGCGTGGGCGCAGCCCGTGCTCGTAGGCACTCGCCGTCGAGTCACCGACGACGAACACCACCGGCCCGCGCGCTGCACCACCCGCGGTGGTTGGAGTGACGGAAAACGACGACGTCGCCCCCGTGGCGTGTGCGCTGGCACCCGCGGACGCTAGCGCCGCCGAGCCCGCTGCGGCGCCGGCTGCGAGACCCAGTGTGCGCAGGACGGCGCGCCGGGAAAGCGTCGAAATCTCCCTCATCACTCCCCCGCCGTGAGGACGGGACCGGTGCCACGAGAGAGCAACGCCGGAATGGCCTGCGGCGCGTGGACTTTACCGCGCAACTGCGGCGTCCAGGATGCGTCCGCGGCGAGCTGGGTCTCGGCGTCGACCGCCGCATTGTGGGCGGCCAGCAGGTCCACCTGGTGGCCATTAAGCGTGTTGTGCGTTGCCGTGACCACCTCGCCGCGCCAGTTCTTCAACACCGATTCGGCGGCGATGTCACCCGTGATCGCGTTGTGGGACGCATGCAGATGGGACTCGGCGCCGACGCCGAACAGATAGCTGTACGGCACGTGCGCGCCGTCGGTGGCGATGAAGTGGTTGTTGTAGACGTCCACCTGGCCGTAGCGCACCCGCGGGGCCCGCTGGCCGATGTCCTTGAAGACGTTGTGATGGATGGTGACCTTCAGCTTGCCGGGATCCCCGCGGTCAGGCGAGTCCGTGGAGCCGATCAACATCAGCTTGTCGTGATCCTCGAACCGGTTGTAGGACATCGTCACGTAGGTGGAGCCGTTGGTGACATCCACCGCGCCGTCGTGCGTCTGGTAGGTCCGCCCGAAGTATTCGGGCAGTTCGTCGTCGAAGTTCGGGGCGTCCGTGAACGTGTTGTGATCCAGCCAGACGTTCTCGGAACCATTGATGATCTGCAGCAAGTCGTACTCGCTGTTCCAGTTCCCCAAGTCACCGTCCGTGGGATCCCACGCGGGGAAGCAGTCGCGCGAATCGCTGATGGTCAGGTTCCGGATGATGACGTTTTCCTGCTGGTTGACCCGGAGGGCGGCACCGGTGATGCCCGCTTCGGAGTCCGCACCGACGAGGGTGGTGTTGGAGGGGATGTCCCAGCGAATCCAGGCCTGCTGGTTCCCGGCCGCCGCGTCGCGGGCGTCCTCTAGCGCGCCGTAGGGTTCCTCGTCCCACCCCCAGGTCTCCGGCGCATACTCCTCAAGGTAGGCCTCGAAATCGTAGCCGGTGCCGGCCGCGTAGGCGTCACAGGACTGGGGAACACCGTCCGGGCCCTCGTTGCCGTCGATGACGCCGTAGACCCGGATGATCTTGGGGGCGTCGCCGGCGTCCTCGAACGCCGCGAGGAGTTCGGCGCGGGATTCGACGTCGTACACGTGTTCGCTGGCGGCCTCCGCGCCGCCCGTGGTGCCGGTGCCGGCCGAGCCCCACCCGTCGCCGTCCGGCAAGACCTGCCGCTCCAGCGCCGTCTGTTGGGTTTGGGCGCGAGGGTTCGCTTGGCCGCTCGGTGCGGCGCTCGCGGCGAGAGCGGTGCCGGCGATGAGGGCGGCGGACAGCGTCTCTGCTGCCGCGCCCCGAACGCGAAGGCTCGTGGTGGTGCGCATGTTCACTTTTCCTCCCGTGGAATGCAGTTCTGTGCCGCCCCGGCCTCACAACGCTGTGACCCCCATCACGTCCGGTCGACCTTTCGGAAGCTATCAGCAAGCGCATTCCCATGGAGAGGGGTCATGCCCGGTTGGCACAGCGTGAGTCCCGGAAGGATTGTGCTGACAGCACTTGACCGCGCGGGCCAGCGGGAGAACGATGGAGCCATCATGACTACCGTTAAAGCCTTTGGCGCCACCTCGGCGACCGACCCACTGACCCCCTTGTCCATCACCCGGCGCGCGGTGGGCCCGCGCGACGTGAACATCGCCATCCGCTACGCCGGCATCTGCCACAGCGACATCCACACCCTCCGCGAGGAGTGGGGGCCACTGACCTTTCCGCAGGTGGTGGGGCATGAGATCGTCGGTGAAGTCGTCGAGGTCGGCCCCGAGGTCACGCGCCACGCCGTCGGGGACCGCGTGGGCGTCGGCTGCATGGTCAACTCTTGCCGCGAGTGCGAGCAGTGCCAGGCGGGAAACGAGCACTACTGCCTGAACGGCAACACGCAGACCTACGGCTCCGTGGACCGGGACGGGAGCATCACCCAGGGCGGCTACTCCACGCACGTGGTCGTCGACGAGGACTTCGTCCTCACGGTCCCCGAGGCCCTGCCCTACGAATCCGCCGCACCGCTGCTGTGCGCGGGCATCACCACCTACTCCCCCTTGCGTCGCTGGCAGGCCGGACCCGGCACCAAGGTCGCCGTGGTCGGACTGGGCGGACTCGGCCACATGGCCGTGAAGATCGCGGTCGCCATGGGCGCCGAGGTCACCACCATTTCCCGCACCGCGTCCAAGCAGGAGGACGCGCTGGCCTTTGGCGCCACGCGCCATGTGGCCACCGGCGAGGACGGCGCGCTCGAGTCCCTCCGCGGATCCTTCGACCTGATCATCAACACGGTGAGCGCGCCCCTGGACATGGATGCCTACCTCGCCGCACTGGCTCCCGAGGGTTCCCTGATCAACGTCGGCGCCCCGCCGCAGCCCCTGCCGGTCTCCGTGTTTTCCCTGATCATCGGCGGGCGCACGTTTGCCGGGTCCAACATTGGGTCCATCGCCGAGACACAAGAAATGCTCGATTTCTGCGCCGAGCACGACATCTCCCCGGAGACGGAGCTCATCTCCGCCGAGCAGATCAATGAGGCCTACGAGCGCGTGTTGAGCAGCGACGTGCGCTACCGCTTCGTGATCGACACGGCCACGCTGTAGCGCAGGGTCCGACGACGGCGCCGCACCGGCCCAGTGCCCGGTGCGGCGCCGTCGTCGTTAATCGGGCTCCTGCCCGTCCGGCACCCACTCCAGCAGGTCGCCGGGCTGGCAGTCGAGCTCCCGGCAGATCGCCTCCAAGGTGCTGAATCGAATGGCCTTGGCCCGGCCGTTCTTGAGCACGGCCACGTTGGCGGGGCTGAGGCCCACGCGCTCGGCGAAGTCCCCGACGGCCAGCTTGCGCTGGGCCAGCTCGACGTCGAGCCGCACAACGATCGGCATTAGATGACCCCTTCCATCTCGGTGCGCAGCTCCACGGCCTGCTGTAGCAGGGCCCGCATCACCGCAATGAGGAGGAAGAGAACCACGCCCGCGAGCGCGATCACCATGAGGATCAGGACGATCCCGGGCGGGATGTCCGCGTCCGTGAAGCGAGCCAAGAAGCCGACGACGCCGGTGAAGAGCACCCACAAGGCCAGCGCCGCGCCGTAGGCCCAGAGGATGCCGGCCACCCAGCGGAAGGCGGTGGCGGAGAAGATGCTGCCGGCCTTGACGAGGCCCACCAGCCGCCACACGCAGTAGATGATGAATTGCAGGCACGCGCCACCCAGCAGCACGAGGGCGGGGATCGGCAGGGCCGCGTCGCCGCCCTCCGTGGCCTCGTAGATCACCGTGGCCACCATAAGCGCCTGGACCGCGAGGATGCCGGCAAAGAGGAGGACGAGCAGGACGCGCAGCGGCGTCACCAAGCGAGGAATCATGTATCGATGATCGCTCATAACCTATCGAAAATCAATAGGTCCCTGCGTGTTGCGCGCCGCGCCGCCCCCGCGCCCGCTAGTTGTAGACGTGCGGCGCCAAGGTGCCGATGAAGTCCAGGTTGCGGTACTTCTCGGCGAAGTCCAGGCCGTAACCCACCACGAACTCGTTGGGGCAATCGAAGCCCACATACTTCACATCAATCTCCACCTTGGCCGCCTCCGGCTTGCGCAGCAGCGTGCAGATCTCCACCGAGGCCGGGCCGCGGGACTCGAGGTTGGACTTCAGCCAGGACAGGGTCAGGCCGGAATCGATGATGTCCTCGACGATGAGGACGTGCTTGCCCATGAGATCCGTATCCAGGTCCTTGAGGATGCGGACCACCCCGGAGCTGGTGGTTCCGGAGCCGTAGGAGGAAACGGCCATCCAGTCCATGGTCACGTGCGAGTGCAGCGCCCGGGAGAGGTCCGCCATGACCATCACGGCGCCCTTGAGCACGCCCACCACCAGAATGTCCCGGCCCTCGTAGTCCTTGTCGATCGCGGCGGCCATCTCGGCGATCTTGTCCTGAATCTGATCCTTGGTGTAGAGCACGTGTGCCAGGTCGGCACTCACGTCGTTCGAATCCACGAAAGGGGCTCCTGAAATCTCTGGGGTCTTGGACGAGTCTTCTCTCGGCACCACGGGCGCCGGATGCGGCTACACCACCAAGGTTACCGCGCAATGAATCAGCGCGCCGCCCGCAGCACCAGCACCGGGGCGCGGTGCCCATACGCCGCACCATCGCGCACCCGGAAGGCCTCCACGTGCCCCGCCAACTGCACCGGCCCGGCCGATCCCCCGGCCGCGCAGAGCCTTTCCAGCGCCACCGTCCGCTCGTAGGTGGGCGAGAGCCCGCCCGCGGCGAGTGCGGCCTGCCGGAGCACCCGCCGCCTCAGCGGTGCGGCCAGCGCGCGCACGCCCTCCAGGCGGAGGACGACGGCGTCGGTCCCGGTCAGAACGAGCTCGCCGTAGGCGCGGCTCGCCTCCGCGTCGAGATAGTCGGCATCCGCGGCGGCCAGCCGGGCCGTCCGCGCCAGCGCGGCGTCGACCCCGGGGCCGAGGGTCGATTCGAGGTAGGGCAGCACGTCGAGGCGGATGCGATTGCGGGCCGCGACCCGCTCCGCGTTGGTCGGGTCCTGCCACGGGGTCAGGCCCGCGTGGGCGCAGATCGCTTCGGTGTCCGCGCGCCACACACCGTCCTCGGTCCCCGGCGCCCCGCCGAGGAACGGCCGCAGGATGCGCCCGCGCGCCGCAGGGATCCCGGCGAGCGCGCGAGTTCCGGACCCCCGCGCCAGTCCCAAGAGGACCTGCTCAGCCTGGTCGGAGAGGGTGTGCCCGGTGAGGATCGCCACGGGTCGGGACGACTCCTCTTCCCAGCGCCGGGCCGCCGCCTCCAGCGCCGCGTAGCGGGCCTCGCGGGCCTGCTCCTCGGTGCCGGGATCGGCGATCTGCGCCTCCACCACACGGGCGCTCAGCCCGAGCCCGCGGACCTGCTCGGCGGCGGTCGCAGCGGCTTCGGCGCTACCAGCTTGCAGGCCGTGATCGACGATGAGGGCGCAGGCTTCCACCTGCGCCGTGGACGCTAAGAACGCGGCCGCCGCCGCGAGCGCCAGCGAATCCGCTCCCCCGCTCACGGCGAGGAGAACGTGCGGTGCCGCGCCAGCGCTGGCGTCGTCGTCCTCTACACCACTGCCCGGGCACCCGTCCGCGCTCCAGCCGGCGAGCGCGGCGAGGACTCCGCGGCGGGCGGACGCGACGCAGGGCGGCAGATGCCCGCCCATCTAGGCGCTCATGCGCTGCACCCACGCGTCGGGATGGTGCAGCTCGTGCTCAGTGGGGAGGTGCTCGGCGCGCTCCCACACGCGGTTGAACGCCTCCAGTCCCGCCTGCTTCACCACGGCGTTGACGAAGCGCTGGCCGTCCGCGTACTGGCGCATCTTGGCGTCCAGCCCCAGCACCTTGCGCAGCCACTTCTCCAGCGGACCGCGGTCCTTGCCACGGGCGGCGAAGCGACGGCGGATGGTCTTCACGGTGGGGACGATCGAGGAATCCACCCCGTCCATGACCACGTTGGCGTGGCCCTCCAACAGGCTCATCACGGCCGTCAGGTGGCTCATGCGCTCTTGGTCCGCCGGCGAGCGCAGAATGCTGGCGAGCGACTGCTTTTCGCTCAAGACCTGCTGCAGCCGGTCGCTGAAAGATTCCGCCGTGTCCAGCATGCCGGTGACCAGCTGATCGATCTGCTCCAACAGGTGATCCCGCAGCCACGGGGCGGCGGCGAACTGCACCCGGTGGGTCTGCTCGTGCAGGCACACCCACAGGCGGAAGTCCGCCGGTTCCACGCCCAGTTCCCGCTCCACCTCCACGATGTTCGGGGCCACGAGCAGCAGGCGACCGGCCTCCGGAAGCTCCGGGCGGACCAGCGGCGCGAACGGGTCATACTGACCGAGCACCTTGGAGGAGAGGAAGGACAGGATGGCGCCCATTTCCGTGGCCGTGACGCGCGAGCCCACCTCCGTGGTCACCCCGGTGAGCTTGTCGCCGTGCTTGGCGGCCGCGGCACGTAAGGGGGCGTCGATCATGGCTTGGAAACTGAGCACGTTGGCCCGGGCCCAGCTGGCCCGGTCCACCACGAGCACCTCGGAATCGCGCAGGTCGGCGGCGGCGTCGAGCTGAGAAATCTGGTGGACGTGCGCGACGGCGGCGTCCGCGTGCGCGCGCAAGTCCGCGACGACCGCGGCCGCTTCGGCGGGGGTGAGCTTGGGGCCGGGCGTGCTGAGCGCCGCGCCGGTCTTGGCGGCGAGCCCAAAGTCGATGAGCTTGGCTTGCGGGGCGGGTGCCTGCGAAGTGTCCATGCGCCTATCGAATCACGAACGGTTGCCTCGCGGGGCTTACAGCCCTGCGAGCGCCGTCGCCGCGTCGTCGAGCGCATCCCGTGCCGGCCCCAGCGCCCCCGGGACGTCCCGGGCGAAGAAGGAAAAGGCCAGCAGCGCCCCGTCCTGAGTCGTCACGTACCCGGTGAGGGTGACGACACCGGTCAGCGTGCCCGTCTTGGCCCGCACCTTGCCGCGGGTCGCGTCGCCATCGAGGCGCGCGGACAGCGTGCCGGTGGCCCCGGCGACGGGCAGCACGTACGGCAGCTCGCGCAGCCCGCCGCTCGCGGAGACGGCCGAGGCGGTCATCACGCCGGCCAACTGCGCGGGCGTGACATGATTCGCCGCGGCCAGCCCGGACGCGTCCACGATGCGCATCCCCGCGGTGTCCACGCCCATGCGCTCCGCGGTGGCCGTCAGCGCCTGGGAGACCCCACCGAAGCTGGCCGCATGCCCGGATTCCAGCGCGACCAGCCGGCCCAGCGCCTCCGCGACGTAATTTTCCGAATCCTCCGTCATGACCCGCACCATCTCACCCGTGGTCGCCGAGTCCACCGCGGCGATTTCCGCCGCGCCCTCGGGGGCCGTGCCGCGCACCACGTCGGCACTGAGGGACGCGCCGGTCCCCTCCAGTTGCGCGCCCAGGGCCCGGTGGAACGCGAGGGCGGCGCTCATCCCGGGATCCGCGGCCCGGGTGGCAGCGTCCGCGGAGGTGTGCCCGGCGTAGAGGGCCAGGGGCATGACGGGGGCAATATGCTGCCCGGCCATGAGCGATTCATCCCAGTGCGGACTCAACGTGCTGCCGGCGAAGAGCGTGTCATCCAGCACCACGTTGAGCTCCCCCGCGCCGGACTGGGCGGTGATCCGCTCGGCCGCCTCGGCGGCGAGTTCCTCGAGCTTGGCCTGGGTCAGCAGCACGTCACCGTCACCCACCAGCACCACGTCCTGGCCCTCCCAGTGCACGCTGGTGCTCCGGCGCGCGTCCTCGCCGAGGACGGACAGCGACGCCGCCGCGGTCAGGGTCTTCAACGAGGAGGCGGGCACGCCCGGCTCGTCCGCGTCGGCGGCAAACAACGTCTGCCCCGAGGCGACGTCGACGACGGTTCCGGCGAGCTGCCCCGCCGCAGCGGCAGGCTGCGCGAAACGCTCCCCGAGCGCCGCGGCGACCGCCTCACGAGCCGGCCCCTCCGGCGTCGAGCCCGCGGAGCTCTGCTCCGCTGGCGGCGAGGCGACCGACGGCAGTTCCGTTTGGGGCTGCAGCGGGACCGTGCGGGTCAACAGGGCGGGCGTCAGCGGCAGCGCGGCGACGATCACGAGGGCGGCCATCATGACGGTGAGCAGGACCGCGGTGACGGCCTCAAAACCGCGTCGCATAGGCACCCCCGATGGCAACTGGACCAGCAAAATCTGTGTTGCGTGCGCCCTCGCCGTATACGCTGGCTGCAGCACTGTAAACCTTAGCCCCCGACGCATCGGCCCGCCCGCAGGCCGGCGGGGCACCAGCTCATCTGAGGAGACATCTTGAGCCACGACGTCACGATCGAGATCCCCACCGGATCCCGCGTCAAGTACGAGATCGACCACGAGACCCACCGCCTGCGCCTGGACCGCGTGCTGTTCACCCCGATGCAGTACCCCACCCACTACGGCTACTTCGACAACACCCTGGGTGAGGACGGCGATCCGCTGGACGCGATGGTGTGGATCCCGGGCGTGGACCTGATCCCGGGCGTCGTCGTCGAGGCCCGCCCGATCGGCGTGTTCAACATGACGGACGACGGCGGCGGCGACGCGAAGCTGCTGTGCGTGGCGGACGACAAGCGCTTCGACCACATCAAGGAGCTCGAGGACGTGGACGAGTGGCTGCTGAAGGAGATTGAGCACTTCTTCACCCGCTACAAGGACCTGGAGCCCGGCAAGTGGGTCAAGGCCGAGGGATGGCAGGGCCGCGAGGCTGCCGAGGCGGAGCTGGCCGCCTCGATCGAGCGCTTTAAGGGCTAGTCGCTCACGACCTTCTTGCGCGGGGCGGTGACCTTCGGGTCGCCGCCCCGCGGCGTGTACAGACCAGCCCACTCTCGCGGGGCGACGGTGTGACGCAGCGAAATGGTCTCTGGGCCGCGGGGAGCGTTTAATAGTGCGGGTGTCCGATTCCTCGCGCCCACGCCTGATCCCGATGACCCCGCTACAGCAGCTCCGCGCGCCCCGGACGGCCCGCCGGCTACTGCACTTGGTGGGTGGGATTGCGCTGCTGGGGTCCGGAGTGGGCCTCTTCGTTCAAGCCGGGCTCGGTGTCTCCCCCTGGGACGTCCTGCATCAGGGCCTCAGTAACCGGCTCGGCCTCAGCTTTGGCACGGTCATTGTGCTGGTGGGCCTGGTCATCCTGCTGCTGTGGATTCCCATGAAGCAGTGGCCCGGGCTCGGCACCGTGGTCAACACGTTCGCCGTCGGGCCGGTCGCAGACCTCGTCATCCGGTGGCTGCCCACCCCGGACCCGCTGGCGGTGAAGATCGCGCTCATGGCGGTGGCCACCGTGCTCATGGCCCTCGGCACCGCCCTGTACATCGGCGCCCAATACGGCGGCGGCCCACGCGACGGCCTGATGACCGGTCTGCATTTCAAGACAGGCCTCAGCGTGCGTCTGATCCGCACCCTGATGGAGCTGTCCGCCCTGGGCGTCGGCTGGCTGCTCGGGGGCGTGGTGGGCGTCGGCACCGCGGTGTTCGCGCTGTCGATCGGCCCCCTGACGCAGTTCTTCTTCCGCTGGTGCGTGGTGGATATCAGCCGCGGACGCCGGTAAGCGGCGCACGGCCGCGCACCTCGTCCCACGCCTCGGCCAGCCGTGGCAGCGCCCATTCCAGCTCCTGCTGCGACTGGGCAAACGGGATCCGCATCCAATGCTCGAGCCCGTGATCGGCCACCGCGAACGTGGACCCTGGAGCTAGGAGGACGCCGCGCCGCGCGGCCGCCGCCGTGAGTCGCGTGGAGGCCGGCTCCGGCAGTTCGAACCAGAGCGAGAGCCCGCCGGCCGGACGCCGGACGCGCCAGTCCGCCAGCAAGTCTGCGGCCTGCTCGATAACGAAATCCCGCGTGGAGCGCAGTTGCCGGCGCGTGTGCGGTGCCAGCGACGAGGAGCGCTGCATGAGCCGGGCGAGCACCAGCTGGTCCAGCACGGGCGCCCCGAGGTCGAGGTTCATGCGCACCCGCGCCAACGCGCCGATCAGCGCGTGCGGGGCCCGAATCCACCCCAGCCGCAAACCACCCCAGTGGGACTTGCTCGCACTGCCGACGGTCACCACGTCACGGGAGAACGCGGCCAGCGGGAGCACGTCCGGCTCCTCGTCCAGCCACAGCTTGGCGCAGGTCTCGTCCACGATTCCGGTGGCTCCGGCGGCCCGCAAGGCGGCGACCCAGCGCTCGCGGGTCTCGTTCGACGCCAGCGTCCCCACGGGGTTGTGAAAGTCCGGCAGGCAGAGCATGGCCCGGGCGCCGCTGGAGCGCAGGGCACCGGTGACCGCCTCGACGTCGGTCCCCTCCGCCGTGATGGGGACCGCGGCAACCCGGACCCCGTGGTGACGCAAGGAGGTGACGCTGTTGGGGTAGGTGGGGCTTTCGGCGAGCGCGACGCCGCCGGGGCGCAGCAGGAGCCGGGCGGCCGCGGCCACGCCGGCGAGCGCACCGGCGGTGACCACGATCTGCTCGGGATCGGTGGGCACGCCGCGCGCCGCGTAATCGGCGGCAATGGCCTCCCGCAGGGCGGGCACTCCGAGGGGAAAATAGCCCATCCCGCCGATGTAGGCCGGAAGCTCATCGAGCGCCTCCTGGTAGACCTCGGCCAGCCCCACGGGGGCCGACGGCGCGGCGCACGTGAGGTCGACGGCGGTCGGCGTGCCCTCGTCGTCGGACCCGCCCCGACTGCCGCCGTGCGGCCCGAATCCGCCCAACGGCAGCGGCTCCCCGCCCCCGGCGACGGGGCCGCCCGGAACCTGAGCGATGGTGCCGGCGCCGACGTGGGCGCTGGCGTAGCCGCGGTCGCGCAGCTCGGCGTAGGCGCGGGAGACGGTGGTACGGCTGAGCCCGAGGGCGGTGACCAGCTGGCGTTCGCTGGGCAAGGCCGTGCCGTGGAGCAGCCGGCCGTTGGCGATGAGCTGGCGGATCGAGTCGGCGAGCCAGGCATACGCGGGCCGCGAGGCATCCGGAGAACCCAGCATGGCCGCTAGGCGATGGCTGCCCAGCCGGCGGCTGGGCGTGACGGTGCTCATAGAGCCATTCTGCTCGAATTGGCTATTTTTTCAAGGGCCAATAAGCCGCAGAGTGGAGGCATGGCCCAGACATCGCACCCCCAGCTCCTCCCACTCACTCCCCTCCAGCAGCTCCGCGCCGGGCGACTCGCCCTGCGGCTGACCAACCTGATGGTGGGGCTCACGCTGTTCGGCGTCGCCATGGCCGTCTTCGTCCGCGCCGGCCTGGGGCAGGCACCGTGGGACGTGCTGCACTACGGCCTCAGCACGCGCCTGCCCCTGAGCATCGGCACCATCATCATCCTGGTCGGCCTCCTGGTCCTGCTGCTCTGGATCCCCCTGAAGCAATGGCCCGGGCTGGGGACCATCGTCAACGCCGTCTGGATCGGGGTCGCCGCGGACGCCACGCTGTGGCTCCTTCCACCGATCGAGTCACTCGCATGGCAGGTGACCGCGATCGCGGCGGCGCTCGTGATCAACGGGCTCGGCGGCGCCCTCTACATCGGCGCCCAATTTGGCCCCGGACCGCGCGATGGCCTCATGACCGGCGTGCACCTGCGCACGGGCCTCAGCATGCGGCTGGTGCGCACGGTGGTGGAGGTCAGCGTGCTGGCGATCGGCTGGACGCTCGGCGGGATCTTCGGCGTCGGCACCGTGGCCTATGCGCTCCTCATCGGCCCGCTGACCCAATTCTTCCTACGCTGGACGGTGGTGGACCTGAGCCCGGCGCGCCCGGAGACGGGCCCACTGCCCGCCGTCGAGCCCGCGCGGTAGGCACGCCTAGTGCCCGCAGCCGCAGCCGCCCGCCGGCTCCTCCGTGGAGACGAGCTGGCTGACCGGCTGGGCGCAGGCCTCGCCGCGCCAGGCTTCCAGCCCTTCCCGCACCGCAAACCCGGCGATCGCCAGCGCCGCGACGGGATCGGCCCACGCCCAGCCGAGCACCGCGTTGAGCAGGAGGCCGATCAGCAGCGCGGCGGAGAGATAGGAACAGATCAGCGTCTGCTTGGAGTCCGCGACGGCGGAGGCGGACCCGAGCTCGCGCCCCGTCCGCCGCTCGAACCAGGACAGTAGCGGCATCACGGCGAGGCTCGCCGCGGCCAAGGCGATGCCGATGCCAGACGGCTGGGCCTCGCCCCCACCGGCGAACGCGCGGACCGCATCCAGAACGACGACGCCGGCGAGGCCGAAGAAGGAGATCGCAATGAGCCGCAGGGCTGGCTTTTGCCGTCGCTGGGGATCCGCGGCCGCGAACTGCCACGCGACGGCGGCCGCGGAAAGCACCTCCACGATGGAATCGAGCCCGAAGCCCAGCAGCGCGCTGGAGGACGCGGCGGCACCGGCACTGAGCGCGACGATCGCCTCGATGACGTTGTAGGTGATGGTTCCGGCGACGATCCAGCGGATGCGCCGGATCAGCGTGCGGCGTCGTTCGGGACTCAGCGCAGCAGCCGTGGGTGTCCGTCTCATGGGCATCGGCACCCGTCGGGGCCGCAGCACTGGGGGTCAACCTGCAGGGTGAGCGCGGCCAGTGCGTCGATCGCCTGGGCGAGGCCGTCCCACGTCAGCCGGTATAGCTGGCTGCGCCCCTGCCGCTCGGCCTCGACGAGCCCGCACCCGCGCAGGCACGCGAGGTGGTTGGACACGGCCTGCTTGCTGGCCCCGAGCAGCGCCACCAGGTCCGACGGCGTGGCCGCGCCAGCGCGCAGCCGCACCAGAATGCGCGCCCGGCCCGGGTCAGACAGGGCGTAGCCGAGGCGAGCCACGGCGCGGGCATGCGTTTCGGTCAAGGTCTCCACCCGACAACAGTACACAAAACTATGTACTGTTGAAATCGCTCCCCACCGGTCCCCGAATCCGGCGACACCCCGGTGGCATACTGAGGCGCATGTACGTTGTGACGATCAACCAGCGGGACACTAGGACTGCGGGCGACCGGGTGGACGAGCTGATCCGCGCCCTGCGCGACGTGCCGACGGCGCTGGCGTTCCACCGCTCGGTCGGGGATGAGGCCATCGGCATCGTCTCCGACCCGGCCCACGCCATCACCGCCGCACTCCTGGCGCTCCGGCAGCAGCGCTGGAACATCGGCATCGGCGCGGGCAGCCTGCACGAGCCCCTGCCCGACGAGCTCGACGACGTGCGCGGCCCGGCCATCGTTCACGCCCGCCGCGCGGTCACCGCCGCACAGAAGGCCGGGGACCGGGTGCCGCTCGCCGTCGCCGGAAACGCCGCCGATCAGGCCGAGGAAGCCCAAGCGGTCCTCCGCCTGATCGGCCACCTCGTGGCCCACCGGACGGAGGCCGAATGGGCCGTCGTCGACCTCTTCACCCACGGGGTGCGCGGGCAACAAAAGGACATCGCCGCCGCGCTGGGGATCACGGCCCAGGCCGTATCCAAGGCCATTGCGCGCTCCCGCATTGAGGACCAGGCGGCCGCGCTCCCGGCCGCGGCGCGCCTGCTGACCCTCGCCGCGGGCTAGCCGGACCCGCGGCCACGCGGCGGCTACTGCTGAGCCGCCGCTTCCTCGGCCACGCCGGTCCCGAGGACCTCGCCGTTCTCATCGAGCGCCTCGACCGCCACGTACTGGGCCTCGTCCGGGACCGTCAGGCTGGTCTCGAAGGACTCGCGGTCCACGACCTCGCCCGCAGTGGCACTGGCCTCGTCCTCGCCGGTGACGAGCCGCCACTGCGCCACCTCGGTGGCACCGTTCCAGGAGACGTACGCCGTGCGCGCCCCGTCGTCGTCCTGCACGACGACGTCCGGCGAGGTCGCCGGGCGGCCCTCCCACTCGAAGGTGTAGGAGCGGTAGCTGGTTCCGTTGCCCTTATAGTCCTCGCCGTAGCAGTCCGAGCCGTGGCAGACGTCCCGCAACAGCTCACCCTCGTTGGTGTATTCGGAGAACAGGGGAGCCATGCCCCAGCCGATGTGGACGGTGCCGTCCTCAAGCTCCTGCAGGTTGGCCATGGCGAAGCCCACGCGCTCCTCCGGCGGCAAGTATTCAGTGTGAACTGAAGCGGTCATCGCCTCTTCATCCACCTCCAGCCGCAGCCCACGGGAGGATTCCTTGGCCCCCGGATCGTGGGAGTGGTTGTCGAGCAGGGTGATCGTCCCGTCCGGGGAGCGCTTGGCGTCATGCTGCCACGAGAACGTGGCGCCCTCGCCCATCTCGAAGTCGCTGTCCGCTCCGCCGAGCTTCCATTCCACCTCGCCGGTGTCCCGGTTCAGCTTGTACACGGTGTGGGTGTGGCGGGCGGAGACCAGCAGGTTGCCGTCGTCGTCCTCCGTGATGGAGTTGATGTGGAAGTAGTCGTACGGGTACTCCTCGGACGGGAACGCGGGGGCGTCCTCGTTCTCCTCGGCATCCTCCTCGGCGCTCTTCGCCTCGTCCCCGTAGTCGAACATCGTCTCGCTCAGCGGGATGTGTTCGATGGCGCTCCACTCGAAGAGGACCTCGCCGGTCTCAATGTCGATCTCCTGAATGACCGCGTCTTCCACCCAGCCGTCGGTGGGGCCGCCCACCTCGCTCAGGTCATGCTGCTTGGGCACGTAGGCGCCCAGCAGCATGGTCCCCTCCTCGGTAATCACCGTGTCGTGGAAGTCGGCGTTCCCGGCCCCGACGTCTGCCGTGGTGGTCACGCGGGCCACCTCTTCGTAGGACTCGTCCAGCATGACGATCTCGCCGTTGCCGCGCCCCTCGCGGCTGCTGCCGAGGAAGTAGGTCAGCACCGGTTCGCCCTGATACTCCTGCACGCGCAGGTCAAAAATATCGTCGTCGAGGTCATCGTCCTCGGCGGTCTCCATCCACACCGGCTCGCCCGCCGCGTCCAGGATCAGGGCGCCATCGCTGGGCTGTTCCGTGTCGAAATTCGGGGTCAGGAAGGTGTACCCGTCCGAGGCCTCGTCCGAATCCTCCCGCACGTCGACCACAGGCGGCGCGAGGTCCGGCCGCGAGACGTAGCTGTGGTGCGGGACAGCTTGCTTGTCCTCCTCTGGCGTTTCCGTGGCTCCGCATCCGGCCACGGCCCCCATGAGCACGGCGATCGCGGAGCCGGCGAGGGCTCGAGACGCCACGGACGATCGATTTTTAGACGGGTTCGACATAATTTCAACCTTGGCACCGCGCGCCCGGGCCAACAATGCGCGACGCCGGACACACAGGGATCTCCCAGCTTTCCTACCGGCCCCTTGACCTTGACGCTGCGTCAACTTCTACGCTGAAGGCATGACGCACCGCGAATACCCCATTGCCGAGGTGGCCCGGCTCGCCGGGACCACCAGCCGCACCCTGCGGCATTACGACGACGTCGGCCTCCTGCCGCCGTCGCGCGTGGGACACACCGGGTACCGGTACTACGACGACGACGCGCTGCTCCGCCTGCAGCGCATCCTGCTCCTGCGGCAACTCGGGTTGCCGGTGCGGCAGATTCAGGACGTCCTCGCCGCCGAAGGACCAGCGACGGCGTCGTCACCGCGAGGGCGCGCGGCATCAGCGGCCGCTCTGCGCCTGCACGCGGCCGAGCTACGCCGCCAGCAGGAGCGCTTGCAGCGGCAGTTGGCGGCCGTGGAACACACACTGACAACACTGGAAGGAGGTGGTGAGCTCGTGGCAGAGAACATGTTTGACGGGTTCGACCACACGCAACACAAGGACGAGGTCACGGAGCGCTGGGGCGCTCAGGCCTATCAGGACTCTGACCGCTGGTGGCGGTCCATGGGCCGCGAGGAGCAGGCCGCGTGGCAGGAGACCACGCGCCAGCTCGGAGCGGACTGGGCGGCTGCCGCGGCAGCGGGCACGGACCCGGCCTCCGCGGCAGCCCAAGAGCTGGCGGCCCGCCACGTCGCGTGGCTCTCCGGCATCCCGGGGACACCGGGAGCCGGAGGCGAACCGGACACGGGCTACATTCTGGGGCTGGCCGACATGTACGTCGCGGACCCGCGGTTCGCCGCGAACTACGGCGGCGCCGAGGGCGCGGAGTTCGTCCGGGCCGCGCTGCGGGAGTGGGCCGGGCGCTAGCGCAGGGCCGGGGCGTCGTCGTCGATCAGGCCATTGAGGACCAGCGCCAGACCGTCCTCTTCCACGGGGGCGGTCACCTCGTCGGCGGCGGCCTTGACCTCCTCCGGGGCCTGCCCCATGGCGATGCCGCGGTGCGCCCACTCCAACATCTCGATGTCGTTGCGGCCGTCGCCCGCGGCGATCGTGTCCTCGGGGGCGACGCCCAGCTTCTGACGCAGCGCCTCGAGCGCGGTGGACTTGTTCACGCCCTGAGCGGCGATGTCCAGCCAGGCGGTCCACCCGACGGAATAGGTCACGCCCTCGAGCCCGATGCTGCGCACGGCCTGGCCGAACTCCTCCGCCGTGGAATCCGTGGAGAACACCACGAGGCGCGTGGCGGTGGCGCGCATCATCTCGTGCACGCTCACGCCCTGGGCCTCGACGCCGAAGCTGGCGTCCTGGAAGCGCTCGGTGGAGAGGAAATTTCCCTGGTCATCCTCCAGCGCGTACTTCGCCGTGGGCAGGGATTCGCGGATGGCGCGCAGGGCCGGGGCCGGGTCGAACGTCCTCCGGTCGATCACCTCATACCCGTCCGGCAACGCGGTGTCGATCCGCAGGGTCACGCCGCCGTTGGAGCAGACCGCGTAGCCGCGCTCCACCCCGAGCAACTCAACGATCGGGAGGGTGGCGCCGAGGGACCGGCCCGTGGAAATCACCACGGTGTGGCCCGCATCGACGATTCCGCGGGCGGCCTCGCGGACCACCTGAGACATGTGGCCCTGGTGGTTTACCAGGGTTCCGTCAACGTCCAGACCGATCATCTTGGTGCTCATGGCACCAGTCAACCACTGCTGCGCCCCGGCCGCGATTCGCGGCTCGCGGCCGGGGCGCACGCTCCGTCACAGTTCACCGGCGCCTTACCTGCGGTTCAGAGAACGGGCAGGACGTCCAGGCCGCCGAGGTACGGGCGGAGGGCGGCCGGCACGGTGACGGATCCGTCCGCGTTCTGGTGCTGTTCCAGAATGGCCACGATCCAGCGGGTGGTGGCCAGCGTGCCGTTGAGCGTGGCGACGGCGCGCGTCTTCCCTGGCTTGCCGTCCGGCCCCACCTGGCGTTCGCGGATGTTCAGGCGCCGGGCCTGGAACGTGGTGCAGTTCGACGTCGACGTCAGCTCGCGGTACTTGCCCTGCGTCGGCACCCAGGCCTCGCAGTCAAACTTGCGGGCGGCGCTCATGCCCAGGTCTCCGGCCGCCGTGTCAATAACACGGTACGGCAGTTCGACGGCGGCGAGCATCTGCTCCTCCCACGCCAGCATGTTCTGGTGCTCCGCTTCCGCGTTGTCCACGGACGTGTAGATGAACATCTCCAGCTTGTTGAACTGGTGCACGCGAATGATGCCGCGGGTGTCCTTGCCCGCGGAACCGGCCTCGCGCCGGTAGCAGGAGGACCAACCGGCGTAGCGGGTGGGCCCGGCGGAGAGGTCGATGATCTCGTCCGCGTGGTAGCCCGCCAACGCCACCTCGGACGTACCCGTCAGGTAGAGGTCGTCCCGCTCGAGGCGGTAGATCTCGTCATCGTGCTCCACATCGAAACCGGTGCCCTGCATGGTCTCCGGGCGGACCAAGGTCGGCGTCATCATGGGCGTGAAGCCGTTCTTCAGGGCCAGATCGAGGGCCATGTTCATCAGGGCCAGCTCGAGCCGGGCGCCGGCGCCCTTGAGGAAGTAAAAGCGCGATCCGGAAACCTTGGCGCCGCGCTCCATGTCAATGGCGCCAATGAGCTCGCCGATCGCCAGGTGATCCCGCGGCTCGAACCCCTCGGCCGCGAAGTCGCGCGGCTCGCCGACGTGCTTGAGGACCGTGAAGTCGTCCTCGCCGCCGGAGGGGACGCCGTCGGCAATGAGGTTTGGGAAGGCGCGCTGCAGGGTAGTCAGCTCCGTCTGCGCGTCGTCTGCGGCGGCCTCGGCGGCCTTGACCTGCGCGGCCAGCTCCTTGACCTCGGCCAAGAGCGCCTGCTTCTCATCACCCTGGGCCTGGGCGACCTTCTTGCCGAACGCCTTCTGCTCGGCGCGCAGAGACTCAAAGGCGGCGATGGAGTCGCGCCGGGAGGTGTCCGCGGCGATGATCCTCTCCACCAAGGACTCGTCCGCACCGCGGGCACGTTGCGAGGCACGGAACAGGTCAGGATTCTCTACGAGTTCTTTTACGTCGATCACCCCTACAGCGTATCGAACCCCGCTAGTCTGAGTGCATTATGCAGCTGGAGATCCTTGCCTTGTTATTGGTGGGTGTGGCGGTCATCGTCGCCGTCGTCGCCCTCCTCTCCGTGCGCGCCCTGAAATCCCGTCTGCGGGACATGGAAGCCGCGGCCCCGGCGGAGGGCGAACCGCAGGCCACCGAACGCATCGGCGTGGTCATCAACCCGTCCAAGAAGACGGCGGCGTTGGCCTTGGAACGTCTGAACCGGGCCTGCGCCCATTCGGGGCGGGAGGCGCCACGGGTCTATCGGACCACGCCCGAGGATCCGGGATACGCCATGGCGCGGGCCGCGCTCGAGGACGGCTGCACCACCGTGATCGCCGGCGGTGGCGACGGCACGGTGCGCGCCGTCGCGGAGGTGATGACGGGCCGCGAGGAGATCCTGGCCTTGTTGCCGCTGGGCACGGGCAACCTGCTGGCCCGCAACCTGGAGATCAACGTGGACGACGACGACGCGTGGCTGGCCAGCGCGCTGTTCGGTTCCGTGCGCCGCATCGATGCCGCGCGCGTGCGCCTGAGCCGGCAGGACGGCAGCACCGAAACCAAGGAGTTCGCGGTCATCGCGGGCATCGGGTTCGACGCGGAGATGATGGACGCCACCGATTCGGACCTGAAGGCCCGGATCGGCGCCCTGGCCTACGCCGAGGCCGGGTTCCGTCAGATGCGCGGGGCGCGCCGCACGGTGCGGATGCAGCTGGATGACGGCCCGGAGCAGGAGGTGCGGGCGCGGTCCGTCATGATCGCCAACTGCGGCCGGCTCCAGGGTGGCGTGCAGCTAGCGCCCAACGCACGGATCGATGACGGCACCCTCGACGTGGTGGTGATGAGCCCGCGCTCCCTCATGGGGTGGGGCTGGATCATGCTCAAGGGCATGGTGCGCCACACCAGCCGCCGGGACCCCATCATCGGTTTCTCCCAGTGCCAGCGCGTTCGCCTCAGTGTTGACGAGCCCATCGCCGCCCAGCTCGACGGGGACACGGACGGCTCCGTCACCCAGATCGAGGTCGAGGTCCTGCCTGACGCGCTGACCGTGCGCTGCTAGGACGGCCCAGGCCTATCCGCCGCGGCGGAGGGACTCGATCCACTCGTGCGCGGCGGCGAACGCCTCGTCCGTGTTGTGCCGGGCCGGCGAGGGGACGTCGATCAGCGCCTCACCCGCGGCCGGGTACGAGCCGAGGAACCGCAGGTCCGGGCTGATCCGGTGGAGGCCGGCCAGCGCGTCCGCCATGCGGGCCTCATCAATGTGCCCGTGGGTGTCGACGGAGAAGAAGTAGTTGCCCAGCCCCGCCCCGGTGGGGCGCGACTCGATCCGGGAAAGGTTCACGCCGCGGGCAGCGAACTGCTCCAAGATTTCCATCAGGCCACCCGGGCGGTCCTCCGGCAAGGGGATCACGACGGTGGTCTTGTCCCGCCCGCTCGGCGCCGGCAGCGACCCGGGACGGCGCACGAGGACGAAGCGCGTGACCGCGCCGGTATTGT
This sequence comes from Zhihengliuella flava, assembly GCF_015751895.1. Classification (NCBI taxonomy): domain Bacteria; kingdom Bacillati; phylum Actinomycetota; class Actinomycetes; order Micrococcales; family Micrococcaceae; genus Zhihengliuella; species Zhihengliuella flava. The sequence continues at coordinate 1,684,862 of NZ_JADOTZ010000001.1, read as the reverse complement.
CCTCGACGCCGCGGCGCAGCACGGTCACTGGCTGCTCCTGGGCCACCAGCGGCGAGCAGATACCGGCGTCGACGCCGGACTCCGGGTCCAGAACGGCCAGCGCCCCCGCGGCCGTCGACGCCGCCGGAATGAATTCCGCTTCCGGCATATTCAGCTCCGACCACCCGCGGCACTGCGCCCACGCGTGCCCGTGCGTCGCCACGATGCGAATCTGCGCGGGAGACTCGATGCCTTCCCGCACCACCAAATCGAACGTGATGGGTACCAGGGCCTCGGCAACGATCTGCAGCGCGCCGCCCGTGGCGATCGCATCCAACGTGGCGGAGACCCCGCCCTCGACGGAGTTCTCGATCGGCACCATGGCCGCGTCGGCGGCTCCATCGCGCACGCGCTCCAGCGCATCGTTGACGCTCGTCGCCGGCACGCGCTCGGCGTCGGCGGCTCCCGGGATCTGAAGCAGAGCGGACTCGGTGAAGGTCCCCGCCGGGCCCAGGTACGTGTAGATCATCGGACGGTGGGCTCCTCGCCGTTCTCGCTGGTCATCGGCAGCCCGGCCTCCAGCCACGCGTCGGAGCCGCCGGCCACGTTGAAGGCCGTGTAACCGTTGCCGGTCAAGAAGGCCGCCACCTGCGCCGACCGCCCGCCGGTCCGGCAAATCACGTACGTGTCCTCGTCCGGGTCCAGATCGTCGAGGCGCTCGGGGACCTCGTTCATCGGGATATGGGTGGCCTCCGTGGCATGGCCGGCCTCCCACTCGTAGCCTTCGCGCACATCGAGGATCTTGGCACCCTGGGGCACCTCGGTCACCTGAACGGTCTCAAACTGGCTCATCTGACACTCCTGAATCGTCGTCTCCCGCGCGGCGGGCTGGCAGCGCCCCCAGCCTATAGTGCGTGCGCCCGCACCCGCCGAAGGTTTACGCTCGCAGAGGAGCCAGCCGACCCCCGCGCCCGACGCGGCCCCGCCGGCGGCTCGCACCGCGCCACGACCCCGAGGGAGCACCTATGCAGTTTGAGGAATACACGGTCCGCTCCGTGCGTGAGGCCCTGCTCTCCGGCGAACTGTCCGCGCGCGAGGTCACTGCCGCCGCGCTCGACGTCGTAGCCGAGACGAACCGCAGCCTCGGCGCCTTCGTCCACGTCTCCGCGGATGCGGCGATGCGGACGGCCGCCGCCCTGGACCGCGCGTATGCGCGCACGGCACCGGAGGCACGACGCCGCAGCCTCGGCGCCCTGCACGGCGTTCCCGTGGCGTGGAAGGACCTCTGGGACGTCGCCGGGACGCCCACGGCACGCGGCACGGCCGCGCTCGAGCCCGCCGTGGCCACCAGCAACTCCGCGATCGTGGATCAAGTGCACGCCCACGGCGCAGTGAGCTTGGGCAAGACGACGGTCCCGGAGTTCGGGCTCTCCTGCTATTCAGAGAATCTCATCGAACCGCCCTCTCGGAACCCCCTGAACCCGGCCCTGACGTCCGGCGGCTCCAGCGGCGGTAGCGCGGCGGCGGTCGCCGCGGGCATGCTGCCCGGGGTCGTCGGATCCGACGCCGGCGGCAGCGTCCGGATCCCCGCCTCAGCGTGTGGACTGGTGGGACTGAAACCGGGCTACGGCGTCGTTCCCGCGGACCGCCGGGCCGCCCGAGCGGTGGATCGGTGGGCGGACACCCGTGCCGGAGACTTCCTCGTGACCGCCACCAACGCCCCCCGGCTGCCCGTGTCCGGGCCGATCACCCGCGACGCCGCGGACGCCGGAGCGCTGTTTGACGTGATGATGGGTACCACCGCCGCCGATGGCGCCGGACGGTTCGAGGCCGCCGCGCTCTCCCGAGGCCCGGGGCGGCCGCTCCGCATCGGACTCTCCACGGCGAGCCCGTTCGAGGGGACGTATGAGGTGTCTCTGTCCACCGAGGCACGGGCGGCCCTCGACGCCGGCGTGACGGCCCTCGGGCAGGCCGGTCACCACGTGGAGGAGGCGGGCCTGAGGTACGACGGACGCTACGCGGACGCCTTCTACACCACCTGGACGTCCGGCCTGGCGGACGCGCCCCTGGCCGAGGGCGCCGAACAGCGGCTCGGGGTCTTGGCCCGGGACTTCCGCGCCGCGGCGCTGAAGCGGTCCGCAGCCCAGACCCACGCGGCGGCCAACGTTCTGCTCGATGTGGCGCGAGGCTTCCGCGCCGCGTGGGGTGAGTACGACGTCGTGCTGACGCCAGCGATGGCGCGCACACCGCCACCCGTCGGCTACTTCACCGGCCTGGGCGATGGCCGGCCGCACGATGGGGCGACGGACTACCGGCTGCAGTGCCAATACACCCCCTACACGTCCATGGTGAACGTCAGCCAGCTGCCGGCCCTCGTACTCCCCACCCTGCGCACGGGTGAGGGGCTCTCGATGGGCGTTCAGCTCATTGGCCGGGCTGGCTCCGAGGCGCAGCTGCTCGCCGTGGCCGGTCAGCTGGAACAATACCTGGCGCCCTAGGAGCGTCCGGCGCCTCGAGCGGGCTCTGCCTTAGGCCCCCGCGGGCTGGCGGCGCAACGGGCAGGAGGGGACCGCGAACCAGCACACAGCCGCGCCCACCCCCAGCAGTCCCGCCACGGCGGCGACCACCAGGTTCGCGGGTGCCGGAAGCTCTTGAACAAGCACCAGAACGCCCATCGCCAAGACGAAGTACCCAAACCCCCGGCGGAGCACCGCCTCGGGGATGCGCCCGGCCAGGCGGGCGCCAAGGAACGACCCGGCGACAGCCGCGGCGGTCACCCCTGCCACGAGCACCCAGTCGAGGGAGACACTCGTGAGGTATCCCGCGAGGCCCGCAACGGACTTCATAGCGATCACCACAAGTGAGGTGCCGACCGCGACGGGCATGGACAGTCCGCCCAGCAGCACGAGCGCGGGCACCACGAGGAATCCTCCGCCCGCACCGACGAGCCCGGTCACGAGCCCGACGACGGCGCCCTCTGCGATCACCTTGCCCCAGCGTCTCCGGCCGCCCGTGGGGCCGGGCTCCGGCGGCTTCTTGCGTCCGCGGATCATCGCCAGCGAGGTGGCCACCATCATGAGCGCAAAGGCGATCATCAGCACGACGCCCGGGATGCGTCCGCCCAACAGGCCGCCGACGTAGGCCCCGGCCATGCCCGCCGCACCAAAGGTGACGCCGGTGCGCCACTGGACGCGGCGCCGTCGGGCATGGCTGACCACGCTCACCGCCGAGGTCACGCCAACGACGAACAGTGAGGCGGCCACGGCCTCACGCGGCTCGAGCCCCACCACGTAAGTAAGGATCGGCACGGTAAGGATGGAACCGCCGCCACCCAAGAGGCCGAGCGACACCCCGATCAGTACGGACAGCCCCAGGCCGACGAGCGTCAGCACCGTCATGACTAGCCCTGAGCCGTGAGCTGGGTGAGCACCGAGGACAGCGTGGGCTCCTCGGCGGAGGCGTTCCACGGCAGCTTGGACAGGGCCGATCCCATCGCACAGGTATTGGTGGCGGCCGAGAAGGTCAGCCCGGCGCCAATGGCCCCCGCGACCGCGCGCAGCTGGGGAGCCACGAAGCGGCCTCCGGCGAGGCCGATGACCACGAGGGACCCCGCAACCATCCGGACCTGACGCTCTAGGGCCCAGCGCTGGGCGCCGCGGACCACCGCGCCGGAAACGTTGCGATATCCGGGGACGCCCCCCGTGAGCACGCGGGCCGCCGGTAGCCCGGCCTGGGCCAGGTTGGCCTGCGCTTCGGTGGCGCGAACGCCCGACTGGCAGGCCAACACCACCGGTCCGGACAGGGCCTTCGCGACCTCCGCGGCGTGCTGCCGCAGGAGGGGCAACGGCACGTTGACCGAGCCGTCGATGTGCTCGGACTCGAACTCCGCGGCGGACCTGACGTCGAGCACACGGAGGGGGGTGCCGGCGTCGTGGTGTTCCTTGAGCTCTGCGGCGCTGATGGTTCGGTGTTCAGTGGTCATACGCGATCTCTCTCTGTGGGGTCGGTCGTGGAAGGGGTGAAGCTCAGCGCTGCTGACGCCAGGCGTCCCAGGCGGCGTAACTGCCGTCGAGTTCGACGACGTCGTACCCCGCGCGGCGCAGCGCGGCGGCGGCCACAGAGTTGCGGACGCCGGACTGGCAATACGTCACGATCGTGCCGTCGTCGGGCAGCTGATCGGTGTGCCACAGCACGCGGCCCGCGCTGAGCTGTGTGGAACCGGGAATGTGCCCGGCGGCGTGCTCCGTCTTGTTGCGGACGTCGAGGAGCAGGGCCGCTTCCAGGTCATCGAGGTCCTCCGGCGCCACGAGGGCTGGTACCTCGGTGGGCAGCCCGTCGAACGTGGTGACGAACCCGGCCACGCGATCGATCCCTACGCGGACGAGGTGATCCCACATGCCCATCGCGGACTCCGGCCCGTCCGCCAGGAGCACCAGAGGCCGGCTGTCCGTCTCCGGATCCACGGCCCACGCGCCGAAGCTCGCCATTTTGTTCCCGGCGGGGATGTTCAGGGCACCCGGGACCGTCCCCTGATGCACTGCCTGGTGTGGGCGCGTGTCCACGACGCCCACGGCGTCCGCGGCCAGATCCTTGGCCAGTGAATCCGGGGAGATTTCGGGCAGCGGGTGCCGCTCCCCCAGCACGGCTGGCCCCTGACGGTTCTCCCGCTTCATCCGGGAGAAATAGGCGTGGGCATCCGGCTGACCGTCCAGCAGTTCCCGCACGAACCCGGCCTCGTCGTCGGCCGCGAGGTAGGGGCCCCACCACGCAAAGTGGCGCTCGTAGCCCACGGTGGTCGAGGGCAGTGAGCCCAGGGCCTTGCCGCACGCGCTGCCGGCGCCGTGGCCGGGATAGACCTGCACCCAGTCCGGCAGGGCGAGGAACGTGTTCTTCAACGAGGCGAAGAGCTGCTGGGCACCCTCGAAGCGGGTGTCCTCGCCGCCAGCGGACTCGTCCAACAGGTCCGGGCGGCCCAGATCGCCCGCGAAGACAAAGTCCCCGGAGAGCAGGAAGCCGGGCTCGTCGCTGAACGCACCGTCCGTCACCGCGAGCGCCAAATGCTCTGGGGTGTGGCCCGGGGTGTGGAGGGCGCGCACGGTGATGTTCCCCAGCGTGATGGTGTCCTGATCCATCAGCCGGGTGGCCTCAAACCCGTACTGCCAGTCGGCTCCGCCCTCGCCGGAGACATAGATCTGCGCACCGGTTGCTGCCGCCAGTTCCCGGGTGCCGGAGAGGTAGTCGGCGTGGATGTGGGTTTCGGTCACGGCCGTGATGTTCATGCCGTGACGGGCCGCCAGCTCAACGTAGGTCTGGATGTCCCGCCGCGCGTCGACCACCACGGCCTCGCCCTTCGCCTGACAGCCGATGAAGTAGCTGGCCTGCGCCAAGTCCTCGTCGTAAATCCGTTCCAGCAGCATGCTCTTCCTTTCCTCGACACATTGTTTGCATACCCTAGGGGGTATTCCTTCGAGATCCACAGTAATACCCCTTGGGGTATGCCGGCAACCCGCCGACCTGGATGAGCTAAAACCCCAGGGGGTATAGAATGGGCGCAGAAGAAAGCGGGAGGACATCACGTGGAACTAGAAGCCGAGACCATGAAGCCGGCCATCAACCGCCTCAAGCGGGCCCAAGGCCAGCTGGGTGCAGTCATTCGTATGCTGGAGGAAGGCGGCGACTGCCGAGACGTCGTCACCCAGTTGTCCGCGGCCTCGAAGGCCATCGACCGGGCGGGCTTTTCCATCATCGCCACCGGCCTCGAGGAATGCCTGAAGAGCGAGGACCCCACCGCGGACCGCGCGGACATGGAGAAGCTCTTCCTGTCGCTGGCCTAGCACCAGGGGAGACGCCGCGAGTCCGAAGGGGGTTGAATGGACCGAGAACCGCAGCAAGACACGAGCCCAACACCAAGGCTCGCCATGGGTGCCCACGCCCCGACCGGCTACGCCTGGGCCCCCGCTCCCGACGCGCAACAGCTCCGCCTGCCCAAATGGATCGAGCAGCAGCCCACAACCAGCGGCACCGCGATCAGCTGGGGAGCATGGTGCGACCTTGGTGAACCGACGCGCCTCGGCGACACCGAGGGGCGCGCATTACATGCCTCAGCCGAGGATTCGCTGAGCGTGGGTATCGCGGTGTTTTGCAGGTTCGCCGACGGGCGGGCCGCCCTCGTGAGCCAGCGCGGATTCAACACGTCGACCTTCTGGGCGACGCATCCAGCGAACCAATCGACACCTCCGCGGGGCGAAGAGGCTCGCCCGACGCTACGCAGTCTGATGACGATGGCCAAGCTCGAACAAGAGGCGCGCGACTGCCTCGGGCCGGACGAAGTTCCCGAGGGCGTCACAACCGCCGATCGACCTAGCGACAACTTGGCCTACTCGGACTTTGCCCTGGAGGCCCGGACGCGGGGTGTGGACGTGACCGCGGACGCCCTGCGGGACCTCCCTTTCACGTTCGAGGTGAGCCCCCGACTCCGGGCCAGGGTCGACGGCGAGGTGACCACGCCGCCGCTATAAACCCACCGCCGGCGCCGCACCATGGCGGGCTCAACGGGGCGGCCCCTTTACCTCCCCGAGCCCCAAATCCACGCATGGCGACACCGTGAGTCTCATCACGAAAGTATGCAGAAATTTGCATATTGGCGTTTCATTGTGTGAATGACCACTACACAACAACAGCCCACCCCGGCCGGCGACCCAGCGGCCGCGGGAGCGGAGAAGACCTTCTTCGGTCACCCCCGGATGCTGTTCAACCTCTTCACGGTTGAGCTGTGGGAGCGCTTCTCCTTCTACGGAATGCAGGCCATTCTGGCCTACTACATGTACTTCGAGGTCACGCAAGGGGGCCTCGGCCTGGATCAGGGCCTCGCGCTCAGCCTGGTGGGTGCCTACGGCGGTGGCGTCTACCTCTCCACCATCGTCACCGCGTGGATGGCTGACCGTCTCTTCGGCTCCGAACGCACGCTGTTCGGCTCCGCCATCGTTGTCATGGCCGGACACATCGCCCTCGCCCTGCTCCCCGGCACCGTCGGCCTGGCGGTCGGCCTGATCTTGGTCGCGCTCGGCTCCGGCGGCGTGAAGGCCGCCTCGGGCGCCCTCGTCGGCTCGCTCTACGCGCGCAAGGATCCGCGCCGTGATGCTGGCTTCTCCATTTTCTACATGGGCGTGAACATCGGCGGCCTGTTGGGCCCTCTGCTCACCGGGCTGCTCCACGAGCGCCTCGGCTTCCACTACGGATTCGGCGCCGCCGCCGTGGGCATGGCGGTCGGCCTGGCCATCTATGCCGCTGGCCGCAAGAACCTGCCCGCCGAGTCGCACCACGTAGCCAACCCGCTACCCCGCGCGGCCCGCACGAAGTACGCGTGGGGCACCATCGCTGGCCTCGCCGTGCTGATCACCGTGCTGGCCACAGGGCTCGTGAATCCGGACAATCTGGCCACTTCGATGGCCATTGCCGCCGTCGTGGCCTCCATCATCTACTTTGCGGTCATCCTGACCTCCAAGAAGGTGGATGGGACCGAGCGCAAGCGCGTCACCGCGTTCATCCCGCTCTACATCGCCTCGGCCGCCTTCTGGGCACTGTTCCAGCAGCAGTTCACGTTCATCGCCGTTTACTCTGAGCAGCGGCTCGACCGCAACCTCTTCGGGTGGGATATGCCCGCCAGCTGGGTGCAGTCCATCAACCCGGTGTTCATCATCATCTTCGCGGCCGTCTTCGCGGCGTTCTGGACCAAGCTCGGGGACCGCCAGCCGGCCACCCCGCTGAAGTTTGGCGCGGCCCTGACCATCATCGGCATTGCCTACTTGGTGTTCATCCCGCTGGAATCGCTGGAGCAGACGCCGCTGCTGGCGCTGGTCGGCATCTTGCTGCTGTGCACGTGGGCGGAGCTGCTGCTCAGCCCCATCGGCCTCTCCGTGACCACCAAGCTCGCCCCGGTGGCGTTCACCACGCAGATGATCGCGCTGTTCTACCTCTCGATCTCGCTGGGTACCACGCTCGCCGGAATCTTGGCTGGCTTCTACACCGAGGGCAACGAGATCCCGTACTTCGTGGCTCTGGGCGGCACGTCGATCCTGCTCGGCCTGGCCCTCGCGGCCGCCACCCCGGGCATCAAGAAGCTCATGGCCGGCGTGAAGTAACCACCCGCACCACCGGCACCCAGCCACTGCTGGGACCACGACGGCGCCGCACCAGTTCCGCGCGAACCGGTGCGGCGCCGTCGTGTGTCAGGCTGACGCCACCGGAGACAACACCCGTGCTTGCTGCTCGGCGAGTTGCTGTTCGGCAATCCATCGCGTGTCCCGCGTAAAGGGGAAGGATCCCTCAACCAAGTCGCCTGACAAGCCACCACACATGTCTACGGCGAGGCGGTCGATACTCACAGTCCTGACGTTCTGGCCGTCGGCCAGCAGGAGCCAGGAACGCCCCTCATGCGCCTCAACATCCAACTTCTCGGCAGCTTCGATAAAGCGCTGAGGAAGATTCCCTATCTGCGCATAGGGGCACACGAGGACACCCTCATTCCAAGCAATCGAAGCGCCCGCGCCTTGGCCTGGCAAGGCAAAATGGCTCCCTCCGGCCCGTTCGGCCGCGGACACAATGTCCTGTTCGTAAGACGAGTGCCCGCTCACCGACATGGCCCACCCCGTGGCGCCCGCCATCGCGACGACGGCCAGCACTGCCAGTACTGTGCCGCGCATTGCGGGTTTCCGAGGATCTCTTTTCATACCTATGATCCTGTTCTCCCGTCGCGGTCGGGTCAAGATCCCAGACCGGCCAGGGGTGGCGATCGTCATTTTGTGGGGTGCAGGGCCTAAGGTGAATCTCCGTGAACGAACGCCGCACCCCTCGCTTATTGACCGCCCTCGCCTGCGCCGCCGTCGTCCTCAGCACCACCGGTTGCTCCGTCGTTGAGGAGGCGCTGCACTCGGCCCTCGAGGCGCTGGATGAACCGGCGGTCGCCACGGACAGCGACGCCAATGACGGGTTCGCCGAGACCGACACGGCGCTGCTTGACCAACTCGCCACGATTGAGGTCAAGGGCCGCGCCCCGAAGACGGGCTACGAGCGGGACGAGTTCGGTTCCGGTTGGCTGGACCCGGATCGCAACGGGTGCGACGCCCGCAATGACATGCTCCGCCGGGACCTGACGGAGGTCACGTTCAAGGACGGCACGCAGGATTGTGTGGTGCTGACCGGCACGCTCGACGACGCGTTTACGGGCACTGTGATCGAGTTTCAACGCGGCCCGGGCAGCAGCTCCGAGGTGCAGATTGACCATCTCGTGGCACTTTCCGACGCGTGGCAGAAGGGCGCCCAGCAGCTCAGCGATCAGGAGCGGGAGCTGTTCGCGAACGATCCGCTGAACCTCCTCGCCGTCGACGGCGGCACCAATGCCGCCAAGGGCGATTCCGACGCCGCCACGTGGCTGCCCCCGAACGGCGGCTTCTGGTGTGATTACGTGGCACGGCAAACCGCCGTGAAGGCGAAGTACGACTTGTGGATGACGGCCGCGGAGCACCGGGCGGTCGCGGAGGTGGTGACCAGCCGCTGCCCGGACGCCAAGGCCTTAGCCATCAGCTGAACGACGGCGACTACACTGCCAGCTAGGCACAAGGAGAGGGGCCCATGCAACGGATCCAGCGCACGGTAGACACCATCAGGCACGAACTCTGGCCGCTCCCGGTGCTCGGCATTGCGCTCGGCGTGATCATCGGGCTCGCCCTCCCGGCGACGGACACGCTGCTCCCGCAGGCGCGGGAGGCCTTCGCCTCCTGGGCGTTCGGTGGCAGCCCGGCCGCAGCGCGCTCCATCCTGACCACGATCGCCGGCTCCGTGGTGACCGTGACCACGCTGACGTTCTCGATGACGCTCGTGACCCTGCAGCTCGCCGCCTCCCAATACTCGCCCCGGCTCCTGCGGACCTTCACGGGGGACTCGATTGTCCACGCCACACTGGCGGTGTTCTTAGGGACCTTCGCATACTGCCTCACCGTGCTGCCCGCCGTGCGGGATGCCACGGAGGAAAACGGCGGTTTTGTCCCGGGGATGAGCGTGAGCTTCGCGTACCTGCTCGCCATCGCCGTCGTGGTCCTGTTGGTGGTCTTCTTGACCCACCTGACCCGGATCATCCGGGTCGAATCGATTGTGGACGACGTCGCCGCCGAGGCCCGCGACGCGCTGCGCCGCGCCTACCGCAACACCCGGCCGGGCCGGCCCAGCGTCGGCACCAACCCGGCGGTATCCATCCCCGCGTTCGCCAGCGGTTTTGTGCGGGACGTGGACGTGGATCCACTGCTGGACCTCGCCACCCGGCGGGATTGGACCATTGCCCTAACCGTCAGCGCGGGCGACTTCGTGACGATGCATGAGACGGTGGCCACCGTCCGCCACGCCTCCTCGGGCCAGCGGCTCAGCGCGGAGGAAGCGGCCGAGGCGGCCACGTGCCTGAACTCCGCCGTGGTGACCGGCACCGAGCGCACCACGGTGAAGGACCCGCGCTTTCCCCTGCAGCAGATGGTGGACATGAGCACCAGGGCGCTCTCCCCCGGCGTCAACGATCCGACCACGTCCATGCACTGCCTGAACTACCTCGGCGCGGTGCTGACTCACGTGGCCACCATGGACATCCGGGACACCGTGGAGCTGGACTCGAGCGGAACCCTCCGCGTGCTGCTGCCCCAGCCGTCCTTCACGGATCTGGCTACCCTCATTCTGCGGGAGGCGCTCACGTTCGGGCGGGAGCAGTACGTCATCGTGGAACGGGCCTTCTCCCTGCTGCGGGAGGCCGCACTGTGTGACACGGCGGGGCGGTACTCGCAGGAGATCGCCGCGCTGGTGGAGGATTTCGCGACGCTGATCCCGTTGGAGACGTTCTCCCCGCGGGACGCGGATCGGCTGCGGCACGTGATCGCCGAGGCCGCCGCCGCTGCCAAGACCGGCCACAGCCAGCTCGCCACAGATTTCGGCGGGTGACCGGCACCGTGCAGCGCGCCGACCGCGCCCGCATCCAGCGCCGCACGCTCGGCGTCGTCGTCCTCAGTCAGATTTTGGGCGGTGCGGGCCTCGCGGCCGGCGTGACCGTCGGCGCGCTGTTGGTTCAAGAGCTGTTCGGGTACCGCGGGGCGGCCGGGCTTCCGGCCGCCATGTTCACGCTCGGCGCCGCGGTCACGGCCTACGTGGTGGGCCGCCTGACCCAGCGCGCGGGGCGCCGGACCGGCCTCGCCGCGGGCTTCGCAGCCGGAGGCCTTGGTGGCTTCGGTGTCGTCGCCGCTGCGGTGACGGAGAACCTCGTCCTGCTCTTCATCGCGTTCGCCATCTACGGTGCGGGCACCGCCACCAACTTGCAGGCGCGCTACGCCGGATCGGACCTCGCCGATCCGACCCGCCGCGGCCGCGCCGTGAGCGTGGCCATGGTCGCCACCACCATCGGCGCCGTGGCCGGCCCCAACCTCGTCGAACCGATGGGTCGCGTCGCGCTGGCGCTCGGCCTGCCCGCCCTGACGGGGCCGTTCCTCCTCTCCGGCGCGGCCTACCTCGCCGCGGGTGGCGTGCTGTGGGCCTTCCTCCGCCCGGACCCCCTGCTGGTGGCCCGCGCGCTCGAGGAGGCGGACGACGCCGAGGCCACCCCCGCGCGCACCTCCCCCTCAAGCAACGGCGTGCGCCCGGCGGCCTACGTGGGCGCCGCGGTCATGGTGCTGATCCAAATCGCGATGGTGGCCGTGATGACCATGACGCCGCTGCACCTGCGCGCTCACGGGCACGGATTGTCCGACGTGGGGCTGGTGATCGGCGCGCACATCGCCGCCATGTACCTGCCCTCCCTCGTCACGGGACAGCTGGTGGACCGGGTGGGCCGCACGCCCGTAGCGATCGCCGCGGGCGCCACGCTGCTTGCCGCCGGGGCGGCCGCCGCGCTCGCCCCAGCGGATTCATTGGGCTGGATGATCGTGGCGTTGATCCTGCTCGGGCTGGGCTGGAACTTTGGCCTGATCTCCGGAACCGCCCTGGTGGTGGATGGCACGGAGCCGGAGAATCGGCCGCGGGTGCAGGGATCGATCGACGTGCTGATTTCCCTCGCCGGCGCCGGCGGCGGGGCGGCCTCCGGAGTGGTGATGGCGACGTCGTCCTTCGCCGCCCTGTCCCTGGGCTCTGGGGTGCTGGCGCTCGCCTTCCTCCCCGTGCTGTGGTGGGCCCGTTCGCGGTCCCGCCGTGGGTGAACAGTGGGCGCGCCGCTCCTGACACGTTCCGCCTTTTCCGCCCGTCGGGCGCTCGGGCGTGCCAAGCTGGGTTCATGGTTGGCAATCGCGCGGGACAGCCCGCTGAAGCACAGGATCTGATCGACGTCGACGCGGTGCTGGGGGCGTACTTCGACGTCGTTCCCGACGCCGCGAACCCGGACCAGCAGGTAGCGTTCGGCACGAGCGGTCATCGCGGTTCCTCCCTCAAGGGCTCCTTCAACGAGCACCACATCGCGGCCATCACGCAGGCGATCGTGGATTACCGCAATCGCCAAGGCATCGGCGGTCCACTGTTCTTGGGCCAGGACACGCACGCGCTCTCCGGGCCGGCGCAGGACACGGCGTTGGAGGTGTTGGCCGCCAACGGCGTGGAGGTGCGCATCGACGCCCGGGGCCGCTTCACACCGACCCCAGCGCTGAGCCACGCGATCCTCACCCACAATCGCGGGCGCACCCAGCCAGCGCTGCACGCGGACGGCATCGTCATCACCCCCAGCCACAACCCGCCCGCTGACGGCGGTTTCAAGTACAACCCACCGCACGGCGGCCCCGCGGACTCGGATGCCACCGGGTGGATCGCGCAGCAGGCCAACGAGTATCTCGCCAACGCGCTGGCCGGTGTCCGCCGCCTGCCTTTGGCCGAGGCCAAGGACGCGGCGACGACGGGCACCTACGACTTCCTCGCCCGCTACGTGGAATCTCTCGGCGCCGTGTTGGACATGGATCTGATTCGCTCCGAGGGGGTGCGGATTGGCGCGGACCCCATGGGCGGGGCGTCCGTGGACTATTGGGGAGCCATCGGCGAGACGCATGGCCTGAACCTCACCGTGGTGAACGACGCCGTGGATCCCGCCTGGCCGTTCATGACGCTGGACTGGGACGAGAAGATCCGCATGGACTGCTCCTCCCCGTACGCCATGGCCTCGCTCATCGAAAGCCTCGCCGGCGGCTCCGCCGCCTTCGATATCGCGACGGGGAACGACGCCGATGCAGACCGCCACGGCATCGTCACTCCGGACGCCGGGCTCATGAACCCCAACCACTTCCTCGCCGTGGCGATCGACTACTTGTACCGCAACCGGCCGGATTGGTCCCAGGAAGCCGGCGTCGGCAAGACCCTGGTGAGCTCGTCGATGATTGACCGCGTGGCGGCGTCGTTGGGGCGGCCACTGGTGGAAGTTCCCGTGGGCTTCAAGTGGTTTGTCCCCGGGCTACTGGACGGCACGGGGGTGTTCGGCGGCGAGGAGTCGGCGGGGGCCTCCTTTGTGCGATTCGACGGCACGCCGTGGAGCACGGACAAGGACGGGATCCTGATGTGCCTGCTGGCCTCGGAGATTCAGGCCGCCACGGGTTCCTCGCCGAGCGACCACTACCGCGGCCTGACCGCGGAGTTCGGGGCGCCGTCGTACGCCCGCATCGATGCCCCGGCCACCCGGGCGCAGAAGGACGCGCTGAAGAAACTGTCCGCGGCGGACGTGACGGCATCCTCCCTGGCCGGCGAGCAGATCACCGCCAAGCTGACCGAGGCGCCGGGCAACGGCGCGGCGATCGGCGGGCTGAAGGTCACCACGGAGAACGCGTGGTTCGCGGCGCGGCCGTCCGGCACGGAGGACGTGTACAAGATTTACGCGGAATCTTTCTCCGGTGACGAGCACCTGGCGCAGGTGCAGGACGAGGCGAAGGCGCTGGTGGACTCGGTCATCTCCTGATCGGCACAGTCGCCCCGACGCGCTGAAATAGCGCAAGGGCCGCGGAATCCGGTGTGGATTCCGCGGCCCTTGCGTGCGTCAAGCTCGAGCGAACTTAGTTCTTCTCGGCGGCAGCCTTGATGGCGGCGATGACGTCGGCGACCTGACCGGCAACCTCGGCGTCGTCCTTCGGGTGCACCTCGGCGAAGCGGGTCAGCGAGCCCGGGATCGACAGCTTGACGTCCTCCAGCACGGTGGCACCGGCGATGCCCACGGCCTTGCGGGCCTCATCCTGCGCCCACACGCCGCCGTACTGGCCGAACGCCGTACCGATCACGGCGGCCGGCTTGCCGGCGATTGGGCTGGCACCGTACGGACGGGACAGCCAGTCAATGGCGTTCTTCAGCACGGCCGGCATGGTGCCGTTGTACTCCGGGGAAACCAGCAGGACGGCATCGGACGCCGCGGCGGCCTCGCGGAGCTTAGCGGCGGCGGCCGGGACCTGGCCCTCGACGTCGATCTCCTCGTTGTAGAACGGCAGCTCCTCCAGCCCGGCGTAGAGGTTGATATCTACGCCTTCCGGTGCGCCGGCGGCTGCGGCGTCGGCGAGCTGGCGGTTGGTCGAGCCGGTCCGCAGAGAACCAACGAGGGTCAGGACACGGGCCATGGGGGCCTCCTTCGGAAGTGATTTCAGTTTCATGCAGTAGAACTCATGCCAATGCATGGAACATTCCGCGCAAAGGGGTGAGTTGGCTCACAGTCCCGGCTTGTCTCCCGGTTTCACGTCCACCCGCTTGCGGGAGTTGAACCCCAGATTCACGTTGCGGACCACCTTTTCCTTGCCCTTACGGTAGGGCGGGTAGGCGATCTTGAGCGTGTCCACCAGCGCCGTTTTGGAGAAGACGGGCCGTAGTTGGCTGAACTCGTCGAACCCAAACTTGCCGTGATAGCTCCCCACGCCGGAGGCGCCCACGCCACCAAACGGCAGCGTGCTGACGGCGGCGTGGAGATTGCAGACGTTGAAGGCGATCGCGCCCGCGCGCACCTGCTGCTCAAAGGCCGCGTGCGGGCGCGGACGTTCGCTAAACAGGTAGGCCGCCAGCGGACTGGGGCGATCGCCGATGAACTGCATGGCCTCATCCAGGCTGTCCACGGCCAGCACCGGGAGGATCGGACCGAAGATCTCCTCCTGCATGATCGGCGCATCGGGGCTCACACCCACCAGAATCGTCGGCTCGATGTACAGGTCCGCGGCATCATAATGACCGCCGATCACCTTCACCGAACGGTCAATCTCCGCATCCTCAATGAAAGACACCAGCCGGTTGAACGCCTTGCGGTTCACAATGCGTCCGTAGTCCCGGCTCTTTTGCGCGTCCCGCCCGAAGAACCGCACGAACGCCCGGTGAATGATCTCCGGCAGCTTCTCCATGCCCTGGCCGACGGCCAACACGTAGTCCGGGGCCGTGCACGTCTGCCCCGCATTGAGCGACTTGCCGTGGGCGATGCGGCGGGCGGCGGCGTGCAGATTTCCATCCAGAACGACGGCGGGGCTCTTGCCTCCCAGCTCGAGGGTGACCGGGGTCAGGTGCTGGGCTGCGGCGGCCGCGACGATCTTGCCGACGCGCTCGCTGCCCGTGAAGCAGATGTGGTCCCACTCCAGATCCAGCAGTTCGGCGGCCACCTCGGCGTCGCCCTCTAGCACCTGCACCGCGCGGGGGTCTAGATAGCGCGGCACCAGCCGCGCGATGGCGCGGGACGTTGCCGGCGCTAACTCGGAGGGCTTCAACGCGGCGACGTTGCCGGCGGCGAGGGCACCCACGAGGGGGCCGAGGAGCACCTGCACGGGGTAGTTCCACGCCCCCATGATGAGCATGGCGCCTTTGGGCTGGGCTTCCGTCTTCGCGCCGGCGGGCTGCAGCATGATCGGCACCTTCGCGTGCTGGGGTTCCATCCAGTCAGCGAGGTGGTGCAGCGCGTACTCGACCTCGTGCTTGACCAGATCCAGCTCGGTCAGGCGGGCCTCAACGTGCGGCTTGCCCAAGTCGTCGGCGAGCGCGTCGAGCAAGTCCTTCTCGCCCTCGGCCAGCAGCCGGCCCAGGCCCTTGAGTTGCGCGGCGCGCATGCGGCGCGAGTGCATCAGGCGCCCCTGCCGCGCGTCCCGGAGGCGCGCGTAGGATTCGCGCACGCTCGGCACGTGGCCTGCGGCGTCGTCGGGTGCGGTAGTGGTGGACGTGTTTCGGCGAGTTCGGCGTGCCATAGCCCCACGCTAACCCGACAGGGGGCACGCGGCTAGCAGTCTTACGCGCTCAGACGAACTTGGTGCTCAGCCGCACCCTGCGTTCCAGCCGCATCAGCGCGGCCGCGCGCTCGGGCGTGGATTCGCCCCGCGAATCGGTCGGTGCGAGGGCGCTGCGCAAGGCGGTCTCGGCTTGCGGATCCAGGTCCACGCCGATGGCGACGAGGACGTTCTCGGCGGGCGCCCGCCCCTCGGTGAGGTGAAGGTAGCCACCGACGGCGTGGGCGGTAAATCCGCGCCGTTTCGTCCCGTCCAGCACAGCAAAGTGCCCCTTGAGGCGGTACGCGCCGGCGATGGGCCGCTCCAAGAAGGTGAGGACCCGGTCCGGGTCCACCGGCCCCGTGGTAGCCACGCTCGCTGAGTGGGCGTGCACGTGGTCGCCGGCCGTGCCGTGCGCGGCGGAGGAGGCCGCGTCGAGCAGCAGTTGGCGCAGCGGAAGCTGGTCGGGGTCCTCGTCGGGCTGCGCGACGTCGAAGAGTAGGGCCGGGTCAATGCGGCCTCCGACGGCGCCGATCACCTCGGCGCGTCCGTTGCGTTCGCGGACCCGCTCGCGCACCCGGGCGACGACGCCGTCCCGCTCCTTCTCCGGGACCCGGTCCAGTTTGTTGACCACCACGAGGGAGGCCACTTGGTAGCGCAGGGGCGGCAGGCCGCCGTCGTCCACCGTGCGAAAGTGCTCGACCGCGTCCACGACGTCCACGAGGGCGGCCAGCCGGGTGCGGGCGGGCGCGTGATCGCGAATGATCTGGGCCAACGCCACCGGGTCCGCCAGGCCGCTGGCCTCGACGATGATGGCGTCGAGGGCTAGCCGGGGCGCAGAGAGTTGTTCGAGCGCGCCGTCGAGTTCACTGACGTCCTCGATGCAGCAGAGGCAGCCACCGGCGATCGAGGCCGCGCGGTCAACCTGCCCGGAGACCAACCCGGCGTCGACGTTGATGTCGCCGAAATCGTTGACGATCACGCCGATCCGAGCGCCCGGATGGCGCAGCAGCTGGTTCAGGAACGTGGTTTTGCCGGCACCTAGGTAGCCGGTGAGCACGATGACGGGAACTGGGCCCATGGCCTACTTGCGGAGAGTGGGTCGGACGGAGACTTCTTCGACGGCGCCGCGTGCGGGCATGTCGACGACCGTGCGGACCGTGGCGGCGATGTCTTCCGGGGCCAGGTAGTAGTCGGTGTTGTACTCCTGCCCGTACGCGGCGACGAGTCGTTCCTGCATCGCGGTGTTCACACGGCCAGGGTGAACGCTCGAGACGCGGACACCGTGATCCCGCTCTTCCTCGCGCAGGGAGTCGGTGAGGGCGCGGAGGGCGAACTTGCTGCCGGCGTAGACGGAGAATCCCGGTCCGGCCGAGTGGCCCGCGCCGGAGTTGATGGCGATGACCAGGCCCTTGGCCTGACGCAGGGCGGGCAGGGCCTGGCGCGTCAGCTCGGCCACAGCGAAGACATTGAGCTCAAACACCTTGCGCCAGTGCTCCAGGTCGAGTTCATCCAGCCGTCCGAACGACTCCAGCCCAGCCGAGTGGACGAGGACGTCAAGCTTCTCGGGCAGCGGCGCGAGTTCGCCGGTCAATTCGCAGATCCACGCTTCGGCGGACGGCAGCGAGTCGACGACGGCGTTGACGGCCGCTTCGTCCCGCCCACCGATCAGCAGGTGGTGGGTTTCCGCGAGTTCACGGGCGATGGCGGCGCCGATGCCACGGCTGGCTCCGGTGATGAGGGCGACGGGGCGTGAGGCTGCAGCAGTCATGCCGCCAACTTACTACGCGGACGGACGGCGAGCGTGCCCCCGCGGACCTTCCGGCCGAGGTCAGAAGGGCGGTCCGAGCTCGCCGCGAAGGCCGCGTTCCAGCCGCTGGAGCGCGAGCTGGTCGCCCTGCTCCTCGCCCGGGCTGGGCTGGCCACCCGGGGCTAGCTGTCCGCTCAACGTTCGGCGCTGGGGAGGGGCAAGCCAGTGCGGCGGTCCGTCCAGAATGCCGGGTCCATGCAGGAGCAGATCGGCGCCCGGAAGATGGCCGTCTTGGAGGCCGGGGACCTGCACCGTTCTGGCGCGGATCAGGTGCCGAGGGTCTTTCCGTCGGTGTGTGCCCACATCCCACGGCGCATCGGGCAGAGTCATCCGCCGCGTTCCCCAGAACGTTTCGACGTCCAACACGCCGTCCTCGGACAGTTCGAGGGTCAAGAGGCCCCACGACTTCAGCCGGTGGCAGCGCTTGCAGAGGCTCACCAGATTATCGAGGCGCGTGTGCCCGCCGTGCTGGTATTCGATGACGTGGTCCGGCTCGCAATCGCTGGCCCGCCGGCTACAGCCGGGGATCCGGCAAGTTCTATCCCGCAACGCAATCGCGCGTCTGAGCGCGGCGGGAGGCTGGTAGACCCGCGGCTCGCAGTGGGTCACGGCACCGGTCCACGGGTCCGTGATGATGCGCGTCCACGAGCTGGCCTGCGGAAGGAGGGCCCGCAGATCGGTCAGGCTGACTGAGCCGAACCGTTCCGCTTCCGCTGTGCCGGACGCCGTGAAGAGTCCGGCGATGACCCCCAACGCCTCGGGGTCCATCCCCGCAGCTGCCGAAACTCCGCCCCCTGAAAAGTTCTCCGACGGTGCCTCACCCGCACGCCCTTCGCCTGGCAGGCTGACACCCAGGCCGAGCAGCAAGGGTGCCGGAACGGTGACGGTGATATGGGGTTTCACGTTCGCCAGGCCCGCGGCCTCGGGTCCGGAGAGGAGCATGTCGACGAGTGCATCGGCGCGGATCTGCGCCAGAGTGCGCGACTCATCCCGGGCACCGGCCCACGCGGATGCGCTGTGCGCAGCGAAGAGATCCACCGGCCGGTCCAAGTTCTCCGCGGCCGGGTGCTTGATGGCCCGCGCGTACTCCGTGAGCCGGCGCTCGATGGCCTCGGCCGCGGTGGTGGGGAGGTAGGCGGTCAGGTAGGACATGCCGTCCTCGGCCTCGTGAACTCCCACGGAGCGGCCGGCCCGCGCGTTCTGGTGCCGGGACTCGAAAGCCGCCGGAAGGTCCTGCTCGAGGCGCCGCCGCCCCTGCCGGCGCACCTGGCCCGGCGTCTTCCCCGAGCACGCCCGCAGCGTGTCACGGCCGAAGCGTCGACGGCGCTCACTGCATTCACGATCCGCTTGGCGAAGCGCCCGCTCATGCGCTTCATCGGCGGCCGGGTCCTTTGTTTCGGGAGCTGGAACGTCCGTGGGTTCGATTCGCAAGCTCAGATCCACGATTTCCTGAATATGCCGGACGCCGGCCTCGCCTCGCGCGAGGACTTCCAACAACTCGGGCGCATCGAGTACCGCCGCACGGGCCCGGTGAACCTCGTGTGCGGCCGTCATGCGTGCGATACCCCGAAGTGAAGCCACCTCTTGGGCAAGGACCTCCTGCGCGGCGTGCGTTGGCAAGGACCCTGCGCTGACCGAGGCCGCCATCCCCGGCGAGGACGCAGCCACGTCTGCCAAGTGGGGAGCAAGCGCGGCCTCCGTCGCCTCGCCAAGGCGCATCACACCGACATAAAACAGGGCCTCAGCAAACGAACGGAGCCGCTCAGCGAACTCCACCACCTCACGCCCCGACGCACCCGACGCTATGGTCCGGACGGCCGCGATGCCCGCCGGACGATCAGCGGTGCCCTCGGCCGGAGCCGAGGCGGCCACGGGGGCGACGCCCACCACATGACTGCCCAGCTGAAACCGCGGCATCGAATCTTGGTGCATGCCTTAAGTTTAGAACATACTTTCGAATTCCTAAAGGTCTTGTGTGGATAAAATCGAAGATCAGTACTTATCCACACGCGGGAGATGTTGCCATTGCGAGCACCCTGCGCCCGGTGAAGACTGACCTCGTGACCAAGATCGATTTCAAGAAGACCATCGACGCCTACCGGGCGCCCCGCGGGAGGTTTGAACGCCTCGAGGTTCCCGCGATGCGGTACCTCATGCTGGACGGCCATGGGGACCCCAACACCTCGCCGCTGTACGCGGCATCGCTGGCCGCACTGTACCCGACCGGCTACGCCGTGAAATTTGCCAGCAAAGAGGAGTTGGGACGGGATTACGTGGTCCCTCCCCTAGAGGGCCTGTGGTGGGCGGACAGCATGGACTCCTTTACCACTGCACGGGACAAGTCCGCGTGGAAGTGGACCCTGCTGCTCATGGTGCCAGAGTGGATAGATCACGACCTCGTGAACGCGGCCGCGGCGCGCGCCCGGACGCGCGCCGCCGCGAAACGGGGGATGGTCCAAGCCGCGCTGGAGCGCATGGGCGAGATCAGGCTGGAGACCCTCACGGAAGGAGACTGCGTGCAAACGCTCCACGTGGGCCCGTACGACGACGAAGCGGCCACATTGGCGCGCCTGCACCACGAATTCATCCCGGACCAGGGCCTGCGCATGACGGGGCGCCACCACGAGGTTTACCTCTCCGATCCCCGCCGGGTCCCTCCAGAACGGCTCCGCACCATCTTGCGCCAACCGGTCACACACCAGCACTGAATGTGACCGCAGGCACGCCAGCGCATAGGGTAGAGCCACCGAGTGGCACGGGGTGCCCCCCGCGAGGGGCTGAGAGAACACCCGCACACACCTGATCTAGTTCGTACTAGCGGAGGGATGTCGCTTCATGGATTCCATGACGCCTACCGTTCCCGCGCGCCAACGCGCCGGAACCCCCAATATTCTGTCCATCGCCGGCTCCGATCCGTCCGGCGGCGCCGGCATTCAGGCCGACCTCAAATCGATCGCCGCGTGCGGCGGCTACGGGATGGCCGCGCTCACCGCGCTGACCGCGCAAAACACCCGTGGCGTCTTAGCGGTGCACACACCGCCGGCCGAGTTCCTCACTCACCAGCTCGACGCCCTGACAGCCGATGTGCGCATCGACGCCGTGAAGATCGGCATGCTGCCGGACGCGGCCACCATCGCCGCCGTCTCGGCCTGGCTGCGCGCCAATCCGTGCCCCGCCGTCGTCCTCGATCCCGTCATGGTGGCCTCTAGCGGCGATCGCCTCACCGAAGACGACGCTGTCGCCGCCCTCCGGACGCTACTGCCCGTTGCGGCCGTGATCACCCCCAACCTGCCGGAGCTGGCCGTCCTGCTGGGCGAGGACACCGCCACCACGTGGGACGCCGCGCTGGATCAAGCCCGTCGCCTCGCCGCGGAACACGGCACGCTAGTGCTCGCCAAGGGTGGACACCTGCCCGAAGGAGATGGCGCGGGCGGGTGCCCGGATGCTCTGGTGGGCCCGGACGGCGTCGTGCTTGAACTGTCCGGCGAGCGCGTCGAAACCGCGAATACGCATGGGACGGGATGCTCCTTCTCCTCGGCGCTCGCCACGCTGTATGCCCGCCACGGCGACTGGGCCGGCGCGCTGCAGCTCGCCAAGCGCTGGCTGACCGGTGCGCTGCGCGCTGCGGATGACCTCACGGTCGGCGGTGGGCGCGGGCCGGTCCATCACCTGGGGCAGCTCTGGTCCGGCGAGTCCCTACCGGACCCGCGCGCCGAGCTGGACCACTGGTGGGAGCTCATCGGCCAGCTGCGGGCGGACATTGACGACGTGTGGTTTGTCCGGCAGCTCGCCGATGGAACGCTGGACCGGGCCGACTTTGAGCACTACCTGGCCCAAGACTCGATCTACCTCACCACGTATTCCAAGGCCCTGGCCCGGGCCGCGCAGCTGGCACCGACCCTTGACGAGCAGGAATTCTGGGCCAACAGCGCCCACGAGTGCCTCGCCGTCGAGATGGAGCTCCATCAGAGCCGGCTGGCAGACGGCGGCAACCCGACCGCCGACGCCATCTCTCCCGAGACCCGGTCCTACCTCAACCACCTGCTGGCGGCCACGGCCACCGGCTCCTACGCCCAGATCGCCGCCGCCGTGCTGCCCTGCTATTGGCTCTATCAGGACATCGGCACACGCTTGGCCGCAGCGCATCACCCCGACCACCCGTACGCGGACTGGTTAGGGATGTACTCCTCCCCCGAGTTCGACGCCGCCACACGCCGGGCCATCGACATCACCCAGCGCGCGGCCCGGCAAGCCACGGAGGACGAACGCGAGGCCATGCTCGACGCCTTCTTGGAGTCCGCTCGGCAGGAAATGGCGTTCTTCGCCCAACGGCGAACTGCGGCCGCGGAGCTTAAGCTGGGCGTGTGATCAGATACACCCTGAAGCAGCTGCAGTACTTCATTGCGATTGCCGACGCGGGCTCGCTCTCCGGAGCGGCGGTGACCTGTCACATCTCCCAAGCCGCGATCTCGCAAGCCCTCTCCGAGCTGGAGCGGGAGGTCGGCGCTCAACTGGTGGTGCGTCATCGCGCACGCGGGGTGGTGCTGACAGCGATGGGCCAGCGGTTCCTGCAGGATGCCCGGTCACTGATCCGCCATGCCGAGGATGTCCAAACGTCGGCGAGCGAGCGGCAGAACGAGCTGAGTGGCCCGCTCGTCATTGGGTGCTACACCAGCCTGTCCGCCTTCTGGCTTCCCGTGATCGGCGAGCGCTTCATCCGCCCCCACCCCGGGCTGGACGTCGAGATCATTGAAGGAGACGGCGCCGCGCTGCAGAAGCGGATGCTGGACGGGTACATCGACGCCGTGCTCACGCACACCCGCCACCTCTTGCCAGACGTCGAATCAACGCAGATCATGACGGGCCGCCCCTACGTGCTGGTGGCGGCAGAGCACCCCCTAGCCAACCGCGGCAGCGTGAAGCTGAGCGATTTGGCCGAGGAAGACTTTGTGCAGCTCGACCTCCCGACGGTTCGCGACAACCAGCTGGTGAACCTGCGCATGTCCGGCCTCGATCCGCAGGTGAAGTGGAAATCCAGCAGCTTCGAGGCGGTACGCGGGATGGTGGCTCGCGGGCTCGGCTACACCGTCTTGGTCCAACGCCCACCAGTGAATGTGAGCTACGACGGGCTGCCCCTCGCCGTGGTGGAGATCGAGGGAGAGGTGGGCCACAGCGACATCTGCGTGGCCACCTCGCCGGCGCACCGCCAGAGTCATCGCCTCTCGGCGTTTATCGATTTCTGCGTGGCCACCGGGGCCGAGAAGGAACGCAACGCGGCGCCGGCCACCCCGAGGTGACCGGCGCCGCGGAGGGCTCTACTGCCGCATATCTGCCGCGTTCAGGTCCTGATCCTTACCCTCGCGGATGCCGCGCATCGCCACCGCGGCCACCAAGAACGTGCCGATCCAGACGACGCCGGCCAGCCAGAGCTTGCCACCGGCCGCGATGACGAGGGCGCTGACGATCATCGGCGTGAAACCGGCGCCGATCGTCGAGGACAGCTGGTAGACCAGCGACGCTCCGGTGTACCGAATCCGCGTCGGGAACAGTTCCGCGGTGAAGGCACCGAAGGGGCCGAAGATGAACGCCTGGATCAATCCATTCGCGAGGAACAGGGCGATCATGAAGATCCACACTTCACCTAGCTCGAGGCCCCACATGATGGGCAGCGCCAAGACGGCTCCCGCCACGATCCCGATCATCATGACCGGGCGGCGGCCAATGCGGTCCGAATACCGCGCCGCGATCCACACGCCGATGACGGTCAACGTGGCGCCCAAGGCCTTGATGAGGAGCACGGAAGTCCGGTCCATGCCCGCGCTGTCCACGACGTAGGAGATCGCCCAAACGGTCATCACACCCTGCACCGTGTAGGAGCTCATCCCCACCAGGGTGCCCAGCACCACGGACTTCGGGTAGCGCGTCAGCACCTCGGACAGCGGCAGCTTCTTTTCCTCGGCCTTGTCCTCGAGGGCCAAGAAGAGAGGAGATTCGGCCACCTTAAGGCGGATCAGCAGGCCCACGCCAATGAGGACGATGCTGAGCAGGAAAGGAATGCGCCAGCCCCAGGAGAGGAACTGCTCGGACGGCAGCACGGAGAAGGCGGAAACGGCCAGCGTGGCCAGCACGGCACCGGCCGGCCCGCCCATGTTGGCGAAGCTCGCGGCGAATCCGCGGCGCTCCTTGGGGGCGTGCTCGAGCGCCATCAGCATGGCGCCACCCCATTCGCCGCCGACCGCGAGGCCCTGAATGAGGCGCAGCAGAATGAGAATCACCGGTGCCGCCATGCCGATCTGCGCGGTGGTCGGCAGGAGCCCGATCAACGTCGTCGCAATGCCCATCATCAGCATGGAGGTGATCAGGACGCCCTTGCGGCCCAGCTTGTCGCCAAAGTGGCCGAACACGATTCCGCCGAGCGGTCGGGCCAAGTAGCCCACGGCCAGGGTGGCAAAGGAGGCGAAGATCGCCACCGCCGGATCAAGATCGGTGAAGTAGACCTGCCCAAAAACCAGCGAGGCGGCCGTCGCGTAGAGAATGAAGTCGTAGAACTCGATCGCGCTGCCAATGAAGGAAGACGCGAGGATTCGCCGCATTTCTGGCGAGTTGAGGCTAGGCACCTTCAACTCTGGCGATGCCGTGGTGGTTGAACTCATCGTGTAGCTGCCATTTCTGTGGTGGTGAGGTCCCGCGCCTCGTTGCGCGAGGAACCGAAGTAGATGGTGTCGAGGTCATGAGGAACGAGGTAGGTGCCGGAGAAGCCGGCCCCGTGGGACAGCCAGACCTCGAGCGGAGTGGTGCCCGGCACGAGGTGATGCAGCGCCAGCGTGCCGGCCTCGGCCCGCTCGGCGAGCGCGATGGCCTGCGCCGGGGATGTGTGGGACTTGCGGTGGTGATCCATGGACGCCCGGGCGGCCTCGGTGTTGATCCCTCCATAGCTGCGCTCGACCCAGTCGAAGTCGATGGCCTCGTGCAGCAGCACGTCGGTGCCGCGGGCGAGCCGCACCAGGTTCTCGCACGGGGCCGTGTCCCCGGAGATCGTCACCGAGCCCTCGGCCGTGTCGAACCGGAAGGCGAAGGCCGGAGCGATCGGCGGGTGCTCCACGAGCGTGGCCGTCACCGTGACGTTCTCATCCCGATACACCTCGAAGGGTTCGAGGTTCGCCGGCGTCGGGTTCTCATTCGGGTGATAGCCCGACGCAGCGGGAATCTCGATATCCGATGCGATGAAGCGATCCATTGGTGACGGGCGCAATGCATCGATGATGCGGTCGTTCAGGTCCGTCGCGTGAGCGTGCATCAGCCGCTCGAACATTTCCGCCGTCCCGGGCGTCGGGGACGCGGGGTTCAGCGGCTCCGGTGGCGTCTGGGCGC
Organism: Zhihengliuella flava; assembly: GCF_015751895.1. Classification (NCBI taxonomy): domain Bacteria; kingdom Bacillati; phylum Actinomycetota; class Actinomycetes; order Micrococcales; family Micrococcaceae; genus Zhihengliuella; species Zhihengliuella flava. The sequence goes on along the minus strand of NZ_JADOTZ010000001.1, from coordinate 1,659,494 downwards.
GCGGCGAGGCCGGCGGCAAGGCGCCGCGGTTGCCGGGGCCAATGATGCGGATCGGCTCCTGGTCTTCTGCCACCGAGAACAGGCCGAAGACGGCCAAGCTGGCCAGATCAATGGTGTGATCCGAGTGCAAGTGGGTCAGGAAGATCCCGCGTAAGTCGCCGACGTCGTAACCCGCCTTCATGAGCTGGTTGCCCACGCCCGTTCCCGCATCGACGAGGTAGACGGCGCTCCCGACGACGACGGCGGTGGCGATGCCAGCGCGTTGACCGGCATTCTCTCCCGTCCACCAGCGCGGGCCGCCGGCCGTGCCGAGCGTGACCACGTGCGGTCTGGCGTCTTGGTGCATGAGGACTCTCCAATTCAACAGCGAACAAGTGATGCGTTGCTTAAAATCGTTACCCACGCCACAACACGTGTAAAACTGTTTTTTTCTGGATATAAAGCAGGTTTTTCTTTATATAGGCGCCTCCCCGACCGCCGGGCGCGCCATGCAGCGCGTGCCGACGCACCGCCAGGCCGGCCCTGAGCCACATGAAATACAGGCAAAAAATGAGCGCCACAGCTGTTGTCGACCCGCGGTGTTCTATACATTGAGGCATGGAACGGGGCAGTTCCGATTCACGTCAACGCAGGGGAGACGACCATGTCAGATCAGAATCAGCCGCCACAGCCGCCGCAAGGCCAGCCGGGCCCCTACGGACAACAGCCGCAGGGCGGCCCCGCCCCGCAGCAGCCGCAAGGACAGCCGGGTCCGTACGGCCAGCCGCCGCAGGGCCCGCCTCCCGGATCCCAGCCGCACCAGCAGCCCTCTCCGGGCGGACCGCACGGCGTCACATCGCCTGACGCCAAGGGATTCTTCGGCGCCCTCTTCGACCTGAGCTTCACCAGCTTCGTCACGATCTCCTTCGCCAAGCTCATCTACGTGATGATCATGGTGGTCCTCGTGATGTCGTGGATCTTCTTCATCATCGCCGGATTCGCCACGGACGTCTGGGCCGGATTCGCCGTCCTATTGCTGGGCTGGGTCCCGATTCTGCTCTACCTGATCCTGGCCCGCGTGACCCTGGAGTTCTACATCGCCATGGTCCGCACCTCGCAGAACACCGCCGCCACCAAGGTTGAGGTGGAGAACTTGCGCGGCGAACTGCGCCGCTAGGTTCGCGCAGTTCACCGCTCGCGGCACCCTGAGGCGGGCCCCACGCTGTGAAAGCGTGGGGCCCGCTGCCGTGTTCGGGCGCGCTAGAATCTAACCGGCCCGGCGCGTTCCCGCCGCCACGCGGCGCACCCCGGAGCCGCCCCTCGCACCCCCTTTTGGAAGGCCACCATGAGCAACCGCTTTGGCTTCGGCTGGCGCCTGCACGGCGACGGCAAGACCATTCGCCCGGGCACCGTCGTCGCACCCGATGAACGGCTGAGCTGGGCCCACACGGCCGGCATCGGCGTCCAACACGTGATGGCCATGTTCGGCGCCACGGTACTGGTACCCGCGATCACGGGCTTCCCGGCTACCACCACCCTGCTCTTTTCCGGCCTCGGCACGCTGCTATTCCTCATCATCACGGCCGGGCGCGTGCCCAGCTACCTGGGCTCATCCTTCGCCTTCCTCGCGCCCGTGGGCGCCGCCACCAGCCAACACGGCATGGCCGGCGCACTCGGCGGCATTCTCATCACGGGCGTGGCCCTCTTTGTGGTCGGCGTCATCGTCCAAAGGGCCGGGACCGAGTGGATTCACCGGCTCATGCCACCGGCCGTCATGGGCACCATCGTGGCGCTCATCGGCTTGAACCTGGCTGGCACCACGCTGACACCCATGCAGGAAGTGCCAGTGACGACCTTCGCGACCGTCGGTGCCATCGTCGTCTCCGCGGTGCTGTTCAAGGGATTGCTGGGCCGGCTGTCCATCCTGGTGGGCATCGTGGTGGGCTACGTCGTCGCTCTCGTGCAGGGAGAAGTGGACTACTCCCCCGTCGGCGAGGCCAGCTGGGTCGGTGCGCCGACCTTCACGGCCCCAGCCTTCCATCTGGACGTCATGCTGGTGTTTCTGCCGGTGGTGTTCGTGCTCATCGCCGAGAACATCGGCCACGTCAAGACGGTGGGCCTGATGACCCGCCGCGACCTCGACGGCGTCTACGGCCGCGCGCTCATGGCCGACGGCGCCGCGACGGTGCTCGCGGGCGCAGGAGGCGGGTCGGGTACGACGACGTACGCGGAAAATATTGGCGTCATGGCCTCGTCCCGCGTGTACTCCACCGCCGCCTACTGGGTGGCCGGCGCAGTCGCCATCCTGCTCGCCTTCTCCCCCAAGGTCGGCGCCGTCATCAACACCATTCCGGCCGGTGTCACGGGCGGCGCGGGGATCATCCTCTACGGCATGATCGGCATGATTGGCGCCCGCCTGTGGGTCCAGAATCGCGTGGACTTTTCCAACCCGATCAACCTCATGACCGCCGGCGCGGGCCTGATTATCGCCATCGCCATGGGGTCCAGCGCCCTCATGATCGGCGATGTGCAGCTCGGCGGCATCGCCGTCGGCACGATCGCCACGCTCGTGATTTTCCACGCGATGACCCTCATCGCGCGCGCCCGGGGCACGGAGCCGGTGACGAGCGAAGACACTGAAGCGGCGGAAACGAGCAAGCTCGGATAAAGCGGGCCGCGCGGCTGCTTTAATCGACAGTGGCGCTCGGCCCGGCACTGGGTGGGGCGCGCTGGGCGGGACACGTCCCGCCCCACACCACGGTCAGCCAGGGGAGGACACGTCAGTGGTTCAGCAAAGCAAGGTATCCCGCAGCGCGCGTTTGGCCGGTGTGGTGGTCATGGCCACCAGCACCGTCCTCGCGCTGGCGGTTCTGGGCATCATCTTGTGGGAGGACCCGCACCCGGACTGGGAGCCGCGGGCGGGCAGCCTCTTCGGGATTGACATCCTGTACGATCCCAGCGCGCCGACACTCGGACTGATCGTGCTCTCCGCGGTGATCGCGTGCCTTGCGGCCGCCGCCGTCGTCATCCACGAGGCCCGCGTGGCCGCGCGGCATCGGCGCACCGCCCCGGAGGTCCTCAAGCGCCCCTTGGCGCCGCGGCGCATCATGGAGGCCACGCGCGGCGAGTTCGCTGGAGAGGTCACGATCACGGCGCTCATCCCCGCCCACAACGAGGCGCAAAATCTGGGCGCCACCCTCGAATCCCTCCGCCAGCAGACTGCGGCTCCCGACCGCATCATTGTGGTCGCGGACAACTGCACGGATGAGACGGTGCCGATCGCCCGAGCGGCCGGCGTCGAAGTCTTTGAAACGAAAGACAACGTGCACAAGAAGGGCGGCGGCCTCAACCAGGCTCTCGCCGGCATCCTGCCGACGCTCGGCGCCAACGACACGCTGCTGATCATGGATGCCGATACCCGCTTTGCCGATACTCGCTTCCTCGCCACAGCGCGCCAGCGCTTCACCAGTGACCGCGCGCTCATGGCCGTCGGAGGACTGTTCCGCGGCGAACCGGGCAACGGCCTGTTGGGCCAGTTCCAGCGCAATGAGTTCGCCCGCTACTCGCGGGAGATCAAGCGCCGCCGCGGCCGCGTCTTCGTGCTCACCGGCACCGCCAGCGTCTTCCGCGCCACCGCCCTGCGCGAGGTCGCGGCGTCGCGTGGCGGCCTCCTGCCCGGCCACCACGGCGAGGTGTATGACACGGTGGCGCTGACCGAGGACAACGAGATCACGCTGGCCATCAAGACCCTCGGCGGCCTCACCACGTCCCCTAACGAGTGCGGAGTGGTCACCGAAATCATGCCCACGTGGCGGGCGCTGTGGAAACAGCGCCTGCGGTGGCAACGCGGCGCGTTGGAAAACCTGGGACAGTACGGCCTGACGTCGACGACGGCGCGCTACTGGTCCCAGCAGATCGGAATTTCCTACTCCGTGATCGCGCTGACGGCCTACTTTGTGCTCATCATCATCATGATGCTGGCCCTCACCGAGTGGATCTGGTTCACGTTCTGGATCACGGTCGGCATCATCTTCATGCTGGAGCGCGTCATCACGGTCTGGTCCGGCGGCTGGAAGGCGCGGCTCTTGGCGGTGTTCGTCATTCCGGAGCTCCTCTATGACTTGTACTGCAACATCATCTTCGTCAAGGGCGTTCTCGACATGACGTTCGCTAAAGAAGCGACGTGGTCCCACCACGAGCAGGGGCCGCGCCGCAATCGAGTCGCCGGAGGTCAGGCATGAACACCGCACCCGTGCTGATGGGCCTGCTGTTGCCCGAGGCCATCCTGCACACGCACTGGTTCTCCGTGCTGGCCGCATTCGTGGCGCTGAACACCGTGATCTACGTGTGCCTGTCCCTGTTCAAGATGTTCCCGGCGCCCCGCTGGTCCCGCCGCGGCGGGCGAGACCGCCGCAGCGAAACGCGGTCCATCTACCCGGACGACCCGATTTAGGCGTCGCGAGTACTGGGGCCACGGCCCGCCGCGCGGGCCCGCTTCTGCTCATACATCTGCTCATCCGCGCGGCCCAGCGCGTCCTCAAACGTCTCGTGCTCATGACGGTTGGCGTACCCGTAGCTGAACGCCACGGGCGACGTCGAGCGCACGCGGTCAAGGAGCGCGGGCGCCGCCTCCTCCGTCACATACGGCAGGATGACCACAAACTCATCGCCGCCAATGCGTCCAATCACATCGATGTCACGGGTCAAGGACACCAGGTGATCCGCCAGCTCGCGCAGCGCCTGATCGCCAGCTTGGTGACCGGCCGTGTCATTGATTTCCTTGAACTTATCCGCATCGATCATCACCACGCAGTACCGGCCCTGAGAGGCGGAGGATTCGTGGGAGAGGAACTTGCCGGCCCGATAGACCCCGTGGCGATTGAGCACACCGGTCACCGGGTCACGCTCCACGCGGCGGCGCTGGTGGGAGAGCATGTAGTGGCTCACGGCGGTGGCGCACGTGGTGAAAATGACGAACGTCAGCAGGCTGTGGGTCACGGGAATCGGGTCACCGCGCAGGAGGGAGGGGACGATGGCGACCCCCAGCGTGGCTCCGACCGTGCAGTAGATCACCACGCGGGCCAGCACCGGACGGTAGAACCACACGAGGTAGAACGCTGCGTAAGGGAACTCGTACAGCGCGGCGATCGAAGCACCATTGTCCGGATCCATGGCCACGCGGCCGACCAAGACGACGGCGATAGAGACGACGGACGCAAAGCCCACCCACCGGGGAAACCGATCCGCATCGAGCGCGATCCACACCAGCAGGCCGACGCCCACGGTCAACCGGGTCAGGGTCAAGATCTGGGCCAACAAGTCCACCGGCTGGTCGGACAACAGCAGGCGCAACACGGCGTTGAGGCACAGAGCCGCTGCGAGCGCGCTGGTGACCGCTGGATACGGAAGCTGGCCCAGGGTGAAGTGCCCCCAGAACGGTGTGCTCGATCTCTTCATACGTGTTCCCCGACACTCATGGACGTAGTTCTTTCCGGTGATCGGGGCACGTGACATGCTGCCCGCCCCCATTCCCCTAGAGACGAGATTCTCCCGTTCATGACGCGAGGCTCATTAAACACGCTGGCGTGCAATGATTCCACCTGTCAGAGCGGCGGTGACGCGGCTAAACTTAACGAGTGACACGTCACTTTGACGGCGCTCAGGCCACGATTCCGGCCACGATCGTCTTCCAACCCATCATGAACCTACGCCTGAATCGGGTCGTGGGTTATGAGGCGTTGGCGCGCTTCGCGGATGGGCGCTCGCCCTTGGCATGGCTGGGCGAAGCGCGCGCTGAGGGCCGGCTTACGGACCTCGAACTCTCGCTGATTGCGCGCACAGTGGACGTCTCCCCTCTCGTTCCCGATGGCATGTTTTTGACCGTCAATGCCTCCGGTGCCACGATGCGGCGCATGGCCCACGACGGCATCGATTTGCCGGACCGCCTGCACTGGGGCATCGAACTAAGCGAGGCCTCCGCGGACGACGAAACGTACCGGTCCCGCGAGTACGCCGATCACTTGGGATGCCTGTTGCTGATAGACGACGCCGGCACGGGGTGTTCCACGGTGGAGCGCGTCCGCTCGCTGCGCCCCGAGTACGTCAAACTGGACCGCTCCCTGATCGCCGGGCAAGTGCCCTCCTCCCCGTGCGCCGCGGAGATCGAAGCGTTCATCGCAGAGGCCGCCGCCGTCGGTGCCCAAACCGTGGCGGAAGGCATCGAGACGGAGGACGAGGAAGAGTTTGTCCGCTCGGCGGGCATCACTCTGGCCCAGGGCTTCCGCTACGGCCGGCCCGCCACGCCGTGGCGCTGATCGCGACTAGGCTGGGACGGTGGCTGATTGGAATCGGGAATGGCAGAGCGCGGCGTGGCGCAGCGACGCCGACGCATGGATCGACGTCGTTCTTCAGGCGTATGACCTGACGCAGACCGGCGAGCCACAGCAAACCACGGACGCTATTTTTTCCACGCAACTCGCCGTCCCCACCGATCACGGCACGCTCTTTTTCAAGGCCAACAACCCGGGCCAGCACGCGGAAGTCTCGGTGACCGCGACTGCGGCCAACCTCGTTCCCGATCAGCTCATCATGCCCCTGGCCATCGAGCCACGCCGCGGCTGGATGATCACCCCGGATTACGGCCGCACGCTCACGGAGCTGCCCACCACGGACTACAAGCTCTGGGCACGCATGCTGCGGGATTTTGCCGCGGTACAGCAGGAGTTGGCCACCTTTGGGGACACGCTGTTCGATGCGGGGCTCTTGCACCTCGACCCGGCGTGGCTGCCGCACTACATCGACGAGCAGTTGATGCTTCACGCCTCGATGCCCGCCGAGCACCCGCTGCACCTGCCGGCCCGCGACGCCGAATACCTCGACCGGCATCTGGGCGAGGTCAAGGGCATGTGCGAGTTCCTCGCCGCCGGGCCGGTCCCCCTCTCCCTAGAGCACAACGACCTGCACCGGGGAAATGCCTTTGTCCCCTCCAGCCCGGACGAGCCGCTGCGGTTCATGGACCTCGGCGACGCCTACTGGGCGCACCCGTTTGCGTCTCTCGCGACGCCGGTCCGGGTCATGTGCGAGGAACTGGGCACCACCACCAGCGACTCCCGCATCCGCAGCGTGATCTCCACCTACTTAGAGCAATGGTCCGAGTACGGCACCGTGGAGGAACTCTGGGAGTATGTGGAACCCGCCCTGCGCGCCGGGAAACTGCAGCAGCACGCCATGGCCATGCGCGTGCTCAGCGGAGCGGATGAGGAGGACCTCGTCCGGCACGCCGAGCTGGCCCTGCGCCCCCTCGCCGAACTCGCCATCCCCGTCCTAGAGGGCTAGCCTCGCCTCCCGCGGCGGGCCCGGGGTCATCAGCGGCCGGACGAACGCCACGGACGCGCCCGGGAAGACGCAGCGGAACGATCTAGCGCGTGGCCGGCGGCCAGATGCCGCGGGCCAAGTACACCCGGGTGAGCGTCTCGGCGTCGTCCGTCATGATGGCGTCCACGCCGCGGTCCAGCAGTTGATGCATGCGCCGGGGGTCGTTGATGACCCAGGCGTGGACCTCGAGGCCGGCGGCGTGGGCGCGACGCACGAACCCGCGGGTGATCACCGGCAGGGGACCCTGCCGCACCGGCACCTGCAACGCGTGCAGTCGACGCAACTGCGGCAGCAGGAGTTTCCACGGCTGGAAGGGGCCCGCGCTGATCCATCCCAGCGCGGTGAAGGCGGCGATGAGGCTCGCGCCGCCGGTCACGCGGACCGCCGGCATGCCGCGCTGCGCCACGTACCGGGTGAAACGACGGCGCCGCTGGTCGGAGAAGGACGCCACCACCACGCGGTGGTGTGCCTGATGCTCCGCCAAGGCCTCAGCCACCAGTGGCACGGCCGCGTCATCCTTGAGGTCCACGTTGATGTTCAGGTCGTCGAACTCGGCCAGCAACTCACCGAACGTGGGGATCTTCCCCTGCTTGGCCACGCGTAGGGTCGCGATCTGCTCGTACGTCAGTTCGCTGACCCGGCCGAAGCCCTCGGTCAGCCGATCCACATGCTCGTCGTGAAAGACCACCAAGACGCCGTCGGCCGTGGTCCGCACGTCCGTCTCCACGTGCCGAAACCCGTGCAAGACGGCGGCGCCGAAAGCCGCGAGCGTGTTCTCTGCTCCGCTCGGCGAGTAGCCCCGGTGCGCGTAGGCCTTGATCTTCTGCGTCGCCTTCTGGCCTGTCATGGGGTCCTCGCTTCCCGCACGGTCCGCTCGCCAGCCGTGGCGGCGAGAAGATGTTCGATCATTTCTGCCACGCCGTCGTCCTCCAGCGTGCCGGTCACGGCCGCGGCCGCCTCCTTCGCGAGCCGGTGCCCGGAGCCCATGGCGCAACCCCAACCGGCCCAGGACAGCATCTCCAAGTCATTGGGCATGTCTCCAAACGCCACCACCTCGCGGCGCCCCACGCCGAGGCCCGCCGCGTAGCGCTCCAACGCCACCGCCTTGTTCACGTCGCGGCGGGACATCTCCAGCAGGGCCACCCCCGGCGCTGAGTGGGTGACGGAGACGAGCTCCTGTACCCGCGGATACACCGCGGCGCGGAACGCGTCCGACGTCGTCGTGTTGAGTTTGGCCAGCAGCTTCACCGTGCCCTCGGACTCCAGCCGGTCGAGGGGCAGCTCGGCGGGCACCACGCCGTCCAACAGCGCCGTTTCCGCCGGGTCGACGAACCCCGGTTCCAGATAGAGTCCGCCCGCCGTCTCGGCGGCGAACCGGGTTTCGGGCTCGACGGCGAGGACGCGGGCGCGGACCTCTTCCACTGTGGCGGCATCGAGGGTGCGGGACTCCAGAATGCGCTCGGCCTCGAGGTCATAGACCAGCGCGCCATTGGAGCAAATCACGGTGCCGAGGTGGCCAAAGGCCTGCTGTACGGGGGTGAGCCAGCGGAAGGGCCGGCCGGTCACAAACACGATCTCGATCCCGGCCGCGCGCGCGGCATGAAACGCGGCGACGGTGCGTGCGCTGATCGAGTTGTCCGGGTGCAGAATGGTCCCGTCGATGTCACTGGCGATCAGCCGGATCTGCTCCGGCGGCGTCGCTGCCGCCCCCCGTGCGGCCACTACCGGACCTCGTGCCGGAAGGGCGGGTTGGCTCCAGAGCGGGAGACGGTCACGGCCGCGGCCCGCACCGCGAAGTCGACGATCTGCTCCAGCGCCTCGGTGGTCAGCTGCCGCAGCTGCTCCCGCTTGGACGCGCCGATCAGCTCGCGGTCCGCGATCCCGGAGATGAGCGCGGCCATGAAGGTGTCTCCGGAGCCGACGTTGTCCGCCACCTCCACCACGCGGGAGGGCACCGTGACCTCGCCGGCAGCCACAAAGCCGGAGGCGCCACGCGACCCGTGCGTCACGGTCACCACGGCCGGCCCCATCTCACGCCACGCCCGCGCCGAATCGGCCACGCTGCGGCGAGGGTAGAGCCAGTCAAGATCGTTGTCGGACGTGCGTACGACGTCGGAGAGTTTCACGAACCGCTCGGCCTGCGCCACGGCCTCAGCGTGATTGCTGACGAAGGTGGGCCGGATGTTCGGGTCATAGGTGATGGTGGCGTGCGGGTGGGCGGTTTCCACGGCGCGCAGCACCGTGGTGGCGCCGGGTTCGACGACGCACGCGATGGACCCGGTGTGCACCAATTGCGCGTCCTTCAGCGCCGATTCGAAGGCGCTGATCTCCGGGAGCTTCCAAGAGAAGTCGAAATCGTAGGTGGCGGTGCCGGCCGGATCGAGGGTGCCGCGCGCCGTGCTGGTGGGAAGCTCGTCGGGGCCGAGGGCCTCCCGCACGGAGTTGGCGGTGAGGTAGTCGCGGATCTTGTTGCCCGGGCCGTCGTCGCCGTAGCGGCTGACAAAGGTCACGGGGTGGCCCAAGCGGGCCAGCGCGACGGAGACGTTGAGCGGGCTGCCACCGACGTAGGTTTTCGGCGCGCTAATGCCACCTGAGAGCACATCGACAAGCCCCTCACCCATGACTGTCAGCACGTTGCCATCCCTTTGATTGACTGCGCCTCAAATATACAGAATCGCGGCGGATCACCGGCCCTGTTTCGCGTGAAACGCCTCCTCCAGCCGCTCCAGCTCCTTGAGGCAGGTCCCCCACGCCTTGGACTCCACGTCCACCACGGACAGGTGATCTCCCGGGATCATGCGGAAACGTGGCGAGGCGCCGGCGGCGGCCTCCGCCTCGCAATAGGAGTGGGCGAGGGAGACGGGAACGGAGTCGTCGTGCTCCGGGTGGAGGACGACGACGTCGACAGGCGCCGGGGCCAGCCGCGCCGGGTCCGCGTGCCGCCAGTCCTCGGGCCGCTCCTGGGGCGTGGAACCCATGAGCAGCTCGGCGGCGCCGTGACTCAGCTCCAGCTCGTGCGCCATGTGCAGGTCCAGCACGCCGGCTTGACTCACGACGCCGTCGAGGTGGACGACGGGGTCCGCGCCGACGGAGCCGGAGGCGAAGTTGCCTCGGTGCGCGGCCCAGACGGCAAGGGTGCCGCCGGCCGAGTGTCCCAACCCAAAGATCGGCAGTTCAAAATATGCCTCTGGGAGAATTTTTTTGATGTGATCAATGCCCGCCGCAACATCATCGAACGTGGCGGTCCAGCCGCCCTCATCCTCCGGGTCCTCGGATTCGGTGCGGCGGTACTCCAGGTTCACGGCGGCCCAGCCGTGCCGTGCCAGATCCGCGGCGAGCGGGAGCCCCAACTCGGCGTCGTACTTGGCCCGCCAATAGCCGCCATGGATCACGACGACGACGCCGCGGGCGTGCCCGTCCGGCAGGACGACCTCCACGAACTGGCTCGGCAGGTCGCCGTAGTGATTCAGCGTATATGCGGTTTCAGGAATGTTCTGCTGCGCGGTGGACATCGCTTACCTCCCGGGGAAGTGTGCGGATTCTTTGGCTAGGAATGCATCCCGTCCCACACGCGAATCCTCGGTCGTGAAGGCGGATCGGAAACTTTCAGCCTCGGTGGCCAGCCCGTCAGAGACGGGCAAGGGTGCGACGGCGTTCATGGTCGCCTTGGCATTGGCGACGGCGGTCGGGGCCTGGGCGGCGATCTCGGCGACAGTGGCGTCCACGGCCTCGGCGAGCGCGGCGACGTCGTCCACCACACGATTGGCGAGGCCGATGCGCAGCGCCTCCTCAGCGCGGATGCGGCGGCCGGTGAGGATGAGCTCCCGCGCCATGGCCGGGCTGACCCGCTGCTGCAGGCGGACGGAGCCGCCGAAACCGGGGACGAGGCCGAGGGAGACCTCGGGCTGACCGAAGGACGCGTTGGCGCTGGCGTAGATGAAGTCGCACGCGAGCGCGAGCTCGCACCCACCCCCCAGAGCGAACCCGTTGACGGCGGCGATCACGGGCACGGGCAGTGCCTCGAGCCGCTCGGTGACGGCTTGCATGGAGCGGGAGTAGTCGTGGGCCTCGTCGGCGGTCATCGCGGACATTTCACGAATGTCAGCGCCGGCCACGAACGCCTTCTCACCGCCGCCGGTGATGACGACGGCCCGGCACACCCACTCGCCCTCGGGCTGGGCACCCATGGACCGATCAGCGGCCGGCCGGCCGGATGCGGCCCGGTCAAGGGCAGGAAGCGCGGCGGCGAGACGCTCGGTGAGGTCCGCCAGCTCGGCCACCACAGCCTGGGCGAGCGCGTTCATGGCTTTCGGGCGGTCGATCGTCACCCACAGCGCGTCCCCCCGGTGCTCAACGCGCAGGGACTCATACCGCCGGGCGGCCTCACTGATGGATTCACTCACGGGCGCCAACCCCCTTCGCTCGGATGCTCACAGACTCCGCTGTGGCTCGACTCACAACGTTGTGCTCACTGCCAGCTTGCCAGATGGAAGGCCCAGCCCATAGCCGGGGCTCAACGCCGGGGTGGATACTGCCGGAACTTCCGGAACTGGTTAGCCAGCGCTGCCACCACATAGAACCAGCGGCGCGGGTGCCTCTCGCCCCGGTACGCCAGTGGGTTCACACTGGCCCGGGCCTTGAGCAGCGCAGCAGCACGCTGGCCCACCTCCCCCACCAGATGCTGGCGCAGCAGCGCGCTGGGTAGGACCGAGTAGAGCACCTCGGATCGGGAGACGCTGAGGCCTGCGGGCAGGCTCGTGGCTTCGAAGCGGGCGCCCAGCCACTCGCGGACGTAGGCCCGGGCCGGATTGGCCCAATCCCACCCCTGCGTCACGGCGGCCGCTGTCAGGTAGTAATGGTTGCGGCCCAGCCGCGGGTTGAGTTCAAAGAACTTCACGACGCCGTCGCGCGGGTCCAACTTGGCATCAAACATGGCGAACCCGTGCCAGCCGAGGCGCTGAATCAGCGCGCGGCCCTGCTCGATGAAGGTCTCCGCGGCGGCATCCGGGACGCCGGTGACGATCGCCGCCGAGTTCCCGAGGACGATCGGAGCGTGCTCCTCCACCACCACCTCACCGTATGCGGCGTAGCGGGCGGCACCGGTGCGGTCCACGTAGAACGTGGCCAGGCGCATGTTGGAGTCGCCGCCCTCGATGAGCTCCTGGAGAACGATGTTGCCGGTGTAGCCGCTGTTGTCGATGCGGCCGAGCAGGTCCGTGAGCTCGGCGGCGTTGTTCACCGTGTGAACCTTCTGTTTGCCGGCGAACTTCGCGGCGACCCACCCGGAGCTGTCCGAGGGCTTGGCGATGAGCGGAAAGGGCAGGTCAGCGGGGATCTCGCCGGAACCGGCCCGGTACATAGCGGTACGCGGGTGCGGGATGCCGAGTTCGGCGCACAGCGCGTAGAAGTTTTCCTTGAGTGCCGCGGATTCGATGGTGGCGAGGTCCGGGTACGGGATCGTGTAGGCGGGTTCCAACTCGTCCCGGTGCCCCGCGATCAGGGTGACGTGCAGGTCCAGCGAGCCGAAGAGCAGCAGCGGCCGGTCACCCAGCTCGGCGGCCAGACACTGCAGGTGCGCGACGACGTCGTTTTCCTCCATACTGCCGGCGGGACGGACGTCGACGGCGACCGAATGCTCCAGCACCCCGTTGCTGCCGGCGGGGACGGCGACGCTGACGGCGCCGTAGGCCTCGTGGAATTCGCGGGCGAGGGAGTAGGTGCCGATGTCGCCGCCAAGAATGACGGGGACAAACGGCTGAGAATCGGGAACGCGCATGCACCCAATCTATCCGCGAACGGCGGACGGACCGTGCACTTCGGAAGGCTGTCGCTCAGTCGGCGGGAGGGAAAGCCAGATCGAGCAGGACGAGGGGATGCTCGCCGTCGAGGTAAACGGAATCGTAAGCGGCACACAGTGGATCAAAGTGTTCTCGCCCGTGTTCATCAGCGAGAACCGGCCATCCACGCGAACCCATGATCCAGTGCACCCCAAGCGCGCGCTCCACGGCACAGTCGGCCAGAACCACGCCGAGTACCAGCGCTACTTCAGATTCACCGGGCATCGGTGGGCGGTGCTGCCGATAGTGATCGACCAGCACCTTGACTTGCTCCTCTGGAGACTCGGGAAGAAGTTGACCGGAGCCCTGCAGACGATCGTGTGCAATGTTCAATGCCATCTCACGGTCTTCTGCCCTCGGTGCCCGGCTGAAACCGTTCGCAAGAACGTGGTCCCGGTAATCCGTGTTCTCCCGCGGATCGTTCGTGGAGGCGTAGGAAGCCCACCCGATCCCCTCCGGAGTGCCTTCTGCTGGAGCCATGCCTTGAATCTACTACTGCGCCGGGTTGGGCGAGTCGAGGGCGCGGCGGACCTCATCCACGAGGACCTGCATGTGCCGCTCGGCCGCGTGGGAATCGCGGCGCGCGACGGCGTCCGCCACCGCCTCGTGCTCGGCGAGCGCCTCCGGGCGCGGGTGGAACGGCATGAGGCCCTGATGCGTGCGGCCGGTCAGGACCTCGGCGATCACGCCGTCGAGCTGCGCGAACATCGAGTTCCCGCTCGAACGCAGCAGCAGCTGATGGAACTCAATATCGGCGGCCAGGAACTCCTCGAGTTCGCCCGCCTCGCCGAGCCGGCGCAGTTCGCCGGCCAGCTCCTGGAGGCGGTCACGGGCGACGGCGGTGGCCCGGGCCGCCGCGCGCGCGGCGGATAGCGGCTCAACGGCGATGCGTAGCTCCGTGAGCTCGGCAAACTGATCCTCGCGCCCCGGCCCGGACAGTCGCCACCGGATGACGCGGCGGTCGAACTTGTTCCAGCTCTCCGGTGGCTGCACCACGAGGCCGACGCGGCGGCGGGAAATCACCATCCGCAGGGACTCCAGCACGCGCATGCAGTCGCGCATGACGGTGCGGGAGACGCCGAAGCGCGCTTGCAGCGAGTCGAGGGTCAGGCGATCCCCGGGGGCAATCACGCCATCCACGATCTGCTGGCCCAGCTCCTCCAGAATGGGGTTCTGCAGCAGGTCTGCCACGTCGTCGTTCAGCATGGCTCGATCCTATCGACCCGGGGGCGCCTCCCCGCATTCGCTCGGTGTGACGCCCGTGGGCTCCTCACACCTGACTAGTAAAGTGTTACCTTTCACACAAAAAGATGATACCTTTGCGGAACTGCTGTATGAGTCGCGCACCACACGCCGGCCAATGACGTCCACGGGAGAACTTTGCTATGACATCCACCAGCACCTCGACCGCAACGCACGTTGTGGTCATGGGAGTCGCCAGCTCCGGCAAAACCACCCTGGCGGAACTCTTGGCCGACCGGCTGGGCTGGCCGGCCGCCGAAGCCGATGAATTCCACCCTCAGGAGAACATCGACAAGATGACCTCCGGGACGCCTCTCACGGACGAGGACCGGTGGCCGTGGTTGCGCCAGATCCGCGACTGGATGAGTGAGCACACCACCGAGGGAACCATCGTCACCTGCTCCGCCCTGAAGCGCAGCTACCGTGACCTGCTGCGTGAGGCGAGCGGCGACGTCGTCTTCCTCCACGTCAACGGGTCCGAGGACCTGCTAACGGAGCGCATCGCTCAGCGCAGCGGACACTTCATGCCAGCCAGCCTGCTGCCCAGCCAGCTCAGCACGCTCGAGCCGCTCGGGGAAGACGAGCCCGGCGCCGAGATCATCAACGACGGCACGGTGGAGGACCTCCTTGAGTCCGCGCTGGCCGTGCTCCAGACCCGTTCCGCCCCCTCACCTGCATAACAATCAACGGAGATTCTCATGACTATTGACGGATGGACCCAAACCTTGGGTGCAGGACCGTTGCTCGGCATCGCCGCCGCGGCCATCCTGCTGCTGCTCTTCCTCATCATCAAACTGCGCGTCCACGCGTTCGTGGCGCTCATCCTGGTCAGCCTCCTGACCGCCTTCGCCACCGGCATCCCGGCCGGATCCGTGGTGAGTACCCTGACGGACGGCTTCGGCTCCACCCTGGCCGGAGTGGCCCTGTTGGTGGGCCTCGGCGCCATGCTGGGTCGCCTCGTGGAGACCTCCGGCGGCGCCAAGGTCCTCGCCGACACCCTGATCCGCACGTTTGGCGAGAAGCGGGCGCCGTTCGCGCTCGGCGTCGCCTCCCTGCTGTTCGGTTTCCCGATCTTCTTCGACGCCGGCCTGGTAGTCATGCTGCCCGTGGTCTTCGCCGTGGCCCGCCGCTTGGGCGGTTCCGTGCTGCTGTACGGCCTGCCGACGGCCGGTGCGTTCTCCGTCATGCACGTGTTCGTGCCGCCGCACCCGGGACCTGTGGCCGCCGCGACCTTCTTTGAGGCCAACGTTGGCTACGTCCTGCTGATCGGCCTGCTCATCGCCCTGCCCACGTGGTACGTCACGTGCTACCTGTTCGGCAAGTGGGCCGGCAAGAAGTGGGATCTGCCGATCCCCAACATCCTGGGTCAGGCCGACGAGCAGCACGAGGCCAACCCGCCGAAGTTCGGCACCGTGGTTTCCCTGCTCCTCTTGCCGTTGGTGTTGATCTTCCTGAACACCGGCCTGAGCACGCTGGCCTCGGCTGGCGTCCTGTCCGAGTCCGCTGCAGACGCCGGCTGGTTCCAGTTCCTGCTGGCGCTGGGCTCTACCCCGGTGGCCCTGCTCATCACGCTTCTGGTGGCCGTGCTGACCATCGGCACCCGCCGCGGCATGGAAAAGTCCGCCGTCGAGTCCACGCTCGAGGGCGCGCTCGGCCCGGTGGCTTCGGTCATCCTGATCACGGGCGCCGGTGGCATGTTCGGTGGCGTGCTGCGCACCTCCGGCATCGGTGACGCGCTGGAGGAATCCCTCACGGGCCTCGGCATCCCGCTGATCTTGGCGGGCTTCCTGATCTCGACGATCATCCGCGTCGCCCAGGGCTCCGCCACGGTGGCGCTGACGACGACGGCCGGCCTGCTCAGCTCCGCCGTCCTCGCCGCGGACTTCAACGAGCTGCAGCTGGCCTCCATGGTGATCGCGGTGGCTGCAGGCTCGGTCATCGCGTCCCACGTGAACGACTCCGGCTTCTGGCTGGTGGGCCGCTTCTTCGACATGGACGTCAAGACCACCCTGAAGACCTGGACGGTCCTCGAGTCGCTGATCGCCATCATGGCGTTCGCCCTCGCGGCCGTGATCTTCCTGCTGGCCTCGATCGGCTAACCAAGCTGTTGGCCCTGATATTGGGCCTGATATCGGCCCGGTGCGGTCAACACGACGCTGGGGCGGTGCCTGTGAAGGCACCGCCCCAGGTGTGTTTAAGGGAAGCCACGGCCGACTGTGGCCGCGCCCTGGTCAGTATGGGTGATCTGTTGGCGTCATCAACATGGGTGGACCGCGGTGGGATCTGTTCACCCAGAACGACGACGGCGCCGTTACGTCCCGCGGGTCTCCACGGTTTTCGGGGCGGACCAGTTGACCGCCACCACCACGATCCCGGCGACGGCGAGACCAGCAACGATCCAGCTAAACCACTGTCCGCCCAGCGCGAGCGGAATCTGCGTAGCTAGCAGTCCTACGAAGACCACCAGCTGAAGCACCTTGAGCCAGCGCGGCCACGATTTCATCGGATCCCCTTCCCATTACCGCCTCAGCAACCTACCGCGAAGCGATCATTGGACGAAAGAGTGGGGTGCACAGCAAAACACCGCCATTTTTCGTCCACTGGTTGCGCTAGCGGCGCTTGCCCCGCTTCGGCCCGCCCCGTTTGGGTGCGCCACGCCCCTTCGAGCCGGGCTTGGTGCCACCCTTGCTCGCCGGCTTGCCGCCGCGCTTCGCCGCGCCCGCCTTGTCGGCGCTCTGCCGGCGCTTTTGGGCCTTCGCCGCCTCGGCCTGCTCGCGTTCGCGCACGGAGGGCTGCCGCGAGGACGTCGCCTTCCGTCCGCGCACAATTCCCACGAACTCCTCGATCAGCGCCGCCCGCTTGCTCTCCGGCGACTCCGGATCGGCGAGCGCGGCCTCCAGCTCCGCGTCCCGCAGGTCCGGCCGCAGCCAGGCCAACCCCACCTGGGTGGGCCCACCGTACGACGACGGCAGGTCAGTCACCACGCGGTATTCCACGTCTTTGCGGTGGTACAGGCGCGCCACGGACATCGGCACCACGGCCAGCGCGGCCCCGGTGGCCACGACCTCGATCGCCATCTTCGCCCTGCCGGCCTCCGGAGGGTAGTCGGCGAGGTCGAGGAAGGACTCCTCGGCGATCTCCGCGAACGGCACCTCGTCGTCGTACGCCGCCACGATGTGCTCGCTGGACGCGCACACCACCGGCAGCTCGGTGTAGAGCGGGATGCAGTGCAGGGTGTCCGACGCCGGCGATTGCCCCTCCGGGAACCGGACGAACACCAGGTCCGCGTACTGCGGATCCTCCTGGGGCAACGCCAATAGCGGCACCGGATCTCCGCTGTCGTACAGGACCGCGTCCAATCGCTCGGTGAGACGCTCGGCCCACCGGTCCAACCACTTGCCGGGCGTCACGCCCGGAACGTACGCGATGCGCAGGTCGGCGGGCGCCTGCTGTTCGTCTTCAGCCACGCACACAGACTAGTTCACGTCAGACGAGGCCTTGGGCAAGCATCGCGTCAGCTACCTTGACGAATCCGGCGATGTTGGCCCCGGCCACGTAGTTCCCCGGGGCACCATACTCGTCCGCCGTCTCGAGGCAACGGTCGTGAATGTCCGCCATGATCTGCTCGAGGCGGTCGTGCGTGAAGTCGAAGCTCCACGAATCCCGGCTGGCATTCTGTTGCATCTCCAACGCGGAGGTCGCCACGCCGCCGGCGTTAGCGGCCTTCGCCGGCCCAAAGAGCACTCCCGCATCGGCCAAGAGTTCCACGGCGTCCTGGGTACACGGCATGTTGGCACCCTCGGCGACGGCGGTGACGCCGTTCGCGATCAGACGCTGAGCATCCTCGGCACCGAGCTCGTTTTGCGTCGCGGAGGGCAGGGCCACCGTTCCCGGCACGGACCACACGCTGCCCTCGGACACAAAGCGGGAGCGGCCGCCGCGCAGCCGGGCATACTCCTCGATGCGGCCGCGGCGGTGCTCCTTCACCTCCCGCAGCAGATCCAGATCGATCCCGTCCTCATCGACCACGTAGCCCGAAGAATCGGAGGCCGTGATCGCCGTGGCACCCAAGGCGTGCGCCTTCTCGATGGCGTTGAGCGCCACGTTGCCGGAACCGGAGACCAGCACCCGCTGACCGTCCATGGCGGCCCCGCGCGTCTGAAGCATGCGGTCAGCAAACATCACGGTGCCGTACCCCGTGGCCTCCGGGCGGACCAGGGATCCGCCCCAGCTGACGCCCTTGCCCGTGAGGACTCCGGATTCGAACCGGTTGGTGATGCGCTTGTATTGGCCGAAGAGGAACCCGATTTCCCGCCCGCCCACACCGACGTCGCCTGCGGGAACATCCGTGTTCTCGCCGATGTGACGGTACAGCTCCGTCATGAAGGACTGGCAGAACCGCATGACTTCGCCCTCGGAGCGTCCCGCGGGGTTGAAGTCTGAGCCACCCTTGCCGCCACCGATGGGCATGCCGGTCAGCGCGTTCTTAAAGATCTGCTCGAAACCGAGGAACTTCACGATGCCGAGGTAGACGGTGGGATGGAAACGCAATCCGCCCTTGTAGGGCCCCAGCGCCGAGTTGAATTCCACCCGGAAGCCGCGGTTGACCTGGGCCCGCCCGGCGTCGTCCACCCACGGTACGCGGAAGATGATCTGGCGCTCGGGCTCGCACATGCGGCGCAGGATGCCGGCCTCGACGTACTCCGGATGCCGCTGCACCACGGGTTCGAGCGCGCCGAACACCTCCGTGACAGCCTGGTGAAACTCCACCTCGCCCGGATTACGATCCAGCACTTCCTGTCGCAAGCCCTCCAGCACCATCGAATCAATCCCTTCGCCTAGGCAACAAGTTTTGGAATACCGGTCCACTTTAGGTTCGTCACCCTGTGATCGGCGCATTCGCGTCACATTCGACGGCCCACATGACAACGACGCCGCCGCCCACCCGGAGGGGTGAGCGGCGGCGTCGTGAGTATGAGGCGGGGCGGACTTACTGGTCCGTCTTGACCACGTAGACGTCGCACGGGGCGTTGTGCGCCACGGAGGTAGCCACGGAGCCGAGCACGCGGCCCAGGCCCTTCATGCCGACGTTACCGACGACGATCAGCTGCGCTTCCTCTTCCTCGGCGGCCGTGACCAGCGCCTCGGTCGGCTTGCCCTTGACGGCCTTGGTGACAATCGTGGCGCCCGGGACAACCTCGCGGAGCTTGAAAGCCACCTGATTGGTCAGCTTGTCGGCCTGCTCGGCGGAATCGAGGACCCAGGTGTCGTTACCGATCTCCACGACCTCGGTGCTGTCCTTGGCGTAGGCGGTCACGACGGTCAGGGTGGCGCCGAGGCCAGCAGCCACGGTGGCGGCCCGGCTCGCGGCCTTGAAGGACGTGGTGCTGCCGTCGACACCAACAATGACAGTTCCGGACATGTGCTTCTCCTTGTTTACTTGACGTGTGCGCGGAGGAACGAGGTGGCTCGATCCCACGCCAGCTTGGCTTGTTCAGGGGCGTAATTGCCCGCGGTGTTCTCGTCGTTGTGGAAGGCGTGGTCCGCGTCGTAAAAGTGGAACACGACGTCGGCGCCGGACTCGCGGCGGATCTGCTCCTCCTGGGCCCGCGCCTGATCGGCGGGGTACATCGAATCCTGCAGCGCGTAGTGGCCCTGGACGGCGGCGGTGAGCTCGCTGTACTCGTCGGGAACGCCCTGACCCACCCCGTAAAACGGGACGGCGGCGGAGACCTTGTCCCCTTGTTGGGCAGCGAGGGCCAGCACAAAGCCGCCACCCATGCAGAAACCAATCGCGCCCACGGTGCGGCTGGTGACATCCTCCCGGGAGAGCAGGTAATCGGTGGCGCCGGCCAACAGGCGGGCACCTTCCTCCGCGGGCAACTCGGACATCATCTGACCGGCCTCGTCGGCGTCGTGCGTGACGCGGCCGCCAAACAGGTCAGGAGCCAGGGCCACGAATCCCAGGGCGGCGAGGCGATCGGCAATGTCCCGAATGTGGTCCGTCAGGCCCCACCATTCTTGGATCACGATCACACCGGGTCCGGTTCCGTCCTCGGGAACGGCGAGGTATCCGTGGGCCTCACGGCCGGCCGATTCGAAGGTCACGTTCTGGTGCGGGGTTTGCTCCGCCACGGCACTCCTTCCTGCTCGGGTCGATGGTTCTCGGCACAGCTCGGCGACTGTTCGCAACAGTCTAAGCATGTGAGCTGCGTTACGGTAGCTTCAACGACGCTGTCGATCAGGGCGGCGCAAACATTTGATCCTTTGCGCCGCTGGCACACATCAATCCTAGTCACCGCGGGCCGCATAAATATAGGGATTGTGGCCCGTTTCATGCGCGCTCCGGGAGAGGACACCGCGGCCGTTAAACACCTGAGGCGGCCTCCCAACCGGGAAGCCGCCTCAATCAGTGGTGCGCGAGGGGGGACTTGAACTGACCTCGACCTCCTCGCGTCGCGAATCTCGGTCTAGCGTCTTGCCGCATAAAATCAACGATCTAGAGCGTTTGACCTGTGGATAAATCCACCGCGATACGCCGAGCTACAGGTTGCTTAGCACTTTCGTTAGCACTTTTCGTGGCGCTATGCCTTCTGTCCTTGGTACGGCGAAGCAGGGGTGGAACTCCTCGGTGATTCGGAGTGATCTCACCGGGACACCCAGTAAGGCTGATCTATCCCCTCGACAAGCCATCTAGCTTCGAAACACACCTTGAGTCTCTACTAGAGTGATGGGTATGTATGTACCCAGGCATGCCCGGGGGAGCATATGACAACACGGGATTCGAGGGTGATCAGTGACGGGGAAACGAGCGACGCTGGATGCGCTGAAGGTGTGGCGAGAGAGCCTTGTCGGGCTCGACCGCCGGAGCAGGCTGATCAGGTTCAATCCGCCGAAGCGGTCGTCGCTCACCTTCGACGCACCGGGCCTCGACGAGCTGCAGGGCCTCCTCAGCTCGGGGAAGCCGCTCGTCCTGCAGGGCGACCAGCTCGAGGTGGCCGAGGACGGCGAGGAGCGCCTGGTCAGGCCGCCGCTCGGGCGCGACTCGCTCCACGTTCCGAAACCCGACAGCGACATCGGCACGATCGCGCGCACGCTGATGCGCAAGGCGAACCAGGAGTTCCTCGACCGAGGGCTCTCGGTGCTCTACGTGGCGTTCGGCATGCTCCGCTGGAAGGACGTCGACGGCTCGGACATGGCGAGCCCCCTGTACCTGGTGCCAGTCGAGCTCCTCCCCGAGGGGCCGAGGGCAACGCCGAAGCTCGTGGGGAGCGAGGACGACCCCGTGCTCAACTCGGCGCTGCCGCTCAGGCTGGCAGAGTTCGGGGTGTCCTGGCCGGTTCTCGAGGAAATTGAGGACATGCGGGTGTCGGAGATCCTCGAACTGTTCAGGCAGCGGCTGTCGGCGGCTCCTGACCTCAAGGGGTGGGAGATCCGTCCCGAGGCGCACCTCGCGACCTTCTCCTTCACCAAGCAGGCGATGTACAAGGACCTGCTGGACAACGAGGAGACGATCTCTGACCACCCGGTCGTGCAGGCGCTGGCGAACGGCGACCCGACGAGCCAGACCGACGAGTTCCAGTTCGACCCCATCGACCCGGCGGACATCGACGAGGCCGCTCCGCCGGAGAAGACGCCGTTCGTGCTCGACGCGGACTCCTCGCAGCGCGCGGCGGTGGCCGCCGCGCTGGCAGGGCGCAGCTTCGTCATGGACGGCCCTCCGGGCACGGGCAAGTCGCAGACGATCGCGAACATGATCGGCGCGCTGATGCACTCCGGCAAGTCCGTGCTGTTCGTGTCGGAGAAGATCGCAGCACTCGACGTCGTGCGGAACAGGCTGAGGGACGCGGGCCTCGGCAGCTATCTGCTGGAGCTGCACTCGCACAAGGTGAACAGGCGCGAGGTCGCGGTCGAGCTGCTCCAGACGCTGGAGAACGTGGCGCAGCCGCCGGGCGGGATGTCGGCGCCTTCGAGGGCCTCGCTGGTCGACAAGCGCAAGCGGCTGAACAGCTACGCGTCTGCGATGAACGAGAACCGTTCGCCGCTCGAGCTCTCGCTGCACGACGTCCTCGGGCTCCTTGCGGGCCTCGTCGACGTCCCGGCGGCTCCGATCCCGGAGCGCTCGCCCCTGGGCCTCGACCAGGTAGGGCTCTCCGACATCCACGACGCGCTCCGCAGGCTGGAGCGGAACTGGAGGCCCGCGGCCCAGGGAAAGTCGTTCCTGTGGAGGGACGTCGTCGACGAGACCTCGCTCGAGGCCCGCCTGTGGGCCGCGGATCGCGCGATGCAGGAGCTCCGGGGCGCGATGCAGGTCAATGCTCCGCTGCTGCGAGCATTCGACCTCGACCGCGCGGACAGGGTGGAGCGGCTGATCGAGCTGCTCGGCCTGCAGCACTCGGAGCGACCGGCCTCGGCCGACGAGCGATGGCTGGCCGAGCCCGACCTCGCGCCGATCGAGGCCAGCCGGGCCGAGCTGGGAGCGCTGGTCGACGACTACAGGGCGAAGGCGACCGCGGTGGAGGCGATCAGCGGGATGCCATTTACATCGTTCCCGTCGGGCGGCTCCGTCGACGTCGTCCAGTCGAGTGCGGCGGGCGCCATCGTACTGGGGCCTCAGAACGCGGAGCAGTTGCGCGCCGCCGGCGCGTACATGGCGCACCACGCGGCCGGCCTGGCCTCCGCCTCGGCGTCGCTGCGAGGCCTCGCGCAGGCGGCTGGCCTCCCCGAGCCGGCCTCGTTCTCGGACGCGGACCGCGTGGTGCGCATGATCGAACTCCGAGCCTCCGGAGCCGCGCTGGAGCCGACCTGGCTGACGCCGGCCGGCCTCCAGGCCGCGAGGAGCGCCGCTGCGGAGATCCGCCTGAAGGCGATGGAGTTCGACAAGGCCGAGGAGCGCGCGCAGTCGCTGTACAGGGCCGAAGCGCTCGGTGCCCCGCTGCGCGAGCTACAGGACAGGTTCAGCAACCTGCACACCGGGCTCCGGAAGCTCTCGGGAGCGTACCGGACCGACAAGAAGGCCGTGGCAACGCTCCTCGCAGACGCCTCCCAGGTGAAGTCGGGCATCTCGAGGCTCTCCGACGCGATCGCGTGGTCAGAGGCGAGCGACGCGTTCGAGAGCGTTGGCGTCGTGCACTCGCAGGCGCTCGGGAGGCACTGGCAGGGCCGCGCCACGGACTGGGAAGGCCTCGACCGGGCGTTCGTGGTCGCCGACGAGGTGATCGCGCTGTCAGGGGGCGCAGTGCAGCCCCAGACCGTGGGGTACTTCACGGCCGGGATCCCCGAGCCCGCCCACCAGCAGATGGCCGCGACGGCCGCCGCGGCGCTCGGCGCTTGGCGAACTTCCCTCGCGCCTGCCCCGGCGCTCGCGGGCAGGCAGGAGCTGCTCATGGAGTCGCTGCAGGCCTCGCTGGACTGGATCGAGGCCCACCAGGGGCCGATCGCCGACGCCCTCTCGATGGTCGATGCGGTGAACGCGGTGACGGGCCGCGACCACACGGTCCAGGAGTCGACGACGATCCTCCGGTCGTGCGAGGACGCGCGCAGGGCCGCGGCGGGCCTGGACGCCTCCAGGGGCGAGTACGAGGCTCGATTCGGCACGCTGTTCCAGGGATCCGCGACGGACCTCGCTCGGATTGACGCTGCGATCGCGTGGGCGAAGCGGGTCCGGAGCGCGGCTCCGGCCGGCGCGCTGACGCCCGATCAGCGGGCAGCACTGAACTCGTCGGTCCCGATGCCGGCCCTGACGGGCGCGCTCGCGAAGTGGGAGGCCGAGCGGGACGCCGTGATCGCGGCGTTCGCGCCCTCGCGCAGGGAGGAGCTGCTCGAGGAGTTCGCCGAGTTCGACGGCGCCGCGGGATTCATGGAGGAGCTCGGCTCCGACACCGTCGGCCAACAGGAGTGGTTCGACTTCACGGCGATCCGCGAGTACCTGAGGACCCACGACCTCGACTCGACCATCGAGTTCTGCATCGAGATGCGGATCGCGGCATCGGACGTGCCCCGGGTCGTGGAGCGGGCGCTCCTCAGGGCGTGGGCCGACGCGCAGATCAGGGAAGACGAACGGCTGCATCCGCTCCTCGCGACCGACAGGGGCGCGCTCGTTGACGAGTTCAAGGCGCTGGATCTCGAGGTCATCGCTGCCGCCACCGGGGACATCGTCAAGGCGGCGAATGCACGCCGCCCGTCGAACACGTCTCTGGGAGAGCCTGCCCTGCTCCGCCGGGAGGGGATGAAGCAGCGCAGACACATGTCGGTGAAGTCGCTGATCTCCCAGGCGAGGAGCGCCGTACAAGCGATCAAGCCGGTCTTCATGATGTCTCCGCTCGCCGTGTCGCAGTACTTGCCGTCCGACATGAAGTTCGACGTGGTGATCTTCGACGAGGCTTCGCAGGTGACCCCCGGGGACTCGATCAACTGCATCTATCGCGGTCGAGCGTTCATCCTCGCGGGCGACGACAAGCAGCTGCCTCCGACGTCGTTCTTCGAGCGCGCGACCGAGGTCGACGAGGACGTGGAGCTCGACTCCGACGTGCAGGACTTCCAGTCGATCCTGGAGCTGGCGAAGTCGGCGGGCGCGTTCCAGAACCTCGGGCTGCGCTGGCACTACAGGTCGCGCCACGAGGCCCTGATCGCGTTCTCGAACTACCGCTTCTACGAGGGGAAGCTCATCACCTACCCATCGGCGCAGGAGGACGGCCCGGACGTCGGCGTCGAGTTCTTCCTGGCCGACGGCATGTATCGCCGAGGCGGCGGTGCGGACAACCCGCGCGAGGCGAAGGTCGTCGCCCAGCGGGTGATCCACCACTATCGGACCAGACCAGGGGCCTCGCTCGGCGTGGTCACGTTCTCCGTGGCGCAGGCCTCGGCCGTGACAGCGGCCGTCGACGAGCTCCGGGCGTCGCACCGCGACCTCGATGAGCACTTCGACACGAGCGACCGACTCGACGGCTTCTTCGTCCGCTCGCTCGAGTCGGTGCAGGGCGATGAGCGCGACGTGATCCTGTTCTCGGTCGGCTACGGCCCCGACGAGGCGGGGAAGGTCTCGACGAACTTCGGCGTGCTCAACAAGGAGAAGGGCTGGCGGCGACTGAACGTCGGCGTCACGCGGGCGAGACAGCGCATCGAGGTAGTCTCCTCGATGGAGGCGCACGACATCCCCGCCTCCCAGAACGAGAACGTCGAGGCCCTTCGGGCGTACCTGGACTTCGCGAAGCGCGGCATCGAGGTGCTCGGGACACAGTCCTCGGCGACGGGGCTCATGCCGGAATCGCCCTTCGAGGAGTCGGTGATCCGCACGATCGAGTCGTGGGGCTACAAGGTGGAGCCCCAGGTGGGCGCCGCGGGCTTCCGCATCGACCTCGCAGTTCGGCACCCCGCGAAGTCCGGCGTGTTCGCAATCGGGGTCGAGTGCGACGGGTACCAGTACCACTCGTCGCCCACCGCGCGCGACCGCGACCGCCTGCGCGATCAGGTGCTCGAAGGGCTGGGCTGGACCCTGCACCGGATCTGGGGCACGTCCTGGTACCGCGACAAGGCCTCGGAGGAGCAGCGCCTCCGGGCCGCAATCGAGGACGCCATCGCCGGCAGGACCTCGGCGATGAGGCGGAGCCGTCCCGAGCTCGTGCGCCCCGACGTCGAAACGGTGCCCGCGCAGTCGGAGGCGTCCCACGACTGGGTCGTGCGCTACAAGGAGGCGGCGGAGCAGGACCTTCCGCTCTGGGCCGACGCGGGCGAGCCCGGGAGTCACGTGTACCTGGTCGAGCCACTGCACAACCTCGCGAGGGCTGAAGGCCCAATCCACATGGCGCTGGTGTTCGAGCGGATCAGGGACTGGTGGCACATCGGCAGAATCTCCCAGAGGATGAAGGAGAACATCGACCTGGCGATCGAGATGGCCGATGTTGTGCGCGACGGCGACTTTATCGACGTCCCGGGCCGACCGGTCACGAAGGTCCGGAGCAACGGCAATCAACGCAAGCCGGAGCAGGTTCATGTCGACGAGTTCGCGAGGGCCGTCGAGCTCCTCGTCCAAGACGTCGGCGGGGCCTCCCGCTCGGAGGTCGCGGTGCAAATTGCGAGGCTCTACGGCTGGAACAGGAACGGCTCGATCCTCGATGCGCGCCTGAACCAGGCGATCGACCGAGCTGTCGAGAGTGGCCGGGTGGTGGACCAGGACGGCAGGCTCTCGACGGCACCCTGAGCTGCGAGAGGTCGGAGCGTGAGCAGAGCACCTGTGGCAGGTGCTCTTTCGTCGCGTCGAGCACCAGCAGCGCGGAAGGTGGCTCGACGCGGGTGCTGGCTTCGCCGGAGAAAAGATTGATCGCCTCCAGCACGGTGGCGCCGGGGGTGAGGGTCTCGAGGCGGTCGCCAGTCTCGGCGAAGCCGAGCACCGCCCTGATGGTGGCGGTCTCGACAAGGCCGTGCTCGATGATGCTGGGCGCGAAGTGCCTGGCGACGGCGTTGGTGGTAATGAGGCGGTAGCCGTCGTCAGTGCGCACCGGCGCCTGAGAGAAGCTCTGCTCGACGACCAGAGAGAGGAACACGCCGATGCCGTCGTCGAGCTCGAGTACCTGGGGGCGTCCGTAGCCCTCGAGGGCATCGACCAGCTTCGGCGGCCTCAGGAGGTTGTCGCGGATCTTCTCGATGCTGAGCACGGTGTCCATGTGCGGGTCCGCGATGGGCTTCCCGCCCATGCGCTTGCTGTGCGCGATCGCGTTCCGCAGCTTCGCATACTGGCGGAGCACGTCCTTCTGCCGCTGGAGCAGAGTGTCGGAGCCCGAGAGCAGCTCGTCGAACGGCACCCAATCGTCATGCCTCTCACGACGCCTCTACTGCCGACGCCTCTACTGCCGGGCGAGCTGATCCTCGATTTCGGAGAAGGCATTGAGGAACCTCTCGGCGTCGGTATCGGCCATGGCACAGCTCCTGATCGGTCGGCTCGGGAATCAGACGGTGATCCGTAGCCTAGTGGGCGGGCGGCGTCAGCGCCTTCAAGTATAGTCGTCACCACGTTCAAGAGTCGTGACGCAAAGTACCTGGCTGGTCACGCGACAACCCGAATCCATCGATTCCCGGGTGTCCCAGGGGAAGAACGGGCTCACGAGATCTCGTGATGCAAGATTCGATGGGGCTCTGCCCCGGAGAGGGGCATCCACCATGTCCGACATCAAGTACGTTAACCCCCGCCGCGACGGCTGGTGGGGCGAGCTCGACCTGAGCTACCACCGCATTCCGGTGACTACCCGGCATGAGTTGGAAGTCGAGCAGGCCGCGCTCGCGGTGCTGGCGGCCCATCCACCTGTCGGCTTCGCCGGTAACCTTGAGGGCGTCACGCTCACCGCTGCACAGCTCAAAGCACTGGTCGAGCGAGCCGTCGCGGATGCCGAGCAGAAAACGGAGCGCCAGCGTGAGGCGGACGCCGAGGAGCGGCGCAGGCTCGGCTGGATGAGGATCGAGGAGGCGCTCTCTGCGCCTGACGCCGATCAGGTGGTCGTAGAGGGCCGCTGGGCGGGGCACACACGATGCGAGGCGACCGCGTGGTGCTGGAACCTGTTCCAGTACGAGCCACACGGCTTCGTGCACCCCGGCTCGCAGGTGCGCCACGAGGCGATGCAGAAGCTGCAGGCCGGCGGACTGCCCGAAGTCTTCGGCTATCCCGAGCGCGCTCGGGAGCTCGTAGCCCGCGGACTGACGCCTCGCGAGTACCGGCGGCACAAAGAGGCTCTGGGCGCGAACACATTCACGGATGCCGACGTGAGGCACGGCTGACGGTGGATGTCGGTGGTCCGAGGGATACTCGGATCACCGCTCACCGAGCACGGAGGACCTCATGGAAGCACTGGCAATTATCGGCACCGGCATCTTGATCCTCATCGTCGCAAAGATGCTGCGCAAGAAGCCGCCGCCGCAGGTGCACGACGCCGGAAGGTCGTCGCAGCAGAGATCAGGCGCGAACCCAGACCCGAATTGGGAGGACCACGTCAACCACCATCACCCAGGCATCGGGCTGGAGCTCGCAGTTGGCATCGGGGCCGGCGCACTGATCAGCAGGAGCAGGGACGCCGGCGAAGAGGCTGAGCTGGGGTCGCTGGTCGAGGCGGATGAGTTTGAACATGAGAGGGGCTACTACGAGGACGCAGACCCTGGGTGGGAGGACTACGCCAATCATCACCACTGAGTCAGCACCGCGGAGCCAGCACGTCTGAACCGGTGCCGATACTCTCGACGCGATCCTCAAAGGTCCCTCCAAGCCGGAATTGCACCCCAGGAACCCGACCGACAGGACTGAACACATGAACTGCCACCACTGTCCTGAGGTACCACACTGTTCTTCTGAATGAACGTCGATTACGAGAACACACCGACTTTTCTCATCGATGCCTCCGTCTTCCCTGGGTCGAGCGGGAGCCCGGTGTTCCTCGTCCCAAGACCGTCTGCACCTGACAAGTACGGGAACATCACGATCGGCGGCCCCGCGAAGCCTCCGATGCTCCTAGGCATCGTCGCCGCCGTCCACCAACGACAAGTGCCGGTTATGCTTGCGTCGGCGGCTTCCGGGATTCCCGTGGTCAGCGATCTAATCGACTTGGGGATCGTCTACAAGGCAAGCGCCATCCATGACCTCGCCCGGCAGCTAATGGCAGAGGAGACGCGGTCAGCTCGCAGTGCGTGACGCTGTCCGCTCTATCCGCTTCCGCATCGCTTTCATCCAGGGTCCGGCCAACCGCCGTCCCGTCTTAGCACTTTTTCTAGCACTTCTGACAAAAACGGCCCCTGGCCTGAGATATAAAATCCCAGGTCAGGGGCCATTTCATTCGCGTGCGCGAGGGGGGACTTGAACCCCCACGATCTTGCGATCACTGGCACCTGAAGCCAGCGCGTCTGCCAATTCCGCCACTCGCGCATATGTAGTTGTCATCCGACGCGCCCGCGCCGAACAGCGAGAACTATCTTATCCATACTTTGGCACCCTCACCTAATCGGCACCGCCCCGCGTGAGGCGATTCACCCGCTGAGGGGAACCGGAAGCATTCCAAATTCGTTGCGATCTGAGGTGAGTCCGCCACGGGTCAGGACGCATCCAATCTTGGGCAAGTAGTATCGAAACGCAATCAGTCGGTTTGGAACGGTAGGAAGGAGCAACGCCATGGGTCTGGTCGACAACGTCGAACGGGGCCTGGAAAAGCTGGTCACCAGCGTCTTCCGCGGTTCCTCCAGCGCGGGCGTACAGCCCGTTGAGATTGCCAGCAAGGTCCGCAACCAGATGGACCGCGGCACGCTCACCGTCAGCGAGGGCCGCACCACCGCGCCCAATCATTTCACCGTGCGCCTCGCGGCAGCGGACTTTGAGAAGATTCAAGAATTCGGCACGGCCTTGGCCGAAGAGCTGTGCGATGTGGCAATCGACCACGCCCGCAGCCAGCACTACACGCTCACGGGCAAGGTCGCGGTGACGTTCGAACAGGACGAGGCCGTCCGCGCCGGCGACTTGGCCGTACAGGCCAAGATTGTGCGCCGCCCCGAGTCGGGGCCCAGCTCCGCTGAGGCGGGAACGACGGCGCCGCGCGCTCCGCAGCCATCCCCCCAGCCGGCGCGGGAACCGGAACCGCGGCTCCAGCCGGTGCTGCAGATCGGCCACAAGCGGTACGGCATGAACTCGGACTCGATCGTGCTGGGCCGGTCCTCGGAGACGGACATCCCCGTCGATGACACGGGCGTGTCCCGCCAACACTTGGAGATCCGCTCCGAAGCAGGCAAGGTGTGGGCTGTAGACCTTGGATCGACCAACGGCAGCTACGTGAACGGCTCCAAAGTGGATGGCCGCGCGGAGCTCTTCGATGGTTCGGTCATCACCATGGGCCGCACCCGCATCACGTTCCGCATGTTGCCCCAACGCACTGGAGGTCGGTCATGACCGAACTCGCGCTCACTGCCATGCGCCTTGGCTTCCTCATTCTGCTGTGGATCCTCATCCTGAGCATCGTCGGGGCGCTGCGCCGAGACCTTCTGGTCGGCAAGCGGGCGACCGTGCCCGCCGCACCCGCGACGACGGAGTCCGCGGAGCCCACAGCACCGGCCCCCGCCCCCAAGCAACACCCGCACCTCTTGGAACTCGTCGAAGGGCCCCAGGCAGGTGAGACCGTTGAGCTCGCCGCCAGCCCCATCCTGCTCGGCCGCGCGCAAGAGGCCACGCTGGTCCTCGTCGACGACTATGCATCCGCGCGGCACGCGCGCCTCTTCCCGCAGGGAAGCCGCTGGTTCATTGAGGATCTGGGCTCCACCAACGGCACCTTCCTGGGAGAAAACCAGCTCACCCGCGCCCAGCCGGTGGACATTGGCCAGCAGATTCGAATCGGCAAGACCGTGATGGAGTTGAGGGCCTAGGATGGCGCTCACCCTCCGCTTCGCCGCGGCCTCTGACGTCGGCACGGTGCGGTCCAATAACCAGGACTCCGCCTACGCCGGCCGGTACTTGGCCGTGGTCGCCGATGGCATGGGTGGTCACGTCGGCGGTGACGTCGCTTCGGCGTCGACCGTCCTGGATCTGGTCCACTTGGATCAGGAGACCACCGAGGACGTCGAGACGGTCCTTCCGGACGAAATTCAGACCGCGAACTCGATTCTCAACGAGCTGGTCAGCGCCAACCCCAAGCTCTCCGGGATGGGAACCACCGTCACGGCCCTGTTGCTGACGGATGACACCTTCCAGTACGCGCATATCGGGGACTCGCGCGCCTACCGCCTCAAGGATGGCCGGTTCACGCAAATGAGCCGGGATCACACTTTCGTCCAGCGCCTCGTGGAGGAAGGACGCCTCTCCCCCACGGAGGCGGAGAGCCACCCCCACAAGAACGTGCTGCTGCGCGTGCTCGGCGACTCTGATGCCAGCCCCGAACTGGATATTCACCAATTCCCGGTGAGCGCGGGAGAACGCTGGGTGCTGTGCTCTGACGGCCTGAACGCCGTCGTCTCCGACCCGGTGATTGAGCAGATCGTCCGCAACACCAAGGATCTGCAAGAAACAGCGGATGACTTAGTCAAAACGACGCTCGACGGCGGTTCGCCAGACAACGTGACCGTCGTCGTCGTCGAGGTGGTGGACACGGAGGACCAGCCGACGCAGACGTCCCCGCTGATGTATGAGGAGCTGGACGCCGAGGAATCCTCGCCGGACACGGGCATGCTCCAGCGAATCGCTGGTTCCGACGACGTTGAGGCCAGTGCCGCGATCATCCGGCACGAGATGAAGAACCGGCCGCACGTGCTGGTGGGCTCCGCCCTCCTCGCCACGCAGACCGGCCACATCCCGATGGTGACCACACGTTCGGCCCAGCGCCGCGCCGCCGCGCTGCTGATGCACAAGACGCCCAAGCAGGAGGCCGAGGTCCTCGAACAGCGCGCCGAGGAGCACTATGCGCCCAAGCGGCGCTGGGTCGTCCCCGCCTTCCTGACGCTGATGGGCCTCATTCTGGCCGCCGTCCTGTGGATTGGTTACCTCTGGACGCAGACGCAGTACTACGTGGGCAATTACGACGGCCGTGTGGCGATCTTCAACGGGGTCTCCCAGGATCTGGGGCCGCTCAAGCTCTCCAGCCTGGACTCCGTGACCGAGGTCCCCTTGGACGCGCTGCCCGCCTACACCCAGCAGCGACTGAAGTCTTCCCTGCCGGCGCGGGATTTGGCGCACGCGCAAGCCATGGTGTCCGAGTTGCTTAACACGGCCCAGCAGAACTGCCCGGAGCCCGCCGACGAGAACGATTCGAACGAGTCCGGCCAGAATGAGGCTTCCGCCTCGCCGAGCCCGTCAGATGTGCCGTCCTACTGTCTGGAGGCCGCCGATGAGTGAGATCCGCACCGCACCGGTCTCGCGGCGCAATACGGAGCTGTGGCTCCTGATCTTGGCCCTCGCGGTGGCCATCGGCGCCGGCTATTTGGCCGGGCTGAGTAATCCCGAGGGCCTCTCCCCCGAGTTCGCCAAGCAGGGCGCCATCCTGTGCGTCTTGGCCTTCGGCATGCACATCGTGCTGCGCATCTGGGCGAAATATGCCGATCCGATCATCCTTCCCTGCGTCGTTGCCCTCAACGGCATAGGTGTGGCGATGATCCACCGGCTCGACATCATCGAGGGGACGGATGCCGCGACGCGGCAGCTGCTCTGGACCGGAGTGGCCATCGCTGCCGCCATCGCCGTGATTTGGGCCGTGCGGGATCACAGGATCCTCCGCCGGGCCACCTTCATCTCCCTCGTGGTCACCGGACTCCTCATGATCATGCCGCTGATCCCGGGGCTCGGCGTGGAAATCAACGGTGCCCGCATCTGGGTGCGGCTGGCCGGCATGTCCTTCCAGCCCGGCGAGCTCGCCAAGATCACCCTGGCGATCTTCTTTGCGGGCTACCTTTCGAGCAATCGCGATTTGATCCTGTTGGCCGGACGCAAGATCGGTCCGCTGCAGCTGCCGCGCCTGCGGGATATGGCGCCCATGATGATTGCCTGGGGGTTGAGCATCGGCATCCTCGTGCTGCAGCGCGACCTCGGTTCGGCCATCCTCTTCTTCGGGCTGTTTATGGCCATGATCTACGTGGCCACGGCCCGCATCTCGTGGATCATCATCGGCCTACTGCTGGTCGCCGTCGCCGGCGTGGCCGCGGCCCAATTCATGGGCCACGTCTCCGCACGCATCAACGCCTGGATCAACGCCTTTGACCCGGATGTCATCAACGCACCCTACGGTTCCCACCAGATCGTGCAGGGGATGTTCGGCCTCGCCAACGGCGGGCTCTTCGGCACCGGCTTTGAGGGCGGACGCCCCGACCTGATCCCCTATGCCAACTCGGACATGATCATGGCGGCCCTCGGTGAGGCCTTGGGACTGATCGGCGTGATCGCCATCGTCATGCTGTACGTGCTGCTGGTCAGCCGCGGCATCCGCGCCGCCCTCGGCACGCGGGACGCGTTCGGCAAGCTGCTGGCCTCGGGACTGTCCTTCACCATCGGCCTGCAGTGCTTTGTGGTGGTCGGCGGCATTACCCGGCTCATCCCCCTCACGGGCCTGACCATGCCGTTTGTCGCCGCCGGCGGTTCCTCCCTGCTATCCAACTGGATCATCATCGCGCTGCTGTTGCTGGTCTCGAACAACGCCCGCAAGCCGGTCCCCAGCACCGAAGCCGTCAACGAGGCCGTTCTGACGAAGGGAGCGAGCGCATGAACCAGGCCATTCGCAACGTCTGGATCGCCGTCATGGTCTTCTTCTTGGCGATCATGGGCTCCTTGTCCTACATCCAATTTGTGGCGGCGGACGAGCTCAACTCGAACCCGCTGAACCGGCGTCAGCTCTACCAAGACTTTGACTTGGCCCGCGGGGCGATTCTGGTCAACGGCAACCCCGTCGCCGAATCCGTGGAATCGGACGGCAGTTTTGAGTATCAGCGCGTTTATCACGACCCGGAGCTGTACTCCCACCTGACGGGCTTCTATTCGCTGGCGCACGGCTCCACGCACCTCGAGTCCTCCCTCAACGACTGGCTCACCGGTCAGGGCGATAGCCAGTTCTTCAACCGCATGATGAACCTGTTCTCCGGCTCCAGCAATGAGGGCGCCTCCGTGGAGCTGACCATTGACGGCGAACTTCAGCGGGAGATCTACGACATCCTGCCCGACGGCGTGCAGATGAGCGCCATCGTTACCGAGGTCAAGACCGGTGATATCAAGGCCATGGTCTCCAAGCCGTCGTATGACACCAACCTGCTGGCCGTGCACAACACGCAGCAGGCGGCCACCAACATGGAGGAACTCACGGCACAAGCCGGCCTGAGCCCCTACACCAACCCCGCGCTCGGCCACCTGGCCGCGCCGGGTTCCACGTTCAAGATCATCGACTTGGTCGCGGGGCTGGAATCGGGCGAGTACGACCTCGAGGGTGAGTACGACAACCCGCAAGAGATCACGCTCCCCGGCTCGACGGCCACGATGAGCAACTTCGGCCAAGGCATCTGCTCACAGCGGGAGACGGCCACGCTGGAGTTCATTGTGGCCCAGAGCTGCAACACCCCCTTCGCCGAGATGGCGCAGAAGGTGGGGGCGGACCAGATGCAGGAGACGGCGGAACGCTTCGGCTTCGGCCAGCCCGTGAGCATCCCGCTGCGCACGGCGACGTCCGTGTTCCCGAGCGATATGAACGACGCCCAGTTGTCCCAAGCCGCGATCGGCCAGTTTGATGTCAAGGCCACCCCGCTCCAGATGAACATGGTGGCCATGGGCATCGCGAACGACGGCGTGATCATGCAGCCCAACCTGATCGACCAGATCATCGCGCCGGACCTGCAGGTCCTCGAGGATCCGCAACCCGAGGAATTCAGCACGGTGACATCGCCGGAGGTCGCCAACGACGTGACCGAGCTGATGCGGGCCCCGCTCGACGGCGGCACGGCGTCCGCGGCGGACGTCCCCGGGCTCGATGTGGCGGCGAAGACCGGCACCGCGCAGACCGGGATCGAGGACGAGGAGACCGGCGAGGAACTGGTGAACTCGTGGATCACCGGGTTTGCTCCGGCGGACGACCCGCAGTACGCGATCACGATCGTGGCGGAAAAAATTGACTACGAGACCGGCCACACGCTGACCAGTCCGAACATGAAGAAGATCCTAGAGGCGGTGTTCAATCAGTGAGGCCTACAACGGGTATCACCTTAGGCGGTCGGTTCCGGCTGACCGATCGGATTGCGATCGGCGGTATGGGCGAGGTCTGGAAAGCGCAGGACCAGGTCCTCGGCCGCGTCGTCGCCATCAAGATCCTCAAGGAGGAATACACGGGCGATCCGGGCTTCCTGAAGCGCTTCCGCGCGGAGGCGCGGCACACCGCGCTGCTGAACCACAACGGCGTCGCTTCGGTGTTCGACTACGGCGAGGAAGAGGGCTCCGCCTATTTGGTCATGGAGCTGGTTCCCGGACGGCCGCTCTCGGCGATCATCGAGCGGGAACGGGTCCTGAACCCGGACCGGATGCTCTCCATCATCGCGCAGACCGCCCGCGCACTGGCGGCCGCCCACGAGCTGGGCTTGGTGCACCGGGACGTCAAGCCCGGCAACATCCTCATCATGCCGGACGGCCGCGTGAAGATCACCGACTTCGGCATTGCCCGCCTCGCCGACCAGGTGCCGCTCACCGCCACGGGCCAGGTCATGGGCACGGCCCAGTACCTCTCCCCCGAGCAGGCCACGGGTCAGCAGGCCACCGGCTCGTCGGACGTGTACTCGCTCGGCGTCATCGGCTACGAGTGCTTGGCCGGGCGCCGCCCGTTCTCCGGCGAATCGCAGATCGCCATCGCGCTCGCGCAGGTGAACGACGCGCCGCCACCGTTGCCGGACACCATCGACCCGAATATCCGCGCCCTGCTGATGTCGATGCTCGCCAAGGACCCAGCGGACCGCCCGGCCAATGCCACCAAGCTCGCCGAGGCCGCGGAGGCCCTGCGTGCCGGTCAGCCGCGCCAGGCGGAGGCGGCGGTACCCGGCATGCTGCTCTTCTCGACGGGCACGGCGGCCACGCAGGCTATCACCCCCGGCGAGGCGCCGACGCAGGCCCACACATTGGCCCAGCCGGCGGCTGACGCGGCGCCGTCGACCTCCTCGATGCCCGTGGTGGGTGCAGAGAAGGACCAACGGGACTTCGCGGCCGTCGTCGGCGCGCGTGAGGACTGGACTCCGGAGGACGACGACGGCTCCAAGCCGCTGGCGCGCGGCCGCCGGAGCCCCTGGACCTGGCCGCTGGTGGCTCTGCTGGTCCTCGTGGTCTTCGCGCTCCTCGGCGCGTGGCTCTTTCCCCTGCTGACGGGCAACGATTCCGAGGCGGATCCATCGACGTCGGCTCCGGCGTCTAGCACCTCGGCGTCGGCCTCCCCCAGCGAGTCTGAAACTCCCAGCCCCACGCCGGAGGAAACAGAGACGGAGGAACCGGAGCCGGAGACGGCCGTGATCCGGGAGAACGAACTCCTAGGCGACCCCCTTGACACGGTCTTAACTCGCTTGTCCGACATGGGATTCACCAATGTGACCACCCGAGAAGATCGGCGCGTACTTGATACGGGCGAGACTGATGGCACGGTTTCCGCAATCTCACCAACTGGAGAGCAGGAGCTTTCGACAGTTATCACTGTCACCTATCTTTCAGCTGTTGTCCAAGTCCCGGATGATCTCGTTGGGCAAGCCGAAGATGAAGCGATCACGGCGATCACCGAATTAGGTCTCAACCCCAAGAACCTTGGTGAAGTCGCTTCCGATCAACCAGCTGGAACAGTCGTCTCCGTGAATCCAGAGGGAGGGACAACGGTCGAGCCAGGGTCGGACGTCACCTACACGATCTCCTCAGGCCCGCAGGAGAGTGAGTCACCGCGCGGCGGTCAGACGGGAGACACCCAGCCGACGGACTCGCCGGACCCGGCGGGCGCCCCGGAATCCACCACCACTGAGTCCCCGTCCAGCTAAATGTCCACCCCTGACATCCTCGACAATCGCTACGAAGTCGGCGAGCTCATTGGGCGCGGCGGCATGGCGGACGTGCACCGCGGCCGGGACATCCGGCTGGGGCGCGAGGTCGCCATTAAGCTCCTGCGCCGCGACCTCGCGCGGGACCCGATGTTCCAGAGCCGCTTCCGCCGGGAGGCCAAGGCCGTCGCAGGCCTGAACCACCCCGCGATCGTCTCCGTCTATGACACGGGCGAAGAGGATTTTGGTCCGGACGCCGCGGCCGCCCACGGCTTGAAGGTGCCGTTCATCATTATGGAATTCGTGGACGGCCGCACGCTCCGCGACCTGCTGGCGGCTGACGAGGTCGACGTGGACCGCGCCATTGACTACACGCTGGGCCTGCTCTCCGCGCTGTCCTACAGCCACGGCAAGTCGATCGTTCACCGCGACATCAAGCCGGCCAACGTCATGGTCACGACCGACGGCAGCGTCAAGGTCATGGACTTTGGGATTGCCCGCGCCCTCGCCGACTCGGCCGCCACGATGACGCAAACGCAGGCCGTGGTGGGCACGGCCCAGTACCTCTCCCCCGAGCAGGCCCGGGGAGAGCACGTGGACGTGCGCAGCGACCTGTACTCGGCGGGCTGCCTCCTGTTCGAGCTCCTGGTCCACCGGCCGCCCTTCGTCGGCGACTCGGCGGTGTCCGTGGCCTATCAGCACGTCGGCGAAGACGCCGCCGCCCCCAGCGAATTGAACGACGACGTCCCGGCCGCCATGGACTCCGTGGTGGCCACCGCGCTG
Organism: Zhihengliuella flava; assembly: GCF_015751895.1. Taxonomy (NCBI): domain Bacteria; kingdom Bacillati; phylum Actinomycetota; class Actinomycetes; order Micrococcales; family Micrococcaceae; genus Zhihengliuella; species Zhihengliuella flava. The sequence continues at coordinate 1,621,800 of NZ_JADOTZ010000001.1, read as the reverse complement.
GCCAAGAACCGTGAGGACCGCTTCCAGACCGCCGCCGATTTTGCCCACGCCCTGCGCGAGGCGCGCAACGGCGTGCCCTACGTGGCGGGAGCCGCAGCAGCGGGCGCCGGGGCCGCAGCAGCCGCCGCGGTGGGTTCCACCGACGACGCGTCCGAGCACGACGCCGAGGCAGCCACCGAAGCCCTGAGCGTTTCCGAGGCGCAGACGTCCGCGTTACCCGCACATCTGCCGACGACGCCGCTCTCCGCCGCCTCAGCGCATGAGGCCGAACCGGACGCCTCCCCGCAGACCGACGCCCTCCCGCAGACGCTGACCCGCGCCGAGAACCGTGAGCGAAGCAGCTACGAGCGGCGCCGTCGTCGTGCGTGGATCACCGTGTTCACGCTCGTGACGGTCCTGGTCCTGGCCGGTGGCGCATGGTTTGTCTGGGATTGGTCCCAGCGCGTCCAGGCCGAGAACGCCCGCGTGGACGTCCCGGTGGTTGAAGGCATGACCGAAACCGACGCGCAAAACACCCTCTACGCCGAGCAACTGCGGATCTCCGGGATCGAGGAAGAGTTCAGCGACGACGTCGAGGCCGGCTATGCCATCGGCACGCGCCCGGGCGACGGTGAGCGGGTGCGGCTGGACTCCTCCGTGGTGCTCGTGATGTCTAAGGGGCCCTCCTCCGTCACCATCCCCAATTTAGAGGGGGAAACGGAGGCGACGGCGCGCGCACGCCTGGCCGAGCTGGGGTTGGAGGTGGAGATTAATCCGGAACCGGCCAATCATCCGAGCGTGCCGGAGGACCGCGTGATCTCCACCAATCCGGCCATGGAGGAGAGCGTGACGGCCGGCACCAGCGTCGAGCTCACGCTGTCCACCGGTCACGTGAGCGTTCCGGACCTGATCGCGGACGGACTGACGCTCGACGAGGCGGAGTCGGTGCTGGAGGACCCCGCCTACGGGCTGCGCCTCGGGACCGTCTCCGAAGAGGTGAACTCCGTCGTGGAGCCCGGCGAAATCATTGCGACCTCGCCGGCACCGGGCGAGGATCTTGAGCAGGGCGGCTCGGTGGACGTGACGATCGCCGTTGAGCCGCCGGAGCCCGAACCAGAACCGGAACCTGAACCCGAACCGAGCGAATCGGCCCCGGCGGAGTCGGAAGAGCCCAGCTCATCGACGCCCCCGGAGTCAGAATCCCCGGGCAATTCCGCGGGGAACGGGAACTCGGGCGGGTCCCGGCGCCCGTAGCGGCGGTCAGGCCTCCGAGCTGATCAGCGGGCTGAGCTGCGCGGCCGCCCGGGCCGCACCGGGCACGCCCACGAACTCGAGCCAGTTGCCCAGCATCTGATAGCCGCCCTCCGTGAGCACGGACTCCGGGTGGAACTGAACGCCCCACAGCGGCGCCGTGCGGTGGCTCAAGCCCATGATCGTGCCCTCGGGCGCTAAGTGGTTGGGTGCCGTCCACGCGTTCACGCGCAGCGCGTCCGGGATCGTGTGCCGCACGGCGGCCAGCGAGTGATACCGCGTCGCCGTCACGGGGCTCGACAGGCCAGCGAAGACGCCGGTGCCATCGTGCTCGACCAGGGACGTCTTGCCGTGCATCAATTCCTCGGCGTGCGTGACCGTCCCGCCGTACGCCTCGGCGAGGGCCTGCTCCCCGAGGCAGACGCCCAGCATCGGCTTGGACGACTCTCCGCACCACCGGATCAGCTCGAGGCACACGCCGGCCCCGGCCGGATCGCCCGGGCCCGGTGACACCAAGACGCCGTCCCGCGCCTCGGCGAGTTCGATCGCTTCGGCGAGCGTGACGTCGTCGTTGCGTACCACCGTGGTCTCCGCCCCCAGCTCCTGCAGGTAGCCCACCAGCGTGTACACAAACGAGTCGTAATTGTCGATCACCAGGATGCGGGCGGTCATCGCGTCACCAAACCAATCGTCGATTCCGTCCAGAGACCCAGCTGATCGCTGACCCACGGGAACACGAACATCATCAGCAACAGTATGATCCCCGCGAGGGCGAGGAGGGAAATGACGAGCCGGACCCACAGCGGTCCGGGCAGGTGCCGAAAAATCCAGGCATACATGGTCTCCCCTTACTGAGCCACGGAGCGGTAGGCAGCGCGAATGGCGTCTTGTGGTCCGGCCTCGAGCGGCCGGAAGGACTCCAACACGGCGTAGGCGATGATTCGTTCGCGCGTGGTGTAGAGCGGATGGCAGCTGGTGAGCGTCAGGAGGGACTCGGTCGGTTGCACCCCGGGCTGGTGCGGCACCGGGGCCAGGACCTCCCCCGTGGCAGGGGTGACGATCTCCGTGGAGCGATACCGATACTGGTAGAACCCTTCGGCGGTCTGCACATAGAGCCGGTCCCCGTCGGTGAGCCGGTCAATCGAGTAGAACACCTGGCCGTGCGTTTGCCGGTGCCCGGCGAGGGCAAAGTTGCCCGCCTCCCCCGGACGTTGGGTTTGGGGGTAGTGCCCGATCCCCACGGTATTGAGCACCTCCAGTCCGACGCCGGAGCTCACCGGGCGGACGTAGTCCTCGCCAAAGCGCGGGACGTAGAGCAGGGCAAAGGTCGTGCTGTCCACGGAGGCAATCGGAGGCTCACCGTAGTCCGCGCGGTCTTGCTCGGCCTGATCCGCCGTCGAACGCTCGGGGCCCTCCCCCGGTGCGCCGACGTCTGGGGCAGCGAACTCTTGGATGAGGTTGGAGGCCGCGTCGTCTTGCCGGGCATCCGCTTCAATGTTGGTCCACCAGAGCTCCCACGCGACGAACAGCAACACCAAGACTCCCGCGGTGATGAGCAACTCGCCGATCACCCCGACGGCGGCGCGTGCTGACCGAGCTGCCATGGCGTCTCCTAGGGCCTGAGTGAACCGGTTGGTTCGCTAGTATGGTGTCCTCAGACTATCCAAGTAGCGAACCCGAGTGCAGGAGTTGCCGTGCCCGAATCGAAGACGCGCCGCCAAGCTCGCCGCCAAGTGGATCCGGCGGCGTCGACCGAGCGCAAGCCGTTGCCGCTCTGGTACAAGATCATCATGTTTGGCACCATGATCCTCGGCTTGCTCTGGGTGGTGACCTACTACATCACCCAGGCGATGTTCCCGATCATGAATATCGGCGGGTGGAACATCGTCATCGGTTTTGGCATCGCGATGGTCGGATTCTTCATGACCACCCGGTGGCATTAGCTCTCGACGAGCTTCAGGCCCACAATGCAGCCAAGGAGTCCGGTGAGCAGGAGAACCTTCATCCAGCTGATCGACTCGGCGCCGAACACCATGCCGTACGTCACCGCGAGGGAGGCACCGATGCCCACCCACACGGCGTAGGCCGTGCCGGTCGGGATGTCACGCATGGCCCACGCGAGGCCGATCATGGAAATGATCAGTCCGCCCACGAAGACGAGGGACGGCACCAGTTTGGTGAAGCCTTCAGACTTGCCAAGGGCCACGGCCCAAATCGCTTCAAAAACCCCAGAGATAATCAAGATGACCCAAGCCATGATTTCCTTTCGACGGCCGTCTTGTCGCGCTCCGGGTACGGCTCCCTCGTCCGGGGGTCGGCAGAACTTGACCACCCACCTCTAAGGTAGCACCACTGAGCATGACGATGAAGAGAGAATCATCACCACGTCCCGCCCCGCAGCAGGCACGCTGGGCACCCCACCGGCTCTACGCCGCGGTGGCCCTCGCCGAGGTCATCACCTGGGCCCTGCTGATCACCGGCATGATCTTCAAGTACTCCGGCGTGACCGACGTGCTGGTGTCCATTTTTGGCCTGGTGCACGGCGTCGCCTTCATCGCCTACAGCCTGGCGAGCGTCTTCGTCTGGGTGAACGAGCGCTGGGGCTTCGGCACCGGCGCACTCTCCCTCGTCGCCGCCGTCGTGCCCTTTGCCACGCTCCCGTTTGAGAAGTGGGCGTGGCGCACCGGCCGCCTCTCGACGCGCTGGCGGCTGACCGGTGAGGACGCCGAGGCCCCGCGCAACGTCGTCGAACGCCTGCAGGCCTGGTGCTTGGCCCGCCCCTTGGCGGCTCTGGCCCTGGGCGTCGTGGCCGTCGCGGTACTGACCGTCGTGGCGCTGCTCCTCGGCCCGCCCGTCGGCTAGCCGTGCCGGGCGGAGCCGAGGGACGTGGACGCTGCGTAGCGCACCGTGTCCGTCAGCCACGTCAACCCGGGCGAATCCAGCCGCCAACGCTGCCAATACAGTTTCACGGCGGCGGTGTGACCGCCCAAGGGAACGACGTCGTCGCCCGTGGCCCGCAGGTGCTCCACCTGCCAGCGCGGTAGCAGTCCCCAACCGAGCCCGGCGCCGATCGCTGCGGCGAACTGCATAGAATCCGGCACGTAGTGCGCTGGTGGGCGCGCACCAGGGGTCAGCCGCTCAATCAGCTGGGACTGGAGCGGGTCCGTCCGGTCGAAGTGCATCACGGGCGCCCGCGCGAACCCGGCCGGGTCGCACTCCGCGGAGCCGCCAAACCACCGCTCGGCAAAGTCTCTATTGGCTACGGCCGCATAGGAGAGCGAGCCGAGTTCCACGACCGCACATCCCTGCACCGGCGCCGCCTGCGTGGTGACCGCGCCCATCGCCCGCCCGGCGCGCAGGTGCTCGGCGGAGGCGTTCTCGTCATCCCGCAGGATTTCCAGCGTGAGCGACTCCTCGTCGGCCGCGGCCGCCAGCACGGGGGCAAACCACCCAGCCAGCGAGTCCGCTGGCACCACGACGGTGAGGTGGGATCGCGCAGGTGCCGCCGGGCCGCCGTCGTGCCCGGAGCCTGACTCCCCGAGAGCCGCGAGGGACGCCTGCGCGTCCTGAGCCACCAGCTCCACCTGCCGCGCGAGGCGTAACAGCACGTGCCCGGCCTCGGTGGGCTCGGCGGGGTGAGAACGGCGGACGACGACGGTGCCTGCCTGCCGCTCGAGGGCGCGAATCCGCTGGCTCACGGCGGAGGGCGTGATGCCGAGGCGGCGCGCAGCGGCGTCAAACGTGCCGGCGTCGATGACGGCCGCGAAGGCGCGCAGGGGTTCGACGGGAAAGTCCACATAAGCAAGGCTAATGCACCTGTAGGAACTTTAGCTGTACTACAGCCTGTCCCCTGTTTAGGTTATTCGGGTGACCCTTCTCCTCTCCGCCCTCTCCGGCCTCGCCATGGGGCTCTCCCTCATCGTGTCCATCGGTGCGCAAAACGCCTTTGTGCTCCGCCAGGGAATCCGGCGCCAGCACGTCGCGCTGGTGGTCTGCATCTGCGCCCTCTCCGATGTGGTGCTCATCGCCGTCGGTGTCGCCGGATTCGGTACCTTGATCGCGGGGACCGAATGGATCCTCCAAATCGCCCGATTCGGTGGGGCCGCCTGCCTGCTTGTCTTTGGCGCGCTCGCGCTCAAGCGCGCCGTGCGCCCCGCCGCCCTCACCGCGGCGGAGGAACCCACCACGCGCGGCAGCGGTGCCACGGCCGCCGCCCTGACCGTGTTGGGGCTGACGTGGCTCAACCCGCAGGTCTACCTCGAGACCATCGTGCTCTTGGGCTCCGTGGCCACCGCTCAGGCCTCCCAGCATGGGGACGCCGCCCGGTGGGCCTTCGGCGGGGGAGCCATGATCGCCAGCGTCGCATGGTTTACCGCGCTCGGCGCCGGGGCGCGGCTGCTTCAACCACTCTTTGCCCGTCCCGCGGCCTGGCGGGTGCTCGACGCGGTGGTGGCCGCGATGATGTTCACCCTCGCCACGCTGCTGCTGATCAGGCCTCTGTGAGGCCTCCGGCAGCTCCCGTGGCGGCTGGAGTCTGAAGCGCGGGGACGCGCATCGAATACTCCACCGAACGGCGCACCACCGTGAAACCGATGCGTTCATAGAGCCCGTCCGCGCCCGTGGGGCTGGCGGCATCGACACCGAGGGAGACTTCCGTGATGCCTGGAGTCTGCTGGGCCTGGCGCACGACGTCGGTCAGCAGCGCCGTGGCGAGCCCACGCCCGCGGGCGCGGCGTCGGGTTCCGACGAGCGCCACGTAGAGTTCCTCCTCGCTGTTGCGCGTGCAATGCACGTAGGCGTCCACCGGATCGTCCGGATGCTGGGCCGACATGGCCAGGCGCGCGAAGACCGGCTGGTAGGTGCTGCCATCGATGAAGTGCTTCCAGCGCTCCAAGGTGCCGGGCGTGAAGTTCCAATGATCCCGGAACGCGTCCTGATGGGCGCGGTAGGTGGTCTCGAGCAGCTCAGGGGAGTAGCTGGCGGTGGCCTCGAGGATGCGGCGCTGCTCGGCCGTGGGCTCCGGTGCCGTCCAGGAGGCCACGGCAAGGCGCATCTCGCTGAAATAGCGGGCGGGGGAGAGCCCCCAGGCGGCCGCGAGCTCGGCAAATTCCTGCTGCTCCACCATGTTCCACGTGTCGATCTGCACCTGAGCGCCCGGGTGGCGCTGCGCGGCGAGTGCGCGCGCACGGTCGATTCCCCACCGCATGATGTCAGTGCCCAGCCCACGCCCACGGTAGGCGGGGTGAACGAGTCCGTCGACGAAGGAACGAGCAATGGCGTCCTCGCCCAGCAGCTGGCGCACGGACACCTCGGTGACTGCGATGAGCTGATCACCATCCCACCAGCCGCGGGTGTCCTCCGCGGCGGTGAACCCCGGCAGGGTAAACCCGTCGGCGATTTCCGCCTCGGTGGTGACCTCACCGAAATCGTCGTGCTGGCTCACGAGGTTGAACAGCGCGGTCCACGCGGGAACATCGGCCAACACCAAGGGGCGAGAGGAATACATGAGCTACTTCCATCAGATCACTGATTGGCTTTTACCAATCATATCCGTGAAGTTACCCGACTTCCCTTCCGCGCACAAGAGCAGCGCTCCTCCACAGCGCCGGCGGCCGTCGCTGTGACGACCTGTACACACAATGTGCACGAGAGTTATCCACAACTGGGGAGAACTCTGTTGGTAACTGTGTTCGATTGCCCGGAATTCCGGGGATGCAGGCGATGTGGAGAAATCGAATCACACCCCTGTAAGTTTTCGACAGTGTGGAGAACTGCTGTGGAAAAGAGCAGTGTGCCCTGTGACACCCGAAGAGCATATTGACGGTTCAACCGGCCAAGATCCTTGCAATCATAGGGATGTGAGCCCGAAACGCGGGTTATCCACAGGCTGTGTGGATAGCTGTGGTTATCCACGGGCTTCCACATGTTCGAATCTCCCTCCACACCTCTCCCCACCTGTGCACGGAGAGTTATCCACAGTTGGGGATAGGTGTGTGAATATGCGACTGGCAGACCAACAAAAATCCCGCCGATCCGCATCAGGATGCCGATCGGCGGGATGTGAAGTGTGAAAGAGAGTGACCGAATCACACGGTTGTAAGTTATTAACAGTGTGGACAAGCGCTGTGGAAACCACGGCGTCGCCTCACGCCGGTTCACACCGGCTGCTGACTCACGAGAGCAGGCGTGCCGGAACCGTTGACGCTCCCCACATGGTCAAGGCGACCAAGACAGCCACCACCACGAGCGTGCCCACGGCCTGTGCAGCGGATCGCCGGGCGTGACGCTGACGGGCCGAGCCGGCGTCGTGCACTTGGTTCTGCTCCACCATCCGCGGCGCATACACCATGACAGCCGCCAAGGCGGCGCCGGTCAGGACGCCACCAAGGTGAGCCTGCCAGGAGACGTTGAAGCCCGGAATGAAGCCAATCACGAGGTTGATGCCGATCAAGATGAGGATGGGCATGAAGTTTCCACCCCGCGCCCGCGTGATCACCAACAACGCGCCGAAGAGGCCAAACACGGCGCCGGAGGCGCCCACGACACCCTGCATGGGGTAATCCAGCAGCAGCACGGCCACGGAACCACCGAACCCGGAGATTAAGTACACGGCGGCAAAACGTAGTCGCCCCAGTGCGGGCTCCAAGACCCGCCCGATGATGAACAGCGCATACATGTTGAAGGCGATGTGCATGATGAAACCCTGCGAATGCAGGAACGTGCTGGTCACCATGCGCCACGGCTCGAGGCCGATGTCCGGGAACAAGCCGGCAATCTGCGGGGACGTGTACACCCCCGCGAAGAGCAGGCGCTCTGTCAGGCCTGGCACCACGTACTGGGCACCAAAAACCACCGCGCAGAGCCCGATGATGGCGTAGGTGACCACCGGCTTCTCGCCGCGAGCTTTCCCGCCCAGGGCGGTGCGCACCTGCGGCGCGCTCTTGGCGGCCTGCTGCACGCAGGCCACGCACTGCACACCGACGGCGGCTGGGCGCTGACATTCGCCGCACGTGGGCTGACCACACCGTTGGCACCGGACGTAGCTGGGACGCTCAGGGTGCCGGGGACACACCGGGACCTGCTGATCGGGGACGGAACCGTAGGCCATTCTCTCTCCTCTTTAACGACGAGCGGCCCTGCCGCACAAGGGGCAGGGCCGGCTCACCAGCTGATGGTGGGCCGCGGCGGGCCCAACAACGGGTTCTTAGAGCTCGACGACGTCGATGCTGGAAATCACCACGTCTTCCTTGGGCTTGTCGCGCCCATCGGTGGCCACCTTGTTGAGCTGATCGACGACGGCGCGGGAGGACTCATCCGTCACATCGCCGAAGATGGTGTGCTTGCCCTGCAGCCACGTGGTCGGCACCGAGGTGATGAAGAACTGGGAGCCGTTGGTGCCGCGGCCCATCTGGATGCCAGCGTTGGCCATAGCCAGCTTGTAGGGCTCGTTGAAGTTCAGGTCCGGGCTGATCTCATCGTCGAACTGGTAGCCCGGGCCGCCGACGCCCATGCCGAGCGGGTCGCCGCCCTGGATCATGAAGTCGGAGATGATGCGGTGGAAAATGGTGCCGTTGTACAACGGGGTGCCGGTCTTCTTCTCGCCGGATTCCGGGTGAGTCCACTCGATCTCACCCGTGGCCAAGCCGACGAAGTTCTGCACGGTCTTCGGCGCATGGTTCCCGAACAGGTTGACCTCGATGTCGCCGAGGCTCGTGTGGATGGTCGCCTTATGCGTGGGAATAGCAGTCATAGCTTCATTCTTCCATGGAGCAGGGCCCAGCGGGCCGAATAATCCCCTCCTGTCCTACGCGCACAGTGAAAAATCCCCAGAATTACACGTGAGAACGCTGAGAAATCGTTCTCTGGCCCACCCCGACAGCGTAGGCTGGGCCGGGAGAGGCTAGATATCTACGGGAGGACACCTGTGAAGAAGTCAGAACGTGTAGCGCGCGAGCTGGGCGATTCGGTCAGCGCATCGGTCGATCAGGCTCGTGATTGGGCGGGCCCCCGGGTGGACGCGGCCAAGGAATGGGCCGCGCCGCGCGTCGAAAAGGGAATCGAGGTCGTGTCCCCGAAGGTTCAGGCCGGCCTCCAGCGCGCCGCCACCGAAGTATCTGATGGCGTCGCGAAGTACACGCCGAAGCTGCAGGAAGAGATCGCCAAGTTCGGCCCCAAGTTCTCGAAATTCGTCGACGACGCGTCGCCGAAGATCCAGGCCACCTTGGACCGCACCACCCCGGCACTGCATTCCGCACGGGATCGCGTCGTCAACGAGTATCTGCCGACCGCCAGCGCCAAGCTTGGTGAGGCCGCGGACTACACCGCGCACCGTCTCGAGGATCTGCGCATCCCCGAGGCCGTTGCCCCGGTCGTCAAGGTCTCCAAGAAGAACAAGAAGGCCCTCAAGAAGGCTCAGAAGGCAGCCGCCGAGGCCACCAAGCAGGCCGCCAAGGAGCTGAAGAAGGCGGAGAAGGCCAACAAGAAGGGCGGCAAAAAGGGCCTGCTCGTGTTCGCCGTCGTCGCTGCGGCCGTTGCCGCTGGAGTGGCCGCGTGGAAGGCCTCCAAGCCAGTCGAGGATCCGTGGAAGACGCCGACCCCGGTGGAACCTGCACCGGTGTCGGCCGAGAAGAACGACACCGAGGCGACCACTGAGGAAGCCGCCGCCGCGGTGAAGGGCGAGTAAGTCCCTCAGCGCGAATCGACGGCGCCCGGTCACCTCATGCGGTGACCGGGCGCCGTCGTTTTAATGGACCGCGATTCAAGGAGCGGCCGCAGCTGGATCGGAAAACACGAAAAGCCCCGGGAAACTCCCGGGGCTTTTCATTACGGTGGAGGCAAGGGGACTCGAACCCCTAACCCTCTGCTTGCAAAGCAGATGCGCTACCAATTGCGCCATGCCCCCGTATGGGTCAGTCTACTCGATCAGTGGCTTGCTGCCAGACTGCCTTTTCTTGTTCGGTTTCCCGCCACTTCTTGTAAGCCACGATGGAGAGAACGGCGGCGGCGACTGCGAGCAGTTTCCGCATTGTTCCTCCTGATGTAGGGGATTCCGTGGGCGTACCAGGACTTGAACCTGGGACCTCTTCGTTATCAGCGAAGCGCTCTAACCGCCTGAGCTATACGCCCCCTTGGCCTCATGGACCGAGATAAGACTCTACAACAACCTTTCGCCACCGAACAAATCGGGGCGGCCCGAACGTGCCCAATACCACGTCCGGGCCCTCCCGACCCGGCGGCGTTAGCGCTAATCGTCCGTCAGCGTGACGCCGATCCCGCCGACCAGCGACGAGGAAATGTTGTACAGCACGCCAGCCAGCGTGGACAGCGCGGTGATGAGCACGACGTTCACGACCGCGACGATGGTGGCAAAAGCCGCCACCTGACCCAGCGAGGCGATTTCCGCCAAGTTGAACCCACTGCCGGAGCCGGCCATGTCCTGCAACAGGTTATTCACGCTGTCGAAGACGCCGGTCAGGTCCAGAACCGTCCACAGTACGACGGCGGCCACCACCGTCACGATGCCGAGCGCCACGGACAACAGGAAGGACAGCTTGAGGACCGACCACGGGTCCACCTTGCTCACCAGCAGCCGGGCCTTGCGCACCTTCGCCTTCGGCGCCGGGCGCACGAGTTTCTGCTGTTGTCCCGCCGAGGGGCGAGCCGAGCCTTGGGCCGGTGCCGACGACGCGGCCTTCTGCCCGGCCGGCTTCTGGGATGCCGACTTCTGCGACGGAGCCGAGCTAGAGCCGGTGCGGGGCTTACTGGGGGCCGGCCGAGCCGAGGACGCGGGGCGGTTACCCGTCACCGGGCGCTGCCCCTGACCGGCCGAGCTGCCTGACTGGCTGGCCGGGCGCGTGCTAGGACGCGGGCTATTGGGGGTGCTCACGCATTACCTCCGTCGTTCTCAGTTGCCTCGCCCGGTTCCGCCGGAGCGTCGGCGTCGGACACGGGAACATCCGTGTCGTTTTCAGTCTCAGAGTCCAACGGTACTGCATCCTCATCAGCGTCAGCTGAGAGCCCCCGCTCAGAATTCCGAGCCACGGCGATGATGCGGTCCTTCTTATCCGGCTTCGCGAAGATGACGCCCATGGTGTCGCGGCCCTTGGCAGGAACCTGTTCCACGCGGGACCGGACCACCTTGCCGGACTCCATCACCACGAGCACTTCGTCGTCCTCGCCCACGACGAGCGCGCCGGCGAGTCCACCGCGCTGTTCTGCCAGTTTGGCCACCTTGATGCCATAACCGCCACGCCCCTGGACGCGGTATTCGTCCATCTTGGTGCGCTTGGCAAAACCGCCGTCGGTGATCACCAGCGAGTACGAGTCGTCGGTCACGACGTCCGCGTTGAGCAGGACGTCTTCATCCTTAAACTTCATGCCCGTCACGCCGGAGGTATTGCGTCCCATCGGCCGCAGCGCCTCGTTGGTGGCGGTGAAGCGCAAGGACTGGCCGTTGCGGGACACCAACATCAGGTCGTCCGACTCGCTGACGAGGCGAGCAGCAACCAGCTCGTCATCCTCACGCAGATTCACCGCGATCAGGCCGTTAGAGCGGTTCGTGTCGTAGTCAGCGAGGCGCGTCTTCTTCACCAAGCCGTTCCGCGTGGCAAGCACAAGGTACGGCGCCTGCTCGTAGGACTTGAGCTCCATGACCTGGGCGATCGTTTCCTCCGGCTGGAAGGCCATGAGGTTGGCCACGTGCTGCCCCTTGGCGTCGCGGCCGGCCTCGGCGAGCTCGTAGCCCTTCGCCCGGTAGACGCGTCCATGGTTGGTGAAGAACAGCAGCCAGTTGTGGGTCGTGGTCACGAAGAAGTGCTCGACGACGTCGTCCCCGCGCAGCGCGGCGCCCTTGATGCCCTTGCCGCCGCGATTTTGCGAGCGGTACTGATCAATGCGGGTGCGCTTGACGTAGCCGCCCCGGGTGATCGTGACGACGACCTCTTCCTCGGGAATGAGGTCCTCCATCGACATGTCACCGTCGAAGCCCATGAGGATCTTGGTCCGGCGCTCATCGCCGTACTTCTCAACGATCTCGCCGAGTTCCTCGGAGATGATGGACCGCTGCCGCACCGGGTCCGCAAGAATCGCGTTGTAGTCCGCGATCTTCGTCTCCAGCTCGGCGTGCTCGTCCTGGATTTTCTGCCGTTCCAACGCAGCCAGGCGGCGCAGCTGCATCTCGAGAATGGCCTGCGCCTGCAGGTCATCGATGCTGAGGAGCTCCTTGAGGCCGTCCCGCGCGTCTTCGACGGTGGGGGAGCGGCGGATCAGGGCAATGACGTCGTCGAGGACGTCGAGGGCCTTGAGCAGGCCGCGCAGAATGTGCGCGCGCTCCTCGGCCTTGCGCAGCCGGTACTTCGTCCGGCGGACGATGACCTCGATCTGGTGGGCCACCCAGTGCCGGATGAACGCGTCGAGGGAGAGCGTCCGCGGGACGCCATCGACGATCGCCAGCATATTCGCCGAGAAGTTGGTCTGGAGGTCGGTGTGCTTATAGAGATTGTTCAGCACCACCTTGGCGACGGCGTCGCGCTTGAGCACGATCACGAGGCGCTGGCCGGTCCGGCCAGAGGTCTCGTCCCGCATGTCAGCAATGCCCTGGATCTTGCCGTCCTTGACGAGGTCGGCAATCTTGATCGCCAAGTTGTCCGGGTTGGCCTGATAGGGCAACTCGGTGATGACCAGGCACGTGCGTCCCTGAATCTCCTCGACGTTAACCACGGCGCGCATCGTGATCGACCCGCGGCCAGTGCGGTAGGCGTCCTCGATGCCCCGGTGTCCCAGGATGGTCGCGCCGGTGGGGAAGTCGGGTCCCTTCACACGCTTAATGAGTTCCTCGAGGAGTTCCTCCTTGGGGGCCTCAGGGTTCTGCAGGTACCACTGAACGCCGTCCGCCACCTCGCGCAAGTTGTGCGGCGGGATGTTGGTGGCCATACCCACGGCGATGCCGGAGGAACCGTTGACCAGCAGGTTCGGGAAGCGAGCCGGCAGGATCGTCGGTTCCTGATTCTTGCCGTCGTAGTTGTCCTGCATATCGACGGTCTCTTCGTCGATATCACGGACCATCTCCATGGCCAACGGGGCCATCTTGGTCTCGGTATAACGCTGGGCGGCCGCACCGTCGTTGCCGGGGGAGCCGAAGTTCCCCTGCCCCAGAGCCAGCGGGTAGCGCATGACCCAGTCCTGGATGAGGCGAACCAGCGCATCGTAGATCGCCGAGTCACCGTGCGGGTGGTACTGGCCCATGACCTCGCCCACCACGCGGGCACACTTGTTGTAGGCCCGCTCCGGGCGATATCCGCCGTCGTACATGGCGTACAGCACCCGGCGGTGCACCGGCTTGAGGCCGTCACGCACGTCCGGTAGCGCACGGCCAACGATGACGGCCATGGCGTAGTCCAAGTAGGACCGCTGCATTTCCGTCTGCAGATCCACCGGCTCAATCCGGTCCAGCTCCTCCGTGGTCACCGGGGCTGGCGCCTGCATGGGCTGCTCCGCCGCGTCCTCCGCGGCGCTCTCGCCCGCGGTGCCGGGCTGGTTCTCTGGGGTCTCGTCGCTCATCGAGTTCTTCCTCTAACTAAGTCTGCATCCGCGCAGGAATGGAAATCTGACTGGTGTATATGCCTGATCAGATATCCAGGAAGCGCACATCCTTGGCGTTCTGCTGGATGAAATTGCGGCGGGATTCGACGTCTTCTCCCATCAACACGGAGAAAATCTGATCCGCTGCGGCCGCGTCCTCCATCGTGACCTGCTGCAGCGTCCTGCGGGCCGGGTCCATCGTGGTATCCCACAACTCGGAGTAGTCCATCTCGCCCAGGCCCTTGTAGCGCTGAATCCCGTTGTCCTTGGGCAGGCGCCGGTTGGCGGCCAGGCCCTCACGGAGCTTCGCGTCACGTTCGGCATCGGTAAACACGTAGTCGTGTGCGGCGTTAGACCACTTGATCCGGTATAGCGGCGGCATCGCGAGGAACACGTATCCGTGCTCGATCAGCGGGCGCATGTAGCGGAACAGCAAAGTGAGCATCAGCGTGGTGATGTGCTGGCCGTCCACGTCGGCATCGGCCATCAGCACAATCTTGTGGTAGCGCAGCTTCGCCATGTCGAACTCTTCGCCGATCCCCGTTCCGAACGCGGTGATCATGGACTGCACCTCGGCGTTGCCCAGCGCCTTGTCGAGACGCGCCCGCTCCACGTTGAGGATCTTGCCGCGCAGGGGCAGGATGGCCTGGGTCCGCGGATCGCGGCCACGCTTGGCGGAACCACCCGCGGAGTCGCCCTCCACCAGGTAGACCTCGCACTCGGCCGGATTCTTCGAGGAGCAGTCCGAGAGCTTGCCCGGCATGCCGAACGTCTCCAAAGGGGACTTTCGGCGGGCATTGTCTCGAGCCTTGCGGGCAGCGAGCCGGGCCTGAGACGCCATCAACGCCTTGCGGACGATGTCCCGGGCAATGTGCGGATTGCGCTCCAACCAGTCGCCGAGCTCCTCATGAACCACGCCTTGCACGAAGCCCTTGGCGACCGAGTTGCCGAGCTTCGTCTTGGTCTGGCCCTCGAACTGCGGCTCGCCGAGCTTCACGGAGATGACGGCGGTCAGGCCCTCGCGGATGTCGTCGCCCGTGAGGTTGTCATCCTTCTCCTTCAGGAGGTTTTTCTCCCGCGCGTAGCGGTTGATGAGCGAGGTCATCGCGGCACGGAAGCCCTCTTCGTGGGTGCCGCCCTCGTGGGTATTGATGGTGTTCGCGTACGTGTGGACCGACTCTGAGTACGCGCTGGTCCACTGCATGGCGATCTCGACGGAGATCTGGCGCTCGGTGTCCTCCGATTCGAAGGCGATCACGTCCGGGTGCACCAGTTCCACCTTCTTGGAGGTGTTCAGGTGTTTGACGTAGTCGAGGAGACCGTCTTTGTAGAGGTAATCGACGACGCGGTGCTTCGGTTCTTCGTCCTGGGCCGCCTCGTCGGAGGCCGCGGCGCCGTCGTTCTCTGGATCCGTGACGTCGTCGTTCGAGTCGTCAAGCCGGCGCTCGTCGGTCAGCGTGATGCGCAGGCCCTTATTAAGGAAGGCCATCTGCTGGAAGCGTGCGCGCAGCGTCTCGAAATCGAAATCGACCGTGTCGAAAATTTCCGGGTCCGGATAGAACGTTTGGGTGGTGCCCGTTTCCTCAGTTGCCTCGCCCTGAGTGAGCTCGTTCTGCGGCACGCCACCGCCGCCAAACTCCATGCTCCAGACGTAGCCCTGGCGACGCACCTCGGTGAGCACGCGCGTCGAGAGCGCATTCACGACGGAAATACCGACGCCGTGCAGGCCGCCGGACACCGCATAGCCGCCCCCACCGAACTTGCCGCCCGCGTGGAGAATAGTCATGACGACCTCGACGGTGGGCTTGCCCTCGGTGGGATGAAGATCCACCGGAATACCGCGCCCGTTGTCCGCCACTCGAACGCCGCCGTCTGCCGTCAACGTGACGTTGATGTGATCGCAGTACCCCGCCAGCGCCTCATCGACCGAGTTGTCAACGACCTCGTACACCAAGTGGTGCAGTCCGCGCGCGCCAGTGGACCCGATATACATGCCGGGGCGCTTTCGGACGGCCTCCAGGCCCTCGAGGACCGTGATCTCGCTGGCACCGTATTCGTTGGTGACCCTGTTAGGCGCCTCAGCTGATTCGCTCTCCGCAGCCACGGGCGCCTCGGCTGGTCCTTGGGGTTCGGTGTTCTCTGTATCCACAGGTGCTGCAGACTCCTCATAGCATCGGAAAGCTCGCGTGCCACAATTCTACCGCGTCGCGGCCTATTCATGGGTGCTCTGCACCACGAATAGGCCGCTAGAGGCGAAAAAACCGGCCCAGAAACGCCCGATACCCGTCGAATGAGGGTGTCTATGTTGGCCTCGGTGCGGCCCTCAGAGACGGCGCAGCGTTTTTATGCCAATGCCAACATGTAATGACGTGGTGCATGCTGCTACCCGTATGTGTCTCGCGGGCCGCGTCCTTGGACGGTCCGGCGGCCTCTGCGCCACGACGGCGCCTGCGGGCCCAGAACCTGGATGGACGTCACGACGCCGTGACCCAGCTTCTCGTCAAAGGTCTTCAGCAGATTGTGGCTCAGGAGGCGCAGTTGCGTCGCCCAGCTGCTCGAATCACAGCGCACAACGACGGTGCTGGCCTCAAAGCTCTCCGGGCGGCAATGGGCCGCGACCTGCGGTCCGACCAGCGCATCCCATTCGGTCAACACCGATCCCACGGCCACCGGGGACGTCCACCCGCGGTTGCGCACGAGGCGGTCCATCACGGCACCGATGCCGAGCGGATCTCGCCCGTTGTCGTACATCGCCGATTCCGTCCGTTGGGCTCGCTGTGCGCGAGCCGCGGCCTGCCGGTCCGCGATCGCCGCGGCCCGCTTCGCGTCGATTCGTGCCTCGCCGCGGGACTCCGCAATGAGCCTCATGCGGTTGAGCATGGCGTGAGCGGCGTCGAACTCGGGATCTGCGCTCGCCTGATGTGGCGTCAGCGCCTGCACCTCGTCGCGATCTCGATTCATGCTGGCTCGTCGCCCGTGCCCTGGGCTGGCGCTTCCGCGGAGGAAGCCGAGGAAACAGGCTGAATCTGCCCCGGCGTGACGCGCAGAACATGCCCCTTGAGCTCATCGGGAACGTCCTCGTCCACGGCGGCCGTGACAAGCACTTGTTCTGCGTGAGTCACCACGTGGGCTAGTCGGGCGCGGCGCTCTGCATCGAGTTCGGCAAACACATCGTCGAGGATCAAGATGGGCCCTGCACCCTCCGTCGGATCGTCGTCGAGCATGGCTTGGTACGAGGCCAAGCGCAGCGCGAGGGCCAGAGACCACGTCTCGCCGTGGGAGGCATAGCCCTTGGCTGGAACGCCTCCGAGCTCGAGGGCCAACTCATCACGGTGGGGGCCCACCAGGGTCATTCCGCGTTCGACTTCCTGTTTGCGCTTGGCGGCCAGCGCGGTACGAATTCGTTCTTCAAGGTCTTGGGTGGACACGTCGAGAAGACCGTTCGGTTCCTGCGTGTCTGCGGAGGATTCGCCGTCCTCATCCACCTCGCCCACCACCGTCGAACGATAATGCGCGGAAGCGATCTTGCTGCCGTCAGTCAAGGACGCATAAGCGGAGGCTAGAGGTTCCCGCAGGGCGTGTAGCACATCGAACCGCCCACGCAGCACGCGCGCTCCAGCCTGGGCGAGGTGTTGATCCCACACGTCCAACGTCGCCTCATGCGTTGCGGTCAGTTTGCCCGCGGATCGCGCCGATTTGAGCAAGGCATTGCGTTGACGCAGCACCCGCTCATAGTCGCTGCGGGTGGCGGCCTGATGTGGCTGCAAAATCACGAGCAGGTCATCGAGGAACCGCCGCCGAAAAGACGGATCCGACTTCACGAGCGCCAAGTCTTCGGGGGCAAACAAAACGGTTTTGACGATCCCCAGCACATCGCGAGCGCGGACTGGATGGGCGCGATTGATGCGGACCCGATTGTTCTTCCCGCGCGTGATTTCGAGCTCAAGCGAGGTGACTTGGTTTCCCCGCACGACCTGTGCCCGCACCAAGGCGCGCTCGGTGCCAAAGCGCAGCAGCGCGCTGTCGGAGGTTACCCGGTGGGAGGACAGGGTAGCCAAGTAGCCCATGGCCTCGGCAACGTTGGTTTTGCCGACTCCGTTTGACCCCACCAAAATGGTGGTTCCGGGGGAGAGCTCGAGGTCTGCTTGGGCGTAACTCCGGAAGTCTGTGAGCGAGAGGTGGGAAATGTACACGCTCGGATCGCAGAATTAGCTGTTGGGCAGGCGGACGGGCATCACCAGATAGCGGTACGCGTCCGAGTCGGAGCCTTCGAGTGAATCCTGAGCTGTCAGCATGGCCGGCTTCGGGGCTGAGGTGAAGGAGAAGCGGACGAATTCGCTGTTGAAGGCGTTGAGGCCCTCGCTGAGGTACGCGGGATTGAAGGCAACCGTGATGTCCTCCCCATCGAGGTGCGCCTCAATGCTCTCCTCCGCTTTGGCGTCCTCGCCTGTGCCCGCATCGAGGGTCAGCTGGCCATCGGTAAAGGCAAGACGTACCGGCGTGTTCCGCTCAGCAACGACAGACACACGCCGAACGACCTCGATGAGCGATTGCGTCGCGACGGTGGCATGAATTGGCGTGTTGTCCGGGAAGAGGGAGCGAATCTTGGGGTAGTCGCCATCGACAAGCAGTGAGGTGGTGCGGCGATTTCCGCTCTGGAATCCGATCAGGTCGCTGCCGTCGCTGAGGGCGATGTTCAGATCCCCAGATCCAGCCAGAGTTTTGGCGACTTCACTGAGGGTCTTGGCTTTCACGAGTGCCGAGGTGGAGATCCCCGGGGTATGCGGACGCCACGAGACTTCACGCATAGCGAGGCGGTAACGGTCCGTAGCCAAGAACGTGATCAGGTCATCCTCGATCTCCATTTTGACGCCGGTCAGGACAGGCAAAGTGTCGTCCTTGGAGGCGGCCACAATCACTTGCGAAACAGCCTGGGCGAAGGCCTCGCCATCAACGACGCCGGCGACGTCGGGCAGGTTCGGTAGGTCCGGGTACTCAGTTACTGGCATCGTGGAGAGGTTAAAACGGCTTCGGCCGCAAGCGACCTGGACCTTAGAACCCTCAGTCTCGAGAGTGACTTGGGCTTGGGGAAGGCTTCGTGTGATCTCCGCAAGAAGCTTGCCGGAAACCAGGATGGTGCCTTCCTCAGCGACGTCCGCTGGAATTTCGAGACGAGCAGAAATCTCGTAGTCGAATCCCGCCAAGGTGACGGTGCCGGATTCTGCCGTGATGAGGATGCCAGCGAGGACGGGAGAGGGCGGACGTTGGGAGAGCGAACGGGCAGTCCAGGAGACAGCTTCCGCCAGCACGTCTCTTTCAACACTGAACTTCACGTAGCGATCCGCCTTTCACAGCAAGGTAATGACAAGTCTTCGACTGCAAGCTTAGCCCGAACGCCGGGGTCTGCGATATCGCCTCGGGATGATCTGGGGGAAGCCTGAGGGTGGATGGATGGCGTGGGGGAACTTGTTATCTGGGAGCTTTGATTAAGGGGTTCGTAGTGTTAACAACCCGTGTGGATTCTGTGGATAACTAGGTCCATCCGTTCGCCCACGCCGAAGTCGGGTGTTGACAAGATGTGGGTCGCCTCCGGTGAGGGTGGGGGACAGGTTGTGGGCAAAAATCCGCGTCGTTTAAGGCCTCCACAGGACCCCTGGGACTTATGCGCAGGTTTGCGCGACCGTCCACTTAACAATCCACAGAGTTATCCACAGGTGTGATTATTGGGCGCCGTCAGCCCTTGCGTTGCTGTTGTTTGATGCGATTGGTCAGCTCGGTGACCTGGTTGAACACCGAACGGCGCTCGGCCATGAGATCGCGAATCTTCCGATCAGCATGGATGACCGTGGTGTGGTCACGTCCGCCGAGTTCCGCGCCGATCTTGGGCAAGGACAGGTCCGTCAGCTCGCGCAGGAGGTACATGGCAATCTGCCGTGCCGTGACCAGGGTGCGCGTCCTGGACTTGCTGTTGAGCTCTTCGATGGAGAGGCCGAAGTACTCCGCCGTCTGGGCGATGATCGCCTGCGAGGTGATCTCCTGGGCGTCCTCGTCGGTGATGAGATCCTTCAGGACGGATTCGGCCAACGCCATATCCACCGGCTGATTGTTGAGTGAGGCGAAAGCGGTGACGCGAATGAGGGCGCCCTCGAGCTCGCGGATGTTGGTGGAGATCTTCGAGGCGATGTACTCCATCACGTCATCGGGCGCGCGCAGACCCTCGGCCTCCGCCTTCTTCCGCAGAATGGCGATGCGCGTTTCCAGCTCAGGCGGCTGAATGTCCGTGATCAAGCCCCACTCAAAGCGCGAACGCATCCGGCTTTCGAACCCGGCCAATTGCTTGGGCGGTAGGTCGGAGGTGATGACGACCTGCTTGTTGTCGTTGTAGAGCGCATTGAAGGTATGGAAGAACTCTTCCTGCGTCGCGTCCTTGTTCGCCAGGAACTGGATGTCATCAATGAGCAGGATGTCCACGTTGCGGTAGGTCTGCTTGAAGCTCGTTCCTTCATCGTCGCGAATGGAATTGATGAAGTCGTTCGTGAACTCTTCCGAGTTGACGTAGCGCACCCGGATGCCGTTGAACAGGTGCCGAGCGTAGTGGCCAATGGCGTGCAGCAGGTGCGTCTTGCCGAGGCCGGACTCACCATAGATGAACAGCGGGTTGTAGGCCTTGGCTGGCCCCTCGGCCACTGCGGCGGCCGCCGCATGCGCGAACCGGTTAGAGGCGCCAATCACGAACGTTTCGAAGATGTACTTCGGGTTGAGCCGGCCAATCTCCTGTGAGTTCGACGGCGGCGTCGGAACAGGGATCGGCTTGTTGCGGGGGCCATGCTCCTTATCCTGCCGGGCTCGGGCAACGCTCTGCAGCACCTCGTGCTGATCGGCCGCTTTGGAGATTGCGGGGGCCTCGGCGACCACAGCCTCCTCCGGGGTCTCCGGCGGACCGAGCGGATCGACGTCCTCAGCTTCGGCGGGCTCACTCGGTGCCTCTGGCTGCAACTCCATCGAGGCATCGACGCTGAACGCCGTCCCGATCTCCGCTTGAAACACCGCGCGCAGGGCCACGCTCAGAGGGTCCTTCAGCTTGGTCTGCAGCATGTCCCGGGTCAGGTCATTGGGGACGGCCACCAGCAGAGTGGTTCCGATCAGGCCTTGGGGCTTGGCGAGCTCAATGAAGGCTCGATTCCTGGGGGTGACCTCGGTGTTTTGCTTGATGAGATCCACCACCTCGCGCCACTGGGAAGTGAGATTGGAGTCTGCGTCCGTGGTCACGGTGCGGTCGGTCCCTTCGCGTGGCGGCTCATGATTCGTCCCTGAGGTCGGACGCGCCGACGTCAGGGAGATCAACTGTAGCCGATATCCACAGTTTTATTCACAGGTAGTGGATAACTCGCGCTGACTCTGCGCCTCGCGTGCCGCAATCCACAGATTCCCCAGATCCCCCGTCATGACTGGGGACAACTCGTCTCGGAGGACTGGAGGCGACGCAACAACGGGCCGCACCCCTCCACACCTGTGGATTTTCAGTTCACATGATGTGGACTTCCCAGTCAGAGGGCACCTACGATGGGATCAACTACTGGTTCCACCACTTCCCGCAGCTGATGTGCTAGAGGACACTGCCGGTCTCATTTGACGGGGGTCCTCCATCACGCCTATCGTTATTTAGTCCTGTGCTTCCGTTTCTACTGGATTCTTGTGCCCTGACTGCCGCGATCTGCTGGCTGGTCGGCGGCGATGATCTAGGGAACGGGACGCGAATATAAGAGCGTCAGCCTGTTCTTCCCCCTGTAGCAACGGGTTAAGGCGCATCACCTGATCGTCTTGGAGTTACTACTGTGAGCAAGCGGACTTTTCAGCCGAATAACCGCCGTCGTGCCAAGAAGCACGGCTTCCGTCTTCGTATGCGTACCCGCGCCGGCCGCGCCATCATGGCTGCCCGCCGCAACAAGGGCCGCAGCGCACTGTCTGCCTAAATCGGGCAGCCGTCCTGTGACCGTCGCCCCGATTTTCTAGCTGGAACAGCAGGCTGATCGCCATGTTGCCTCAAGCTCACCGGGTGCGTTCGTCTCAGGACTTCCAAAGCACCGTACGTTCCGGCGCCCGGATGGGGCGCCGGAACGTCGTGCTATATGCACACTTTCGCCAAGACCAGCCCAGCCGGTTCGGCTTCATCGTCTCCAAGGCCGTCGGCAATGCCGTACACCGCAATTTGGTCAAGCGGCGGTTGCGCGCCATCAGCGCCCAATTGCTGCGGAAGTACCCGCGGGAGTACGACGTCGTCGTCCGCGCCTTGCCTGCGTCGGCGGCGGCTCCGTTTACGGTGCTGGAGGCAGAGGTTGCCTCAGCAGTGGGCGCAGCAACCGCTGCGGCTCGCAAGAAGCAGGCTCGAAGCGTCGCGGTGACATCGGGGTCCTCCGGTGGCTAATCCCGTAGCACGAGGCGCGGTGGGCACGCAGCCGGAGCTGCCAGGTGGCGGCGTCGTCCGTTTCATCGTGGACATTCCCCGCAACCTGTTGATTGGCTTCCTCAAGCTGTACCGGAAGCTGATCTCGCCGCTCTATGGCGACGTGTGCAAGTACTTTCCCAGCTGTTCGGCGTATGCCCTCGAAGCGGTGACCGTCCACGGCGCCGTCAAAGGGGTCGCGTACTCGACGTGGCGCATCCTGCGATGCAATCCGATGAGCCATGGCGGGATTGACCATGTACCGCCGGGCGGACGGATTTGGCCGGAGGGCAAAGTGCCCAAGATTATGGTGTTGAACCATCCGCCGATTCCGCCGGATGATGACGAGCGCGCCGCTGACGCGGCACAAGGAGCTAACGAGTAATGGGATTCTTCGACACAATCTTGTGGCCATTCCAGATGGTGGTCACTTGGGTGCTGCGGATCTGCCATCAAATGCTGACGGCGATCGGGTTCGATGCAACGTCTGGCTGGAACTGGACCTTGTCGATTGTGGTGTTGGTGTTGATCATCCGCGCCGCGCTGATCCCAGTATTCGTCAAGCAGATCAAGGCCCAGCGAGCCATGCAGGCGCTACAGCCTGACCTGCGCAAACTGCAGGCGAAGTACAAGGGCAAGAAGGATCAGGTCTCCCAGCAGGCGATGCTCGCCGAGCAGCGGGAACTGTTCAAGCGGCACAAGACGAACCCGCTGTCCTCCTGCCTGCCGCTGCTCATTCAGATGCCGTTCTTCTTCGCCCTGTTCCACTCGCTGAACGGTGCGCGCGGCGCCTCCGAGGCGAACGAGCGAGTTGGTGCGCTGACCGTGGAGCAGACGCACCACTTTGCCGACTCGTCGATCTTCGGCGCGGGACTGTCGGAAACCTTCCTCGGCACGTTCAATTCGGGTTCGCCCAATGTCAGCGTCATCATCATCTCGATCATCATGATTCTGGCCATGGTCGCTTCGCAGTTCATCACGCAGAAGCAGATCATGACGAAGAACATGACCAAGGAAGCCCTCGAGGGCCCCTTCATGCAGCAGCAGAAGATGATGCTCTACATTCTTCCGCTCGTGTTCGGTATCGGCGGCATCAACTTCCCGCTGGGTGTTCTCATCTACTGGACCGCGACCAACCTGTGGACGTTGGGCCAGCAGTACTACATCATTCGCCGCAACCCGACGCCGGGCTCCGAAGCGGAGAAGGAGCTCAACGCCCGCCGCGCCGCGAAGGGCCTGCCGCCCATTCACGAGAAGCACAAGAAGCCCTCTGAGGAGGACGAGGCGGCTGTGCCGGAGCAGCCGAAGGGCCAGCGTCAGCAGCCGGCACGGAAGAATCGCAGGAAGAAGTAGCCATGACTCACGCACAGGACAACGCCGCGGTTGAGCAGGCAGCCGGGTCACGCGCCGAGGAAGAGGGCGACATCGCCGCCGACTACCTCGAAGAATTGCTGGACATTGCAGACATCGATGGTGACATCGACATCGAAGTCCGTGGTGGGCGCACGCACCTTTCCATTGTCCAGGAGGAGGGCGACGAGTCAGCTCTGCGCGAGCTGATCGGCCGTGATGGAGCGGGCTTGGAAGCTCTGCAGGAGCTGACGCGGCTGGCTGTGTTGACGCAGACGGGCAACCGGTCCCGGCTTATGCTGGACATTCTCGGTTACCGGCAGGGGCGCACCGCAGAACTGGAGCGGATGGCTGAGCAGGCCATCGCGAAGGTTAAGGACAGTGGAGACAGCGTTGCGTTGCAGCCCATGAGCGCCTACGAGCGCAAGCAAGTACACGACGTCGTAGCTGACCGTGGACTGCACAGTGAGTCTGAGGGCGAGGGCGCCAAGCGGCACGTCGTCGTCATGCCAGCAGAGTAATCTTCATCCGAAGGAACGGGCGGTCCGTGAGGCCGCCCGTTTTCGGTTCATCATCCGGGCGCTGGACGGCCCGGCAGCCGGAAGGGGCAGCAGTGGAGGAGTACGCGATGACCGCGGTGGAACGCGCAGCGGCCGAGCAGGTGTTCGGTGAGCGCTTGGCGCTCGCTGAGCGCTACGTGGAACACCTGGCGACCACTGGCATTGAGAGGGGGCTTCTCGGACCCCGGGAGGTTCCTCGACTGTGGAGTCGGCACGTACTGAACTGCGCCGTCGTCACGGATCTCATTGATCGTGAGGCCACAGTGGCCGATGTCGGCAGTGGTGCCGGGCTTCCAGGGCTCACCTTTGCGATCGCTCGTCCGGACGTGGCGGTGACGTTGATTGAGCCCCTTGAGCGTCGGTGCATCTGGCTCAACGAAGTAATCGAGGATCTCGAGCTGACGAACGTACGCGTCCTGCGCGGGAGGTCCGAGCAGTTCTTTAATGAGGTCGATGTTGATGTTGTGACGGCCCGTGCGGTGTCTGCGCTGAACAAGCTCGCGAACCTGACGATCCCGTTATTGCAAGGCCGGGGAGAACTGTTGGCCCTTAAGGGACGCAGCGCAGCGGAAGAGATCGAGAAGGCCAGGAAGGTGCTCAAGAAACTGGGGGCGAAAGAGACGGAGGTCCTGACGGCTGGGGCTGATGTTCTCGAGGAACCGACCACGGTTGTGCGTATCGCAGTCGGGCAGGCGTGAACCGATAGTCTGTACCAGTGAAGCTTTCCACTGACTGCATCGAGGGGAGTCACCCGGAGTGAAAGAACATGGCGGACGGATTCCGTCGTTCACGTCCCTCAGGGGAGCCGGGTTAGACGAGACCGTCGGTTCAGGGAGAGATCACCCTAAGAATCACCCTGATTCAGTTGTTTCCGATGGAATCGGGAATGTTTCACATGAAACATCGGCAGCACATACCGGGTTGCGTGAGGCTGGATCGGTAGATCAACAACTAAAGGCACGGGTTCCGAACATGATGGACAGCATGGACGAAAGCACCCCGCTGGCGAGCCAGCTGGTCAATGAGAACAAGCGGCGCGAGCGTCTCAAAGGTCGCGAGCTTCCCAAGCCTGACCGGACGCGATTCTTCACCATCAGCAATCAGAAGGGCGGCGTCGGCAAAACGACGACGACGGTCAACGTCGCTGCAGCGTTGGCTCAGGCCGGCCTCAACGTTTTGGTGGTGGACATCGACCCCCAGGGCAACGCCTCTACGGCCCTGGGCATTGAACACCACTCCGAAGTGGACAGCATCTATGACGTGCTGATCAACGACCTGCCCCTCCAGGACGTCGTCGCGCCCTGTCCTGATCTAGACCACTTGGTGGTTGCTCCGGCCACGATCGACCTCGCAGGGGCCGAAATCGAGCTCGTGTCCTTGGTCGCCCGTGAACAGCGACTGCGCAGGGCCTTGGAGCAGTATGGCAAGTACCGTGAACAGAACGGCCTCGAGCGCCTGGACTATGTTTTCATTGACTGCCCGCCCAGCCTCGGCTTGCTCACCGTCAATGCGTTTGTGGCTGCACGTGAGGTGTTGATCCCCATCCAGTGCGAATACTACGCGCTAGAGGGGCTGAGTCAGCTGCTCAAGAACATTGAGATGATTCAGAAACACCTCAACGATGAACTGGTGGTCTCCACCATTTTGTTGACCATGTATGACGGTCGGACCAATCTCGCCGCCCAGGTGGCCCAAGAAGTCCGCAATCACTTCCCGAATGAAGTCCTTGAAGCGGTTATTCCGCGCAGCGTGCGGATTTCCGAGGCGCCCAGCTACCAACAGTCCGTGATCACTTATGATCGCAGTTCCTCGGGTGCGTTGTCCTATATGGAAGCGGCGACGGAAATTGCGGACCGTGGGGTCAGCCAGAGCTAGCGCTGGCCTGCTGCTCACCGTTTTGGCATCGGCTCGTCGCGATGTGGCTGCACCTCACGAGGTTTCACGTGAAACGTGCACGCGTTGGGCGGGGGAGGCACTATGAGTCGAGAAGCGTTCCCTCAGGCATCATGATGTGACGTGCATATACGCTGTCCCCAGTTCAACAGGCCTCTGCGGCGATCTGGTATAGCCCAGCGGACTAGCACGCCGTCTGGTGGCTAGGGGAGTGCAGTCCATCCGTGCCGTCGCGACTGGGTAGGGCGATGTTTCACGTGGAACGAGCTCTCGATCTACCTGCCTGGCGCGACGCGGGTTGAAGCTAGCTGCATGTCAACGGTTGAGTACGCCATTGGCGGAGGTCGCGTGGACGCTGAGTCCAGCTCAGCGGCGCCCTTTCTGGCCTGAGTCAAGGCCATAAAACGTTTGCGAAGACAACGCTCAGGCGCAACTGCATCTGAGGCCCGTGGAGGCTGCGGGAGAATCCAGGATCTACGGTGGCCAGGCAGTGACCTCTGTTTGGCCAGCAACGTCGCGAGCTACGTCGAAGCGAGCGTCTGAAGCGATGATGCAGCGTCTATGCTGTGCCCTTCGACCTTCCGCAGCGGTGTGCGTTTCACGTGAAACATGATGCGTGCGGAGGAAGAAACACGGTTCGTGGCGATACTTCTGTCAGGGGACACGGGAACATTAGTGATTTGGGTAAGTCCGGTATATGGGTAGTGTGGCAGGGCAAAGCCGGACCTGAAGCCCGCCTGCACAACGTGATGGAGACCTTGAAGACGCGCGGCGGGCTTCGATCACTCTTCATTGGAAAGGTGCTCGCGAGCTGTCCTAGCCCCGCATGCATGGTGGTCTGCATGCTCGTTCAACGACAGCGGACAGATCTGACAACCTGATCCTCCCACCACGAGTGCGGCTCCAGCGCAGGGGGAGTGCATTGTGGTGCCGAGATCTACCGTATCGGCTCATGATGACCTGATCCTCTCGAGCTCATGATCGGGTGCTACGCACCGGTGATCGTGTTTCACGTGAAACGCGGACCAGCACGTGGCCGTTGCCCGTATCGGGAGCCATTGAGCTAGGTGAGTAAGGGCCGGCTGACGTCACGCATGCGGTTCTCCGGCATCATGATTGGTAGCGATTGACGGGGCCGAACACTGGGGTGGAACGGCTTGACTGCTTGGGCCTACCCGTGTCTTCCCGCGACGGGAACGGGAGAGGGGATAATGATGGCCCGCCGATCTCGCGAAGAAGAGCGTCTGCATCGTAAAGCGCAGCATTCAACTATGTCCGGCTGTTTAGTTTGGTGACTTCGCTCCTAGATCGCGGATGAGGGGGTATCTAGGCGAGCGGCCCCGGTTGCTCGTGCCGGACGTGCCTTCCCTTAAGTGTGAATGCCTCGGAGAGCGTGTTGCACTGGTGGCGATGCATCCCAGCATAAAGATCGGATGTGCTCCTATCTAAGGCGAGTGCATCGCGATGTTGCTTTCGGACTATTTAGGAGAAGACTTGATCAGCAGGTTGGTCTGAGCCCGACCAAAACATCAAGAGCTGCTCGCTTCCTGGGTCGTTGCTCAGCCGGCGGCATGACCGGGCGAGGGGGGAGTTTGCGAGGCAGTTTTGAGAGTCCAAGTTTGAGAGCATCTCAATGCGGCACGGAGGCAAGGGACCCAGGGCTTGTCTACTGCCACCCGCTGACACGTCGGTCGCACCTCAATGCCGGACGAGAGCGGCAACTGAGTTTCACGTGAAACACGATCCTGACGCTTGCCAGCCATTCGTGGCCTGTCACAGCATTCATCAGCGATGCGTTGGCAGATATGGAAGTCTCCGCACGGCTCCACGACGCGGTCATGATGCGTGATCTAACAGGTGATCCCTGAAGCCATGGTGACGAATCCTACGCTGTTGACACGAGGGGAGCGGAAGCACTGACAGGGAGACGTGTTCGCCCACGCACCACGGCAGAACGAGGCGTGGAAGCACGTTGGTTTCACGTGAAACGTGACTCGACGCCGGTATCCGCAAGGACTCTCCGTTTCACGTTGGCCTGACGAAGACCGCGCGTGCTGCGGCCTCAGTGAGGCACGCAGTCGTGTGCCGCCTTGAGGCGGACGAGCCGGTGCTGGGGCGAGCATCCGGTGAGGTGATGGGGCTGAGAAGTGGTCTAGGGAGGTGCTGCTCGTACGTGCGGGCCGTGCTCTCGGACGACGTGTTTCACGTGAAACGCTGTACGCGCCACCGCCGAGTATGCAGGCTGCACCTGAATTCGCCGAGTAAGATAGCAGCCATCAAGTGCGGCAGGCTGTGAGGTCTGCGATGCTATTCGAGAGGAAAAACATGGCTGAAAAGCGTCGAGGACTGGGCCGCGGGCTAGGAGCCTTGATCTCGAGTTCGCCTGCTGGTGAGACGGATACCGCCATAGAAGAGGCGCCCGATCAAGACGCCCCCAAAGCCACTCAGAAGGCTTCAGGCGCTTCTACGCGGCAGCGTAGCAGCACGGCAGCGCGAAAGGCTTCTGGAGGCGCAGACAAGGCTCCTGAGGGCGCTCAGGGCGAATCCGCAACCAAGGGTGCGGGAAGCCGCAACGCCCCGGGTTCGAAGTCGAAGTCCAGCTCGTCCCGCTCCAGTGGTGGCTCAGCGACTGGTGCCTCGACGAGCAAGTCGCGTCCCGTTGATATGTTCTTCACTCCCGGGCGAGCCGCCGATGATGATCACGAGCAGCCGGCACGCGCTGCGTCGAGCCAGGCACGGTCCAAGACCTCACGGACAACCAAACGTCCGCAGATGCCGGACGTGATCGGACAGGCGCGCAGCCGCAGTGCGTCGACGCCATCGGAGCCCCTTGAAGCTGCAGGACAGGTAGACCCCAGCCCGTCGTCGGAGTCCGTGCAGGGCGATTTGGTACCAGTACCGGGCGCTAGCTTCGCCGAAATTGCCGTCACGGACATCCATCCCAACAGAAAACAGCCTCGTCAGGTCTTCGATGAGGACGAGATGGCTGAGCTGGTCCACTCGGTGCGTGAGATCGGCCTGCTGCAGCCGATCGTCGTCCGTCCCTCGACGGAACAAGAAGATGCGACCTATGAGCTGGTCATGGGTGAGCGTCGGTGGAGAGCAACGCAAGCAGCTGGACTCGAGACGATCCCGGCGATCGTTCGGCAAACCACGGATGAGGACTTGCTTCGTGACGCTCTGCTCGAGAACCTGCACCGGTCCCAACTGAATCCACTGGAGGAAGCTGCGGCCTATCAACAATTGCTTGATGAGTTCGGGTGCACTCAAGATGAGCTCTCCGCCAAGATTGGGCGGTCCCGCCCGCAAATCTCCAACACGATACGTCTCATGAAGCTTCCGCCCTTGGTGCAACGGCGGGTAGCAGCGGGCGTGCTCAGTCAGGGGCATGCTCGTGCCCTGCTCGCCCTGTCCGATCCTGCCGAGATAGAGCGTTTGGCTCAGCGGATTGTCGCGGAGGGCCTGTCCGTTCGCGCCACGGAGGAAGCCGTGGCTATGAACGAAGGGGTCGAGAAGAAGCGTCGCGAGGCGAAGCCGAAGAGCACAGCACGTCACGAGCGACTGGACTACCTAGCCAACTCGTTGTCCGACCGTCTGGATACCAACGTCAAGATCTCTCTGGGCGCCAAGAAGGGCAAGGTCGCCATCGAGTTCGCTAGCGTCGACGACCTCAACCGAATCATGGGCCTGATTGCCCCTGACGCCACGTCATAGCTGACAGACTGGAGCGAGGCAGAGTTCAGGGCGGTGGGTGTTTCACGTGAAACACCCACCGCCCTGATTCATCGGTAGCACTGACTGAGTGTTGCCTTCGTGGCGTTTCCAGAAGATCCTCAGGCCGAACTCTTTGCCGATGTGAACCATAGTTATGAACAGGTTCGCCTGTGGGAAAGTTCTTTGTCTGTGGAAACTGAGCAAAGAGCCTTTGAGAATATGCCTGTTTGGATAACTTTCAGGGTTGCAATCCTGGCTATCCAAGCAGATATGCCAGGCAGCCTCACAAAAAAGCGCCGGGCCCATTCCCTTCACCTGATGTAAGGGGTGGACCCGGCGCTGGATGGCGGCCGAGGCTCTCCCGCCGAGTCGGGCGGTGCCTAGAGGTACTCGGCGAACTCCTGCTCGATGACCTGCTTGGGCTTGGCGCCAATGGAGCTGGCCACGTGCTCGCCATCCTTGAAAACGAAGACGGCTGGAATCGAGGTGATGCCGTACTTCGCGGCGATGCCCTGGTTCTCGTCGACGTTCACCTTGACGACGTCAACCTTCTCGGCGTGCTCCTCGGCGATCTGATCCAGGATCGGAGAGAGCATGCGGCACGGGCCGCACCACTCTGCCCAGAAATCCACGATGACGGGCTTGCTGTTTTCCAGTACGTCAGCCTGGAACGAGGCGTCCGTGACGTCCTTTGCATTGCTCATGAGTGAATCCTTTCGATGACGGTTAACAGCGAATCTTAGACGATGGCCGACTCGGCGGGCTGAGCCGCCTCCGCAGCCGGCGTGAGGGAACCGAGGTAGTGCTCGACGTCGATGGCGGCAACACAACCGGAGCCTGCAGCAGTGATGGCCTGACGGTAGGTGGGGTCAATGACGTCGCCCGCGGCGAACACGCCAGCGATGCTGGTCTTCGACGTGCGCCCCTGCACGGCCACGTTTCCGTCCGCCGTCAGCTCCAACTGGTCCTTGACGAGGTCCACGCGCGGGTCGGACCCGATCGCCACGAACAAGCCGGTCACAGGCAGTGAGGTCACCGAATCGTCGAGCAGGTTCCGGACCTTGATTCCTGTCAGCTTGTCTTCACCCTCGAATCCATCGACCGCACTGTTCCAGACGAATTCGATCTTCGGCTCTGCCAACGCGCGGTCCGCCATGGTTTGCGAGGCGCGGAGGGAGTCGCGCCGGTGAATGACGGTGACCTTCGAAGCAAACTTGGTGAGGAAGAGCGCCTCCTCCATCGCCGAATCACCGCCGCCGACGACGGCGATTTCCTGATCCCGGAAGAAGAAACCGTCACAGGTTGCGCACCACGACACCCCGTGGCCGGAGAGTTCTTTCTCGCCCGGTAGGCCCAGCTCGCGGTAGGCCGATCCCGTGGAAAGGATGACGGCCCGGGCGCGGTAGACGGCGCCACTGGCCAACGTGACCGTCTTGAGGTCCCCGTTCAACTCGACGGACTCGACGTCTTCGTACTGGATCTCAGCGCCAAAGCGGTCCGCCTGCGCGCGCATGTGCTCCATGAGCTCCGGCCCCTGGACTCCCTCGGGGAAGCCGGGGAAGTTCTCCACCTCGGTGGTGTTCATGAGATCGCCGCCGGCCGTCACCGATCCTGCGATGACCAATGGGTTCAGGTTGGCCCGAGCCGTGTAAATCGCCGCCGTGTATCCGGCCGGACCGGAACCGACGATGATGACGTCGCGGATCGAATCTGCTGCTTCAGTGGCCACGCGCGGTGAACCTCTCTATCGATGGTGGCGCCAGGGCGCTCGAGTGGACTTGAGTATTGTCTCTGGATCAACGGCCGTGCCGCTAGACCTATTCCCGCGGTGCTCGCTAGGACACCTTGATCTCGGCGATCTGCAGGCCATAGGGGCGCGAATCGTTGTAGGGGTTGGCCAGGCGGGGCAGCTCGGTCACGTTGACGAAAACATGGGTGCCCGACGTCTTCGATTCTTCCGTCACCGGAACGCTGACCGTGGGTCCAGTGAAGGATCCTTGGGTGACCACCTGCGCGGAACCGAAATCATTCGAATCGCCAATAGCGACCTCGTAGGATCCACCGGACCCATTCAACCCGGTCAACTCGATCTGGTTGATTTGGGAGGCCTCTTCCAGTTCTACCGCCAGAATCATGTTGGAGGCGAACCCACCGAAGGCCGGCTGAGCATACGAGTACGTGGCGTAGATCGTGGCCTCGTTACCGTCCACGGCGTCGCCGAGCGTATTGTCCGTGTCCGCATTCAATTCCTGATTGCCCGGGACGATGCGCTGAATGCCGGCAACGGCCGGTGCCGGAAGCTGGTCACTGGATTCCGATGGGGCGGCAGAGCCCTCACTACTTGCGGAAGATGACGCCGATTCTTCTGCTGACGTGGTGGAATCGCCACCAGCCTGCGGGGCATCATCACCGCCGACGCTGCCGAGCATATTAAACGCGAACACCACGGCCACGATGAGCACAATGCCCAGGACAGCTCCCACGATGAGGCGGGTGAACTTATTGCCGCCCTCCTCCTCGTCGGCATCCTCATAAGCAAAAGCGCTCGTCGCCGTCGCCGCTTCTTCATCTTGATAATCGCGGGCAGCGGCGGGGAAGGTGGATGGTGGGCGGGAGTCTCCGGCGCCGGAACTGGCGGCACCACCGGCACCTGCGGCACTTGCGGCGGCAGCACCGGCGGCGGCTCCAGCCGCCCCAGCGCCAGCGGCGGACCGGCCATGACGCGCTTGCGGAGCATCCTCAGGCGCATCGTAGTCCTCGACGCGCGGGGCGGGCGCTTGGGCTTCGGGCCTAGGCGCCTGCGGTGCGGCGGCGGTCGGTGTGGGGGAGACGGCGTCGTTCTCCTCGGTGTGGGGGGAATCGGCGACCGGCTGCTGTCCTGTGGCCTCGGAGTCGCCTTCCGCGTGGTGGGCGGCAGCTGCACCCGCGCCCGCAGCGCCGCCACGCGAGAACCGCGAACGGAGGCTGTTGAAGCGTCCAGCGAGAGGATTGCGGTGCTCGTGTTCCTCGAGCTCGGCGTAGTACTCGTCGTCGTCCTCGTAGCGCTGCGGTTCCTTGGAACGCGACTCGCCAAAGATTTCCGAGCCCAACGTGTCCGTGTAGAACGGCTCAACATAGGGGCCCTCAGACTGCACGAGGAGATCCAGCAGGTCCACCGGGGCCGCCGTGTTCGTGATGAGGTACGTGGAGTCCCCGGACGTGCCCAGATCGAGGACCTGCACGTTGCTGGCCCGCTCCCCGCGCGCGATCTCCCGGGCGCTCGAGGTGAGCTGCGCGGAGTTCTCTGCGGTGGCGACCAAGATGCTGACCGTCCGGTTCAGGACCTGATCCATGCCGGCAAGGACCAGATCGCCCTCATCCGAGGTGAGCACGCTACCGGTCACCTTGTACCGGCCGCCGAGCACGGCACCGACGTCGATGGGTTGCGACACGTTTAACTCCCCAGTTGATTCTCGGGTACAGGACACCCCGGGCGGGGCTGTTGGAGTACATGCTACCGGCCATGTGCTAGCCGGGCCGCGCCATCCGGCCTTATCGGCGGGTGATCCGGGAGAGATCGGGGATGCGGCGGGCGAGGGGGCCGAGGAACTCGGTCAGCTCCTCCATCCGCGCCGAACGCACCAGCAGGAGGTACACGGAGACCATGACGAGGCCGCACACCGCGAGGGTGAGGAAGGCTTCACCGATCCCGGCAAACGCAAACTCGCCGAAGCACCACAGGACGACGGCGCCCACGGCGCCTGCCAGCACCGCGAACCAGCCCAGCCGGATGTAGGTGTCCACCACGACGCCGACCCCGTAGGGGCCGTGCCGGCGCACCACGAGGACGTGGGCGATCACGGCACTGAGGACGTTGGTCACGCCGTAGAGCAGCGCGATGCCGAGGACGATATGCGTCGGCGGGATGAACGCGCTCATGGTGAAGGCGGCCACGACGCCGAGCACGGCGATGGACGTCTGGATGAGCATGGGTGTGCGGGTGTCCTCTTGCGCGAAGAACACGCGGATGAGGAAGAAGTGGGCGGACTTGAACGGCAAGCCGAGCGCCGTGAGGAGCAGGAGCTGACCGATCGCGGCACCGGCCGCGGCGCCGTCGGCCGACGTGCCGCCGAACAGGCGGCCGAGCGGGCCGGCGAGGACGACGATGGCGACGGACGCGAAGACGATGGGTACCGCCGTCGTCCGCAATCCCTTGGAGAGCAGCGCAGGCACGTCCTGGACGCGGTGGTCGTGGAAGGCCCGGGTGAGCTCGTTGAAGAGGACCGTGGCGAGGGACAGTGCGAAGATCGAGTGCGGCAGCACCGTAATCAGCTGCGAGGTATTGAGCGCGTATTCGCCCGCCACGATCACCCCGGGCGGCGCCTGCTCACGCGCCGCGGTGGCTTCCGAGGCGATGCGTGAGTACAGCAGCGAGGCGAGGTTGCCGACCATCATGGAGGCCAGCGTCCACGAGGCGATCCGGCCGATGTGCGTCAGGCCCATGCCGCGGAAATGGAAGTTCGGGCGGATTTTCAGGCCCGTGGTGTGCAGCGGCGCGAACAACATGAGCGCCTGCACGGCGATGCCCAGCGTCGAGCCGCCCGCGAGCAGGATGGTTTGCTGAGTGGTCCACGTGGCGAGCTGGTCCGTGCCCGCACGGAAGGCGCCGAAGAGGCCGATGTAGGTGCCAATCACGGCGATCTGCACCACGTTGTTCAGCGCGGGCGCCCACATGAACCACCCGAACTTCCCGTGTGCGTTGAGCACCTGGCCCACCACCGAGTACACGCCATAGAAGAACACCTGGGGCAGGCACCAATAGGCGAACGACGTCGCCAGTGTCAGCATGGCGTCAGACCACCCGACGGTCAGCATCCTGATGATCGGTCCCGCCAGCAGCGTGAGCAGAACCGTGGCCGCGAACATCGTGACCACCGTGAGGGTGATGAGTTTAGAGGTGTATGCGGAACCGCGATCCGCGTTCTTGGAGGCCTTGATGAGCTGGGGGACCAACACCACGTTGAACACGCCGCCGGCGATCAGCATGAAGATGATCGTCGGGATGACGTTGGCCTTCTCGAAAATATCCGCGATGGGCGTGACGGAGCCGATCGCGACGGCGAGCAGGGCGGTGCGGACAAACCCGAGCGCGCGGGAGACCGTGGTGCCGCTCGCCATGAGCGCGTACGCGCGGGAGTTGGACTGCTTCGCCGGCTCGGCGGTGGCCTCAGTCGACATGCTGCGGCAGGACCTCGCGGGCCAGCTCGGCGATGCGCCGCTCGTTCGGGAAGGAGAGGCGCCGGCCTAGATCCTTCAGCGGGACCCACGCGACGTCCACGGCCTCATGGTCCGGATCGTTCTCAATGGTCAGGCGACCACCGGTGGCGCGCAACAGGAAGTGGTGCACCGTTTTATGCACCCGGTACGTGGAGACGGTGAACCAGTAGTCGATGCTGCCCAGCGGGGCCAGGACCTCCCCGGCGATGCCCGTTTCCTCTTCGACCTCACGCACCGCGGCCTCGCGATTGGACTCCGTGCCCTCTGGGTGCCCCTTGGGCAGACACCACTCGAGCCGCCCGCCCCGGTTGTAGCGGGCGATGATCGCAACAGGCAGGCCCGGCTGGGTGACGTCCACGACGACGCCGCCGGAGGAGACCTCCTCCACCGTGGGGAGGGTGTGCTGGCCCTGCTGCTGCGCCTGCGCATGGGCCATTGACGCAGTCAATGGGGTGCGCTTGGGAGCACTCGGAACGGGATGGGCCATGGAGACCACTCTAGCGATCTTTTTGTCGAGTCAATGCGCTACCGCCCACGTCGGCCGCCATGAACGGCGACACGGCGGTGCCAGAGCCACTGCCCCCGCACCCCGTCATCGCGGGAACGGAAAATCTGCCACCATTAAGGGACTATGCACCAGCTTCCCGCACCCGAGGCCCTGCGCCAGCGCCTGCCCTCCGTCGTTTTTGATCTGGCGGAGCGCTTCACCGCCTCGGGTTTTGAGTTGTCCTTGGTGGGCGGGCCCGTCCGTGACCTCTTTCTGGGCCGGATCTCCCCGGACCTGGATTTCACGACCAGCGCCACGCCGGAGCAGACCCTCGAGGTGGTGACCGGTTACGCCGACGCCATCTGGGAGGTGGGCCGCGATTTTGGCACGATCGCCATCCGCGTCGGCGCGGACACGATCGAGATCACCACCTACCGGGCCGAGTCCTACGACCCGGCCTCCCGCAAGCCCGTCGTCGCGTTCGGGGAAACGCTCGAGGATGATCTCTACCGCCGCGACTTTTCGATGAACGCCATGGCCCTGCGCCTGCCTCAGCTGGAGCTCGTGGACCCGTTCGGCGGTCACGCGGACCTGAGCGCCGGGGTGATCCGCACGCCGGGCGCGCCGTCGTCGTCGTTTTCCGATGATCCGCTGCGCATGATGCGCGCGGCTCGGTTCGCCTCCCAGCTGGGCATGGGGGTGCACGACGACGTGCGCGCCGCCATGACGGATATGGCGGAGCGGATCACCATCATCTCCGCGGAGCGCGTGCGGGATGAGACGGTGAAGTTGATCTGCGGGGCGGACCCGCGTGCGGGCGTGGATCTCTTGGTGGAGACGGGTCTGGCGGACCAGGTGCTGCCGGAGGTCTCCGCGCTGCGGCTGGAAACGGATGAACACCACCGCCACAAGGACGTCTACCAGCACAGCCTCCAGGTGCTCCAGCAGGCCACGGAGCTGGAGACGGGACCCGACGGCCCGGTGCCCGGCCCGGACTTTGTGCTCCGCTTCGCGGCGCTGATGCACGACGTCGGCAAGCCAGCCACGCGGCGGTTCGAGCCCTCCGGTGCGGTGTCCTTCCGGCACCACGACGTGGTGGGCTCCAAGCTGGTGAAGAAGCGCATGCGGGCGCTCCGGTTCGATAACGACACCACCAAGGCGGTTGCGCGCCTCGTGGAGCTGCACATGCGGTTCTACGGGTACGGGGACGCCGGATGGAGCGATTCGGCCGTGCGGCGGTACGTGAACGACGCCGGCGACCTGCTGGAGCGCCTGCACCGGTTGACGCGTTCCGACGTTACGACGCGGAACCGGCGCAAGGCCGAGCGGCTGGCGCACGCCTACGACGACTTGGAGCGGCGCATCGCCGAGCTCGCCGAGCAGGAAGAGCTCGCCGCCGTCCGCCCGGACTTGGATGGGCGCGCAATCATGGACCTGCTGGGTATCCGCCCGGGCCCCGTGGTGGGGCGGGCCTATCAACACCTCCTCGAGTTGCGGCTCGACCACGGCCCCATGGAGCACGACGCCGCCGTCGCCGCCCTGCGCGCGTGGTGGGAGCAGCAGCCGGAGAGCCGCAGCTCGGAGACCGCGGCCGCCGCGGACGGCTCGACGACGACGGAGGAAGCCCAGTGAGCCACGACAAGAGCGGGCCCCAAAGCGGCCGCCCCACCTTGTGGCTGGTGCGCCACGGCGAGACCGAATGGTCCCGCTCCGGCCAGTACACCGGCCTGACGGACATCCCGCTGCTGCCCGAGGGGGAGGAGCAGGCCCGCGCGGCCGGAGACACGTTGGCCGCGGCCGGCGTCGAATTTTCCCTCGTCATGTCCAGCCCGTTGCAGCGCGCGTGGCGGACGGCGGAGCTGGCGGGCTTCGCCCAGGCCGAACGCGTCCCGCACGCCCACGAGTGGGACTACGGCGAGTACGAGGGCGTGCCGAGCCAGGACATCCGCGCCCAGAACCCGGACTACCGGATCTGGGATGACGGGGTCCCGGGCGGCGAGGAACTGGCGCAGGTGGCCGCCCGGGCGGACCGGATCATTGAGCGCGTCCGCACCGAGCTGGCCGACCACGAACACGCGATCCTCTTCTCCCACGGCCATTTCAGCCGCGTGATGGTGGCCCGCTGGTTGGGGCTCCCGCCGCAGACGGGCCGGCACTTTCTGCTCGGCACGGCCAAGGCCGCACGGCTGGGCTGGGACAAGACGACGCCGGCCGTGCTGGGATGGGGCCTCTAGCCGTCCCTCGCCGTCCGCCCGCTTAGGTCCAGCGGGGAGCGCGCCAGTACGTCAGCGCCCGGTGCAGGCCCTCGAGGGGTCCGCGGGCAAAGCGTCGCATCCACAGGGCGCTCAGGCCCAACTGCGCGGCCCAAACGGCCAGGCACAAGACGACGGCGGTGCCCGGGTGCACGCTGCCGCTGAGCCCGGCGCCGTAGCTGGTAAAGACCAAGGCCATGACGGCCGATTGCGCCACATAGTTGGTCAGGGCCATCCGGCCGGCTGGTGCCATCGCCGCGCGCAGTCTCGCGCCGGGGCCGGTCCGGAAGGCCAGCAGGAGCCCGGCCACGTAGGCCGCGGTGAGGAACGGCCCCGTGAGCGTGGCCAGCGCAAAGGCCAAGAGTTCGCCGGAGGTGGTCCCGGCATAGACCTGCAACCAGCCGGAGGCCACGCCGCCTGGCAACCCGACGGCCAACCCGATCAGGAGCATGCGGCGCAACCGGGGCGCCGTCGTCGTCTCGATCCAGCGGGCCTTGGCCGCGGCGAGGCCCAAGAAGAACATCGCGAGCGCCACTGGCCCCTGAACCAACAGCAGGTTGGGCAGGGTGAGCGGATACGCGCCGGCGAGGTAGCTGGCGTAGTCGGTGCGCAACAGCTCTGGTGCCGGGCCGAAGCCGGCGCCGCTGAGCTCCTCGGCCGAGAGGCCACCGAACTGTTCGACCGCGCCGAGCAGGGCGGCGAGCCCTAGGAGGCCCACGCCCATGATGGCCGTGATGGTGATCGCCGCGGTGCGCGCGGCGGAGATGGAGGCGTGCCGCGCGGCCAACAGGATGAGCCCGGCCAGGGCATAGGTGAGCAGGATGTCCCCGGTGAACAGGAGCAGCCCGTGGGCCAGGCCCAGGACGAAGAGCCCCAGGAAGCGGCGCAGGGCGACGGGGACGACGGCGACGCCGCGCCGGGCGCTGGCGTCCCACAGGAGCGTGAAGCTGTAGCCGAAGAGGAACGAGAAGAGGATGTAGAACTTGCCGGCAAACAGGGCCCCGACGACGGCGTTGACTAGATCACTCGCGGCGTCGTCGTACACCGGCGCCGCCCCGGTGAGGGCGGCCGGTTCGACGAAGAGCTGCACGTTGACCAGAAAAATGCCGAGGAGGGCGAAGGCGCGCAGGGCGTCGAGGTCCTGCAGGCGCGTCCGGGGTGCTGCCGGCTGCTGATCGTGGTGGAGTCCAAGGGGCTGAGGAGGCGGCGTGGAGGGCGTGGGCATGGCGCCAGAGTATGTGGCGGCGGGCCCCTCGGAGTCGTCCTCAAGGATGATCTTGACACTCAAGAGAAAAAGTCTTGGTGGATGGGTGGCACGATGCGCCGTGAGCGTGTAATGTCAAGCATGTGATTGGGGAAAGCCAACTGGCCTTCCTGAATCAGGACATTGCAGGCTGAGCCAGCGTGGGAGACCGCGGGGGCCAACGAAGATTGGAGGTGGGATACGTGAACAACGCAATTTTTACGCGGACCGGCACTTTGACGGGCACGGGCAATCCGTTCCGTATTCGCCGTGCGTTTGCACCCACCCGCCTCCGGAGCAGCCTCAGCTAGCGAAGAACCGCACCGCTGCTCGGCCGGGGGCTCAGTATCCCAGGCACACCATCAGGAAGAGCAGCGATGTCCGCGAAGTACTCGCCCCAGTCCACCCGACTCCTCGTCGCCCAAACCGCTGGCGACGGCGCGGAGTTCTACTTCACCGGTCCCGACGCGATTGCGCCCCGGACCACCAAGCGCCCCCGCATTGACGCTGTCGATGCGCTGTTGGAGCGAGAGGAGGTGAAGCTCTAATGAGCCGCAAACACCCCAAAAAGGGTTCTCAGCAGATCACCCAGTCCCAGTACAACCGTGAGGCCATCCGGCTCCAGGCCATGCAACGCCGTGATGCCAACGTTCCACGGGAAATGTACTTCCGCGTCCGCTAATCCGGGCGCACCCTTAGTCGTCCGCCTGCACGGCGGAGCGTTCCACCACCTGCCGCACGGCAAGGAACGCCCCCGCCGCCAGGGTCACGACGCCCCCGACGATCGCCACCACGAGGCCTGGCGCGCTGGCGAGCGTGACCTGAATGGTGCGCGTGGGGACGGCCGCCGCGAAGACAAACGCGATGGCCGTCCCCACGTACGCGCCGATCATGCACCCCGCGTGAGTGCTCCACTGCTTCTTGCGGGCCATCACCCAGCCCGTGCTGACAGAGGCCAACGTGAAGAGGCTGAGCCCATGCAGCCAGCTGAATCCGCCGGGCATGATGCCGAAACTGCTCACGCACGTCACCACCATGGCGCCGAGCCACGCACGGCCCAGGTAGCGGTGCACCCGGTCCTTGGGCCGGCGAATGAACTGCACCGGGCCCAGTACCAAGACGAATAATGCCGCCACGGCGTGTACCACGACGATGCCGCCACTGACGGTCTCCACGCACGCTCCCCTCTGGCTTTGGTGAGAAAAATCTACGCCCACCCGTTAACGGATGGAAGAACGTGGCGTGAAGTCTCCGCGTGTCCCCGCTCGGGCCCATCCGGTTCGCTGGGAGGCTCTGCCGCTCGGCGCGGAGGATTGGTAGCGTCAGCGCTGTGAACACTGAAGCTCTCGATGACGCGAGCATCGCCGCCGCGACCGCGCTACAGCCCATCGTTCAGATTGCCGCCGACGCAGGCCTTGCGGCTGACGCTCTGGAACCGTACGGACGCTATCAGGCCAAGATCGACGTGGATCGGGTCAGCCGCGAGGCCCCACCCGGCGCCGTCGTCCTCGTCACCGCCATGTCCCCGACGCCGGCCGGCGAGGGAAAATCCACGGTGACCGTGGGGCTCGGCGACGCGCTGGCCGCCGCCGGGCACCGGACTATGATCGCGCTGCGCGAGCCGTCCCTCGGCCCGGTCTTCGGCATGAAGGGCGGCGCCACCGGTGGCGGGCACGCTCAAGTGGTGCCGATGATCAGCATCAACCTGCATTTCACGGGCGACTTCCACGCCATCACCAGCGCGCACAATCTGCTGGCGGCCATGGTGGACAACCACCTGCACCACGGCAACGCGCTCGACGTGGACCCGGAGAGCATCTCCCTGCGGCGCGTGCTGGACGTCAATGACCGCGCGCTGCGGCGAATCCGGTTGGAGAGTGGGGACGGCCGGTCCACGGGGTTCGACATCACTGCGGCCAGCGAGGTCATGGCGATTCTGTGCCTCGCCGTCGATCGGGCCGACCTGGCGGCGCGCTTGGCGCGGATGACGATCGGCTTTGCCCGTGACGGGCGGGCCATCACTGCCGGCGACCTCGGGGCGGACGGAGCCATGGCCGTACTGCTGCAGGAAGCCTTCAAACCTAACCTCGTCCAGACCCTGGCCGGCACGCCGGCGCTGGTGCATGGGGGACCGTTCGGCAACATCGCCCACGGCTGCAACTCGCTCGTCGCCACCACCACAGCCCGGCGTCTCGCCGACGTCGTGGTCACGGAAGCGGGCTTCGGTGCGGACCTCGGCGCCGAGAAGTTCTTGGACATCAAGGCCCGCGCCGGCGACTGCGCCCCCGCTGCAGTGGTGGTCGTCGCGACAGTGCGGGCGCTGAAAATGCACGGCGGGATCGCGGTGGACGCCGTCGGTGCTGACGATCCGGGTGCGGTGCGCACCGGGCTGACGAACCTCGCCCGGCACCTTGAGAACGTGCGCCGCTACGGCTACCAGCCGGTGGTGGCCTTGAACCGGTTCGGTACGGACACGGAGGAGGAACTCGCTGTCGTCGAGGACTATTGCGCCTCTCAGGGCGTGAGGTGCGCCGTGACCACCGTCCACGCCGAGGGTGCCGCCGGTGGTGCCGCCTTAGCCCGGCACGTGACAGAACTACTGGACGCGGCGCCGTCGTACACGCCCGTCTACCCGGAGGGAGCCGACGTCGAAGAGCAGCTGGACGCGCTGGTGCGGCGGGTCTACGGCGGTGCGGGCGTGGAGTTCTCGGCCGAGGCCCGACGCCAGCTTGAGCGCCTGCGCGAGCACGGATGGGAGAAGCTGCCGGTGTGCGTGGCGAAGACGCAGTACTCGTTCAGTGATGACCCCACGCTGCTCGGCGCGCCAAGCGGCTTCACCGTGCGGGTGCGTGAGCTGGTGCCCAAAACCGGTGCCGGTTTCATCGTGGCGCTCACCGGCACCGTCATGACGATGCCCGGGCTGCCCGCCCGGCCGGCGGCCGAGCACATGGGCGTGCACGACGACGGCACGGTGACCGGGTTGTTCTAAGCGGGCGGTCAGGGCCAGTCGCCCGCGGAGA
The DNA here is from genome assembly GCF_015751895.1 of Zhihengliuella flava. Classification (NCBI taxonomy): domain Bacteria; kingdom Bacillati; phylum Actinomycetota; class Actinomycetes; order Micrococcales; family Micrococcaceae; genus Zhihengliuella; species Zhihengliuella flava. The sequence goes on along the minus strand of NZ_JADOTZ010000001.1, from coordinate 1,579,773 downwards.
CCACGGAGGCCGGAGCCCCCTGTGGGGACTCCGGCCTCCGGCGCGGTGGGGGAGCGGCTGAGCGCTCCGTGTCGTTGAGCGCCCGGTGTTGTTTAGCGCTCGACGTCGCCGCGGATGAAGGCCTCGACGGCCGCGTGCGCGGTGTCGTCGTCGTACTGCTCGGGCGGGGACTTCATGAAGTAGCTCGAGGCGGAGAGGATCGGGCCGCCGATGCCGCGGTCCTTCGCGATCTTCGCCGCGCGCACCGCGTCGATGATGACGCCGGCCGAGTTGGGCGAATCCCACACCTCCAGCTTGTACTCCAGCGAGACCGGGGCGTCGCCGAAGTTGCGGCCCTCGAGGCGCACGAACGCCCACTTGCGGTCATCCAGCCAGGACACGAAGTCGGACGGGCCGATGTGGACATTGCGGTCGTCCAGCTTGTCGGCCAGCTCGCCCTTCAGGTTGGACGTGACGGCCTGGGTCTTGGAGACCTTCTTGGACTCGAGGCGCTCGCGCTCCAGCATGTTCTTGAAGTCCATGTTGCCGCCGACGTTCAGCTGGTAGGTGCGGTCCAGGGTGACGCCGCGGTCCTCGAACAGCTTGGCCATCACGCGGTGGGTGATGGTGGCGCCGATCTGGCTCTTGATGTCGTCGCCGACGATCGGGACGCCGGCCGCGGTGAACTTGTCCGCCCACTCCTTGGTGCCGGCGATGAACACGGGCAGCGCATTCACGAACGCCACACCGGCGTCGATCGCGGCCTGCGCGTAGAACAGCGCCGCCTCTTCCGAACCAACCGGAAGGTAGCAGACCAGGACGTCGACCTCGGCGTCCTTCAGGGCCTGCACGACGTCGACCGGCTCCGCAGCGGACTCCGTGATGGTCTCGCTGTAGTACTTGCCCAATCCGTCCAGGGTGGGGCCGCGCTGGACGGTCACGCCCGTGGCGGGGACTTCAGCGATCTTGATGGTGTTGTTCTCCGAGGCGAGGATCGCGTCGGAGAGATCCTGACCCACCTTCTTTTCGTCGACGTCGAAGGCCGCCACAAACTGGACGTCGTTCACGTGGTAATCACCGAACTGGACGTGCATCAGGCCGGGCACGGAGGCGTCTGCCGCGGCGTCTTTGTAGTACTCGACGCCTTGAACCAGCGACGTGGCGCAGTTCCCGACACCGACGATTGCGACCCGAATGGGGTTACCTGACAACGTGACTCCTAGAACATCAGACTCCCGCTTCGACTTCACATCGAAGCGGCCGCCCACCCGGCGGGCGCGCGGCAAAACTCCTTAGAGTCTAAGTGACATGGTCGGCTGCGTATTCCCGCCCGGGCTAGAGTGATTCCCATGAGCGGTACGTCACCAGAGTTTGCCATCGGCATCGACATCGGCGGCACGAAGATCGCCGCAGGGCTTGTGGACGCTCAGGGGCGCATCGTGGCCGCCGCAAAGCATCAGACGCCGCGGCACGATCCGGCCGCCGTGGAGGCCGCCGTCGCCGCCGTCGTGGCTGAGGTGGGCCACGACGCCGCCGACGCGCCCGTTGGTGTGGGAGCGGCCGGCTGGATGAACGCCGAAGGCACGGAAGTCCTGTTCAGCCCGCACCTGGCCTGGCGCAACGAGCCGCTGCAGGAGCGCCTCGAACGCACGCTCGATCGGCCCGTGATCTTGACCAACGACGCCGACGCGGCCGCGATTGCCGAGCACCGGTTCGGCGCCGCGCGCGGCGAGAGCCACTTGGTGTTGCTGACCCTGGGGACCGGCATCGGCGGGGCAATCGTCATTAACGGTGAGCTGCGGCGCGGCCGGTTCGGCGTGGCCGGGGAGTTTGGCCACCAAACCATCGTCCCCGAGGGGCACCGTTGCGCGTGCGGTAACCGGGGCTGCTGGGAGCAGTATGCCTCCGGCAATGCCCTGGGCCGGGAAGGCCGCACCCTGGTGGCGGCGAAGTCTCCGGTGGCCTATGCGCTGCGCGAGGCCGTCGGCGATGACCCGGAGCAGGTCACCGGGGCACTCGTCACTCGCCTCGCCGCCGCGGGGGACCCGGCCTGCCGGGACCTCATCGTGGAGATGGGTGGCTGGCTGGGGCTCGGCCTGGCCAACTTGGCGGCCGTCTTGGACCCCGGGACGTTCGTCATCGGCGGCGGCCTTGGCGCGGCGTCGGACGAGCTGATCGCCACCGCTGATGCCCGCTACCGGGCGAGCCTCAGCGGTCGGGGCTACCGGCCGTATGCGTCCGTGGTGCGGGCGCAGCTCGGGGCCGATGCCGGATTGATCGGCGCTGCCGACCTCGCTCGCCGCAGCGTGCGCGGCTAGGGTGAAGGCATGACGGAGCGCCGCGAATCCCAGGGTCAGGGCAGGGTGACGGTTCCGACCCGCAATGACCCGCTGCTGCGGCGCTTCACCGAGGTGATCGGCGGCCCACTGGGACGCCGCACCGAGCCCGGCGTCACCCCGACGGGTTTCTTCACGATCGAGCGCGTGCTGATCCTCATGACCCTTGTCGGCGCGCTCGCGGCCGTCGCCGCGAAGAACGCGTGCCGGGTGGGTGGCTGGAGCGGAAGCAACGCCTACATGTGGGCCTGTTATTCGGACCTGCCGCCGCTCTTCCATGCCCGCGGATTCGCCGAGAATCCCTTCGCCCCGTTCGCCGCGGACGCGAACTTCGAGTACCCCGTGCTCATGTCCTTCGTCGCTTCCGTGACCTCGTTGCCCATCGTCCCGGGGGAGTACGACCGGGCGCTGGCCTACTTCGACCTGAACGTGCTGTTCATCGCGGCCCTGTGGATCGCCGTGGTGATCATGACGGCACGTTCGGCCGGGCGCCGCCCGTGGGACGCGGCCATGGTGGCGCTGGCGCCGGGCATGATCCTGGCCTCCACCATCAACTGGGACCTGTGGGCCGTCGCCGCGCTCTCCGGCGCCGTGTTGGCTTTTTCCCGTCACCGGCTGATCCTCGCTGGCGTGATGGTGGGGCTCGGGACCGCCACCAAGCTCTTCCCCGTCCTGTTCCTCGGTGCGGTGCTGGTGCTGGCCGTGCGCTCGGGCAAGCTACGCGTTTTCTGGATCACCGCGGCCGCGGCGGCCGGCACGTGGTTGGCCGTGAACCTTCCGGCCATGCTCATCAGTTTTGAGGGCTGGAAGGTGTTCTGGACCTTCACCCGCGAGCGGGAGGCTGGTTGGTCCTCGGTGTGGCACGCCTGGAACACCATTGCCTCCGCCACCGGTGCGCCGGCTATGAGCGCCGAGACCATTAATTCGGCCGGGTTCTTGGCGTTCCTGGGCTGTTGCGTGGTGATCGCGCTGCTGGGCGTCGTGGCCCCGCAGCGCCCCCGGATGGTCCAACTGGTGTTCCTGATCGTCGCCTCGTTCGTCCTGTGCAACAAGGTGTACTCGCCGCAGTTCGTGGTGTGGCTCATCCCGCTGGCGGCGCTGGCGTGGCCGCGATGGCGGGATTTTCTGGTGTGGCAGTTCATCGAGGCCCTGCACTTCTTTGCCATCTGGGCGTACCTGTATCAGCTCACGGCAGGGCTGGAGGCGCAGCACGCGGTGGGCCCCGCCGCGTACGTCTTGGCGGTGTTCGGGCACATGGCCGCGCTGCTGTACCTCATGGGCCGCGTGGTCCATAGCCTGTGGGTGCCGTCCGCGGACCCCGTCCGCCGGGTCGGTCAGGACGATCCCACCGGTGGGCCGTTCGCCGGCGCCGAGGACGCGGCGTGGATCGCCGCGGCGCGCGCACGGGTGCTGCCGCGCCGGTGGCAGGGGTCCAGCGCTCGCCGGCCAGCTGGTGCGGGTCAGGTGACGACGCCGGCGGCGGACGCGTCGTGACGGCCGACGCCGCCGTCGTCGGTTCCGGTCCCAATGGGCTGGCCGCCGCCCTGACGCTCGCCCGCGCCGGGTGGCGCGTGCGCGTCTACGAGGCGGCCGCACACCTCGGCGGGGCCAGCGCGACCCAGCGCGTCGACGGCGCCCTGCACGATCTGGGCTCCGCGGTGCACCCCACGGCGGCCGTGTCCCCCTTTTTCGGCCAAGTGGGCCTCACCGACGCGGTGGACTTCGTCACCCCGGAGATTTCCTACGCGCACCCGTTGGGTGCCGGACCGTCCGGCGGTGCCGCGTCCGTCCTGATTTTTCGGGACTACGAGCGCACGCTCGAGTCGCTCGGCCGCCAGTCCGCGGCCGCTCGAGCCTATGCGCGCGTCGTGGGTCCGCTGGCCGCTGAGGGTCCCGCTCTCGGGCGGCTCTTCCTCGGCGACCCGCTGGCCACCCGTGGCGCCTGTCTGTGGCAGGAGCGAACGACGGCGCTGCGGCTGGCGCGGTCCCTGGCCGCTGCGTACCAGCCACATATGCCGTTAGAGGTATCCGCCGCGTTGGAGGGCGTGCGGGCTCATATTCCCGGTGGCTCATACTCGCCCGCAGCGACCGTGGCGGGGCTGTTCCTCAGCGCGCTGGCCCACCACGGGTGGCCCGTGCCGGTGGGCGGATCCGGGGCCATCATCGCCGCGCTCGCGGCACAGATCGAGGACCTCTGTGGTGACGGCTGGTACGAGCTGGGGCGGGAGGTGACCGATCCCCACGAGCTTTCCGAGCCCGTGGTGCTGTGGGCGGCGGCTCCCGAGGCGCTCGCCGGTGCGCCGGCACCGGCCCGCGGTCCCGGCAGCGCCGTCGTGCACCTGACGACCGACGCGCCGATCCCCTGGGCCGACCCCCGCCTGGCCCGCGCCGGAACCGTCCACCTCGGCGGGCCCGCCGCCGCGCTGCGCCGTAGCGAACGAGCCGCCGCCCGCCGCTTCGACCCGGCGAACCCCTACGTCCTGCTCAGCCAGCCCAGCCAGTTCGACGCCACGCGGGCGCCGGCCGGGACCCACGTGCTCTGGGCGTACGTGCACGTGCCCGCGGGAGCCGGCCTGACGGACCTCGGTGGAGAGGACGCCGTGATCGGCGCCGTCACCCGCCAGATCGAGCGGCAGGCGCCGGGCTTCGCGGACACCGTGACCCGCGCTTGGGTGCGCTCACCCCGGGAACTTGTCAGGGGTAATCCGGCCCTGATCGGCGGGGACATCTCCGGAGGGCTGACGGGCGTGGGCGGCATGGCGTACCGGCTACGGCGCACCGCCTCCGGTTCATCGGCCGGCGGCGCGTACCTCGCGTCGTCGTCCGCGTGGCCCGGCCCCGCCGTCCACGGCATGGCCGGCCACCTGGCCGCCGTGCGCGCCCTAGCGGACGCCGCGTAGCGCCCACCGGGCGCCTAACCTCATCCCTAGGGCTGAGAGGCGCGCGACCAGAGATCATCCGGGAGAGCGGCGACGCCGGCAGCGCCCCGCCCTAGGCTGGAGGCATGATCGAGGTCAGCGCACTCACCAAGGACTATGGTTCCAAGCGCGCCGTCGACAACGTCAGCTTCACCGTGCACCCGGGCCGGGTTACCGGTTTCCTGGGGCCCAACGGGGCCGGCAAATCGACGACGATGCGCATGATTATGGGCCTCGACCGGCCTACCAGTGGCACCGCCACCGTCGCGGGACGACCTTTGCGTCAGCATCCTGCCCCGCTGGCTGTGGCCGCGGCCCTGCTGGAGGCCAAGGGGGTGCACAAGTCCCGCAGCGCCCGCAATCACCTCCGGGCCATCGCCGCCACCCATTCGGTCGCCGCGACGCGCGTCGACGAGGTCATCGAACTCACCGGCCTGGCCCAAGTGGCCCGCAAGCGGGTCGGCGGGTTCTCCCTCGGCATGGGCCAGCGCCTCGGCATCGCCGCCGCGCTGCTCGGTGACCCGCAGACACTCATCTTGGACGAACCCGTCAACGGGCTGGATCCCGAAGGCGTGCTGTGGGTGCGCAATTTGGCCCGGCACCTCGCTGCCGAGGGCCGGACGGTTTTCCTCTCCTCCCACCTGATGAGCGAGATGGCGCAGACCGCCCACCACCTGATCGTCATCGGCCGCGGCCGCATCCTGGCGGATACGGGCATCGACGAGTTCCTCGCCGGCGGTGGGCAGCGCACCCTCGTGCGCACGGACGACGTCGAATCCCTCATGCGCGTCATCGCCGCCGAGGGCGTCACGACGACGGCCACCGCGCCGAACACGGTGGAGGTCACCGGGCTCGACCCGCGAGCGATCGCCGCCGCCGCGCTGGAGAACCGGATTCTGCTCTACGAGCTGACCCCGCAGAACACGTCCCTCGAGGACGCCTACATGGAGCTGACCCAGTCCGAGGTTGAATACGTTTCCGGAGGGATGAAATGATCGCCACCGCCGAAGCACCCCGCCGGGATCGCGCCGCGGCCCGCGGCGTGGCCCACCCCACCTCGCTGCTGCGCGTCATCCGCTCCGAGGTCATCAAGCTGTTCACCGTTCCCGCACCGCTCGTGCTGCTGCTGTGCGTGATTCTCCTGTCCGTGGGCCTCGCGGCCCTGACCGCCTGGGCGTCCGGCGCCTTCATGGCGGACATGGTGGACCAAGCCGGTGCCCCGGAGATCTCCGCCACGACGCACATCTACTCGGGCGTCGCGTTCGCGCAGCTGATCACCGGCGCCCTCGGCGTGGTGGTGGGCAGCACCGAGTTCAGCACCGGCATGTCCCGCACCACCTTCACCGCCGTCCCACGCCGACTCAGCGTGTTCTTCGCCAAAGTGGTGGTGCTCGGCGTGGTTTCCGCGCTCACGGCGCTGATCGCGTTCGCCGCGTCCGCCGCCGTCGTCGCCCCGATCGCCGGACACTACTCGATGGAGCTGGACCTGTTGGGCGCCGCTGCGCAACAGGACTTGTGGGCTTCGGTAGCCTATTTAGTAGCAACGGCCCTGATCGGGCTAGCGTTAGGGATGCTGCTGCGCAATGCTGCCGGGGGCATCGTGATCTTGGCGGCGCTGCTGTTCGTGCTGCCGATCGCCTTCATGATGATCGGTAACGACTTCTTCAGCACGCTGGCCGCCTACTTGCCGGATGCCGCCTACTCGGCGATCTCCAGCTCGGCCCTCAGTGCAGAAGACGCCGCGGCCATGGGCGTGGCCGAGCCCCTGCCCGTGTGGCAGGCCTGGCTCACGCTGGGCGCCTGGGTGGTGGCACCGCTCGTCGCCGCTGGCGCAGTCCTGCGCTGGCGCGACCTCTAAGACCGCGTCCGCCGGGGTAGAAACGAACGGCTACCCTGGCGGACGCCTTAGGCTCACACTATGGAGAACAGACCGGCTACGGGCACCGCCGAATCGGTACGCGTCAGCTTCGCCGAGCTGGCCGAGCGCCGCCGCGGCCCCGTGCGCCGTCTGCTCCACCGCCGCCCCGCTGTGGGCGACGCGCTCGTCGTCGCCCTCTATCTGTGTGTCACCGCGCTGGGCCTGATCGCCGCGGCCCCCGGCCACGCGCTCTGGCCACTCGCCGTGGTCGGCTGCGTCGGGATCGCCCTCTGGTTCCGGCGCCGGGCCCCGTTCGCAGTGCTGTCCTTCATCGCCGCCACGACCTTGGTGTTCATGGTGGTGGACCCGTTCCACGGGGTGATCAGCATCGGCCTGTGGTTTGCGCTGTATACGGCCGGCACCAAGTATGCCGCCCGCCGCATGATCGCTCTGGCCGTCCTGATCAGCGCCGGCCAGGTCCTCATGATGGCCCTCTGGGTCATCCCGCACCTGCAGGGCACGCCCCATGAGCCGCACGACGGGATTGTCATCGGCCGCAGTGAGGCCCCCATTCTGATCGGCGTTGCGGTGCTCCTGCTGGCCGCGAACCTGCTCGCGACGGGCATCGGCGCCGTCGTGCGCGCCAATCGCCTGCACCAGGCGGAGTTGGCCAACTGGGGCCTGCGCGTCTCCCGCCTGGCCCAAACGGCGGAACGGAACCGCATTGCCCGGGAAATGCACGACGTCGTCGCGCACTCCCTGTCCGTGATGATTGCCCTCTCCGACGGGGCCGGCGTCGTGATGGAGAAGAGCCCCGACCGCGCCCGCGGGGTCCTCGGTGAGCTCTCAGCGACCGGCCGGACGGCGCTGCGGGACATGCGCCGGGTCATCGGCGTCTTGCGGGATGACTCCGGGGCACCGCTGCATCCACAACCGGCCCATTCGTCCATTCCCGAGCTCCTGGAAGGGTTTCGGGCCGCGGGCCTGCCCCTGAGCTACACCCATTCCGGGCATCCATTGCCGGAGGATCCCGGCCTGCGGTTGACCGTGTACCGGATCATTCAGGAATCCCTCACCAACGTGTTGCGCTATGGGCGTGACGTGACGGCGGTGACGGTGGAATGCACCGTGACCGCCGACGCGGTTCGGGTGAGGGTGCACGACGACGGACGCTCCGGTGAGGCCCGCCCGCAAGTGGGTGCCGGCGCAGGCTTGCGCGGCATTGCCGAACGGGTGGCGATCTACGATGGAGACGTGACGGCCGGTCCGGGGGAGCAGGGTGGCTGGACGGTGGACGCGCGCCTGGCCGTGAATGCGGAGACTTGCCCCGAGCCAGGCGGCGCCGATCCACGCGGCGGACGGCCGCGTCAGGAGCCGGGAACCGAAGAAACGAGAGGGGCGCGGGAGTCATGACGCGCGTGTTATTGGTGGACGACCAGCCGCTGCTGCGCGTCGGATTCTCGCTGATTCTGGAGGCCGAGGAGGGCCTGGAGGTGGTCGCCGAGGCCTCGGACGGGCTCGAGGCGATCGCCGCCGTGGCCGAGCACGCACCCGACGTCGTGCTGATGGACGTTCGGATGCCCCGGCTGGACGGCATCGAGGCGACCCGGCGGATCGTCGCCGAGCATCCAGAGACCCGCGTCATTATTCTCACCACCTTTGATGTGGACGAGTACGCCTTCGACGGGTTGCGAGCCGGCGCGTCCGCCTTCCTGCTGAAGGACGTGGCGCCGGCCGAACTGGTCCAGGCCGTCCGGGTGGTGGCCAGCGGTGACGCCGTCGTGGCGCCGCGCGTGACCCAGCGGCTGCTGGAAACGTACGTGCGGGTGGCGCCGGGAGCCGGTGCGTCGGCCCAGGCTCCCGAGCCCGCGGAGGCTCCGCCGGAGGATCCGTTGTTGCAGGACCTCACGGCGCGCGAGCGGGAGGTGTTGACCGTGCTGGCCGAGGGGCTGTCCAATGCGGAAATTGCGCACAAGTTCTTCCTCTCCGAGGCCACGGTCAAGACTCACGTGCGCCGCATCCTGACCAAGTTGCACCTGCGGGACCGCGTGCAGGCCGTCGTCTACGCGTACGAGACCGGCCTGGTGGTCCCCACGCAGGGGCTGGACTACTAATGAACATCGAGTTCCTGCGCAGCCCCTGGTTCATGCTCGCGGTCCTGCTGTTAGTGGCGGGAGCCTTCATCCTTGCGGTGCCCGGGTGGCCGGTGCTGGGGTGGGGCGCCGTCGTGGCCGGCCTGCTCCTGATGGGGTACGCGAGGTACCGGCAGGGCTAACATCGTGTCCTGAGGAAACTGAAGCAAGCGTTGAAAACATGAACGAGCACGACGACGGAGGTCACCTTGGCAGAGCAGAGCACCCTGAGTGCCGCACGGGACATTAGCGATGCAGCGCGCGAGCACGCCCGCGACTTGGGGGCGTTTGTGGCCGCGTCGCCGTCGAGTTACCACGCGGCCGCCGAGGCGGCGCGCCGGCTGAGCGAGGCCGGCTTTACCGGGCTCGACGAGGTGGACGAGTTCGGTCGTGAACCGGGTGGCTACTACGTGGTGCGCGACGGCGCGATCATCGCGTGGGTGGTCCCGGAGGGGGCGGGCCCGCGCACGGGCTTTCACCTGCTGGGCTCGCACACCGATTCGCCGTCGTTCAAACTCAAGCCCAAGCCGACCATTGGTGCGCACGGGTGGCTGCAGGCCGGCGTCGAGGTCTATGGCGGCCCGCTGCTGAACTCGTGGCTGGACCGCGAGCTGCTGTTGGCCGGGCGGCTGGTGCTGACTGACGGCACCGAGGTGCTGACCCGTACCGATCCGCTGTTGCGCTTTCCGCAGTTGGCCATCCACCTCGACCGGCAGGTCAACGATGGCCTGACCCTGGATAAGCAGCGCCACATGAACCCGGTGTGGGGGACCGGCGTGCCGAGCCAAGAGGACCTGCTGGGCGTGCTGGCCGACGCCGCTGGCGTGGAGGCGGCACAGATCGGTGGGTACGACGTCGTGGTGGCGGACGCTCAGCCGGCGGCCGAGTTCGGGCAGGACGGCGCGTTCTTCGCCTCCGGCCGCCTGGATAACCTCTCCTCGATGCACGCCTCCGTGGTGGCGCTGGTGGAGCATGCCCGCGCCGGCGGGGGCGAGCACATCGCCATGCTGACGGCGTTCGATCACGAGGAGATCGGTTCCGGATCCCGTTCCGGGGCCTCGGGGCCGTTCCTGCAAGAGGTCCTCGAGCGGATCGGCAACGCGTTCGGGGCCAGCGATTCGGATCGCTACCGCGCCTACGCGGACTCGGTGTGCGTTTCCGCGGACGCGGGCCACTCGATTCATCCGAACTACCCGGAGCGGCATGACCCGGCCAACCAGCCGCTGCTCGGCGCTGGCCCGCTGCTGAAGATCAACGCGAATCAGCGCTACGCCACCGACGGCGTGGGCGCGGCCCTGTGGTCCCGGCTCTGCGCCGAGGCGGAGGTGCCGTACCAAGAGTTCGTCTCCAACAACATGATGCCGTGCGGCTCCACGATCGGCCCGCTGACCGCCACCCGCCTGGGTATCCGCACGCTCGACGTCGGCATTCCGCTCCTGTCGATGCATTCCGCGCGGGAGATGTGCGGCGTGGCGGACCCGTGGCGGCTGGCCAGGGTGGGCGTGCGGTTGTTCGCGAGCTAACCCGCTCAGATTCGCAGCAACTGGACCACCTGTGCGGCCCGGACAACTCATGCTGCCGCATCGCTGCATCCGACCATCTGCTTGCGCCGAATCGACGGCGATTTGGGGCTCCTCGCGCGGCTTGTGTGGCCTATGCGTGGGCTATGCCGGGCCTGCCGAAGTGCTCAGGAATCGCTGTGAACGGACGATCTGGCTTGCCCGGCTCCCCGGGCGTTGCCTTACCGTGATTAAGTCACGATTTGGTAACAACCTGTCGTGATCGCGCTAGTGACCACGACTTCAGGAGATCTCATGACCAAGCAGCAGGACACGAAGAAGTACATGCGCCGCGGGCTGGCCGGTTCGGCCGCCGTCGTCGCGATCGCGGGCGCGGCCTCCCTGGCCGCAGCCCCGGCCAACGCCGCCTCGACCTCCACCTGGGAGGCGCTCGCCGAGTGTGAGTCGGGTGGCGATTGGTCCATCAACACCGGCAACGGCTACTACGGCGGCCTGCAGTTCAGCATGAGCACGTGGGAGGCCTTCGGCGGCTCCGGCAACCCGGCCGACGCCTCGAAGTCCCAGCAGATCGCCATCGCGGAGAACGTGCTGGCCACGCAGGGCTGGGGCGCCTGGCCGGCCTGCTCCGCGGAGCTTGGCCTCTCCGGCACCGCCGACGCTGAGCCGGCCCCCGAAACCGAGACCACCACCGAGGTTGAGGCGCAGGCCGCCCCAGCCGAAACGCAGGCCGAAGCGCCAGTGGCGGAGGAGCCCGCGCAGCAGGCCCCGGCTGAGCCAGCCCCGCAGGCCGGCTCACAGGGCATCGGTCAGGACGTTGCCGCCGTCGCCGCCGAGGATTCCGGTGAAGACCACACGGTGGCCTCCGGTGACACTCTGGCCGTCATCGCCGAAGAGCACGGCATCGATGACTGGCGCGCAATCTACGCAGTGAACCAGGAGGCGATCGACGATCCGAACCTGATCCTCGTGGGCCAGGAGCTGAACCTGCCAGTCGCCTAAGAGCGCCGAGACGTCCGGCGGGCGGCGGCCGTTGCGCCGTCGTCCGCCCCTCATTTCCTCGTGTTGGAGAGCACGCCCGGGTCCGTCAGGGCCCGGGCGTGCTATCGGGTAGGATAGATGAGGTTGTCTACACCCCTGCCCGAAAAGCGGGTGGGCCGGCAACCAACGCAAAGAACCTCCTGTTACGGAGAGACCGTGACCGTTTAGCCCAAAGGAGGTGGGTTCACATGCGTGCTTACGAACTCATGGTGCTGATCGACCCAGAGGTCGACGAGCGTACCGTCGAGCCGACGCTCGGCAAGTTCCTGGACGTTGTCCGCAACGATGGCGGGACCATCGAAAACGTTGACATCTGGGGCCGCCGTCGTCTGGCCTACGAGATCCAGAAGAAGTCCGAGGCGATCTACGCCGTGGTCAACTTCACCGCCACCCCGGCAACCTCTGCCGAGCTTGATCGCCAGCTGTCTCTGAATGAGACGATCCTGCGCACCAAGATCATCCGCCCGGAGGATCAGAAGGTTTCCGCCAAGTAATTCCCCTGCGGGAATTGCTCGAGTAATCGAACGAACCGACACGTCAGGAGACAGTCATGGCAGGCGAGACAGTCATTACGGTCATCGGTAATCTCACCGGTGACCCGGAATTGCGTTTCACCCCGTCGGGCGCTGCGGTGGCCAACTTCACCATCGCTTCCACCCCGCGGACGTTCGACCGCCAGACCAACGAGTGGAAGGACGGCGAAACGCTGTTCCTGCGCTCCTCGGTGTGGCGCGACGCTGCCGAGAATGTCGCCGAGACGCTGACCAAGGGCATGCGTGTTGTGGCCCAAGGTCGGCTCAAGTCGCGTTCGTTCGACACCAAGGAAGGCGAACGGCGCACCGTCATGGAGCTGGATGTCGACGAGATCGGCCCCTCCCTGCGTTACGCCTCCGCTAAGGTCACCCGCACCCAGCGCAATGGCGGTGGAGGCAATCAGGGTGGCTTCGGCGGCGGTGCTCCCGCAGGCGGCTTCGGCGGCGGAAATGCCGGTTTTGGCGGCGGCAACGCCGCACCGCAGCAGCAGTCCGGCGGCAACGCCGGTGGCGGCTGGGGCGCCCCGGCCGACGATCCCTGGTCCACTCCCTCCACCGGTGGTAACAACGGTGGCGGTTGGGGCGCTGGGAACGACGAACCGCCTTTCTAAACCTATTTCTATTCACCATCCCGCAGAACACTCTGCGGGCTCCACACACTAAGGAGCTCCACGATGGCTAAGGCTGATATTCGCAAGCCCAAACCAAAGTCCAACCCCTTGAAGGCCGCTGACATCACTGTCATCGACTACAAGGACGTCGCCCTGCTGCGTAAGTTCATCTCTGATCGCGGCAAGATCCGTGCTCGTCGCGTGACCGGCGTGTCCGTGCAGGAGCAGCGCAAGATTGCGCAGGCCATCAAGAACGCCCGTGAGGTGGCCCTGCTGCCTTACTCCGGCGCTGGCCGCGGCTAAGGGAAGGGGACAACAACTATGGCTAAGCTCATTCTGACCCACGAAGTGACCGGTCTCGGTACCGCTGGCGACATCGTCGAGGTGAAGAACGGTTACGCACGTAACTACCTTCTGCCGCGCGGCTTCGCCGTGACCTGGAGCAAGGGTGGCGAGAAGCAGGTCGAGTCCATCAAGGCCGCCCGCGCTGCCCGCGCCGTTGCCTCGCTGGAAGAGGCCAAGGCGGTTGCCGCCAAGCTGGCTTCCAAGCCGGTCAAGGTGCAGGTGAAGACGGGCGACTCCGGTCGTCTGTTCGGCACCGTCAAGGGCGCCGACGTCGCGCAGGCCGTTGAGGCCGCGGGGCTCGGCTCCATCGACAAGCGCATGGTCGAGCTGCCGGAGCACATCAAGGCCACCGGCAACTACGAGGCCACCGTGCGTCTGCACGAGGACGTTTCCGCAACCATCGCGCTGCAGGTCGTCCCGGCTGCCAAGAAGAAGTAACTGGCCGCGGCGATAGCCGCTCCCGGACTTCGGCCGTGAGGCCCCGCCCCGAGTGGGTGGGGCCTCACGCGTTTAACGGACGACGACGGCGCGCCCCTCGGCGTTGGTGGCCCCTGGGGCGGTGGCAACCTTGCGAAATATTGCGGCCCGCCTTGGCCACGGTGCGCCACGGACCGTAACGTGGGGACTGAATCAAGAGATTCAACGTAAAGCCCTGGCTCGTTGAACGGCAACCCTCTCCTCGGTAGTGGGGTGCTCCAGGTGACGATTCGGCCCACCGGAAAACCGGTCGGGCAAGTACCGCACGACAGGTGGTGAGCATGACTGCGCACGCGTCCGTTCTTTCCGATGATCTTTCCCCGCTGGCCCTTCGGCACGCTTTTGCCCAGCACCCCTCCGGTATTGCCGCGCTCTGTGCCGTGATCGACGGCCGACCGCAGGGGATCGTGGCCTCCTCCTTCACCGTGGGGGTGTCCCTAGACCCGCCACTGGTGATGTTCGCCGTCCAAAAGACGTCGCGGACCTGGCCGATCGTCAGCGAAGCCAGCCGAATTGGCGTGTCCATCCTCGCGAGCGAGCATCAGGGGGTCTGCCAGCAGATCGCCTCGCGGGACGGGGATCGCTTTGCTGGGCTCGCCCTCGAGACCAACGACGCCGGGTCCCTGTTCCTCCGCGACGCCTCCCTCTGGTTGGAGACCAGCGTTGAGCAGCAGATCGAGGCGGGGGATCACTACGTGGTGCTCTTGCGGGTGCACGGGCACTCCACACACCCCAGCCAGGCGCGGCCCTTGTTGTTCCACAACTCGGGCTTTACCACCCTGGCCGAGCCGGCGTTCGCCCACTAAATCAGTGGCCCCGCGGCCGGTCAGTCGCGTCGGGCGCGCTCCGTGGTTCCGCTATCAGGGTCCGGGCGGTGCATCGCGTCCATGACGTGACGGTAGCTCTCCACGAGGTACCGGCGCAGCGCGTCGGGGTCGATGTCCGCCAGCTTGTTCACGTAAAGGCAGGCCGTACTGCGCTTGTACTTTCCGAGGTCCGCAAGGGCTGCAGCGGATTCTTCCGTGTCGTTAATCGCGTAGATCACGAGGTGAGCCTTGCGCGGGGAGAACCCGAGGGCCGGGGCGTCGCCTTCGTGGCCTGACGCGTAGCGGTAGTGATAGCTGCCGAATCCGATGATGGACGGCCCCCACATCTGAGCGGGGTGGCCGCTGATCTCCTCCAGGAGCTCCACGAGCACGGAGGCGTCCTCGCGGCGCCGCGCGTTCTCGACGGACGCGATGAACTCGCGGGGGTCGACGTCGGTCGGCTGCATGACCGGTGCCGCTGCGCGCTTCACCACCGGGGAGACCCCGTGAGGCGCTTGACGATGGGTTCGCCGAGGGGCGGTGCCGTGGGGTCCTGCGGAATTCCGTTCTCCGCCGGCGGTGAGGTGGGGTCCTGCGGTGTCGCGGAGGGAGTCGCGGAGGACGAGTGCGGCAAGCGCTGCTGGCTCTCTTGACGAATCTGCTCCGCGCGCTGCTCGTCCTGCCGCCGCTGCTCCTCGACTTGGCGATTCAGCTGCTGAATGTACTGTTCCTCTTCGCTGAGCCCGGAGTGGGGCCGGGAGCTAAAGATCCACCACAGTCCGGCGACAATCGCCGCGACGACGAGGAGGAAGATCAGTGCCTCCGTGACCGAAATACCGAACACTTGGTGCCTCCTAGTCCCGCGTGACGAAGCCGCACCGAGCCGATCCGCGCGGTGCCTAGTGACTAATCTACGGCGCTTGTCCCCGGAGCGCATCACCCTTGAGGAGCATGTGCGCGGGGTTCGGGCGTGTCTGTGGGTAACCCGGGCCAAGCTGTGGATAAGTGGGGCTGGTTTTCAACACCCGGGTGTCCTCTCCGGGCCTTCAACCCTCAGTGAAGGCTGAAGGTTGGGGACAAAAATGTGTGAATCCACACCTGTACACACATGAAAGTACTAGTCAGAATGTATTTAGGAGAGAAAATAATCCGCTGTCCACAGGGTCGTCCCCACGCTGTGCACAGGTTGGGCGCGTTTACCCACAGCCCCTGTGGATAACTCCCTTGGCGTGGGGGCTGAGGGGGCCTACAGTTCAAGCAGCCTCGCGCGCGAACGCGTACCTATTTTGTGCCCTGCCGGGTGGATCATTGAGGCAAACGTCGGCGCCGGCGAAAGGACCTTTGGTGACACTGACCCACAGCGAGATCGAGGAGCACTCCGCGGACGCTGGGCGGACCCCGCCGCAGGACATCGTCGCCGAGCAGTCGGTGCTCGGCGGCATGATGCTCTCCAAAGACGCCATCGCCGATTGCGTGGAAGTCCTGCGCGGCCCGGACTTCTATCGCCCGTCCCATGAGCTGGTCTATGAGGCCATCATTGACCTCTACGGCCGTGGAGAACCCGCGGACGCGGTCACCGTCGCGGACTTGCTGACCAAGCGCGGAGACATTTCCCGCGTCGGCGGCCCCGCGTATTTGCACACCCTGATTCAGTCCGTCCCGACGGCGGCCAACGCGGGCTTCTATGCGGAGATCGTCGCCGAGCGCGCGGTGCTGCGCCGCCTCGTCGATGCCGGCACCAAGATCGTCCAGCTCGGCTACTCGCAAGACGGCGAGGTGGAGGACATCGTCAACACCGCGCAGGCGGAGGTCATGACCGTCGCGGAGCGCCGCGGCGGCGAGGACTACGTCCCGCTGCGGGACATCATCGAGGGCACCGTCGATGAGATCGAGTCCGCCGGCAGCCGCGGCGAGGGCATCATCGGCGTACCCACCGGATTCTATGAGCTCGACGAGCTGACCCAGGGCTTGCAGGGCGGCCAGATGGTCGTGATTGCCGCGCGTCCGGCGGTCGGCAAGTCCACGTTCGCGCTGGACTTCGCCCGCTCGGCGGCCATCAAGAACAACATGACCACCGTCTTCTTCTCCCTCGAAATGGGGCGGAATGAAATCGCGATGCGCTTGCTCTCCGCGGAGGCCTCGATTGGCCTGCAAGATCTGCGTAAGGGCACGGTGAAGGATGAGCAGTGGGGCAAAATTGCCACCACCATGGGGCGGCTCAACGACGCCCCGCTGTACATTGATGATTCGCCGAATATGTCCCTGATGGAGATCCGGGCCAAGTGCCGTCGGCTGAAGCAAAAGAATGACCTCAAGCTCGTGGTGCTCGACTACCTGCAGCTGATGAGCTCGGGCAAGCGCGTCGAATCTCGCCAGCAGGAGGTCTCCGAGTTCTCGCGTGCGCTCAAGCTCCTCGCCAAGGAGCTGGAGGTCCCGGTGATCGCGCTCTCGCAGCTGAACCGTGGCTCCGAGCAGCGCACAGACAAGAAGCCCATGGTGTCTGACCTGCGTGAGTCCGGTTCGATTGAGCAGGACGCCGACATGGTCATCCTGCTCCACCGTGAAGACATCTATGACAAGGAGTCCCCTCGGGCCGGCGAGGCGGACGTGATCGTGGCCAAGCACCGTAACGGCCCCACCAAGACGATCGTGGTCGCCTTCCAGGGCCACTACTCGCGCTTTTCCAACATGGCTTCCGAAGGCGGCATGTAGTGGCGGGCATCAGGCTGGTCGTCACCGACATGGACGGCACGTTGCTGCACGACGACGGCACGGTGCCGGCCGCGTTTTGGCCCCTCCTGGAGCGTATGCGTGCTCAGGGCATCACGTTTGTGCCGGCCTCGGGCCGGCAGCACGCCGCCTTGAGTCGGGACTTCGCCGGGCGCGGTCCCCTGCACATCATTGCTGAGAATGGGGCGCTACTCACCCACGACGGCACCGAGCTGTTTTCCCGCACCCTCGAGGCGGCGGCCGTGCGGGACATGCTGGCGGCCTTGCGGGAGGTGGCTGCGCGCGAGAATCTGGGCGTGGTGCTGTGCGGCAAGCGGTCCGCCTACATCGAGCGGCAGGATGCGCACTTCCGGGAGCAGGCACGGCACTACTACGCGGCACTCGAGCCGGTGGAGGACCTGCTGGCGGTCCAGGACGATTTCCTGAAGATTGCGGTGTGCGATCTCGAGGAGGATGCCGCTCGCCTCGAGGACGAGTTGACCGGCATTGCTGCGGGGCACCGGCTGGTGGTGTCCGGGCCGAAGTGGGCGGACATCATGCGCCCCGACGTGGACAAGGGCCACGCGCTGGCCCACCTGCAGGCAGAGCTGGGGGTCACGCCCGCGGAGACGGTGGCGTTTGGCGACTACCTCAATGACCTCGGCATGCTCGCGCGTGCTGAGCACGCCTACGCGATGGACAACGCCCACCCGGACGTGCTCGCGGCGGCGCGGAACACGGCCGGCACCAACGCCAGCGCCGGCGTCGTCCGCGTCCTTGACGGCCTGCTCGGCTGATCCACGGGGCCGGGGCTCACGTTAGCGCTGGTGCGCCCGGTGCCGGCGGACGGCTGCGCGATTGGCGCAGCGCACCGAACAGTACCGTTGCCGGCCGTTGCGGGTGACGTCCACGACGACGTTGGTGCACTCATCCGACGCGGCCGGCCCCGCGGCGCACCGGGCCAAGCGGTGCATGCCGCGCGTGGTGAGGTGCAGGGCCGTGCCGACGCCGATGACGGCGCGGAGCACGTGGGGCAGGGCCTGGTTCTGGTCGCGGTAGTGCAGGTGCCAGCCCTCGCCGTCGTGATCGGTGAGCCGCGGATACGCCGTCGCCGCCGCCAGCTGCGCATTGAGGAGCCGCGCCCGGGTTGGGTCATCCGCGGCGTCGACGACCTCGAGCCAGGCGTCAATCACGCCGCGGGTGGCCTCATGATCGCCGGGCGCCACGGGAAAGGCCATGGTCATGCCAAACTGGCGGGTCCGTTCCTCGATGCCGGCGCGATCCGCGGGCCACTCATTAGCCAGTGACGCGGCGAGCAGCACCGCATACTCTCCGTAAGGGTTGAGATGCATAAGGGCATTACATCATGGTGTTCCTATGAACAGTCGAGACCAGGCCATAGACCGCTCCGCTCCGCTCCCAGCCCCGCTCCTCGCCCCGGTGCTCGAGCATGAGCACGGGTGGCGCGTGGAGTCGAGTCACCGAACGTCCGCGGGCCTGGTGGTCTACGTCGTGTGCGGCGAATGCGCCGCTCGGCGGGTGGACCTGCAGGAGGCGCCGTGCGTGCCCCCGTCAGCGCTCAGCCGCGAGTTGTGTTGACGGGTCTGCGGGCGGTCACTAGAGCAGCACGGCCGGATCGATGAGGTCCGTGCGCGGATCCAGAGGGTAGTCGCTGTCCTTGTGGCGGTGCACGGCCGGCATGCCAATCGCGATCGAATCGGCCGGTACGTCCCGCACGACGACGGCGTTGGCGCCGATGGCGGAATCGTCACCAATCGAGATGGGGCCAATGATGCGGCAGCCTGCGCCGAGCATGACGCGGTTGCCGATGATCGCGTGGCGGCGGGCGCCGCGATCAAACGGCACCTGCAGGGTGCGCCCGCCCACGGTGGCGCCCTGATACATCATGACGTCGTCTCCCATGACCGTGGTTTCGCCGATGACGATCTCCGAGCCGTGATCAATGAACGGGCGCCGGCCAATCCGCGCTCCCGGGTGGATCTCCACGCCGGTGAAGAACCGGGCCAGCTGGCTCAGCACGCGCGCCGCCGGCCGGAACGGGGGCCGTACCCACATCTCATGCGCTATGCGGTAGGCCCAGATGGCGTGCACGCCCGAATAAGCGAGCGCCACCTCCACGTTATTCCGGGCCGCAGGATCCTGCGCACGGGCGGCGAGCAGATCCTCCCGCAGCATGTGACGCAGACTCACGCGGTGTTGCCTGTCTCGTTGACCACCGGCACAAACAGATCGGTACGCATCGACTCCGGGTCCGCCTCCGGCGACGGCTCCGTGACGTAGACCTCCCAGAACGGCAGTTGTGGGGAGTATCCGTGCTCGCCGATCCACGTCATCAGCCCGCCCCACGCATCGCCCAAGGCGTCGTAGGCACCAAGGTGAGAGGCCACGGCGGTGGTGCCCTCGGGGAGGACGGACGGCTCGACGACGGTGCCAGCGGCCGAGGTGCGGGAGCCCTCCAGGGGATGGTCGATCGCGAAGCCCACCTCGAAGTCCATGGACTCCGACGGCTCGCGCGTCATCAACGCGAACGCCGGGCCCACGGGTGAGAGGCCCTCGGCGTTCAGCACCTCGCCCAGCGCCGCGAAGGCGGCATCGTAAAACGCCGTCAGCTCAGCGAACGGCACGTCGGTGCCCCGGACGACGGCGGTGCGGGCGGCCGAGACCTGGACGATGACCGGTTCGGCGTGTGGTTCGGAGCGGATCATGACAGCCTCCCGGATGGATGTGGCGCCGGCGATTAGGTGACGGCGTTGCGTACTGTGAACTCTGCGGCGTCCCACGCGCGTGTGTCAAGGACGTCCCGCAGCTCCTCCACGGCGTCGTACACGTCCGCAAACCCCACATAAAGCGGGGTGACGCCGAAACGCAGCACCTCCGGCTCTCGATAGTCTCCGATGACACCGCGGGCGATCAGCGCGCTCATCACCGCGTAGCCCTCCGGATGGCGGAAGCTGGCGTGGCTGCCGCGGCGACCATGCTCTTCGGGGGTGATGAGTGTCAGCGGGTGGTCCCCGCAGCGCTCGCGCACCAGCCGGATGAACAGGTCTGTGAGCTCCAAGGAGACCGCGCGGACCGTAGCCATGTCCGCCTCGAGGGCGAGATCCACGCCGTTCTCCACCATCGCCAGAGACGTGACCGGCTGCGTGCCGCACATGAAGCGACGGATGTCATTCGCCGGGGCGTAGGCGTCAGCCATGGCAAACGGGGAGGTGTGGGACCACCACCCGGACAGCGGCTGCCAGAAGCGCGCTTGGTGGCGTTCGTGCACCCAGATGAAGGCCGGGGCGCCCGGGCCACCGTTGAGGTACTTGTACGTGCACCCCACGGCGTAGTCGGCATCCGCGCCGCGCAGATCCACCTCCACGGCGCCCGCAGAGTGGGCCAGGTCCCAGATCGCCAGAGCGCCGGCGTCGTGCGCGCTGGCCGTCACGGCCGCCATGTCCCACATGGCGCCGGTGCGGTAGTTGACGTGGGACAACGCGACGACGGCGACGTCGTCGTCCAGTGCCTCCTCCAGCGTCAGCTCTTCGTCGATCAGCCGGACCTCATAGTCGCCGCCGACGCTGTTGAGGAAGTCCGCGAGGCCTTCGGCAATGTAGATGTCCGTGGGGAAGTTGTCCCGCTCGGTGAGGATGACGCGGCGGCCCGGGCGCTCCTGCTGCTGGATGCGCAGGGCCGAGGCGAGCGCCTTGAAGAGGTTGAGGGTGGTGGTGTCCGTAACCACACACTCGTTCTCGCCGCTGCCGATGAGCCGGGCGATTTTGTCTCCGAGCGTGCGCGGTAGGTCGAACCACCCGGCCGTGTTCCACGAGCGGATGAGGCCCTCACCCCACTCCTGCTCGACGACGGCGGCCGCCCGCTCAGCGGAGCCCTTGGGCCGCGCGCCGAGGGAGTTCCCGTCCAGATAGATGGTGTTCTCCGGCAACGCGAAACGGTCACGGAAGGTGGCGAGCGGGTTCGCCGCATCGGCCGCCACGCAGTCCTCGCGGGTGACGCGGGCGCTGGCGGGCTGCAGAAGGTGGGGCATCATTGTCCTCGGGGTCGTTCAGTGCGTGGGTGTGCCCCGCCAGTCTATGCGCCGTCGCGACTTACCCGCCCGCGACCGATTGCACGATCATGATGCGCTCGCCGGCTGGCACCACCGTGGCCTGGCCCTCGAGGTCCCGGATGTTGTCCTGGCCGACGAACACGTTGGCGTACCGGCGCACCTCGCCGAGCTCATTGCGCACCTTCCGCCCGAACCGCGGGAAGCGCTCCGCCAGCACGTCTAGGACATCGCCCACGCTCGCCCCGTCCGCGACCTCGACCCGCAGCTCGCGGGCCCCGTCCACGGACGCGGCGAGCACGTTGGGCACGTCCACCACCACGTCCCGCATTACTCCTCCGGGAACTGCGGCACGTACTTTTCCGAACGCAGCGGCAGGTCGGCCTTGGGCACGACGGCGGCGCGCACGCTGAGCACGTCCGGCAGGCGGTGGGCCACGCGGTTGAACGTCAGCCCCTCGTCCGCGCTAGCGAACACCTCGCCGCCGCGCGTGCCGAAGTACACGCCGGTGGAATCGGGGTGGTCATCCACGCCGTGCGCGTCGCGGAGGATGGTATTGAAGTCCGTATCCGGCAGCCCGTCGTGGTGCTCAGTCCACGTGTCCCCGGCGTCCTCCGTCTTGTACACGGAGACGCGGGCGCCCGCGGGAATGCGGTCGATGTCCGCGGCCATCGGCACAATCCATGCGGTGCCGCCCTTGCGCGGGTGCACCATAAACGTGAAGCCGAAGTCTCCGGGTAGCCCCTCGGCGATGGACTCCCAGTGCTCGCCCGCGTTGTCCGAGCGGTAGACGCCACCGTGGTTCTGTGCGTAAAGGCGCCGAGGATTCTCCGCATCCCGGGCGATCCGGTGCACGCATTGCCCGAATTCCGGTTCCTCACCGGGCAGAAAGCCGGCCGCGATGCCGCGGTTGGCCGGCTCCCACGAGGCGCCGGCGTCGTCCGATCGGTAGACGCCCGCCGCCGAGGCGGCCACATGAATCTGATCGCTGGAGGGGTCCGGGTCCACCGTGTGCAGGCACGGGCCGCCTCCGCCGGGCTGCCACTGCTGGCGCTGCGGGTGATCCCACAGGCCGCGGTTCAGCTGGAAGGATGAGCCGCCGTCGTCGGACTTCCACAACGAGTGCGGTTCGGCCCCCGCCCACACGACGCCGGGGCGCGCGTCAGCGTCCGGGCGCAGGTGCCAGACGCGTTCGAGCGCCGCGCCAGTGTCCTCGGGAAAGGTGATGGCACCGTGCTCGGGGTCGCTCCACGTGGCACCCAAATCGTCAGAGGTCACCACGGTGGGCCCCCAGTGCCAGTCCAGCAGACCCGCGAGCACGCGCGGGGTTCCGGACCGGGTATCGATGGCGACGGAGGAGGCCTCGAGGACGAGGAAGTGCGGTTCGGAGAGGGTCCAGTTCACGCGGTCCTCGCTGGAGGCGAGCCATAGGCCCTTCTTGGTTCCGATCGCCAGCAGTGTCATGGTCTCGGCGGGTGCCGTTGCTGTGCTCATGGTCACAGTTCAGCACCGCTGACCACCGGTGGCAAGGGGTGGATGGGCCCGGTTTTAGCCGCGGCCAATGAAGGGCATGCCGGCCGCCGTGAGGGTCAGCTGGTTCACGCTGGCGCTCGCCGGCAAGTCAGCGAGGTATTCGATGGCGCGGGCCGCTTCCTCGAGGTCGAAGCTGGGCTCGGCGCGTCGCGTGCCGTCGGCCTGCAGCGCGCCGGTGGCCGTGCCGAGGTCCGTCATCATGGCGGTGGCCGCGTTGCCGATATCCAGTTGCGTGCAGGTGATCCCGTGCGGCCGGCCGTCCAACTCGATCGACTTGGTCAGGCCCGCGATCGCGTGCTTAGTCGTGGTGTAGGCCGCTGAGCGTGGGCGGGGTGTTTGGGCGGAGATGGAACCGTTGTTGATGATGCGGCCGCCCGTGGGGCGCTGGGCGCGCATCCTGCGGAACGCCTCTCCGGCGCATAGGACGGCGCCCGTGACATTGACGGCGACGACGGCGTCCCACTCGGCCAGGGCGAGCTCGCCGACGTCGGCGGCCGGGCCGAACGTTCCGGCGTTGTTGACCAGCAGGTCGATCCGTCCGAAGCGTTCCTGCGCGGCGTCGAACAGCGCGGTGACGTCGCCGGCGTTCGTGACATCGGTGGGCACGGTGAGCGCGGCCGGGTGAGCGGCCGCCGTGTGCTCCAGGGGGTCGGCGCGGCGTCCGGCGAGCACCACGTTCCAGCCGGACGCGAGGAGCCGCCGCGCGGCGGCGGCGCCGATGCCGGATCCGGCCCCGGTGACGACGGCGGTGCGGGGCGCGGTGGGGCTCATGGGACCTCCTGGGGCGGACGTGGGATGGCACGGATTGACATCCGCGACGTGACGCCATTCACTTTAATACTATTATGCGAAAAAGAAATTCCGCATTGCGATAGTACTGTGACGCGGCGGCCACCGCTGCCGACCTCGAAGGGAAGATCATGACCATCATCGATGAACCCGGGTTCGCACTCGATCCGGACGCCGAAGAGCAGGCCGAGTGGATCGAATCGTTCGACTCCATGCTGGCCGCGGGCGGCGCCAACCACGCCGGCACCATCATGCAGCGCCTGCTGGAGCGCGCTCGCCAGCAGCAGGTCGCTGTGGAGTCCGCCATCACCTCCGACTACGTCAACACCATCCCGGCCGACCAGGAGCCGCGGTTCCCGGGCGACGAGGCCACCGAGCGCCGCTACCGGGCGTGGATGCGCTGGAACGCGGCGATCATGGTGCACCGGGCGCAGCGCCCCGGCATTGGGGTGGGCGGCCACATTTCCACGTATGCGGGAGCGGCCACCCTCTACGAGGTGGGGTTCAACCACTTCTTCCGCGGCAAGGATCACCCCTGTGGCGGCGATCAGGTGTTCTTTCAGGGTCATGCTTCCCCCGGCATGTATGCCCGAGCCTTCCTCGAAGGTCGGCTGAGCGAAGAGGACTTGGACGGCTTCCGTCAGGAAAAGTCCCGCCTCGGTCACGCGTTGCCGTCCTATCCACACCCGCGCAACCTGCCGGAGTTCTGGGAATTCCCTACGGTGTCGATGGGAATCGGGCCGATGAACGCGATCTACCAGGCCCAATCCAACCGGTACCTCGAGAACCGCGGGCTCAAGGAACCCTCCGATCAGCAGGTTTGGGCCTTCTTGGGCGATGGGGAGATGGATGAACCGGAATCCCGCGGCCTGCTGCAATTGGCCGCCAACGAGAAGCTGGACAACCTGAACTTCGTCATCAACTGCAACCTGCAGCGGCTCGACGGGCCCGTGCGCGGCAACGGCAAGATCATGCAGGAGCTCGAGGCCTTCTTCCGCGGTGCCGGGTGGAACGTCATCAAGGTGGTGTGGGGGCGCGAGTGGGATCCGCTCCTCGCCGGCGAGCATGCGGACGACCTCGTGGACCTGATGAACCGCACGCGGGATGGCGATTATCAGACGTACAAGGCAGAGTCCGGGGCGTTCGTTCGCGAGCACTTCTTTGGGAGCACGCCGGCCACCAAGGAAATGGTGGCGGGCATGAGCGACGACGAGATTTGGAACCTCAAGCGCGGCGGCCACGATTACCACAAGGTCTATGCGGCCTACCGTGCGGCCACGGAATTCACCGGCAAGCCGACGGTGATCCTCGCCAAGACGGTCAAGGGCTACGGCCTCGGCCCGCACTTCGAGGCCCGCAACGCTACCCACCAGATGAAGAAATTGACGTTGGAGGACCTCAAATCCTTCCGCGACTACCTGCGCATCCCCATCAGCGATGAGGAGCTCGAAGCAGATCCGGCCCGCCCGCCGTACTATCACCCGGGCGCCGACGCCCCGGAACTGGCGTATTTGCAGGAACGACGCAGGGACTTGGGTGGGTACCTCCCGGAGCGGCGCGGCCGCCGCGCCGCCGTCGCACTGCCCGAGCCGTCGTCGTACGCCGCCGCCCGGCGGGGCTCCGGCAAGCAGCAGGCCGCCACCACCATGGCCTTCGTGCGCTTGCTCAAGGACCTGATGCGGGACAAGAACTTTGGGCACCGGATCGTGCCCATCGTTCCCGACGAATCCCGCACGTTCGGCATGGACGCGTTCTTCCCCTCGGCCAAGATCTACAACCCATCGGGGCAGGAGTACCTCTCCGTGGACCGGGACCTAGTGCTGGCCTACAAGGAGTCCGCCGCGGGCCAGTTGATTCATCCGGGCATCAACGAGGCCGGCGCGGTGGCGGCCTTCACGGCGGCCGGGACCGCGTACGCCACGCACGGCGAGCCGCTGGTGCCCTTCTACGTGTTCTACTCGATGTTTGGTTTTCAGCGGACCGGGGACTCCTTCTGGGCCGCAGCGGATCAGATGACGCGGGGATTCATCATTGGTGCCACGGCGGGGCGCACCACGCTCACGGGGGAGGGGCTGCAGCACGCGGATGGGCACTCGCCCCTCTTGGCGGCCACCAATCCGGCCGTGCTGACCTATGACCCCGCGTTCGGGTATGAGATCGGGCATCTGGTCCGCGCCGGGTTGGAACGCATGTATTCGGGGGAGCACGAGGACCCCAACGTCATGTATTACCTGACCGTCTACAACGAGCCGTACGCGCAGCCGGCTGAGCCCGAGGATGTCGACGTCGCCGGCATCCTTGGCGGTATCCATCGGGTCAGTGCCGGCGCGGGGCAGGGCCCGACGACGCAGCTGCTCGCCTCCGGCGTGGCCGTTCCGTGGGCGCTGCGGGCGCAGCAGCTCCTGGCTGAAGAGTGGGGTGTCACGGCCGATGTGTGGTCCGTGACCAGCTGGACTGAATTGCGCCGCGATGGCCTGGCTGCCGAGCGTGAGCGCTTTATGGGGGCGGAGTCAGCAGAGCCGCCCGTCCCCTTCATCACCCGGCAGCTGGCCGGTGCCGAAGGGCCCGTCGTGGCGGTCACGGACTACATGACCCAGGTCCCGGACCAGGTGCGGCAGTTTGTGCCGAACCAGTGGGCCACCCTCGGCGCGGACGGGTTCGGGTTCTCGGACACCCGCCCGGCCGCGCGCAGGTTCTTCACGATCGACGCCGAGAGCGTGGTAGTGCGCGCGCTCCAGCTGCTGGCCGATCGGGGCGACGTCGCCCCCGACGTTCCCCGCCAGGCCTTCGTCCGCTACGGGCTGGACCAGATGCCAGCTGCTGAGGGCGAACACTAGGCGGCGCGGGCCCCGACGCGGGGCGCACGCAAGCGGGGGCCGGCCGTGAGGCCAGCCCCCGCATGCCTTGAATGATGATCGGCGCTGCCGCGCTGGAAGCGCGCGCTGTGGTGCGGCGAGGAGGCCGGGCCTAGCCGGCCAACCGGTGCCGCAGGCGGCTCCACCAGGACGCGTCCGCCGGGGTGGGCAACACGAAATCCGGATCGAGGCCCCCGGCATAGAACGAGGAGTCGACGCCGGTGCTCGTCGCGTCCGGCTCCTGGCTCACGCTCGGGCGGTGTGTCGCGTCGAGCGCGGTCTCCTCGGCCGGCGCGGAGCCGTGCCGTACGGTGTGTGCGGCCTGATCGAGACGCTGATCCTGGGTCATGGTTCCTCCTGTGCGGTGACCGTCCGCGCCCATGGGGGGCGATCTGAGCGGACGTGCTCTGCGGTGTCAGTCATTCCGTAATGTGGAAGCGTTTTATTGAATTGCGGAATTCCAGTATCACCGAGGCCGAGGGATTGCACAAGCCTCTGGTGGCATGCGATCGGGGCGGCCCCCGCGTGCTGGCGGCTCGAGCCCACGTGCGGCGGGACAAAAATTCTTGGGCCGAGACTCTTGACAGCGACCATGTGAGCTGCGTTACATGGTGTTAATGAAATGAAAGTTCCGTCATACAGAAACATCGAGTCAAGTTGGTCACGGCCAATGGTTAAGGGTGTTCAGCACTGAGGCGGAGCTGTCGGTACGACGAAAGCTGAACCCCGCATGAGACTTGATGACTTCAACGCGCACGACGCCACGGCGCTGCGCGACACCCTGCGCCCTTGCCTCGACGTCGATCGCTGGATCGACGCGATCGCCTCCGCCCGCCCCGTGGCACACCTTGAAGACCTCGGAGCGGCCTCCCGGAGCGTCCTGCCGTTGACCTCCGCAGAAATCCAGCAAGCCTTGGCGCACCATCCGCGCATCGGAGAGCGCGCCGATGGTGCTTCCGCGGAGGCCACGTTCAGCCGCCATGAGCAGTCCGGCGTCGATCCGGACTCCGACGTCGCCCGCCGGATCGGCGCCGGGAACGTGGCCTACGAGCAACGGTTCGGCCGCGTCTTCCTCATCCGTGCCGCCGGCCGGAGCCCCCAAGAGATCCTCGCCGAGCTCAACCGTCGCCTGGATAACACCCCGGCCGCGGAGGAACGGGAAACGGGGGAGCAGCTCTGCGAGATCGGGCTGTTGCGGCTGACGAGCCTGCTGGAGCCGGCACCGGCTGCCAGCGCCCGCACCTCTTCTTAGACCTTCCCAGCCCCTCTCCCGTGTGGAGAGGATCCACACCTCAGCGCAGAGGAGGACTCACATGAGTCACACCGATGGCGATCGCAGCCACATCACCACCCATGTACTCGACACCGGGACCGGGAGGCCTGCCTCCGGTGTCAGGGCCACGCTGGAGCGCAGGAGCGCTTCCGGTTGGCAGGAGGTCGCTTCAGGCACGACGGACGGCGATGGCCGGATCAGTCAGCTTGGACCGGCCAGCGTAGAAGCAGGAACCTACCGGATCACCTTTGACACCGGTGCCTACTTCGGGACGTCGGGCACGGAAACCTTCTTCCCCGAGGTGGTGCTCAGCTTCGTCGTCGCCGACGTCGAACAGCACTACCACGTACCGCTCTTGATCAGCCCATTCGCCTATTCCAGCTACCGAGGGAGCTAACCATGACCATGACAGCACCGGAGACAGCGACCGGCACGAAGATTGTGCTCGGCAAGAATCAGTACGGCAAGGCCGAAGTCCGCCTGGTGAAGATCACCCGCGACACCGCGCGCCACCAGATCGAGGACCTCAACGTGAGCTCGCAGCTGCACGGGGACTTCGAAAGCGCTCATACCGAGGGCGACAACAGCAAGGTGGTGGCGACCGACACCCAGAAGAACACGGTGTATGGCTTCGCCCGCGACGGCGTCGGCACCATGGAGCGTTTCCTGACCCGCCTCGGCGAGCACTTTACGGGCGAGTTCGACTGGGTCAGCGGAGGCCGCTGGGCGGCCGAGCAATACTTCTGGGACCGGATCCAGGATCACGACCACGCGTTCTCCCGCAACAAGTCCGAGGTCCGCACCGCGGTGCTGGAGATCGCCGACGGGCGGAAGAACATCATCGCCGGCATCGAGGGCGTGACCGTCCTGAAGTCCACCGGCAGCGAGTTCCATGGCTTCCCGCGGGACCGATTCACCACGCTGAAGGAAACCACGGACCGGATTCTGGCCACGGACCTGACCGCCAAGTGGCGCTACAACACGGACGCGGTCAACGCGGGCGACATTCAGTTCGACGACATCTACGCCTCAGTGCGGGAGCTGCTGTTGGGCGCCTTCGCCAATACCCACTCCCTCGCGCTACAGCAGAGCATGTTTGAGATGGGACGCGCCGTGCTGGAGGCGCACCCGGAGATTGATGAGATCCGGATGAGCCTGCCGAACAATCACCACTTCTTGGTGGATCTGGAGAGCTTCTCCCTCGATAACCCGAACGAGGTGTTCTTCGCCGCCGACCGCCCGTACGGGCTCATTGAGGCCGCCATCAAGCGCGACGGCGTCGCTGACACGCACCCGATCTGGGAGAACTCCTCCGGATTCTGCTAAGCCCCCACCCCACCAGGATCCGGAGCAGGGCGAGGCCGGGTCCGGTGCCGCAAACACCGGGCCCGGCCATCCGCTCCGGACTATGCACAAGGAGACCAGCTATGGCAGCTGCAAGCACATCGAAACGTCCGGAGGACGAACGACTGCCGTTGGGGCGCACGTTCGCCTACGGATTACAACATGTTCTCACAATGTATGGCGGCATTATCGCCCCACCACTGATCATCGGCGGCGCAGCGGGGCTGGACAGCACGCAGGTGGCCCTGCTGGTTTCCTGCTGCCTCTTCGTCGGCGGCGTAGCCACGATCCTGCAGACCGTGGGCGTGCCCTTCTTCGGGGCACAGCTGCCGTTGGTGCAGGGGACGTCCTTCGCCTCCGTGGCCACCCTCGTCGCCATCGCGCAGGGTGATGGCGGCATTCAAGCCGTTTTCGGGGCCGTCTTGGTTGCGGCGGTAATCGGGTTTGCGATCGCCCCGTTCTTCGCCCGGGTCATTCGCTTTTTCCCGCCCGTGGTCACCGGCGTGGTCATCACCATGATTGGCATGTCCCTGACGCCGGTGGCCGCGAATTGGTCCATGGGCGGCGATGAGTCGGCGGCCGACTACGGGAGCCTGCAGAACATCGGGCTGGCCGCGATGACGCTGGTGATCGTGCTTCTGCTGAGCAAGGTGGGCAACGCGGCCATCTCCCGGCTTTCCGTGCTGCTGGCTATTGTCATCGGCACCCTGGTTTCGTGGGCGCTGGGGATCGCGGACTTCTCCGAGGTGGGCGAGGGCCATATCTTCGAGCTGCCGCAGCCCTTCGCGTTCGGCGCGCCCGTCTTCGAGGTGGGTGCGATCATCTCCATGGTCATCGTGGTGCTGGTCATCCTCACGGAAACGACGGCGGACATCCTGGCCATCGGCGAGATCGCCAAGACCCGGGTGGACTCGAAGCGCATCGCGGACGGGCTGCGCGCGGACATGATCTCCTCGATCGCGGCGCCGATCTTCAACACCTTCACCCAGAGCGCCTTCGCCCAGAACGTGGGACTGGTGGCGATCACGGGCGTCAAGAGTCGCTTCGTGGTCACGGCCGGCGGCGGCATCCTGCTGGTGCTGGGCCTGCTGCCGATTCTCGGCCGCGTCGTGGCGGCCATTCCGCTACCCGTTCTGGGTGGTGCCGGCATGGTGCTCTTTGGGACGGTTGCGGCCTCCGGGATCCGGACGCTCTCCAAGGTGCAATTCAGCAGCCAGAACCTGATCATTGTGGCCGCCTCCATCGCGTTCGGCATGATCCCCGTGGTGGCGGAGGGCTTCTACGACAACTTCCCCACGTGGATGGGGACGATCTTCCACTCCGGCATTAGCTCCGCCGCCATCATGGCGATTGTCCTGAACATCGTGTTCAACGAGATCAAGCTGGGCAATACCAAGGGCGGTTCCGTGTTCCACGCGGCGCCGCCGCGCATGGTGAAGACGGAGGAAATCCGGAGTCTGCGCGAGGGCGATCACTTTGAGGCCGGAAAACTCATCGACGCGAAGGGCGAGGAGGTCCCCGTGGTGACCTCCGAACAGTTCACCGTGGCCCTAGCCGAGCACCTGAAGGCCTGCGATCAGGCGGGGGTGGAGCCCGAGCTACCGGACGGCGTCGAAAAGCAGGAAGTGCTCGAGGCGGCCGAGGGGGTCCGGGAGCCGGGCGCGGCCCCGCGGACCTGACGGCGGCATGAAGCGGCCTCGGCCCCGACGTCCCAGAGGGCGTCGGGGCCGAGGCCGTGGTGCGTCGGTGCGGAACCGCTCCGGCGAGGCGTGGCCGGACGGGTGCGGGCTTAGAGGGCAGCGCCGGTGAGCGCCTCGGAGATGGTGCGGGTGGCCCGCTCCAGCGCGGCAACGGCCTGCGTGGCGAAGGCCTCGTCCACGCGAGAGACCGGCCCCGAGATGGACAGCGCCATCGGCGTCGGAGCGCCGGGGACGGCCATCGCGAAGCAGCGCACGCCCAGTTCCTGCTCCTGTTCGTCCACCGCGTGCCCTTGAGCGCGAATCCGCTCGATCTCAGCCATGAGCTCCGGCAGGGTGGTGATGGAGTGCTGGGTGGCCGCCGGCATGCCGGCCTGCAGGACCAAGCGGGTGATGCGTTCGTCGTCGAGCACGGCCAGGATGGCCTTGCCCACTCCGGAGGAGTGGAGATTGGCCCGGCGGCCCACTTCCGTGTTCATGCGCATGCTGTGCGGCGAGGGGACCTGACCGGTGTAGGTGACCATGTCGCCGTCGAGCACCGCGAGGTTGGCCGACTCGCCCAACTCGTCCACGAGAGAACGCAGGACCGGGGCGGCTAGGGCACCCAGCTGGCGGTTGGCCACCTCCCCGAGCCGGATGAGGCGGGGGCCGAGGGCATAGCGCCGGTTGGGTAGCTGGCGGACGTGTCCGATGCCGACGAGGGTGCGCAACAGCCGGTGGATGGTGGGCAGGGGCAGCGGCGTCTGCTCGGCGAGCTCGCTGAGCGTGCACTCGCCTCCAGCGCGGGCAATGAGCTCCAGCAGATCAAAGGCGCGTTCTACCGACTGAACGCCGGATCCGGTCTTGGTGGTCATGGGGCTCCTCGCGAGGGGGTCGCGGACGGTGTATAGGGCGGATCAGCCCGTGGTCAGGCTATCGCATCGAGACCCAGTTTTTCCGCCCTCCGGAATACTGAGAGTGAATCTTTGGCGGTAACCCTTGAAATTCCATAATACAGATCATAATATCCACTATACGGAAACAAACGAGTCACTACGGTGGAGCGGCCGCCCGTGCGGCGCCGCCGCCGAGATGAGGAGGTAGGACCATGGGAGCACCGAGCCCCGGATATTCGCTGACGATCCGCGTGGAGGCCCCCGCGACGATCACGGCCACCAGCGAACTGGCCGCCGCCGTCGGCGCGGCGGGCGGTTCCGTCACGGCACTGGACGTCGTCGAATCCGGTCACGAGACCGTCATCGTGGACGTCAGCTGCAACACCACCAACACCGACCACGCCGAGCAGATCCGCGGCGCGCTCGATGACCTCGACGGCGTGAGCGTGCGCAAGGTCAGCGACCGCACCTACCTCATGCACCTCGGCGGCAAGCTGGAGATCAACCCCAAGGTGGCGCTGCGCAACCGTGATGATCTGTCCCGGGCCTACACGCCCGGCGTCGCCCGTGTGTGCCAGACCATCGCCGCGAATAAGGACGA
Source organism: Zhihengliuella flava (assembly GCF_015751895.1). Lineage (NCBI taxonomy): Bacteria > Bacillati > Actinomycetota > Actinomycetes > Micrococcales > Micrococcaceae > Zhihengliuella > Zhihengliuella flava. Next base: position 1,547,478 of record NZ_JADOTZ010000001.1, on the reverse strand, counting down.
CGCGCGGCGCCTGACGGTCAAGCGCAACACGATCGCTGTGGTCTCCGACGGGTCCGCCGTCCTCGGCCTCGGCAACATCGGCCCGGAGGCCTCGCTGCCGGTCATGGAGGGCAAAGCCGCCCTCTTCAAGCAGTTCGCCGACGTCGACGCCTGGCCCGTGTGCCTCGACACCCAGGACACCGAGGAGATCATTCGCGTCGTCAAGGCGATCGCCCCCGTCTACGGCGGCGTGAACCTCGAGGACATCGCCGCGCCGCGCTGTTTCGAGATCGAGCGCCGGCTCCGCGAGGAACTGGACATTCCGGTGTTCCACGACGATCAGCACGGCACCGCGATCGTGACGCTGGCCGCGCTGGTCAACGCCCTCAAGGTGGTGGGCAAGACGATCGACCAGGTGCGGATTGTGGTCTCCGGCGTGGGCGCCGCCGGCCACGCCATCATCGGCCTGTTGGCCGCCAGCGGGGCGCGGAACATCATCGCCTGCGGCCGCTCCGGCGCGATCGTCAAGGGCGAAGAGTACAGCGACGCCCACCGCGTGTGGATCGCCGAGAACACCAACCCCGAGGGCTTCAGCGGCACCTTGCAGGAGGCCGTCGTCGGGGCCGATGTCTTCATCGGCGTTTCCGGACCGGACCTGCTCCAGGAAGAGCACATCGCGTCGATGGCCGAGCAGGCCATCGTTTTCGCGATGGCCAACCCGGACCCGGAGGTGGATCCGGTGGCGGCCGGCCGGCACGCCGCCGTCGTCGCCACGGGCCGCTCCGACTTCCCGAACCAGATCAACAACGTCCTCGCGTTCCCCGGTGTGTTCCGTGGCCTGCTGGACGCGCAGACCGCCGAGATCACCGACGAGATGCTGGTGGCCGCCGCCGAGGCGATCGCCTCCCGGGTGAGCGACGCGGAGCTGAACCCGGGCTTCATCATCCCGAGCGTTTTCGATCCGAAGATCGCCAGCGACGTCGCCGCCGCGATCGTCGCGGTCGCCCCCGCACAGACCCCCGCCGCGGCCCCCGTCAGCTAACCGAACCGACGCCGAAGGAGCACCGATTATGACTATCACCGCCTACCCCGCCCCGACCGTCGCCGGCGGCGACTCCATTCTGACCCCGGACGCCTTGGCCTTCGTCGAGAAGCTGCACCAGCGCTTCGCGGCAACCCGGAGGGACCTGCTGGACGCACGCGTCGAGGCGCGCGCCCAGGCCGCGGCCAGCGGGACGCTGGACTTCCTGCCGCAGACCGCCTCCGTGCGTGAGGGCGACTGGACGGTCGCCGAGGCCCCCGCCGCGTTGCGGGACCGCCGCGTGGAAATCACCGGCCCGGCCAGCCCCGTCAAGATGGCGATCAACGCCCTGAACTCCGGGGCCAAGGTGTGGTTGGCCGACCTCGAAGACGCCTCCACCCCCAGCTGGCATAACGTCGTCGACGCCCTGAAGAACCTCACCGACGCCGCGCGTGGAACCCTCTCCTTCACCTCCCCCCAGGGCAAGACGTACACCCTGGTGCCGGAGGCGGAGCGCGCCGTCGTCGTCATGCGCCCCCGCGGCTGGCACCTGCCGGAAGCCCACGTGCGGGTGGATGGCGAGGATGCCGTGGGCGCGCTCGTGGACTTTGGCCTGCACTTCTTCCACAACGCCCGCCACCTCGCCGAGACCAAGCAGGGTCCGTACTACTACCTGCCCAAGCTTGAGTCCCACCTCGAGGCCCGTCTGTGGGACGAGGTCTTCACCTTCGCCGAGGCGGAGTTGGGGCTGGAGCACGGCACCATCCGGGCCACCGTGCTCATCGAGACCATCCCGGCCGCCTTCCAGATGGACGAGATCCTCTATGAACTGCGCGATCACGCCTCCGGCCTCAACGCTGGCCGGTGGGACTACCTCTTCAGCATCATCAAGTACTTCCGCGAGGCCGGTGCCGAGTTCGTGATGCCGGACCGTGCCGACGTCGCCATGACGGCGCCGATGATGCGCGCCTACACGGACCTGCTGGTGGCCACGTGCCATAAGCGTGGCGCGTTTGCGATGGGCGGCATGGCCGCCTTCATTCCGAACCGGCGCGAGCCGGACGTGACCGCCGCCGCGATCGACAAGGTGCGCGCGGACAAGACCCGTGAGGCCCAGGACGGCTTTGACGGTTCGTGGGTGGCGCACCCCGACCTCGTGCCCGTCTGCCGTGAGGTGTTCGACGCCGAGCTGGGCAGCGAGCCGAACCAGGTGGTCCGTCAGCGGGACGACGTCACCGTGACGGCCGAGCAGCTGCTCGACGTCGCCTCCGCGCCCGGGTCCGTCACCGAGGCGGGCCTGCGCGCCAACCTCTACGTGGCCGTGGCCTACACCGCCGTCTGGCTCTCCGGCAACGGTGCCGTCGCTATCCACAACCTGATGGAGGATGCGGCGACCGCAGAGATCTCCCGGTCCCAGGTGTGGCAGCAAATCCGTAACGAGGTGGTGGCCGCGGATACCGGCCGCACCATCACGGCCGAGCTGGTGGCCGGGATCCTCGAGGAGGAGACGCAGCGGTTGCGGGCCGAGGTTCAGGATGAGGAGCGCTTCACGGCGTACTACCAGCCGGCGGCCGATCTGATCGGCCGGCTGGTCTCCGGCCGGGACGAGGACTTCGAGGACTTTTTGACCCTGCCGGCCTACCGCCAGCTCACCGGCAAGGCGGTGCTCGCATGAGCCGCTCTCCCGTGGTGAGCGACGCGATGCTGGCCGGGTACGATCAACGCCTCGCCGCGGCGGACGAGCTCCTGGCGTCGGGATACCCGGGGGATGATGGCCGGCGCCAGCCCGTGCACACCGTATACATCCCAGGGGATCGCTACAGGGTGTCGATCGCGGCCGACTGGGGCCGTGCAGGCCTAGCCGCCGCCGACGAGGCCGGGGGGCTGGCCGAGCTGGCGCGGCGCACCGTACTGGGCAGCTCCGGCGAGGCGGCCGCGGCCGGCGCGCTAGCGGACCTCGTGGCTCGCAAGCTCGGCGACGAGCCCATCGAGGACCTGCGGATCGATTTCGAGGACGGATTTGGCGACCGCGGGGACCGGGCCGAGGACGAGGCCGTCGTCGCGGCGGCCCGCGCCGTCGCCCAGGACGTGGCGGCCGGGACCGCGCCGCCGTTCATCGGCATCCGGTTCAAGTCCCTCGAGGCGCCGACCCGGCGCCGTGGCCTGCGCACGCTGGACCTGTTCCTGAGCACCCTGCTCGAGGCTGGGCCGCTGCCGGAGTCGCTGGTGCTGACCCTGCCCAAGGTCACCTCCGTGGATCAGGTTCAAGTGATGGTCGACGTCGTCGAACACCTGGAACAGGCACACGGCTTGGCGCCGGGAACGCTGACGTTCGAGGTTCAGATGGAGACGCCCCAGCTGATTCTCGCCGATGACGGGACGGTGCCGAGCGCCCGCCTGCTGCACGCCGGGCGCGGTCGCGTGAGCAGCCTGCATTACGGCACGTACGACTATTCGGCCTCCCTGGGGATTGCCGCCGCGTACCAGTCCATGGAGCACCCGGCGGCCGACTACGCCAAGAACGTCATGCAGGTGGCCGTCGCCGGGACCGGTGTGCACCTTTCCGACGGATCGACCAACATCCTGCCCGTCGGCGATCCGGAGCACGTCCAGCAGGCATGGCAGCTGCACGCCCGCCTGGTCCGCCGCCACCTCGAGCGGGGGATCTATCAAGGCTGGGACCTGCACGCGGCGCAGCTGCCCACGCGGTTCCTCGCGACGTACGCGTTCTACCGGGACGGGTTCGCCGCGGCGGCGGCCCGCCTGCGCAACTACGTGCACCGCATTGAATCGTCCGTCATGGACGAGCCGGCCACTGCCCGGGCCCTGGCCAACTTCATTCGCCGCGGCCGCGCCTGTGGCGCCCTGACCACTGAGGAGATCGAGCGGGAGGCCGGCGTGGACGCGGCGACCCTGGACTCGATCGCACTCAACCGACCGATCACCGTAGAAGAGGGAACCCATGTCTGAGCTCGTGACCGAACGTACAACCGCCCCCGTCTATCAGGGGGCGACGGGCGGATTGCCCCCGCAGACCAACTTGCTCAGTGACCGGGCGGTGGTGACCGAGGCCTACACGGTGATCCCGCGGGGCGTGCTCCGGGACATCGTCACGTCCGTTTTCCCCGAATGGGAGGGCGCGCGGGCCTGGGTCCTGAACCGCCCGGTGGCCTCCGGCGCCACCACGTTCGCGCAGTCGATCGTGGAGGTCGCGCCCGGCGGAGGGTCCAAGCGGCCCGAGCCGCAGGCCGAGGTCGAGGGCTTTGTGTTCGTCCTCGCGGGCGAGTTGACGATCGCCGTTGACGGGGCCGAGCACGTGCTCGCCCCGGGCGGCTTCGCTTACCTGCCGGCGGGGGCGGCGTGGACCGCCGCGAACAACGGTGTGGAGCCCACCCAATTCCAGTGGATCCGCAAGCGGTACGAGCCGCTGAGCGGACACACGCCGCGCGTCGTCGTCGGCAACGAGCAGGACATTGAGCCGACGCCGATGCCGGATACCAACGGCGCGTGGCGGACCACGCGGATGCTCGATCCGGAGGATCTGGCCTTTGACATGCACGTGAACGTGGTGACGTTCGATCCGGGCGCCTCCATCCCCTTCGCGGAGACGCACGTCATGGAGCACGGCCTGTACGTCTTGGAGGGCAAGGCGGTGTACCGGTTGAACGACGACTGGGTGGAGGTGGAGGCCGGTGACTACATGTCCCTGCGGGCCTTCTGTCCGCAGGCTTGTTACGCGGGCGGGCCGTCGCGGTTCCGCTACTTGCTCTACAAGGACGTGAACCGGCAGATCGCTCTGTAAGAGGGCCGGCGACGCAGCGGGAGGGCCCGTGACCGAATCATTCGGTCACGGGCCCTCCTCGTGTTTCTTGCCGCGGTTTAGCGGCCCGACGTCGGCAGCGGCCACCCGGTGATCTGCTTGGGGCGCGGCGGCGCGTACGTGCGGGACTTCGAGGTGGACAGGCCCAACCGCACCAGCGACTCGGCCACCGTCACCGCGGCGCGCACGCCGTCGACGATGGGCACGCCGGTGGCGGCGGAGACGGCCTCCTCCAACTCGGCCATTCCGCCGCAACCGAGGCAGATCACTTCCGCGTGGTCCCGCTCCACGGCCTCGCGGGACTGGGCCACAATGGCCTCGACGGCGCGCTGAGGGTCCGACTCAAGCTCCAACACGCCCAATCCCGAGGCGCGCACCGAGGCGCACCGGGCATCGAGGCCGGCGAGTTTCAGGCGGTCCTCAATGAGTGGAACGGTGCGGTCCAGGGTGGTGACCACCGAATACTTGTGGCCGAGGTACATGGCCGTGGAGGCGGCGGCCTCGGTGATATCGACGACGGGGACGTCCAGCACTTCCTGGAGGCCCTCCCGGCCGTGCTCGCCGTAGCCGGCCTGAATGACGGCGTCGTACGGCTCCTGATAACTCGCCACGGCGTCCAAGACGCCCAAGGCGGCGAGATAGGACTCAAAATTCCCCTCGCACGAGTCCGCGCCGAAGCGCGGGGTGAGGCCAATGATCTCCGTATCAGCGGACGCGACGGCGCGGGCCGACGCGGCGATCGCCTCCGTCATGGAGGCCGTGGTGTTGACGTTGACGACGAGTAGGCGCATGGGACTCCTTAGTGGGTGCTGGCGACGGCGATGGGCTCGCCGGAGACGTCGGTGATGGGGGTGCGCCGGTCCGCGATGGAGAGGTAAACGACCGCGCCGAGCACGGAGCCGATGATCCAAGAGAACGCGGAGAGGGCGGCGAAGGCGGGCACGAACGCGAGCACCATGGCCGTCAGGGCCGTGGGGATCAGCGCGGCCACGGCGCGGGGGTTCACGCCGCGGCGGTAGTAGTACTCGGTCTGCGGGCGGTCACGGTAGAGGTCCGGGACGTTGACGCGCGCCCGGCGCAGCAGCCAGTAGTCGGCCATGATGATGCCGAACAAAGGGCCGAGCAGCGCGCCCAGACCGCCGAGGAAGTACGTAATGACGATCGGGGAGTTGTAGAGATTCCACGGCAGGATCAGCAGGCCCAAGAGACCGGAGACGAGGCCCGCGCGGCGGAAGTTCAACGTCTTGGGGAAGAGGTTGGACAGCGCGTAGATCGGGGCTACGAAGTTGGCCATGAGGTTCACGGCGATGGTCAGGATGAGCAACGCCAGGCAGGCCAAGACCAGGAGGAAGGTGTTCGGGACGGTCTGCACGATGTCCGCAGGCGACTCGATGACGGTCCCGTTGATCTTGAACTGTGCGCCAGCCAAGACCACCACGATGGCGCCGAAGAGCAGCATATTGATGGGGATGCCGTAGAAGTTGCCGCGAACGATCGCGCCCTTGGAGCTGGCGCCACGGGTGAAATCACAGAAGTTCAGGACGAAGGTTCCGTAGATCGACACCCACAGGGTGGCGCCGCCGAAGATCGCCAGCCACATGTCGAGGCCGGTCTTGGACTCTGGCGTGGACCAGGCGATGGATCCCTGGGCCTCGGTGAACATCCAGATCGCTAGCGCGGCCATGGTGACCAAGATGACCGGTCCGGCAAACGCCTCGTACTTGCGGATCATCTCCATCCCGTAGCTCACAATCACCAGCTGCAGGGCCCACAGGACGAGGAAGGACATCCAGCCGAGGGCGGAGAGCCCCCAGTAGTTGCTCTCATCGAACCGCGCGGCCGCAGGGACGACGGCGACGATCATGATGCGCAGCACCACGGAGGCGAGGTAGGTCTGGATGCCGAACCAGGCGATGGCGACGGCGCCGCGGATGAGCGCGGGGATCTGCGCTCCGTGAATGCCGAAGGAGATGCGGCTCATGACGGGGAACGGGACGCCCGTTTTCTCCCCCATGAACCCGGAGAGATTGAGCAGCAAGAACAGGAGGGCGCCGCCGAGCCCGAGGGCCAGCAGGATTTGCCAGCCGCCGAGTCCTAGGGCGAAGAGCCCAATGGCGAACCCGTAGTTGCCCAGACTGTGCACGTCATTAGCCCACAGCGTGAAGATGCTGTAGGCGTTCCACGTCCGGCCGCGCCGGCGGGTGGGGGCCAAGTCTTGGTTGTACAGGCCGGGGCTGAGTCCCAGCGGGTTGTTCTCCCGTGGGGCGCCGGTGGGGCTCTCGGCGTCGACGCCGGCGGGGTCCGCGGTCGATGCCATGCCGGTGGCGTCGCTGCCAGCGGCCGGGGGCATCGTGTGGTTCTGGGCAGTCATAGCAAGCCCTTCTGATCAGGCCGCGATGCGGCAGGAAAGTTTTCGCATTATGGAATGAAGATTCCAGATGTGGCGGTGTTAAGTAATCCGCATCACAGAGGAGGTGTCAAGAGTTTTTCGCATCGCGACAAGTTTCGGTCGTCATGCGAGAAGGCAAAGTGCTTGACAGGTGATGCGGACCACTTCTAAAGTTCTCATAAAGCAATAACTTGCTTCCATGATATGGAAATCTCTCAAGGAGGGTGCGATGTCCTACACCGTGAACTGCTCGATTCTGCTGACGGAGCTTCCGCTCTTGGAGCGCCCCGCCGCCGCGAAGGCCGCGGGATTCGACCAGGTGGAGTTTTGGTGGCCCTTCGCGGAGGCGGTCCCCGCCGACGTCGACGTCGACCGCTTCATCGGAGCCCTGGACGATGCCGGGGTGCGGCTGACCGGGCTGAACTTCCTGGCTGGAGACATGCCGGGCGGGGACCGGGGACTCGTGTCCTGGATCGGCCGCGACGTTGAGTTCCGGGACAACGTCGACGTGGTCGCCGGCATCGGCGAGGCCACGGGGTGCCGCCACTTTAACGCGCTGTACGGAAACCGTCAGGACGGTCAGGACCCCGCCGCTCAGGACGCGCTCGGGCTGGACAACCTCGTCGCCGCGGCTCGCGGCGTCGGCCGCATCGGCGGCACGGTCCTTCTCGAGCCGGTCTCCGGCACCGAGGCCTACCCGGTCAAGACGGCGCAGCACGCGCTGGAGATCATCTCCGCCACGCGCGCGGCCGGGGTGGACAACGTCCAACTGCTCGCGGACTTCTACCACCTGGCCGTCAACGGTGAAGACGTGGCCGCCGTGATTGAGCAGCATGCTCACCAGTTTGGTCACATTCAGATCGCCGATAACCCGGGCCGCGGCGCACCCGGCACCGGCGAGCTACCGCTGGGGGAGTGGGTGACCCGCAGCCGCGAGCTGGGCTACTCCGGCCCCATTGGCCTGGAGTACAAGGCCGCCCACGACGACGCCTTCGGCTGGCTCATCCGCCAGCCCGCCTGAGCTACCCCTCGATTTCTTTAGGAGCATCACATGAGCAAGAACATCGCCTTCATCGGACTCGGCATCATGGGGCTGCCCATGGCCAAGAACCTGGTCTCCGCGGGCTTCGCCGTCACCGGCTACAACCGCAGCCCGGGCAAGGCCGCCGAGCTGGAGCAAGCCGGCGGACGCGCCGCCGCGAACATCCGTGAGGCCGTCGCCGACGCCGACGTCGTCATCACCATGGTCCCGGACTCCCCAGACGTGGAGGCCGTGGTCACGGGGGAGAACGGGGTCTTTGCGAACGCCAAGGAGGGTGCGCTGTGGATCGACAACTCCACGATCCGCCCCGACGTGGCCGTGCGCTTGGCCGAAGAGGCCCGCGCCGCGGGCCTGCGGCCGCTCGACGCCCCGGTGTCTGGTGGCGAGGCCGGGGCCGTGGACGGCGTGTTGTCCATTATGGTCGGCGGCGAGCGGGAGGACTTTGACGCCGCCGCCGAGGTCTTCGCCGGCGTCGGCAAGACGATCGTCCACGTGGGCCCAGCCGGCTCCGGGCAGACCGTGAAAGCGGCCAACCAGCTGATCGTGGCCGCGAACATCCAGGCCCTCTCCGAGGGCGTGGCTTTCCTCGAGGCGTACGGCGTGGACACCGCCGCCGCCCTGTCCGTCCTCGGCGGCGGGCTCGCCGGTTCCAAGGTCCTCGACCAGAAGGGGCAGAAGATTCTGGACCGAGACTTTACTCCGGGATTCCGCTTGGCCCTGCATCACAAGGACATGGGAATCGTGACCTCCGCGGCCCGCGAGGCCGGCGTCGTCCTGCCCCTCGGGTCACTAGTGGCGCAACTGGTGGCCTCCACCGTCGCCACGGGCGACGGCGGACTGGACCACTCCGGCCTGTTCCGCGGCGTGCAGCGCAGCGGCGGCACCCTCGCGGCAGACGCCAGCACCGAACCGACGCCGACCACCGCCTGATGGGCCGGCCGGTCCACCCCGTAGCAAGGAGCACACCATGACCCGCATGCGCGCAGTAGACGCCATCACCCTGATTCTGGAAAAGGAGGGCGCCACCGAGGCCTTCGGGCTGCCTGGCGCCGCGATCAACCCTCTGTATTCGGCCATGAAGGCCCACGGCGGCATCCGCCACACCCTGCACCGTCACGTCGAGGGTGCCTCCCACGCAGCGGACGGCTACTCCCGGGCCACCGGCGGGATCGGCGTCTGCATCGGCACGTCCGGGCCGGCCGGGACGGACATGATCACCGGGCTCTACGCGGCGATCGCCGACTCGATCCCCATGCTGTGCATCACCGGGCAGGCGCCCACCTCCGTGCTGCACAAGGAGGACTTCCAAGCGGTGGACATCGAGTCGATCGCCAAGCCCGTGACGAAGTTCGCCTCCACCATCCTGGAACCAGGGTTGGTCCCCGGCACGTTCGCGAAGGCCTTCCAGGTCATGCGCTCCTCCCGGCCAGGGCCGGTGCTGCTGGACCTGCCGCTGAACGTGCAGTTGGCCGAGATCGAGTTCGACATCGACGCCTACGAGCCGCTGCCGCCCCTGCGCCCGCAGGCCACGCGCGCCCAGGCGGAGAAGATCCTCGACCTGCTGGTCCAGGCGAAACGCCCGCTGCTGATCGCTGGCGGCGGCGTGATCAATGCCAACGCGTCCGAGCTGCTGGTGGAGCTGGCCGAAGAGCTGAACCTCCCCGTCTCCCCGACCCTCATGGGATGGGGCGCCATCGCCGACGATCACCGCCTGCAGGCCGGCATGGTGGGCATTCAGACGCACACCAAGTATGGCAATGACACGTTCCTGGCCTCTGACTTTGTCCTCGGGATCGGCAACCGCTGGGCCAACCGCCATACCGGCGATTTGGAGACCTACCGGCGGGGCCGCACCTTTGTGCACGTAGACATTGAGCCGACGCAGATCGGGCGCGTCTTCAGCCCGGATCTGGGGATCGTTTCCGATGCCGGGGCCGCCCTGGAGCAACTGCTGGCCGCCGCCAAGCAGCGCAAGGCCGACGGGACGCTGCCGCAGTACGGCGCGTGGGCGGACGAGTGCACGGCCCGCAAGGGCACCGGGCACCGTAAGACGAACTTCGAGAACATCCCGATCAAGCCGCAGCGCGTCTACCAAGAGATGAACGCCGCCTTCGGCCAGGACACCACGTATGTCTCCACCATCGGCCTGTCCCAGATCGCCGGGGCGCAGATGCTGCACGTGTTTGGCCCGCGTCAGTGGATCAACGCCGGCCAGGCCGGACCCTTGGGGTGGACCGGACCCGCCGCCCTGGGCGTGGTCCGCGGCAAGCCAAACCAGCGCGTGGTCGCCTTGTCTGGTGACTACGATTTCCAGTTCATGATCGAGGAGCTGGCCGTCGGCGCGCAGTTCAAGCTGCCGTACATCCACGTGGTGGTCAACAACTCCTACCTGGGGCTCATCCGCCAGTCCCAGCGCGCGTTTGAGATGGATTACCACGTGTCTCTGGCGTTCGAGAACATCAACTCCCCGGAGACCAATGGCTACGGCGTCGATCACGTGAAGGTTGCCGAGGGCCTAGGCTGCAAGGCCGTCCGCGTTGAGGACCCGGCCCGGCTGGCCGAGGGCTTCGCGGAGGCTGGCCGACTGGCGGAGGAGCATCAGGTGCCCGTGGTGGTTGAGGTCATTCTGGAGCGCGTCACCAACATTTCCATGGGCGCCAGCTTGGACGCCGTCAACGAGTTCGAGGAATTGGCCGGTTCGGCCGAGGACGCCCCGACCGCGTTGGTCCCGCTGGCCGCGGCCCAGGATGCGACGGCCGAACCCGTCGGCGCGGGCGTCTGAGGCCTGCCGTGGACGTGCTCATCGCCCCGGACAAGTTCAAGGGCACCCTCGCCGCGGCCGACGTCGCCGCCGCGGTGGCCTCCGGCCTGCAGGAGAGCCTGCCGCAGGCGCGGACCACCGCTGTTCCGGTGGCCGACGGCGGTGAGGGAACCGTGGCGGCTGCGCTCAGCGCCGGATACCGCGCGGTGAGTCGCGCCGTCACCGGGCCACTTTCCGCCACGGTGGAGGCCAGCTTCGCGGTGTCGGGACATACCGCCGTCGTGGAGCTGGCCGCCGCCTCGGGGCTGGACCTGGTGCCCGCCAAGGCGCGGGACGCCGGGGCGGCGACCAGCCGGGGGACGGGCGAGCTCATCGGCGCTGCGCTCGATGCCGGCGCCCGCCGCATCATTCTCGGCGTCGGCGGCAGCGCTTGTACGGACGGCGGAGCGGGTCTGCTGAGCGCCCTCGGCGTACGCCTGCTGGACGCCCGTGGCCGTGTACTGCCCGACGGCGGCGCCGCGCTCAACGATTTAGCGTGCGTTGACGTCTCCGGGCTCGACCCGCGGTTGGAGGGGACGGAGGTCGTCCTCGCCAGCGACGTGGATAACCCGCTGCTCGGCGCGCGCGGCGCGGCCGCCGTGTTCGGTCCTCAGAAGGGCGCGAGCCCCGAGGATGTGCGCGTGCTCGAATCCGGGCTGGCGCGCCTGGTCGACGTGTTGGAGCGGGTGGCCGGACCGGAGCCGGCGGCCGCAGCTAAGGCTCCGGGGGCGGGCAGTGCGGGCGGCGTCGGTTTCGCCGCCCTGGCGCTCTTGTCCGCCACGCGTCGCCGCGGGATCGAGGTGGTCATGGAGCTGACCGGGTTCGACGCGGCGCTCGCCGCGGCCGACGTCGTCATCACCGGCGAGGGGCGCCTCGACGCCCAGACGCTGGAGGGCAAGGCCCCCGCTGGCGTCGCGGCCGCCGCGGCCGCGCGGGGTCTGCCCGTCTATGCCGTGTGCGGGCGGCGCGATCTCGACGCGCAGGCACTGACGGCGGCCGGTATCACCGCTGCGCTGGCCCTCACGGACGTGGAGCCGGACGTCGCCGCGTGCTTGGCCAATCCGGCCCCGCTGCTGCGGGAGCTCGGCCGGAGGATCGGCGCGCAGATCGCCGCCGGTGACCGCGAGCCCCTGCCCGCATTGCACCCCTAATCCGTCCCGCGGAGCCGGTTCAGATTGAGCGCGCTCGCGCGAACTCGCATGATAGATCACAGGCCCCACGGGGCCGCGAAACAAAGGAGACAGCCTTGAGCATCGAGACCGGCGCCGCAGCGCCGCCCGCCGCAGCGGGCCAGACCATGTTTGATCTGGTGATTCGGGCCGAGAGGATCGTGACACCGCACGGCACCGTGGCCGGTGAGGTGGGCATCCGCGACGGGCGCTTTGCCGCCGTCGAACCCGCCGGCGCCCAGCTGCCCGGGGCCGAGACGCTCGATGTGGGGGCCGAGCAGGTCCTGATTCCCGGCCTCGTGGACACTCACGTGCACGTGAACGAGCCGGGACGCACCGAGTGGGAGGGCTTCGATTCGGCCACCCGAGCCGCCGCGGCCGGTGGCGTCACCACGCTGATCGACATGCCGTTGAACTCCATTCCGCCCACCGTGGACGTGCCGGCGCTGGAGGAGAAGCGGGCGGTGGCCGGACCTCAGGCCCACATCGACGTGGGCTTCTGGGGCGGGGCCGTTCCGGGCAACACCGCGGAGCTACGCCGCCTGCATGAGGAGGGCGTCTTCGGCTTCAAGTGCTTCCTGCTGCACTCCGGGGTGGACGAGTTCCCTCCGCTGTCACCCGATGAGATGGAACGGGATCTGGCCGAGCTGGCGGAGATCGGCTCGATGATGATTGTTCACGCTGAGGACGCCTCCACGATCGACGGCGCCCCGCCCGCCGAGGGCCGTGAGTACGACCGTTTCCTCGCCTCGCGCCCGCGCTCGGCGGAGAACATCGCGATCGCCGAGGTGATTGAGCGGGCACGCCGCACCGGGGCTCGCGCCCACATCCTGCACCTCTCCTCCTCCGATGCGCTGCCGATGATCGCGGAGGCCAAGCGCGACGGCGTCCGCCTGACGGTGGAGACCTGCCCGCACTACCTGACGCTGCTCGCGGAGGAGATCCCGGCTGGAGGCACCGCGTTCAAGTGCTGCCCGCCGATTCGTGAGGAGGCCAACCGGGAGCTGCTGTGGCAGGGCCTGGAGGACGGGACGATCGACTTCATCGTCTCCGACCACTCCCCGTCCACCGTGGACCTCAAGCACGTGCAGACCGGTGACTTCGGCACCGCGTGGGGCGGCGTGGCCTCCCTGCAGTTGGGCCTGTCCCTGATCTGGACCGAAGCGAAGAAGCGCGGGATCACCCTGGAGCGCGTTCTCGAGTGGATGTCCTCCCACCCGGCCCAGTTCGCCGGGCTCGAGCGCAAAGGCAAGATCGAGGTGGGAGCGGACGCCGACTTCGCCGTGTTCTCGCCCGAGGCCACGCAGACCATCGATGTCACGCGCCTGCACCACCGCAACCAGATCTCTCCGTACGACGGGCGTGAGCTGGCCGGTGAGGTCAGTGGCACGTGGGTGCGCGGCGGCCAAGTGGACTTCCAGACGCCGCGCGGGCGCCTGCTCCGCCGCGGGGAGGCCTAGCCGGGCCGTTTCCGGTGACTCGGGCAGAGAGCGGGGGCGCCACCTGTGACCACACAGGATGCGCCCCCGCTCCGTTGGGTGCCCTCGCCCGGGGGCGGTCAGGCGCCTAACGTGCGGCGCAATTGGGCGACGTGCCCCTGGGCGTCTACGCGGTACTGCGCGTGCTGCACCCGGTGATCTTCGTCCAGTACCACGGTGCTGCGCAGGACGCCCGTGATCTGCTGGCCGCCGAGTTCCTTGGCCCCGTAGGCGCCGTATGCGCGGGCGACGGCGGAGTCGGGATCGGACAGCAGTGGGAACGTGAGCGACTGGTCTGCGGCGAACGCCTCGAGGTCCGCCACGGGGTCGGGGGAGACCCCGACGACGTCGTACCCGGCGGCCGCGAGGGCCGAGAGGCTGTCGCGGAAGTCGCAGGCCTCCGTTGTGCAGCCGGGCGTGGCGGCGCGGGGGTAGAAGTAGACGACGACGCGGCGGCCCGCGTAGTCGGCCAGCGCCACGGTGGTGCCGCCCGTGGCCCGCAGTGCGAAGTCTGGGGCGGCGTCGCCCGGGGTGAGGTGCGGCGTATCTGCCATCGATCCTCCTCGATAGATTTTCATGATGCGATATTGCAGTTTCATGATACGAATAATGTGATCCTAAGTACAGGGCAGTTCATCCTTGGGGTGGATGCCGGCGACGCACCGCGGGGCTAAAGTACACAGTTGCCCCACCACACCAAGCAGCCCGGGGCGTCGTGTAGAAAGACTGACTCCCCATGCTCCTGCGACTCATCGCGCAGTACTCGAAGCCCTATAAGCGGTGGATTTTTGCCGTGTTCGCCCTGCAGCTGGCGACCACGATGGCCACGCTCTATCTACCCAGCCTCAATGCGGACATCATCGACACCGGCGTGGTGACCGGGGACATCGACTACATCTGGTCCACCGGGGCCGTCATGCTCGGCGTCGCTGGTCTGCAGGTGATCACGGCGGTGGGCGCCGTCTACTTCGGTGCCAAGACGGCCATGGCTATCGGCCGGGACCTGCGCCGGGGCGTGTTCCATTCCGTGGCGCGCTTCTCTGCGCGGGAGGTCAACCAGTTCGGCGCGCCGACCCTCATCACCCGCGGCACCAACGACGTGCAGCAGGTGCAAATGCTGGTGCTCATGGGGCTGAATTTCATGATCAACGCCCCCATCATGTGCATCGGTGGGGTGATCATGGCGCTCCAGGAGGATCCGGGCCTGTCGTGGCTGGTGTGGGTCTCCGTGCCCATTCTGCTCGTGGTCGTCGGCTTCCTCGTGGTGAAGCTGATGCCGTTGTTCCGGACGATGCAGGACCGCATCGACGGGATTAACGGGGTGCTGCGGGAACAGATCACGGGCATCCGCGTGGTCCGCGCGTTCGTCCGCGAGCCCTATGAGACGCAGCGGTTTGACGAGGCCAATGAGCGGCTGACGGAGACGGGCGTCAAAGTCGGTCAGTACTTTGTGCTCATGTTCCCGCTGATCAGCCTGATCCTGCACCTCGCCACGGCGGCGGTGTTGTGGTTCGGCGGGCATCGGGTCGAGGCCGGCGACATCCAACCCGGCGCCCTGACCGCGTTCCTGCAGTACCTGCTGCAGATCCTCATGGCCGTCATGATGGGCACGTTCATGGCCATGATGGTGCCGCGAGCCATGGTGTGCGCGGAACGCATCGGCGAGGTCCTCGACGTCGAACCCTCCCTCACGGACCCGGCCGGCGGCGCCGCGCTGCCCACGCAGGGCGACGGCGTCGTCACCGGGAAGGTCGAGTTCGCCGGGGTGACCTTTGGATATCCCGGGGCGGAGGAGCCCGTCCTGAAGGACGTCACCTTCACCGCCGAGCCCGGACAAACGACGGCGATCATCGGGTCCACGGGCGCCGGAAAATCGACCCTCCTGAACTTGGTGCCTCGGCTGTATGACGCCCAAGCCGGCAGCGTGCGGATCGACGGCGTCGACGTGCGGGAACTGGACCGGCAGGCGCTCGCTGCCGCCGTGGCCGCGGTCCCGCAGAGGCCCTACCTGTTCTCCGGAACCGTGGCCTCCAATCTGCGCTACGGTGCGCCGGACGCCAGTGACGATGAGCTGTGGGAGGCCCTGCGGATTGCCCAAGCGGAGGACTTTGTGCGTGCGGCTGACGGCGGCCTCGAGATGCCGATCTCCCAGGGTGGAACCAACGTCTCCGGCGGGCAGCGGCAGCGGCTGTGCATCGCGCGTGCGCTGGCCTCCCGCCCGTCCGTCTACCTCTTTGACGACTCCTTCTCAGCCCTCGACGTCACGACCGACGCCCGGCTGCGCCAGGCCCTGCGGCGCGAGGTCTCGGAGGCGACGGTGCTGATGGTGGCACAGCGTGTGGCCACCATTACCGAGGCGGACCAGATCCTGGTGCTCGACGACGGGGCGATCGTCGGCCGGGGCACGCACGCCGAGTTGTTGGAAACGAATGCGACGTACCAAGAGATCGTCGAGTCCCAGATGTCCGCAGAGGAGAGCGCCTGATGGCCGAGCAGAAGCAGAAGCGCGGCGACGACGTCGAGCTGACGGACGAGGACCTGAACGTCTCCATGGACGACGGGTTCGGGGAGATGGCCCCTCCGCGCAAGGCCAAGGACTTTTGGCCCTCCGCCAAGCGATTGATGGGCCTGCTAGCCCCGGAGAAGGCCTTGCTGTCCGTGGTGCTGCTGTTTATCGGCATCG
Organism: Zhihengliuella flava; assembly: GCF_015751895.1. Classification (NCBI taxonomy): domain Bacteria; kingdom Bacillati; phylum Actinomycetota; class Actinomycetes; order Micrococcales; family Micrococcaceae; genus Zhihengliuella; species Zhihengliuella flava. The sequence continues at coordinate 1,531,097 of NZ_JADOTZ010000001.1, read as the reverse complement.
CCGTGGTGCTCAACGTGGTGGCGCCCAAGGTCTTGGGTCAGGCCATGGATGTCATTTTTGCCGGCTACATCGGCGGGCAGATGCCGGCCGGGGTGACGCAGGAGCAGATCATCGCCGGGCTCCAGGCCGAGGGGCAGACGGATCAAGCGCAGATGATCGCCACGATGGAACTCGTGCCCGGAACCGGGATCGATTTCCAGAAGCTGGCCGTCATCATCGCGATCGTGCTCGCCATGTACTTCGTTGCGAATACGTTCATGTGGGCCCAGGGTTTCATCCTCAACAAGCTGGTCATGCGCGTGGTCTACACGCTGCGGCGCGACGTCGAAACCAAGCTCAACCGGCTGCCGCTGAATTACTTTGACACCCGCCAGCGCGGCGATGTGCTCTCCCGGGTGACCAACGACGTCGACAATATCCAAAACGCGCTACAGCAGGCGTTCGCTCAGTTGCTCCAAGCGCTGCTGACCGTCATCGGCATCGTCATCATGATGTTCGTGGTCTCCTGGCAGCTCGCGCTGATTGCCCTCATCGCGCTACCGCTGTCCGCAGTGGCGGCCGGGTTGATCGGCGTGCGCTCGCAGAAGAAGTTCAAACACCAGTGGAAAGCCACCGGAACCCTCAATGGCCACATCGAGGAGTCCTTTTCCGGCCATGACCTGATGAAGGTGTTCGGGCGTGAGGACGTCGCGCTGAAGAACTTTGACGAGAAGAATGAGGACCTCTTCCGCGCCTCCTTCGGTGCACAGTTCCTCTCCGGGTCTATTTTCCCGGTGATGCAGTTCATCTCCTACCTGGCCTACGTGGGCATCGCCGTCATGGGTGGGCTGCGCGTGGCCTCGGGTCAGATGACCCTCGGCGACGCCACCGCCTTCATCCAGTACTCGCGAGAGTTCACGCAGCCACTGGGGCAAATAGCCGGCATGGCGCAGATGCTGCAGTCCGGCGTCGCGTCCGCGGAGCGGACGTTCGAGCTGCTGGACGCCGAGGAGCAGGACGAGGAAGACGCTTCGGAGCACCTGCCGGAACGCGCCGACGGCCACGTGCAGTTCCGTCACGTGTCCTTCTCCTACACCCCCGACCGTCCGCTCATCGAGGACCTCTCTCTCGAGGCGGACCCGGGCCACACCGTGGCGATCGTCGGCCCGACCGGGGCGGGTAAGACGACTCTGGTCAACCTCGTGATGCGGTTCTACGAGCTCGACGGCGGGGCCATTACGCTCGACGGCGTCGATATCACGCGCTTGTCCCGGGCCGAGCTCCGTTCGACGGCGGGCATGGTGCTGCAGGACGCGTGGCTCTTCAAGGGGTCGATCCGGGAGAACATCCGCTACGGGCGTCTGGACGCCACCGATGAGGAGGTCTACGCCGCGGCGGAGGCGACCTATGTGGATCGTTTTGTCCGGGCGCTGCCGGACGGCTACGACACGGTGATTGATGATGAGGGCACCAACGTTTCCGCCGGTGAGCGCCAGCTCATCACGATTGCGCGGGCGTTTTTGGCGGACCCGTCCTTGTTGATCTTGGACGAGGCCACGTCCTCCGTCGATACCCGCACTGAGGTGTTGGTGCAGCAGGCCATGAAGGCGCTGCGCACGGACCGGACCAGCTTTGTGATCGCCCACCGGCTCTCGACCATTCGGGACGCGGACACGATTCTGGTCATGGAGGCCGGGCGCATCGTGGAACAGGGAAATCATGAGGCGCTCATCGCCGCGGAGGGGGCCTACTACCGGCTTTATCAGAGCCAGTTCGCGGGCCCCGCGGAGGACCCGGATGCGGTCACCGGCTCGATTCCTGCCGTATAGGTTGGGCCGATAGGGTGACTTCTATGGATCAGCCCCCTCTGCCGCCCACGCCGTACCAGCTCCCGCCGAAGCGGAAACAGCCGGTGTATGAGGCCGGCGCGTTCCGCCGCGCCGACGGGGCCGTGCTGGTGTTGTATGTCCTGCTGATGGGACTGGGCTTGATGGGCTTGCTGGTGCTCGTGCCCGGGTATGTGGAGTTCTTTGGGACGGAGAGCCGGGCCCTGTTCTCCGTGAACCTGCTCTCCTACGTCCTGCTGTTCACGGCGGTCATGATCGTCGTCGCGCCCCACCTGTTTCGCACCTTCGGGACATTTTCCTACCACCCGTGGTTGAAGTTCGGGTTGATTCCCGGCCTCTGGTTCGCGTCCATCATGACGACCACCGGTCTGCTGGTCGCCTCGGGCGCGGACCCGACCAAGAGCGAGAATCAGCTGGCCATTGAATCCATGACCCAGGATGTGCCGTTCCTGACGATGTTCTTCACGGTAGCGATCATGGGGCCGCTAGTGGAGGAGTACATCTTCCGGCATCTGCTGATCGGCAAAATGAGCCGCAAGGTTCCGGTGTGGATCTGCGTGCTGATCTCCGTGGTGGCATTCGCTGCCCTGCACTTCATTGGCACCATGAGCTTCGATCTGGTGGCCGCGGTTCCGTACATCGTGCTCGGTGTGACCATGTCTCTGGCCTACGTGTTCACGGGCAAGTCCCTGGGGTATGTGTACGTGCTCCATGCGTTCAACAACGCCGTTTCCCTGTCGCTGGCGTACTCGTTGGGTCCGCTGCTGGAGATGTAGGCGCGGCGGGCCGGACGCCGCCTTGCGGGCGACATTGTTCAACAAATTATTGCGCCGATTGTTGAACAACCAGTAGAGTCCTCTCAATACCTGCGCCGTGACGCCCCTCACGTGAGGGCGAACACCGTGCCGACTCTCGCACCCGCACCGGAAGGTTTCCTATGTCCGCCGCCCCCGAGAAGCCCCAACTCAGCGCCTCGGCCCGCCGTACAGCGCTGCTAGGGGCCATGTTCCTGATGGCTACCAGCGCCATCGGGCCCGGCTTCATCACCCAAACCACCGTGTTTACGGTGCAGCTCGGCGCCGCCTTCGCCTTCGCGATCGTCGTCTCGATCCTGGTCGACATTGCCGTCCAGCTGAATGTCTGGCGCGTCATCGGCGTCTCCGGGATGCGCGCCCAAGAGCTGGGCAACAAGGTCCTGCCCGGCATCGGCTGGTTCCTCGCCGCGCTGGTCTTCATCGGCGGCATGGTCTTCAACATCGGCAATATCGCCGGCGCGAGCCTCGGCATGAACGCCATGCTGGGATGGGATCCACAGATCGGCGGCGCCATCTCCGCCGTCATCGCGATTCTGATCTTCGTGTCCAAGCGCGCCGGGATGGCGCTCGACCGCATCGTCGTGCTGCTCGGTGCCATGATGATTTTGCTGATGCTGTACGTGGCCATCGTCGCCGCACCCCCGGTCGGTGAGGCGCTGAAGAACACCGTGATGCCCGCCGAGGTCGATTTCCTCACCATCACCACGCTGATCGGCGGCACAGTCGGCGGCTACATCACCTACGCCGGCGCCCACCGGATGTTGGATTCCGGCACGTCCGGCGTCGAGCACGTCAAGGAAGTCACCCGCAGCTCGGTCCTCAGCATCATCGTCACCGGCGTCATGCGCGTGCTGCTCTTCCTGGCCATCTTCGGCGTCGTTGCCGGTGGCGTTGCGCTGACCAGCGACAACATGGCGGCCGAGGCCTTCGGCGCAGCCGCCGGCGAGATCGGCATGCGGCTCTTCGGCGTCATCCTCTGGGCGGCCGCGCTCACCTCCGTCATCGGCGCCGCCTACACGTCGGTCTCCTTCATCACGCGCACGACGACGGCAGTACGCACGCGCAATTGGCTCACCATCGGCTTCATCGCCGTGTGTTTGGCCGCCTTCCTGCTCCTCGGCCAGGCGCCGCAAACGCTGCTTATTTTTGCTGGCGCCTTCAACGGCCTCATCCTGCCGGTCGGCTTCGGCGTCCTTCTCTGGGTGGCGTGGCGCCGCCGCGACCTGCTGCAGGGCTACGCGTACCCCATGTGGCTGCTGGTACTGGGAGCGATCACGTGGCTCCTGACGCTCTTCCTCGGGTGGAACTCGCTCTCCGGCCTGGCCGCGCTCTGGGCCTAGCCGAGTCAAGAGCCGCCACAGCGCGGCACGCAACAGGGGAGGGGCCCGGCGGATGACCGCCGGGCCCCTCCCCTGTTATCGCTCGACCGCTAGGCCCGCTTGCGGCGGACGGCCAGCAGGACGCCACCGGCCAGCAGCAAGGCGAGGCCGAGGGCGATCATGGGTGCCTGCGTCACACCCGTCTTGGCTAGCTCGTCCGAATCCGACGAGCCGCCCGCCTGCCCGTCCTCATCAACCTGAGCATCCGGGGTGTCCGGATCCGTGGGCTCGACCGGGGTGGGCGTGGGATCCGGGGTCTCCGTCGGCAGCGCCTCGTCGGTGCAGTCGGGGTTCTCGAGGGTGATTTCGAGGGTGGCGGTGCCGTCGTTGTTCAGGGTCCAGCCGTCGGCCTCGGTGAGGGTGGTGTTTTCATCGCTGGTGGCGGTGATGGTGACGGTGTTGCCGGCTTCGACGGTGCCGGTGATGGTGTAGGTGATGCCCTCGGTGGTGGGGAGGGTGATGGTGGGTTCGGTGGCTTCGCCGTCGATGCACTGGGCTTGGGTGACGTCGGGGGTCACGGGTGCGACCTCGGTGGTGGGCTCGGTGCAGTCGGGGTTCTCGAGGGTGATTTCGAGGGTGGCGGTGCCGTCGTTGTTCAGGGTCCAGCCGTCGGCCTCGGTGAGGGTGGTGTTTTCATCGCTGGTGGCGGTGATGGTGACGGTGTTGCCGGCTTCGACGGTGCCGGTGATGGTGTAGGTGATGCCCTCGGTGGTGGGGAGGGTGATGGTGGGTTCGGTGGCTTCGCCGTCGATGCACTGGGCTTGGGTGACGTCGGGGGTCACGGGTGCGACCTCGGTGGTCACCACCGGGGACGTCGGCGGCTCATTGCACGTCGAGTCCGGGTTGCCGATGAACGGGAAGTTGTGGAATTCAGAACCGGCGCGGTTCTGGATCAAATCGCCGGCCACCCATACGCGACCGTTGGTGCCCGCAGCCGTCATGCTGGTAGTGGAGCCCGCCGTCGGAACGACGACGCTACCCGGCAACTGCGCGCCGCCGAGTTCAACGTCCGTGGCGTTGGGGAACACCCACAGGATCTGCGAAGCCAACTGGCCAAAACGGGCCGAAGTTGGGTCGATCGCCTGCATTGTGGAATCGAAGAGTCCCTGAATGCTCAGGGTCGCGGCAGCATCTTCGACGGTGATGATGATCGGCTCGGTCGGGTCAATGTTCTCGCCGACCTGCAGCGAGAAGCCGTTCAAGTCTGCGGCATCTACGGTGAACGTGTGGCGGGCCGCGGACGCATCTCCGTTGAGGCTGAGCGTGCCGAACTCGCTGGTGGCGGTGCCGGCTACGTTGTCGACGTGATTGACGTTCTGGTCGATGAACGAGGTCAACACGGCGAAGTCGTTGCTCGGCCAATCGGCGAAGCTCGGCTCGCCGAGTGCCGCCTCCCGGCCCAGGCCCTCGTCGATGGAGCTTCCCGCGCCCGGCACGGCGATGGTCCCGGCGCCGGTGACCGCGCCGCCGACGGCGACGTGGGACTCGAGCAGGGTGTCCTGCTCGTCGATCAGAGAGACCTCAACGGTGCCCGGCCCCGGGAAGGACAGGTCCCCGCCGATGCGCAACACATCGGAGCCGGCCGTGGGCATCATGCCCGAGCCGACGCCGACGCGGCCCATCGAGTACGCGCCGCTGCCCAGGTCGGCATCGCCGTCGACCACCAGCTGGCCCTCGAGCTCGGCGCCCTCGATGCGGCTGAAGTTTCCGCCAGCGTAGACGCTGACGTTGTTGTCCTTCGGTAGCGGCGTGACGGTGCCGTTGGAGGCCACGGTCCCCAGGCCGCTGCTGGGCATGCACTGCTCGATGTCATACGTCGGCGCGGCGTAGCTGGGGGTGGCGAGGGCGGCGAGTGAGCCCATGGCGAGGACGGCGGTCAGGGCGCCGCCGAGCGTTTTTCTGATCTGCATGTGTTCCTTCAGGGTGAAAAGGGCATGCCAAAGGCGGCCCGGAGGCCTCTGGCACAAATTTGGTCTATTCTATGAATTTTCTGCACGCCAGCCAACAGCGGGCACCCGAAATGCGGCGCGAGGCGGCGCAACAACGGGCCGGATCAGCCCTGTGACTAGATGGTTTAGCGAGTCAAAAAATCTACGAGCGCAGCAGCGACGGCACGCGAGGCGCCGAACGTCACCAGATCGACTTTCATGCGTGGCCAACCACAATCGACGACGATGACCTCCCGGCCGGACCGCCGCAAGTCTGCGGCGGCTTTCCAGATGCCGTGATGCTCATCGATGCCGCGCCCGATGAGCGCGAGCTTGGAATCCGCGGAGATGTTGCCGATGTCCGTGTGGGCCTGCACCGCCGCGGGACCCCACGGCACGTGGCCCACCGCAAGGTTGGTGGCGGAGTCAAACGTGACGAACTCTGCGGCCTGCGGCAATTCGATCCAGCGACGGGCCGATGCGGAGACGTCAAACGCCGCAGCGATGGCCGGACCCGGGGCCTCAGTCGCCTCTGGCCAGTTGGCGGACGGGCTGTAGGCAGCGGCGAGCTCAGCGGTGCGGCGCGCGGCGTCCTGGAGGCGTTCGAGGCTCAAGTGCCCGTCCCGCACGCTACGGACAATGGCCTCCACAATCCCTGCGTAACGCTCCTGCGTGGTTTCGGAGCCGAGGCAGAGCAAGTCCGCCCCCGCCGCGAGGGCACGGACTGCGGCCACCTCGATGCCGGTCTCCGCGCTGGCGCCAGCCATGTCGAGCGCATCGGTAATGATGGCCCCCTCAAACCCCATCTCGGCCCGCAGCAGGTCGTGGAGGATGGCGCGGGAAAACGTGGCCGGGTGCTCCGAATCCACCGAGGGGACCATGATGTGGCTGGTCATGATGCTGGCGATGCCGCCGTCAATGGCGGCGGCGAACGGCACCAGCTCCCGGGTAGTCAGCGTCTGCCGGTCCACGTCAATGGTGGGCAGAGTGTGGTGCGAGTCCGTGCTGGTGTCTCCGTGCCCGGGGAAGTGTTTGGCGCAGGCCGCCACCCCGGCATCCTGCAGCCCCGCGACCCAGCTCACCGTGTGACGGGCTACAAGCTCGGCGTCCGCGCCAAAGCTCCGGACCCCAATGACGGGGTTGGTATCCGTGGAGTTCACGTCCGCGTCCGGGGCGAGGTTGAGGTTGAACCCGAGCTCCCGCAGCTCGGCGGCGATGGCCGCCGCGGAGCTGGCGGTCGTGGCGGGATCGTTCAACCGCCCCAGCACAGCGTTTCCGGGCTGGTTAGACCCCGTGAGGTAGTGCAGGCGCGTGACGTCTCCACCCTCCTCATCGAGCGTGAACAAGGCCTGTGGCGCGGCCGCGCGCAGCGCGCCCATGAGCTCGGTGACCTGCGCCGGGGAGGCGATGTTGGGCCCATAGATGCAGACGGAGGCCAAGCCCTCGTCGAGCGCAGACAGGACCCATGCGGGCGCCGTCGTCCCCTGAAATCCGGGCATGAGGGTGCCGGCGGCCAACCGGTACAGGGAGTCAGTGTTCGTCACGTGGGGTTCCCGTTCCGTGGTGGTGTTCGTGTGAGTCGTCGAGGCCATTAGCCCTTCACCGCCCCGCTGACCAGGCCGCTGGACATCTTCGACTGGACGATCATGAAGAAGATGATCACCGGCACGGCCACCATCATGGAGGCGGCCATGACCATGCCCCAGTCGGTCTCACGCGTCGCGGAGGCCTGCACGAACCCGCGCAGCCACAGCGGCAAAGTCTTCATCTGGTCCTCGGTCATGATGACCAGCGCCACCGTGAACTCGTTCCAGGCCTGCAGGAACGCGTACACGCCGGAGGCCACAAACCCCGGTGCCAGCAGCGGCAGGGTGATGCGCATGAAAGCCTGGGTGCGGGAGAGCCCGTCCACCATGCCCGCCTCCTCCAGCTCCGCGGGCACGCCGGCGACGAATCCGCGCAGCATCCAGATGGTGAAGGGCACGACGGCGGCGATGTAGAGCACGCTGAGCCCGAGGACGTTATTGAGCAGGCCCACCGAGCTCATCATCTTGTACTGGGCAATAAACATGCCTTCGGCCGGGAGCATCTGGATGAGCAGCATCGCCAGGATGAAGGAGCGGCGGCCCTTGAACTTGAATCGGGAGATGGCCAGCGCGCTGAGGAACGCCACGATCAGGCAGACGACGACGGTGGTCAGCGTGACGGTCAGGGAGATCCCGAGCGCCTGGAGGAACGTGCCATCCGCGAAGACGGCCTTGAAGTTATCCAGCGAGCCGCCGAAAGGTAGGAACGTGGGGGTGGTGGACTGCAGCACCGTGTTGGGGAGGAAGGACGAGTTGAACATCCAGTACACGGGGAAGGCCCAGGCCAGAGCGATGACGATCGCCACGGCGGTCCACAGGGGGCGGGAGAGCGAGGAGAGGCGCATGGTTAGTTCTCTTCCTTCATCAGCGAGCGGACGTAGTACCAGCTGATCGCCACCGTGATGACGAGCATGAGGACCGAGACGGCGCTGGCCGTGCCGAAGTCTCCGGCCCCGACGCCCATTTGGTAGATGTAGGTGCCCAGCAGGTTGGTCTCGTTGGCCACGCCGCCTGCGTCTTGGAGGAGCTTGATCTGGGTGAAGACCCGAAGATCCCAGATGATCTGCAGCAGCATCACGATGGACAGCACGGGCGCCACGAGCGGCATGATGATGTAGCGGATGCGTTGGAAGCCTGCGGCGCCGTCCATCTCAGCGGCCTCCATGACCTCATCCGAAATCTGGGACAGGCCGGCGTAGATGCTCAGGGCCACGAACGGCACGGACATCCAGACGACGATGATCAACGCGATGGCGAAGAACGTGACGGGCTCGGCCAGCCAATTGTGCCCCTCGGCGTCGAACCCGACGCGCGTGAGCAGCCAGTTCAGGACGCCGCGGCGCCAGTCCACCAGCCAGACCCAGACGGTCATCGCGGCGACGATCGGCATGGACCAGGCCAGCAGCATGGAGATCTGCAGGATGAGGCGGGCGACGGTGCCGACCTGCTTCATCAGCACGGCCAGCAGGAAGCCGATCACCACGGTCAGGCTGGCGGCCAAGAAGCAGAAGAGCAGGGAGCGGCCGAGGACCACCCAGAAGTTGGTGTCCGTCAGCAGGGCCGCGTAGTTAGCGAAGCCCACAAATTCCGGCGGGGCACCGAACTGCTGGGTCAGCCCGAACTTCTGCATGCTGGTGACCAGCTGCCACCCGATGGGGTAGCCCAGCGCGGCGATGAGGATGAGCAGCGTCGGCAGAATCAGCAGCGCGGGAACGCGGGAACGACGCCGCCGTGGCTCGCGTGCCGGTGCGCTCTCCGGGGCTTCGCCGGGCGGATCCTGGCGAACTGCGTGCCCCTCGGGGGCCGGAGCATGAATGGACATGGAACGGACTGGCCTTTCATCAGCAGAGACGGGGTCCCCGTCGGGGGAGAGCCATGAGCGGCTGGGGCGGTTTCCCGCCCCAGCCGCGGCGGCGTGCTACTTAGTCGATGTTGAGCATCGGGTCGATCTTCGCGTCGTACTCCTCGGCCAGGGCCGTGAGGTCATCGGCGTCGCGGATCTTTCCGAAGAACTCCTCGAGGATCATCGAGGACTCCACGGCCGCCCAGCCTGGAGCGGCGGGGGTCAGCTTGGAGTTCGAGGCGGAAGCGACGGCGGCCTGAGCGAACTGATCGTCACCGAGCGAATCGTTGTAGTCCGAGTTGGCCGGTCCGAGGCCGTTCTCGCCGAGCATCGTCTGGTACTCCTCGGAGAAGATGATGCGCAGCAGCTCGCGGGAGAGCTCCTGATTCTGGGAGGCGGCCGAGATGCCGATGTTGGAACCGCCGGCCAGCACGGGGGCCGGATCGCCGTCGGTGCCCGGAAGCACGAAGGCGGAGAACTTCTCATCGTTCCACTCGCGCACGCTCTCGCCGTCCTGCTCCACGAGGTCGCCGATGGACCAGTGGGCCCAGCCCGGGGCCATGATGGTGGCCGCGGCCAGCGAGGTGTCGCCCGTCGCGTTGCCCTCCTCGTCCAGGATCTGGTCCGTGTCATTGATGTAGAGCCAGGGGGTGGCGTCCTTGGCGTCGGACGGAGCCTTGGAGGCGTTCTGGTACAGGTCCTGCAGCTGCTCCAAGCCCTTCACCGTGTTCGGGTCGGACAGCGTGGAGACCCAGGTGTCGCCCTCCTTCTTGGCCAAGTCGCCGCCGTTGGCGAAGATCCAGGAAATGCCGTTGCGCCAGTCCTGGCCGCCGAGGAAGAACCCGGAGAAGTTGTTGATGTCGCGGGGGTTTTCCGACGTGATCGTCTTGACGGCGTCGTTGAACTCTTCGAGCGTCGTCGGCGTCTCGACGCCAGCCTCCTCCCACACGTCGGTGCGCTGGAACATGTAGCGGGAACCGGCGTAGTAGGGGAGCGTGAAGTTGGCGCCGTCGACCGCGCCGGCTTCCACGAAGGACGGGATCAGCTTGGATCCGCCGAGCTCCTCGTACATGTCCGAGATATCGGAGAAGGCGCCGATGTTGGTGAAGGTCGGCGACTGGGTGTTCCCCATTTCGACGACGTCCGGGGTGTTGTTCTCGTCCGGCAGTGCCGTGGTCATTTTGGTGACCAGGTCCCCCCAGCCCTGTTCCTCGATCTTCAGGGTGGCGCCCGTCTTCTCGGTGAACGTGTCCTGCAGGTAGGTGCGCAACTCATCGGGGGTGTCGCCGCCGGCGAGCCAGAGCGTGATGCTCTTGTCAGCGTTGGCGGCCGGGTCCATCGACTCCGAGGAGTCGGTGGAGGCGGGTGAGCTGCCGCCGCAAGCGGTCAGGACGAGGGCGGCGGTGGCGGTGACCGCCGCCAACCCGAGGTGCTTCTTCATGGCAGATCCTTTCGGAGCGTGATGGTTGGTGGTGCGTTGTTGTTGGTTGGTGGGCCGGCCGGTGCCGGGCGGGGCGGGGGCCATTAGGAGACCCCGAGTTGGTTCCACAGGACCATGACGGCGGTGCCGCGCAGGACGACGTCCTGGGGCTCCTTGGCGAGCCGGATGGTCAGCTGGGGTGGACGTTGGGGCAGCATGCGCGCGGTGAGGGTGCGTTCGACGCTGGCGCGGAGCACGCCGTCGAGCAGGTGGGTGGGCCCGCTCAACACGACCTCGGCGAGGTCCAACGCCCCGGCGATGGGGGCGAGGGCGACGGCAAGGCGCTCGCCGGCCGTTTCGAGGACGGCGTTGGCGGCGGCTTGGGGCTCGGCCGCGTCGGCGGCGGCCGTCAATCCGCGCTCGAGGGAGGGGACGGAGAGCCAGGTTTCGAGGCATCCGGTTTTACCGCACGTGCAGTCGAGGCCGCCGTCGGTCCCGACGACGACGTGCCCGATCTCGCCGGCGGCGGAGTGCACCCCGCGCGCCCGCTGACCATTGACCATGAGTCCCGAGCCGACGCCGCGGCCGACCTTGACGAGGATCATGTCATCGGCTCCGGCCCCGAAGGTGTACTCGGCCAACACGGCCGCATCGGCGTCGTTGGCGACGAGGGCCGGCAAGCCGGATTCGCTCTCCAGCAGGTCGCGCAGCGGCACGTCGGTCCACGCGAGGTTGGGTGCGGTGAGGACCCGGCCGTCGGCGTCGACCACGCCGGGGCTACCGGCCCCGATGCCCAGCAGCGGGGCCGTGGCCGCGGCGATGGTGTCCCGCACCAGGGCGAGGACCAGCTGGGTGACGTCCTCGCCGCGCTCGTTGGACAGGACGGTTTCGGTGCGGTGCAGGATGTTGCCGTCGAGGTCCAGAACGGCGCCGCGCAGGACGGAGTTTTCCGCGAGGTCGAGGCCGATGATTTGCAGGCCGCGACGGTTGACGTCAACGAGGGTGGCCGGCTTGCCGGGGCGGACCTTGTCCGATTGTCCGAGTTCGACGACGTGATTGCGGCCGAGGAGTTCGGAGACGAGGTCGGAGACGGTCACGCGGGTCAGCCCCAAGACGCGGGACAGATCCGCGCGGCTCATGGCGCCCTCCGAGTAGAGGGTCTGCAGTACGACGGAGAGGTTGTGGGCCCGGCCGTGGGACGGCAGGGTCACCGAGTTGGTGGCCCGGAAGGGGCCCCGTGAAGCATCCATGAACGTTAGTACACTATACTAACAATCAAACTACAAGGCTTTTCCCAGACTTTTTTCAACTCGTGATCTGGGGCGCCGCGGCGGGTCCGCGGCGCCGCCCGCGCAGGGTGCCTAGTCCGCCTGCGCGACGGCCGCGGCATCGGCCGCGAGGTGGGCCAAGAGTTCGGCCTCCGCCTGATCGAGGTAGCCGCGCAGCAGCTCGGCGGCCTCCGGCCGGCGATCCCCCCGCAGCAGCTCAACGAGCTGGGCGTTGGCCTCCACATAGTGCGAATGGAAATCCGGGGCCTGCGCCATAGCGTGGAACACGAGGCGCATCTGGGCCAGCACCTGACGCATGAGGCGCTGCACTTGCGTGCTTTCCGTGCCGCGAATGAGCTGCTCGTGAAACTGCTGGTTGGCCTGCGCCATGGCGTCCACATCCGCCGCGGCCCGTGCGGCTTGGGCCGCCGCCACAATCTCCTCGAGAGCGGGAACGTCAATCGCCGTGCCCCAGAGCACCGCGGCCGGTTCCAACAGCCGCCGCACCCGGTAGATCTCACGGACCTGCTCGGCGCCGGGGGAGGTGACAAAGACGCCCCGATTAGGCACGCGGGTGACGATCAGTTCCGCCGCGAGGATAGTGAAGGCTTCCCGGAGTGTATTGCGGGACACCCCCAGCGCGTCGGCCAACTGCTGCTCGGACAACTTGGTGCCCGGACGCAGTTGACCATCGGCGATCGAGGACCGCAGCGCGGCCGCCGCCCACGGGCCCGAGTGCGCGTGCGGGGCGACGTGATCCGGGAACGTGAAGCGCGGTGCGGTAGAGGTTGGCATAGAACCAACCTATCCCGCGATCCGGCCGAGCTCCTGCCCGCGGCTGAGCTGATCCCCCGGGTGCAGGTCGGCCCGCGTGAAGACGCCGTCGCACGGCGCGGACACCGGCGATTCCGTTTTCATCGCCTCCACAACGGCCACCGCGTCTCCGGCAGAGACTGTCGCGCCGTCGTCGACCGACCACTTCACGAAGCCACCATTGACCGGCGAGGTCACCACGTTCGCCTCAGCGGCGCCGTCGTCCTCCCCGGAGTCGGCGGTGGCGACGGCGCCACTGCCGGCGCGCAACGCGGCGAGCAGGTCCGCCGGCACGCCGACTTGGTGGGCGCGGCCGTCGATTTCCACGGTGATGGATTCGCGCTCGCCGGAGCGGGCGGGCAAGGCCACATCGTCCGAGGGGGCCAGGGCGGCGGAGAACTCGTCCTCAATCCACGTGGTGTACACGCCGAACTCCTCCGTGCCGGCGAAGGCCTCCTCCTGCACCACCGCGCGGTGGAACGGCAGCACCGTCGCCACGCCCTCGATCCGGAAGTCCGCCAGCGCCTGGCGTGCCCGGCGCAGCGCTTGCTGACGGGTGGCCCCGGAAACGATCAGCTTGGCCATCATGGAGTCATACACGTCCGGCACCGTGGATCCGGAGCGCACGCCCGTGTCCACGCGAACCCCCGCGCCGGTGGGGGCCTCGAAGCGGGTCACGTCGCCCGGGGTGGGCAGGAAGCCGCGCGCCGGATCCTCGGCGTTGATGCGGAACTCGAAGGCGTGGCCCCGCGGGGCCGGATCCTCGGTGAGGCTCAGCGGCTCGCCGGCGGCAATGCGCAGCTGCTCGGCCACCAGATCCACGCCCGTGGTCTCTTCCGTGATGGGGTGCTCCACCTGCAAGCGGGTGTTGACCTCGAGGAAGGAAATCAATCCGTCCGGGGCCACCATGAACTCCACGGTCCCGGCGCCGACGTAGCCGGCCGAGCGGCAGATCTGCCGGGCGGCGTCGTGAATCCGGGCGCGCTGGTCCGCGGTGAGGAACGGCGCGGGCGCCTCCTCCACCAGCTTCTGGTTCCGGCGCTGCAGCGAGCAGTCGCGGGTGCCGACCACGACGACGTTGCCGTGGGTGTCCGCCAGCACCTGGGCCTCCACGTGGCGCGGCGTGTCGAGGAACCGCTCCACAAAGCACTCGCCGCGGCCAAAGGCCCCCTCCGCCTCGCGCACCGCGGCGGCAAAGGCGTCCTCGACCTCGCCGAGTTGGCGGGCGATGCGCATGCCGCGCCCGCCGCCGCCGTGGGCCGCCTTGATGATCACCGGTAGGCCGTGCTCCTCGGCGAAGGCGCGGGCCGCCTCCGCCGAATCCACGGGGCCATCGCTGCCGGGGACCAGCGGGGCGCCGGCGGCGACGGCGATCTCCCGGGCCTTGATCTTGTCCCCTAGGTCACGGATGGTCTGCGGGGCCGGGCCCACCCACGCGAGGCCGGCGGCGATGACGGCCTCGGCAAACTCCGCGTTCTCGGAGAGGAATCCGTAGCCGGGGTGCACGGCGTCCGCGCCGGACTCGCGGGCGACGGCGAGGATCTTCTCCTGATCGAGGTAGGTTTCCGCGCTGGTGCGTCCGCCGAGCGGGTAGGCCTCGTCCGCGGCGCGCACGTGGAGCGCGTCCGCATCCGGGTCCGAGTACACAGCCACGGACGCGAGGGACGCGTCCGCGCAAGCGCGGGCGATGCGCACCGCAATCTCTCCGCGGTTGGCGATGAGGACCTTGCGCAGCGGCTGCGGCTGGTGCGTCGGTGTGGGTGCAGGGCTCATGCGATGACCTCCGGCGGGTTCGGGGTGGGCGGCCGCGGCGTGGGGCGTGGCGGCCGGTGCGGCGGTGGTGTGGGTCGGGGAGTCGGCCGCGTGGGGCACGACGGCGAAGCGGACCGTGGCGCCCGGCGGTAGTTGGGCCGCCAGGGGCAGGTCTTGGGGCACTACGGTGGCGATCACGGGATATCCGCCGGTGACGGGGTGGTCCGCGACGAAGAGCACGGGCAGGCCGGAGGGCGGGACCTGCAGGGCCCCGGCCACCATGCCTTCGCTTGCGAGCTCGCCCTCGCGGCTGCGGCGCAGCGGGCGTGGTGCGTGCTGCTCTGCATCCGCATCGGGCAGCTCTAAGCGGATCCCGACCCGGTTCGAGTCCTGGCCAATGCGCCAGGCGTGGGCGGTGAGGGCCGCCAGCCCGTCGTCAAACCAGTCGTCGCGGGGGCCGGGGTGGACGCGCACAACGGTGGCGCCGTCGTCGTCCCGTGCCGCGTCCGGAGCGGGAGCCTCCGGCCAGACCGGGCCGAGTCCGCCGCGCAGGCGGCGCCCCAGCCGCGTGCCGGCGGCCAGCGGTGCGGGCCCCAGCCCGGAGAGCGTGTCCGTGGCGCGGCTGCCGAGGGT
The DNA here is from genome assembly GCF_015751895.1 of Zhihengliuella flava. Taxonomy (NCBI): domain Bacteria; kingdom Bacillati; phylum Actinomycetota; class Actinomycetes; order Micrococcales; family Micrococcaceae; genus Zhihengliuella; species Zhihengliuella flava. The sequence goes on along the minus strand of NZ_JADOTZ010000001.1, from coordinate 1,515,834 downwards.
GGGCTCCGCGTCGATGCCGCCGCGCAGCCCTAGGTAGGCGCGTAGTCCCTCGCCGGCGGGGGAGAGCGCCAGCGTCTCCCCATCGAGCAAAGCGAACGGGCGGCCGGTGGCGACGGTGCGCTCGCGGCGGCGCTCGTCCTGTGGCGCCGGCGTGATGACGCCGTGGGCCTCGGCCCCCGCGAGGGCCAAGACCTGGTCCCCCTCGGCGCGGACGGTAGCGGTGGCCAGCAGGATCTCCACCACGGCCTCGCCGGTTGGGTTGCCGACGAGGCGATTGGCCAGCTGCGCCGACACGGCATCCGCGGCGCCGGAGGAGGGCACGCCGAGGTTTGACTGGCCCGGCCGGCCCCCGTCTTGGAGGAGCGACTGTAGGCCGGCGTCGAGGACCGTCAGGCCGCTGGTCGCGGGGTTCTCCTTGCCGCCGTCGGCCTGTTCGGCCTTGTGGGGCTGTTCGGCCTGCTCGGCGGGAACGGAACGCTCGGTCGCGGTGACGCGCTCGCGCACGGCCGTGAATCGGACCGTATCCAGCGGGGCGATCAGGGCCGGGGACTCGCGGTTCAGGTCCCACAGCGCGGCGTCGGTGCGACCGATCAGTTGCCACCCGCCGGGGCTCGTCCGGGGGTAGACGGCGGAGAACTCGCCGGCCAAGGCCACGGACCCGGCGGGCACGGCGGTGCGGGGAGACTCCCGCCGGGGCACGTTCAGGCGCGCGTCGCCGCCGGCCAAGTACGTGAAGCCCGGGGCAAACCCACCGAAGGCGCCCGTCCACACGGACCCCGTGTGCGCGTTGACCACCCCGTCCTCCGAGAGCCCGGTGAGCCGGGCCACGTCGGCGAGGTCGGCGGCGTCGTACACCACCTCGATCTCCACCGTGCGGCCGGTCTCCGGCGCGGCGTCCAGCCCGGCCACGTCAAACCCGGCGGCACAGAGCTCGGCCGCGGCATCGGCGTCCCGCGCCGAGGCGCAGCGCAGCAGGATGGTGCGGGCCGCGGGCACGGCCTCGACGACGCCGGGCAGCGGGTGGGCCTGCAGGTGCGCGGCGAGGGCGAGGACCTGGTCGAGGTCCGTCAGCTCCAGTAAGAGCGCGGTCGGCCCAAACCGGCGGAGGCTGGGAAACATCACGCGAAGCTCCGGATGTTCACGCCCGCTTCCTCGAGCCCGCGGCGCACGGCGGCGGCCATGGCGACCGCGCCGGGGGTGTCCGAGTGGACGCAGATGCTCTCGGCGTCTGTGCGGATCACGGTGCCGTCGATCGCCGTGATGGTGCCCTCCGTGGCCAGGCGGACCATGTTGGCGGTGACCGCCTCCGGATCGTGGATGACGGCCTCCGGCTCCCGCCGCGACACCAGCGTGCCCTCGGGGGTGTAATTCCGGTCCGCGAAGGCCTCCGTGACCGTGCGCAGCCCGGCGGCCGCGGCACGGGCGTGCACGGCCGAGCCGGGCAGCCCGAGGATGGGCAGGTCGCCGCCGAGGGCGCGGACGGCGTCAACGACGGCCTGCGCGTGCGGCTCGTGGGTCACGATGGTGTTGTATAGCGCGCCGTGCGGCTTAACGTAGTGGATGCGCTTGCCGGCGGCCGCCGCCATCGCCTGCAGGGCGCCGAGCTGGTAGAGGATGTCGTCCGCGAGTTCGGTCGGGGTGCAGTCAAGGAATCGGCGGCCGAACCCGGCCAGGTCCCGGTACGCGACGTGCGCGCCGATAGTGACGCCGGCGGCCGCGGCGGAGCGGGCGGTCTGGGCCATCGTGGAGGGGTCTCCGGCGTGGAAGCCGCAGGCCACGTTGGCGCTGGAGACGGACTCGAAAATCGCGGCGTCGTCCCCCATGGACCAGTTGCCGAACGATTCTCCGACGTCCGAATTCAGGTCGATGACCGGCATAAAGTGACCTCCGTCTCGTGGCGTGTTTCCCTTCAGGATGCCCTATTGACGAATATTGTTCAACAATTTTGCGCTCCGGGTCGGTGGCGTCGGGATAAGGTGGCCCTGTCTGCGCGGCCAGGTGGGCTGTTAGCCAGTGCGGACCATCGAGTGTCGGAACAGGTGGTGGGTGAATGGTAGTGCGGCAGCGCGAGCCGGCAGCTGACCACCGCATCGGCCGGTCCATCCTGACGCTGGCCGTCCCCGCGCTGGGCGCCCTCATCGCCGAGCCGCTGTTCCTCGCGGCGGATACGGCCATCATCGGTCACCTGGGCGTCGCCGAACTCGCCGGCATCGGACTCGGCACCACGATCGTGACCACGGGCGTGGGCCTGCTGATCTTCCTCGCGTACTCCACCACGCCCGCCGTCGCCCGGCACCTGGGTGCGGGGCGCCTCGGTGAGGCGCTGGCTGCCGGGCGCGACGGCGTCGCCCTCGCCCTGGTGCTCGGCCTCGTCCTGGCCGTGGCCGGCTGGTTCGCCGCCCCGGGCCTCGTGGCCGCGATGGGCGGCACGGCGGAGGTTGCCGCGTTCGGAACCGACTACGTGCGCTTCTCGATGCCGGGGCTGCCCGCCATGCTGCTGGTCCTCGCCGCCACGGGCGTGCTGCGCGGGCTGCAGGACACGAAGACGCCGCTGTATGTGGCGGCCGGCGGCTTTGGCGCCAACATCGCGCTGAATTACGTTCTGGTCTACGGGGCCGGTCTCTCCGTGGCCGGTAGCGCGATCGGCACCTCCATCGTGCAGTGGATCATGGCCCTGATCTATCTGGTGCTGTTGGTTCCGCGGGCCCGGGCCGCCGGCGTGCCGCTCGCGCCGAGCCCGCGCGGCGTCGTCGCCATGGCCCAGGTGGGATCGTGGCTCATGCTGCGGACCCTCAGCCTGCGCGCGGCCATCCTCGCCACGGTCTGGGTGGCGACCAGTCAGGGCGCGGTCACGCTGGCCGCGCACCAGTTGGTGTTCACGCTCTTCACGTTCCTCGCCTTCGCGCTCGATGCGCTGGCGATCGCCGCGCAGGCGTTGATCGGCAAGGAACTGGGCGCCTCCCGCGCCGACCGGGCCCACCAGCTGACCCGCACCATGACCCGCTGGGGCCTGGGTTTCGGGGTCATCACCGGCGCTGCGCTGGCCGTCTGCGCCCCTTGGCTGCCGCGGCTGTTCACGTCCGACGACGCCGTGGCGGCCGCCGCGAGCATCGGCCTGTGGGTGCTCGCGGCCTCCCAGCCGGTGTGCGGGCTGGTGTTTGTGCTCGACGGCGTGCTGATCGGCGCCGGCGACGCCCGCTACCTCGCGCTCGCCGGGCTCGTCGCGTTGGTGCTCTACGCGCCCCTGTTGGCGGTCGCGGGGTGGGCCGAGCTGCCGGGCGCGTCGATTCTTCCGCTCTGGCTGGCCTTCGGCGTCGGCTACTTATGCGCCCGGGCGGCCACGCTGGTGTTCCGTGTGCGCAACGACGCATGGATGCGGCTCGGCTGAGCCCGCCGGCGTGTACCGGCGTTCTTCTACGGCCGGTAGACTAGATGCGGCCAGAACCCAGCGCAGGAGGCAACCCCGTGGCGAACCAGCCCAAGAAGTCGTGGCAGCAGAGCATCAAGGCGCCGTTGATCTTTTCGTTGATCATGGGCGTTATTGCGGGTGCTGTGGCGACGATCTCTGCCACCGGCGGGAGCGACAACGAACTGCGCATTGATCTGGGCCTGACCTTCTTCGGCATCGCCTTCATTGGCTCCCTGTTGCTGACCTCGCTGCTCATCATGGCGTCCAAGGACAACCCGTCGGACTTGGGACAGGGATCCGGCGTCAACCGCTCCTCGAAGAACCCGGATTCGCAGCGGGATCGGCGGGGCGGCCACGGCCTCTAGGCGCTTGGCGACCGCCTAGCGCGCGGACTGGCGCTGGCGGTAGGCGCGCACGTGGGACCGGTTAGCGCAGTTGCCCGTGTCGCAGAACCGCTTGGAGCGGTTCCGGGAGGTATCGACCAGCACGGCGTGGCAATCCTCGGCCGCGCACACCCGGAGGCGGTCCAATTCGCCCGCGCGGATGACGTCCATCACCGCGAGCGCGATCTCCGCCGCCATGCGATCGACGAGCGGGGCGTTCTCCGGCGTCGCGTGGAGGTGATAGTCCCAGCCGTCGTGCTTGACCAGCTGCGGCAGCGCCCGGACATTACGCAGGGTCTGATTGACCAACTCCACCGCTTCATCTTCGGCCGAGTCCCAGAAGGCTCTAAACGTGCTGCGTAGGTGGCGCACCTGACGCAGCTCGCCCTCCGTCCCCGCGCGGAATCCGGAGTACTGCTCCTGATCGAGGAACTGCTCGAGGTCCGCGATAGTGGTGAGCTGGTCCACTGGCGCCTGACCGGTATTCAGCAGGTTCACGGCGGAGCGTAAGGCCACCAGGGTGTCAGGGGCAAACTGCATGTTGCTCGTGTCATTCCTTGTTATGGAGGGTCTCAAGTGCTTTCCCTCAGTCTATGTCACCGCGTATGATCGCTGTCAGGAGTAAAAGTCATGACGGTCATGACATTGGCGATGAGGGTGAGGTCAGATGGGCGAGGCGCGGTTGGTCGGGCGCGGTGAACACGGCGTCGTTCACGCCGCAGCGGGCCCGGAACGCGCGGCGCCGACCCGCCCCGCGGCGGGCAGCGAGAGCGTACCGCCTAGCCGTGCGGCACGCGGGTCCGCCGTCGGGTACGGCCTAGCCCTGTTCAGCGCCATGGTCTTCGCCACCAGCGGTTCGCTGGCCAAGCCCCTGCTGGAAGCGGGGTGGTCCAGCGGGGCCACGGTGGGCGCCCGGATGCTCGGCGCCGCCGTCCTTCTCTTGGTGCCCACGCTCTGGGTGTTGCGTGGCCGGTGGCGCAGTGTGGCCGAGAACTGGAAGCCCATCGGCCTGTTCGGCCTCTTTGGGGTGGCGATCTGCCAGTTCTCCTACTTCCAAGCCGTCCAGTACTTAGAGGTCTCCGTGGCGCTCCTGCTGGAATACTTGGCCCCGATCCTCATTGTTCTCGGGACGTGGGCCGTCACGCGGCGCAGCCCGCGGCTGCTGACCATCCTCGGAGCGCTGACGGCCATCGCCGGCCTCATCCTCGTCCTCGACCTCACCGGCGCGACGGGAATCGATCCGGTGGGCGTCCTGTGGGGGCTCGCCGCCGCCGTGGGGCTGGCCGTGTTCTTCGTCATCAGCGCCCAGCAGAACGACACCCTGCATCCGCTGGTGCTCACCACCTTTGGGCTCGCCGTGGGAGCCAGCCTCATGTTTGGCCTCGGCGCCCTCGGTATTCTGCCGATGCACGCGAGCTTCGGCCGGGTGACCTTCGCGGGGTTCGAGGCGCCGTGGTGGGGAGCCCTCGGTGGCCTGGTGATCATCGCCGCCGTGCTCGCCTACCTCTCCGGCATTCTGGCCGCCCGCGCGCTCGGCGCCACGATGGCGTCCTTCATCGGCCTGACCGAGGTGGTCTTCGCCGTCGTCTGGGCCTGGTTGCTGCTGGGGGAGATGCCGGCCCCCATCCAGTTGCTCGGCGGCGTCGGGATCGTCGCCGGCGTCGTGCTGGTTCGCACTGACGAGATCCGGAACGCCCGCCGGCTCATGGCCCGCCGGGCCGAGCCGGCGCTACCGGCCGAACCGCAGTAGCCGCAGCGAATTCGCCACCACGAGGACGCTGCTGGCCGCCATGGCCGCTCCCGCCAACATCGGGTTGAGCAGGCCGAGCGCCGCCACCGGGATGCCGAGGGTGTTGTAGGCAAACGCCCAGAACAGGTTGGTCTTGATCACGCCGAGGGTCTTGCGGGAGAGCTCGATCGACGTGACCACCTGGCCCAGCTCGTTGCCCATCACCGTGATGTCCGCGGCCTCGATGGCCACGTCGGTCCCCGAGCCCATGGCGATCCCCAAATCCGCGGTGGCCAGCGCCGGGGCGTCGTTGACGCCGTCACCCACCATGGCCACGGTGCGGCCTTCGGCCTGCAGGGCCTTGACCGCGGCGACCTTGCCGTCCGGCAGTACCGAGGCGAACACGTCCGCCGGGTCGATGCCGACCTCGCGGGCCACCAGTGCTGCCACGTCCTCGTTGTCCCCCGTCAACAGCACGGGGCGCAGCCCGTCCCGCCGCAGGCGGGCGATCGCGTCCGCCGAGCCGGGCTTGACGGTGTCCCGCAAGGACAGAATCCCGGCCATCCGCGATCCCGACGCGTCGGAGACCCCGACGAGCACCGCCGTCGTGCCTTCCGCTTGCGCGGACGCGAGTCGATCCTGCTGGGCCGGGCTCAGTTCCAGCCCCTGTTCGGCCAGCCAGCGGGCCTGACCCACGTACACCCGGGCCGGGTCGGCGGAGCCAGGGAGCACGACGTCGGCGCTGACGCCCCCACCGGCGGCGGTGGCGAACTGGCTCGCCGTGAGCGGCTCGCCGTCCGGGGCGGCGGCGACGATCGCCGTGGCGATCGGATGCTCGGACCCGGCCTCGACGGCGGCGGCGATGCGGTGCAGATCTTCGGCGGCCAGCGGCGTGTTCGCTGGGTCAGCCGGCTCGAACGGTTCGACGCCGGTCACGCGCAGCTCGCCGGCCGTGACGGTGCCGGTCTTGTCGAGGACCACGGTGTCCACGCGGCGGGTGTCCTCCAGAACCTCGGGACCGCGAATCAGCAGGCCCAGCTGGGCGCCGCGGCCCGTCCCGGCGAGGAGGCCGACGGGGGTAGCAAGGCCCAGCGCGCACGGGCAGGCGATGACGAGGACCGTCACGGCGGCGGTGAATGCGGACTCCAGCGAGCCGCCCACGGCCAGCCACAGCACAAAGGTCAGGACCGCGATGACCAACACGATCGGCACGAACACGGCAGAAATCCGGTCCGCCAGGCGGGCGATCGGCGCCTTGCCCGTCTGCGCCTCGGAGACGAGGCGGCCCATCTGCGCCAGCGTGGTGTCGCGGCCCACGCGCGTGGCCTCGACGATCAGCCGGCCCGAGGTATTGATGGAAGCGCCAGTAACGGTGTCCCCGACCCCGACCTCGACCGGGACGGACTCGCCGGTGATCACGGACGTGTCGACGGCGGAAGCTCCCTCGGTGACGACCCCGTCCGTGGCGATCTTCTCGCCCGGACGGACCACGATCAGGTCCCCGGGGGAGAGGGAGTCGGCGCTGATGCGCGTTTCCGTGCCGTCCCGGAGCACGACGGCGTCCTTGGCGCCCAGAGAAAGCAGCGACTTCAGGGCGTTCCCGGCGCGCGCCTTGGCCCGAGCTTCCAGCCATCGGCCGAGCAGCAAGAACGTGGTCACCACCCCCGCCGTCTCAAAGTAGAGCTGGTGTTCGGCCATAGAGGCCATGTCCCCGCCCGCGTGTGCGGTCAGCTGCGGGTTGGCGATGAGTTGCCACGTGGAGAAGAGGAACGCCGCCAGCACGCCGAGGGAGACCAGGGTGTCCATGGTGGAGGCGCCGTGGCGGGCGTTGACCGCGGCTGCTTTGTGGAACGGCCACCCTGAATAGAGCGTCACCGGTGCGGCGAGGCCCAGGGCCACCCAGCCCCAGTGCGGGAACTGTGCAGCCGGGAACATGGAGATCACGAACAGGGGCACCGTGAGGAGGGCGGCCACGATCAGGCGCGGGCGCAGCACGTCCGCGGGGACGTCGTGATGGAGGTGACCGCCGTCGTGATCCTCTTCCCCGTGCCCACCGTGGGAGCCGTGCCCGCCGTGAGCGGGCTGCTTGACGCGGGCGCGGTAGCCCGCCTGCTCCACGGTGCTGATCAGGTCCGCGTCGCTCACGTGCTCGGGGACCTTGACGCTGGCGGATTCCAGCGGCAGGTTCACCCTGGCCTCCACGCCGTCCAGCTTGCCGAGCTTGCGTTCCACGCGCCCCACGCAGGACGCGCAGGTCATCCCGTCGATCGCGAGGTCAACGGTGCGGGTGTGCGGGGTCTGAGTCATGACGCTCCTGGGGCAGGCGGGGGAGGGGGGTTAGCCGTTGTTGCTGACCAGCGTGTAGCCGGCCTCGGCGACGGCCTCGGAGACCGTGGCCTCTGACAACGGGCTGACGGAGGTAATCGTGGCGGTCGAGACGCCGCCGGCGTTGAGGTCAACGTCCACGGAGTCAACGCCCGCGATGGCGCCGATCTCCTCCTTCACGGAGGAGACGCAGTGGCCGCAGGTCATTCCGGAAATGCTGACGGTGAGGGTGTTGGACATGGTGTGCTCCTTCGGCTTAGCGCAGCAGCCGGCCAATGGCGGCCGATGCTTCTTTGACTTTGTGATCGACGATGCTGGGATCGCCCGTTCGCTGCGACTCCTCGGCCGCGCCGACCACGCAGTGGCCGATGTGGTCCTCGACGAGGTTGAGCGAAACCTTGTGGAGTGCGGCATTCACCGCGGAGACCTGCGTGAGGACATCGATGCAGTACGTGTCCTCCTCCACCATGCGGGCGATCCCGCGAATCTGCCCCTCGATGCGGCGCAAGCGCTTCAGCAGCGCGTCCTTGTTCGCCGAGTAGCCGTGGGCGGTTTCCTGTGGTGTCTCCATGGCCACGAAGATACCCCCAGTGGGTATAGGTGTCAAGTACCCCCTAGGGGTATAGCGGCGAGGCGTGCGCGTTATGCTGGCTGCGTGTCAGATACCCAGCTCTCGGTCCGTCCCATCACTGCCGACGAACACCGCGGATTCATCGCGAGCCGGCCGGCGGCCAGTTTCCTGCAGCGGCCGGAGTGGGCCGCCGTCAAGCGCGAGTGGCGCCCCGAATACCTCGGCTTCTTCTCCGGGGACGCGCTGGTGGGCTCGGCGCAGGTGCTGCACCGCCCGTTGCCCGTACTGCGCCGCACCTTGGCGTACGTCCCCGAGGGCCCGGTGCTGGACTGGGCGGCGTATACGACGGCGCAGGTCACCGAACCCCTGCTGGCGCACCTGGCGCGCGGGGGCGCGTTCCTGGTCCGCATGGGCGTGCCGGGGGTGCAGGCGAAGTGGCGGGCCGCCGAGGTGCGCAAGGCACTCTCTGGGAAGAAGAAGGACGACGCCGCGCCGACCCCGGAATTCGTCACCGGCCTCGAGCCGCTGGCGGGCGACGGGCATGCCGCGCTGGTGGCCGCGCAATTGCGCGCCGCGGGCTGGACCAAGCCGGAGGTCAGCGAGGACTTTGCCGCTGGCCAGCCGGAGTTCCAGGCGCGCATCCCGCTCCGGGACACCGGCGGGGAGCAGCTCGACGTCGACGGCGTCCTAGCCGGCATGAATCAGAACGCCCGCCGCGAAACCCGCAAGGCCGCCTCCGGCCCGCTGGAGGTGCAGGTGGGTGCCGTGGGGGATGTCGAGCGATTCCACGCCCTGTACCGGGAGACCGCCGAACGGGACGGGTTCACCCCCCGGCCGGCGTCGTACTTCACCACCATGTGGACCGAGCTGAATGCGCGAATCCCCGGCACGTGCACCGTCTACTTCGCGGTGCATGAGGGCCGTGATCTCGCCGCGGCGATTCGCGTGCAATCGGGCGAGGGCGCGTGGTACGTCTACGGCGCCTCCTCCTCCGCGGAGCGCAAACTGTTCGCCCCGAAGGCGCTCATCCACCGCATGATCGAAGACTCGCTGGCTGCGGGCTGCGCCTACTTGGACCACGGCGGCGTCTCGCCGACGCTCAGCCGTGACCACCACTTGGCAGGACTCACCCTGTTCAAGACGACGCTGGGCTGTGACGTGGTCCAGACCCTCGGTGAATGGGACTACCGCCTGAACAAGCCGCTCGCCAAGGCGTTCGAGCTCTACATGAACGCGCGGGACCGCCACTAGGGCGGCCGGCTCCGGGCCTATCCCGGCATGGCCGAGGGGTCCATCCAGGCCACTTCCCACACGTGCCCGTCCGGGTCCGCGACGGCGGCCTGGCGCATCCCGGGGAAGGGCTCGTCCGCCGGGCGGTAGACGCTGCCGCCACCGGTGACGGCGCGTTCCACGAACGCGTCCACCTCCTCCGCCGTGTCGCAGGACAGGGCGTTGAGCACCTCGCGGTTGCCGCTGGCGCCGGGGACGTGCGGAGCATCCTCGCCGGGCAGGAAGGTGGAGAAGTACTCTCGCTTGAGGATCATGGCGCTGATGTTCTCCGCGATGACCCAGCTGGAGGCGTTCTCGTCGGAGAACTGCTCGTTCTTGGTGAACCCGAGCGCCGCGTAGAAGGCATCCGCGGCGGCTAGATCGTTGGTGGGTAGATTGACGAAAATCATGCGGCTCATGGTGCTCACTATGGCACCGGCGGTGCGGCTTGCCTAGACTTACCAGCAGGAATTTTGTGACTCTCGACACATGAACTGTGGGGGTGCTCATCGTGCTCATTTGCCCGGCGGAGCCCGCGCTGCAGCGCCACGCGCTCGCCGCGCACGCGCTGGCCTGCGCGCCGGGCCCGGGCGGCGCTGACGACGGCGGCCCCGGAACCGCCTTTGACCTGCTGCGTCCCGTCGTGCGGGAGTCGTGGCGGCGTTCCCGAGGTTTTCTGGCCCCCGGGGCGATCGAGCCGGTCCTCAGTTTCGCCTCCGCCGAACTGGACGCCTACCGCCGGGACCACCCGCTGGCGGCCATCCGCCCGGTGATCACCCGCCTGCTCATCGAACCGGCCCGGGACACCGGGCTCATCGTCGCGATGGGCGACCAACACGGCCGCCTCCTCTGGGTGGACGGGGACCGCGCCGCGCTGGCTAGCGCCGAGTCCATGGCGTTCGTCCCCGGCGCTGACTGGTCCGAACGCTCCGTGGGCACCTCCGCTCCCGGGACCGCGCTGGCCACCGGGGCCGGGGTGCAGGTCAGCGGAGCCGAGCACTACAGCCGACTCGCCCACCGCGTCAGCTGTACCGCCGTGCCGATCCACGGCCCCACCGGGAACGTGCTGGGCGTCATTGACCTGACCGGAGGGGACGACGCCGTCGCCGCGCACTCGCTCTCCCTCGTTCAGGCGGCCGTGGCCGCCGCCGAGGCCGAGCTCAAGCTCGCCGCCTATGCCACGGCCCGCCAGCCCGTCCGCGGCGTTGCCTCGGGCAGCGGACCCCGGCCCCAGACCCGGCCCGCGCAGGAAACGGCGCTCACCGTGGGCACGTGGGGGCGCGACGGCGTCGAACTCATCACCGAGCGCGGGACGGACCGCTTCACGGGCCGGCACGCGGAGATCCTCGCCCTGCTGGCCTGGCACCAGAGTGCGCCCGGCGGTCCGCGGGCCTCGGCCGCGGGGCTGAGCGCAGAAGCCTTGGCCCTGGCGCTCTGGGGCGAGTTCGCCCGCCCCGTCACGCTGCGCGCGGAGATCTCCCGGTTGCGCCACACGCTCGCCGGGACCGCAGCCGCCCTCGCCTCGCGCCCGTACCGGCTGGACCCGGCCCCCGCGTCCGACGCGCGCCGCGTGCTGGAGCTCGTTGGCCGCGGCCGCTACCGCGCCGCCCTCGAGCTGTACCGGGGGCCGCTGCTGCCCGCCTCCACGGCGCCGGGCATCGAGGCGATCCGCGCCGAAGTCTCCGGCGCCCTGCGCGAGGCCATGCTCTCCGACGCAGGCCCGGAGGTCCTCATGAGTTACCTCGCGCTATCCGAGGCGCACGACGACGTCGCCGCCTGGCGCACCGCGCTGGCCGTGCTGCCGCCGCGTTCGCCGCGCCGCGCCGTCGTCGTCTCCCACCTCGAAGCGCTGGAGGCCTAAGAGCCGCCGCGGCACCCGTGCAACGTGCGTGCAACCTGCGCGAGCGTAGCGTCGGCAGCGTGAGCAGGCCCGGCCGGGGCATCCGGCGGGCCGCGCAGGCCAGACCCTGCCGCAGACGCACTGCCTGACAAAGGAGACTCGCATGACTGTCTACGCCAACCCCGGAACCGACGGATCGCTGCTGACCTTCAAGCCGCGCTACGAGCACTACATCGGCGGTGAATGGACCGCACCGGTCAAAGGCCAGTACTTCGAGAACGTCACGCCGGTCACCGGGCAGGTGTTCTGTGAGGTCGGCCGCGGCACCGCCGACGACATCGAGGCCGCCCTCGACGCCGCGCACGCCGCAGCCAGCGCATGGGGCAAAACCAGCGCGGCCGAGCGCGCTCTCATCCTGCACCGCATCGCGGACCGCATGGAGGAAAACCTGGAGATGCTCGCGGTCGCCGAAACGTGGGACAACGGCAAGGCCGTCCGCGAGACCCTGAACGCGGACCTGCCGCTGGCCATCGATCATTTCCGGTACTACGCCGGGGCCATCCGCGCTCAGGAGGGCCGCCTGTCCCAGATCGATGACGATACGACGGCATACCACTACCACGAGCCGCTCGGCGTCGTCGGACAGATCATCCCCTGGAACTTCCCGATCCTCATGGCCGTCTGGAAGCTGGCGCCAGCGCTGGCGGCGGGCAATGCCGTGGTGCTCAAGCCGGCCGAGCAGACCCCGGCGTCCATCCTGGTGCTCACGGAGCTCATCGGAGACCTGTTGCCCGCCGGCGTACTGAACATCGTCAACGGGTTCGGCCTGGAGGCCGGAAAGCCGCTCGCGGCCAACAAGCGGATCCGCAAGATCGCCTTTACCGGGGAGACCACCACGGGCCGGCTGATCATGCAGTACGCCTCCGAGAACCTGATTCCGGTCACGCTGGAGCTCGGCGGTAAGAGCCCCAACATCTTCTTCGAGGACATCGCCGCGGCGGACGACGCGTTCTATGACAAGGCGCAGGAGGGCTTCACCATGTTCGCCCTCAATCAGGGCGAGGTGTGCACGTGCCCGTCCCGCGCGCTGGTGCAGGAATCGATCTATGACCGGTTCATGGACGACGTCGTGGCCCGCACCCAGGCCATCAAGCAGGGCAACCCGTTGGATACGGACACCATGATGGGCGCCCAGGCCTCCAACGATCAGTTGGAGAAGATCCTGTCCTACCTGGACATCGGTCAGCAGGAGGGGGCCACGGTCCTCACCGGCGGCGGCCGGGCGGACTTGGGCGGCGAGCTCAGCGGTGGCTACTACGTGCAGCCGACGATTTTTGCGGGCAACAACTCCATGAGGATCTTCCAAGAAGAGATCTTCGGCCCCGTGGTCTCGGTCGCGAAGTTCTCCGGGTACGACGACGCCCTGCGGATCGCCAACGACACCCTGTACGGGTTGGGCGCCGGCGTCTGGTCCCGCAACGGCAACACCGCGTACCGGGCGGGCCGGGAGATCCAGGCCGGGCGCGTCTGGGTGAACAACTATCACTCCTACCCGGCGCACGCGGCGTTCGGCGGCTACAAGTCCTCCGGCATCGGGCGGGAGACGCACTTGATGATGCTGGAGCACTACCAGCAGACCAAGAACTTGCTGGTCAGCTACGCGGAGAGCAAGCTCGGCTTCTTCTAAGCCGACGGAGGTGTGCATGCGCTGGCCCCACGGCGACGGGCGTCGTGGGGCCAGGGCAGCGGAAAGGAGTACCGATGACGTTTGAGGCGGGCGCCGGGCGCGTCGAATCGCGGCCTCGGTTGGACGGGGAGAGCCGCTCCCGCGTGGCGCTGAGCGCGGCCGCGGTGGACTTGCTGCGCCAGTTGTGGGACGTTCACGGTCCCCTGATGTTTCACCAGTCCGGCGGCTGTTGCGACGGCTCGTCCCCCATGTGCTTTCCGGCCGGGGACTTTAAGACCGGTGCCGCGGACGTCCTCTTGGGAACTTTTGACCTCACAGGCCGTGAGGGCGAGGCGCTCGGGGAGCTGGACTTCTGGATGTCCGCCGAGCAGTTCGCCTACTGGAAGCACACGCACCTCACCGTGGATGTGGTGCAGGGGCGCGGGTCCGGGTTCTCGGTGGAAGCCCCCGAGGGCAAGCGGTTCCTGATCCGCAGCGAGCTGCTGGAGTAGCGGATGGCGCTTCGGCGCTTCGGTGCGGGGTGAGCGGTGGTACCTCAGTCCTCGGCCGGACGGGAGATGATTTGGAACGCGTGCCCGTACGGGTCCGCCACCGTGCACAACCGGCCGAACGGTGAATCCATGGGGCCGTCCAGTACGGTGCCGCCGAGATCCGTCACCCGGTGCATGGACTCCTCGGTGTCCTTGACCTGAAAGTAGATGCGCCAGAAGGGCTGGGTGCCTGCGGGCAAGATGTTCGCGGCGTCGCAAAGCCCGGCGGTCGCGGTCTCCGCCGGCCAGTTGGTGGCGTAGCCGAAGCCGCCCTCCATCAGCGCGTTCTCCCACCCGAATACGGCGGCGTAAAACGCCAAGTCGGCGTCGAAATCCGTGGACATGTGCTCAAACCAGACGGGCGTGCCGTGGGTCTGCGGAAGGGTGAATCCGGTGAAGGACGCCGCCTGCCAGAGGCCCAGCGCGGCGCCCGACGGGGTGGAGACCACGGCCACCGTGCCCAGCTCTCCCACGGGCATGGGCTCGGACAAGGTCTTCCCGCCGGCCGCGGAGACCCTGGTCAGGGCCGCCTCAAGATCATCCACACCAAGGTGGACCATCCACTCAGTGGGGACCGAGGCATCCTGCGGGATGCCGGGGGAGGCGCCGGCGATCACGTGGCCGCCGGGCGCGTGGATCATGCGGTAGTCGCCCATCGTCGGGCCCTGGTCCTCGAACGTCCACCCGAACAGGGAGGTGTAGAACTCCTCGCCCGCGGCGGGATCCGGGAAGTTGATGTCGATCCAGACGGGGTTTCCCGCGCTCATCGCTGTTCCTCTCGATCGGTGCGCTCTGCTGTGCCCATCATGACCCGAATTCGGTGGCACGGGTAGGGGTTTGGGTCGCCGCCCCGCCCACTTGGCCCCGTTCTTGCCGGGTGAACTCCCGAAACTCCGGGCATGCCGGCGCGGAATCGGCTGGAGAACGGGGCGGAATGGCGCACTCGGCCGCGCGCGGCTAGGCGCTCGGCCCGCGCTGGCGCATGAGCGCCAGCGGCAGGGTGAGCACGGAGAAGGCCGCGCACACCACCAGCGCCACGGGGAAGGAATACCCCGCGGCCAGCGCGCCGACCAGCACCGAACCGAGGCCCGTGCCCGCGTCAAACCCGATGTTCCACGCCGCGCTCGCCACCCCGTAGTCCCGCGGCCGCACCGCGCTGAAGGACTCGAGCAGGGTCAGATTCTGTAGGCCGCCGTAGCTGATGCCGAGCAGCGCCATGCCGACCAAGAGCGCCACCACGGAGGTGTCCTGCGGGTCAATCACGGCCCAAGCGCCCAGCAGCAGCCCCACGATGGTCACGCACACCAACGGCCACAGGAACACGTGCGCGCCGTGCACGTCCGCCCAATGGCCAAACCGCCACCGGGCCAGCGCCGCGGTGGACGTCAACAGCAGCAGGCCCGCCGTGGTGGCCGCCGCGTCGGAACTCATTTGCGGGGTGAACGTGATGAACGCGCCGGAGGCCAGTGTGACGGCCAACAGCAGCGCCATGGGTCGCGCCAGCGGGAGCATGCCCCGCCAGGAGAGTGCCTGCTCCGGCACGCGGTCTGAATCGTCCGGCTGGTGCAGGTGCCTGGCCAGCGCGAGCGCGGGCGGGATAGCCGCCACCGGGAGGGCCCCGAGCACAAACACCAGCCAGAAACCCATGTGCTCGGCCAGCCACGGCGTGCTCGGCAGCAGGGTCAACTGCGGAACGGAGATGGCCAGCCCGTAGGCGCCGACCGCCTTGCCGCGGCGGCCAGGCTCGACCAGTTCGGCCACGGCCATGGAGCCGGCGACGGTCAGGATGGAGAATCCAAGCCCACGCACCCCGGAGAGGGTCAGGACGGTCCCCAGCGAGCCCGCGAGCCCAAAGAACAGTGTGGGTACACCGAGCAGAGCCAGTCCCACGCCGAGGGTGCGCGCCCACCCGAACCGCCGCAGGGCCCACGGCACGAAGGGCTGGGACGCCACCGTGCAGAGCATGAGGATGCCGTTGACCATGCCCGCGCCGGCGGACCCAGCGCCCACCTCCAGCGCCCAAAGCGGCGCCGTCGGCATGAGCGCGGCGAACCCGGCGAACCCGAAGAACGTCACCAGCAAGAGGGCGGGCATTCCGGGCGCGCGCCAGACCGGCGGCGGAGAGAGCGAGTCAGTCACAGTGGGTCATTGTGTCATCCCCGGCGGTCGCCGGGCCGCCGCCGGGGCGTGCTCCGGACGCACGCCCACTCCGACGGCGAACGCGGGCACCGCGGCCAGCGCGGGGACGGCGGAGACGAGCCGTGCCACCGGGACCGGGATCTGCAGCTGCGCGTTGCCGCGCAAGAGCCGGGACACGCCGCGGTGCAGCCCGCGTTGGAGCAGCTGCGTCGCGCGCGTCGGCAGGGTGCGACGCCGTTGGGCGGCGGCGACGTGACGGTCTCCGATGGTGCCGCGGCGGAGGGGCTCGGCCAGAATGCGGGCGGCGGCCACGCCGTCCTGAACCGCGAGGTTAATCCCCACCCCGCCGATGGGCGACATGGCGTGCGCGGCGTCCCCGATGCAGAGCAGCCCCGGCCGGTGCCACTGGCGCAGCCGGTTGACGCGCACGTCCAGCAGCTTGAGGTCCTCGAGCTCTAGGTGGCTCGCGGCCCGTTCGAGCTCCGGGAATGCGGAGGCGGCATCCGCCCGGATCTGTTCGATCCCCTGCGCCCGCATCCGGCCGTCCGCCCCCTTGGGGATGACGCGCGCCACCTGCAGGTAGTCGCGGCGGGGGATGCCGATGTAGAGCTGGCCGGCGATGCTGCGCGGTAGCAAGGATTCGGCGGAGACGCCCGGGTTCTCTCGCGTGGGCAGCCGAAACCACCACACGTCCGCGTCGACGGGGTGATCCATTATGGGCAGGGACGATGCGGCGCGCAGGGTGGACCAGCGGCCGTCCGCCGCCAGGGTGAGCCGGGCCGCCACGTCCAGCGCGGCGCCGTCGTGCACCGCGGTGACCCCCACCACCTGCTCGCCCTCCCAGCGCAGGCCGGTCACCTCGGCGCCCATGAGCAGCGTGAAGTTCGGCTCGGCCTCGCCGGCGGTCGCGAGGACGTCGAGGAAGTCCCACTGCGGGATCATCGCGATGTACGGGTGCTTGACGGGCAAGCGCCGAAAGTCGGCCATCCGCACGCTGCCGCCGCCCGCGACGGGCGCCTGGACCTCCTCGACTCGGGTGGCGCCGAGGGCGCCAAACTGCTCCATCAGGCCCAGCTCATCGAGCAGCCCCAAGGTGCTGGGGTGCACGGTGTCCCCGCGGAAGTCGCGCAGGAAGTCGTGGTGTTTCTCCAGCACCGTCACCCGCACGCCGGACCGCGCCAGCAGAAGCCCGGCGATCATTCCGGCCGGCCCGCCGCCGGCAATCACGCAATCGCAGGTCAGCGCCCGAGTTGGCCCCGTTCTCTCCCGATCATCCATGCGGCTGAACGTAGTCCCGGACCGCAACGCTGACAAGGGGTCGTGTACTTTCTGTGACATCCCGGTGTGACCGCTGGCACGCGGAGCGGTTAGCCTAAGTCCTCAGACCACGACCTTCTTGGAGGCCACGCATGCCGAAGTTCCTCGTCATTGGCGAAGCATTGATCGACGTCGTTCACACCGCCGATGGCGCCGTGGAGGAACACCCGGGTGGCTCGCCCGCCAACGTGGCGCTGGGTCTCGGCCGCCTCGGCCAAGACGTCACCTTGGCCACGTGGATCGGTGACGATGACCGGGGGCAGGCGATTGCCGAGCACCTCGCGGAGTCCCACGTGAGCGTGACGGACGCCTCGCGCGGCGCGGACTCCACCAGCGTGGCCGTGGCCACGTTGGACGACGACGGCGGCGCCACCTATGAGTTTGAGGTCAACTACCAGCTGCCCCAGCTGGAGGGGGTCGGCGATTTTCCCTATGTCCATACCGGGTCCATCGCCGCCGTCGACGCCGACGCCTATGCGGCGACGGAGGCCGCGTTGGCCGCGGCGAAGGCCGGTGGCGCGGTGATCTCCTACGACCCGAACCTGCGGCCCTCGCTGATGGGCGAGCCCGCCGAGGTGCGCCCGCGCGTGGAACGCTTGGTGGAACTCGCGGACATCACCAAGGTCAGCGAAGAGGACTTGGCGTGGCTGCGGCCGGGAGAGGACGTCGCGACGGTGGCGGCCGAATGGGCGCAGACGTGCCAGTTTGTGGTGGTTACCCGCGGCGGCGACGGCGTGATCGCGCTGCACCACGACGGCACGGAGATTGACGTTCCGGCCGCGGAGGTCGAGGTGGTGGACACCGTCGGCGCCGGCGATTCCTATATGGCCGCCCTGCTGGACGGCATCTCGCGGGGCACCGGCGGGGAGACGGTTCGGGACCGGCTCGCCGGTGTTGGCCCCGCGACCCTGCGCGGGATCCTCGAGCGCGCGGCACACATTGCCGCGGTGACGGTGGGCCGGGCGGGCGCCAACCCGCCCTGGGAGTCCGAGGTCTAAGCCGTGTTCCGCGGGGGAATGTCCCCCGTGGCGCCGCCGCTGGCCGCCTCGAGACTGGCGTTCATGGCGTGGGCCGTCTCCTCGAGGAAACGGATGACGGTTTCCCGCTCCTGCGTGGAGAGCCGGGCGGCGGGCGCGAACCGGGCGGCGTGGTGCCGGCCCACAGAAGCGCGGGCATCCCGCGCCGTCTCCGGATTGACGTGCAGCGTGACGGCGCGCCGGTCCGTGGGGTGAGCGGCGCGGCTGAGGTGCTCGGCGGATTCGAGCCGGTCCAGAAGCTTGGTGGTCGCCGCCGTACTGATGCCTAGATGGCGCGCGAGCATGCTGGGCGTGCAGTGCGTGTCCGTATTGGCGCACGTGATCAGGAAATGCAGCGCCCGCATGTCCGTTTCCTTCAGGTGCATGTGGCGCTGGGAGGCTGCGGCGATTTTCCGTTCGGTCGCCCGTAAGGCACCCATGGCGCGCATGAGGCGGTCAATCTGCTCTAGGTCAGCGGGGTCCACGTCCCCGCGGCTGATCAGCTCCTGCCGGGGGTCGCTGCCGGCGAGGCTAAACATCGCATCGGACGGTTCGGTGGCCATGACGTGACTTCTCTTCCCTGAATTACTCGGCATAGATTCTAGCCGCCGTTCGGGCCCCAGAGGCCCAGCGCATCGATGATCAGCAGCAGCGTGAACAGGAACCCCGTGACGTAGTTGAGCCAGAGAAAGACGCGCCAGCCGCGGCGGGTGCGCTCCGAGGTAGCGTCCGTGACCCGGAGGAATCGCCCGGAGTTCACGAGGTAGGGCAGGCTCAGCAGGCCAGCCAGTGCCCCGGGCAGAGGCAGGGCCAGGCACAGCAACCCGGCGGCCGCGTAGAGCCCGGTCGCGACCGCGACGGTGGGCCGAGCGCCCAGAACCGTCGCGATGGAGCCGAGGTGCGCGGCACGGTCCGGCACGATGTCTTGAACCGCGCCGAACGCATGACTGGCCATGCCCCAGCAGAAGAACGCGGCGAACGCGGCCCAGGCGCCGCTGCTCATCGGGGCCTCGGCGAGGAGCCAGCCGTACACCGCGGGGGAGACGAAGTGCGTGCTGGAGGTGATGGAGTCCAGCACGGGCCGCTCCTTGAAGCGAAGCTTAGGCGCACTGTAGGCCACGACGGCGGCCAGGGAGATCACGAGCGCCACGGCGGCGGCGAGCCCACCCGCGGCGAGGAGGATCACCGCCAGCGGAACGGTGCTGACCGCCGCGGCCCACAGGATCCGGCGGTGCCTCTCCCGGGGAACGACGGCGCCCTCCACGCCGCCCTTGCGCGGGTTCAGCAGGTCCGATTCGTAGTCGAAGACGTCGTTGATGCCATACATCGCCAGGTTGTAGGGCACGAGGAAGAAGAACGTGCCGAGGAACAGCAGCCAGTCAATGCCGCCTCCGGCGAGGAGGTAGGCGGCGGCGAAGGGGTAGGCCGTGTTGACCCAGGAGAGCGGGCGGGAGGTGGAGAGGAGTTCTTTCACGGCCGCTGTCTCCGTCCGCCGAGCAGGATCCACAGTCCCGGAAGCACCAGAGCGGCGGCGACGGGGTACGCGAAGTCCTCGATGGGTGCCAGGCCCACATGGAGCCCGCTCAGGGTGTGGGGGGCGTAGCTGAAGAGGCCCGCGGCGATCATGAGGTTGTCGAAGATGGCCGTCAGGGCTAGCAGCACCACGGCCGTGACGGCCGCCGCGCCGGCCACCCGCGCGCGTCGGCCCGCGCCGGCGACCAACACTCTGACGACGGCGAGGGCAGCCACCACCGCGGCGACGGTGAGGAAGACGGCGTTGAGCTCGTGGTAGGTCATGTGGTCCTCCTCTGGTCGAGCAGGCGCTGGGTACCGGTAAAGAGGATCAGGGTCTGATAGCAGAGGAAGATCAGGAAAAACAGCTCCTCGAGTGGCAGCTGATCGCTGAGCATCACGCCGGTCATCAGGGGCGAGGCGCGGTGTAGGAAGATCCCGTGGTGGATGGCCTGCAGGTCCCAGAGCAGGAAGAAGGCCGTGCCGAGCGCCAGCGCTAGCACGCCGCGAAGCGGCCGATCCCAGATCACTAGGCGAAAGCGGGCGTCGAGGAGGGCCATACATCCGATCAGCGCTACCAAGATCAGCAGATAGGTCACGGGGTCACCGCCTGCGACGCCTCGACGGCGGGAAGGGCTGCTTCCCCGCGGACAGCTTGGCGGACGATCTCCGCGCTGATCATGCACATGGGCACGCCGATCCCGGGGCGCACGGAGGCTCCCGCGAAGAACAGGCCGGCGACGCGGCGGCTGCGGTTCGCCGGCCGGAAGAAAGCGCTCTGCGTCAGGATGTGGGCCGGGCCCAGCGCGCTGCCGCGGAAGGCGTTGAACTGGGCGGAGAAGTCCCCCGGGCCCCACGTCCGCCGCACTCGTACCCGCTCGCTGAGATCCCCCGTGCTGGTCCAGCGGCCTAACTGTTCCAGTGCGCGATGGGCCACGGCCTCCACCGGCTGGTCCCCGCTGCGGCCGCCGCGGCCTGTGCGTGACAGCGCCGGGGCCGGCACCAGCACGAAGAGGTTCTCGTGGCCGGCCGGTGCCGCCGTCGGATCCGTGGCGCTGGTGCGGCTGACGTAGATGGAGGTCTCCTCCGCGAGGGGCCGGCCGGCGGAAATGCGTCCGAAATTGTCCCGCCAATCGCCCGTGAAGAGGAGGTTGTGGTGCGCCAGTTGGGGCAACTCGCCCTCGATCCCAGCACACAGCAGCACGGCGCCGGGACCGGGGTCGGTGCGCCGCAGCTGGCGCTCGGAGAAATCCCGGTCCGCGGGGGCGAGCAGCGTGCGCTGGACGTGATGGAGGTCAGCGGCCGCGACGACGGCCGCGGCCGGCGCGTGCCGGAGTGCGCCGTGCGCATCGCGATAGTCCACCCCGCTCACCCGGCGCCGCTGGCGGGCGCCCGTCCGTCCGGCGGTATGGATGGCCGTGGCCCGGACGCCGGTTTCGATCTCCACCCCGGCGCCGCGGGCGACGCGCTCCATGGCGTCGACGAGCGCGGCGAATCCACCCTGCGGGTAGAGCACGCCGTCGTTGAGGTCCAGATGGCTCATGAGGTGGTACAGCGCCGGAGCGCGGTACGGGGTCGTGCCGAGGAACACGGCCGGATAGCCGAGGATCTGTTGCACGCGCGGATCCCGGAAGTGCCGCGCGATCTCCCCGTGCAGGGAGGAACCGAGCAGCCGGGTGAGCCGCGGCAGCTCGCGCAGCACGTCGGGGGACAGGAGGCCGCGGGCGGAGTCGAACCCGTCGTACAGGAAGCGCCGCTTGGCGAGCTCGTACGTATGGGCGGCCGAGTCGAGGTACTGCGCCGCGCGCGGCCCGGAGCCCGGCTCGAGCCGTTCGAACAGTTCCAGCGCGTGCTCGCGTCCTGACCGGACGTCTACCGCCTCGCTGTCCGGGCCAAACCACACCCGGTAGGCGGGGTCCAGCCGGGCCAGTTCTAATTCCTCGGCCGCGCTGGTGCCCATCAGGCGGAACCAGCGGTCGATCACCTCCGGCATGAGGTACCAGGACGGGCCGGTGTCGAACCGGAATCCGTCAGCGTGCCACCGGCCGGAGCGGCCGCCGAGCCTCTGCTGCTGCTCCAGCACAGTGACCCGATGCCCGTCGCGGGCCAACAGGCCGGCTGTGGCAAGGCCGGAGAATCCGCCTCCGATGACGACGGCGCGCTCAGTCATGGTGCACCGTGCCTCGCGCCGGGCGGGTCAGGACCCGGGCGGCGATGACGGCTTTGCGACTATTGGGCACGCGGACACGGGTGTGGGCGAGGGTCGCCGCGGGCGTGCGCTCGAGCCGGTCCGCGAGCTCGCAGAACAGGGCATAGGCGAGGGCGACGGCGCGGCGCGCGGACGGGTCCAGCAGTTCCAACGTGGCCGCGGCGGCGTCGAGATCGGCACGGATGTCGGCGAGGGCCTCGCGCTTGACCTCGTCGGTGAACTCCGCGGGGGAGGTGCCCGGGAGATAGACGCGCCCTAACTGATCCCGGTCCGCTCCCAAGTCCCGCAGGAAATTGACCTTCTGGAACGCGGCGCCCAGCCGGCGGGCGCCCTCTTGCAGGACCTCCGGGCGGTCCCGGTCCGTGCGCGGAAGCGAGGAGAACACCCGCAGGCACATCAGGCCGACCACCTCGGCAGAGCCGTAGATGTAAGTTTGC
This sequence comes from Zhihengliuella flava, assembly GCF_015751895.1. Classification (NCBI taxonomy): domain Bacteria; kingdom Bacillati; phylum Actinomycetota; class Actinomycetes; order Micrococcales; family Micrococcaceae; genus Zhihengliuella; species Zhihengliuella flava. The sequence goes on along the minus strand of NZ_JADOTZ010000001.1, from coordinate 1,493,461 downwards.
AGGTCCTGCGCGGCGGCGCCCTCGGCGGTGACGTCAGCGCGCATCGACGCAAAGAAGGGGCCGGTCAGGTCCGCGCCGATGCCGTGCTGGCGGGCCGTGGCGGCAAACGAGTGGACCACCATGTTGGTGCTAAAACCGGTGGCGATGGCCCGCACGGTTTCCGCCTCGAGCCGGTCCAGCTCCTCCTGAACGGCCGCCGGTTCCAACCCGGCCCGGGCGGCGGCGCCGTCGACCGTTTCGTCCGCGACGCGCACCAGCGCGTAGATCGCGGCAATATCCCGCCGCGTGGCCGGCGGCAGGGTGCGGCAGGCCCACCCGAACGACGTCGAATAGGCCTCAATGATGTGACCCGAGCTGCGCACGGCGGCGCGCGTGTACGTTCCCAGAATGTCCACTTACGCCTCACGCTCCACCATGCGCTGGCCAATGGAGATGACGGAGCGGCGCAGCGGGCCGGGAGGCAGCAGGGACTCGGCGAGCTGGACGCCCTCTTCGACGAGGTCGGCGGCCAGGGCGTAGGCGTGGCGGTCTGCGCCCAGCTCGCGCAGCGCGTCGCGAGCGGCGGCCGGCTGGACGCGCCCGTGCCGCACGTCTTCGAGGAGCGGCGCCAGGCTGGCGTCTTGGCTCGTGCCAAACGCGGTGAGTACCGTCATTTTGCCCTCCAACAGGTCAGAGTCGGAGGGTTTCCCGGTGCGGGCACTGTCCCCGAAGGTGCCGAGCAGGTCATCGATCACTTGGTAGGCGACGCCGAAGCGGCGGCCCACGGTGCCCAGGCTGTGAGCGTCGACGGAGGAGGCCCCGGCGAGCAGGGCGCCCGAGCGCAACGGGGCATCGAAGGAGTACGCTGCCGTCTTCAGTGACTCCATGTCGAGGACCCGTTGCGGCGGGCAGGCGGAGCCCGCCGGCCGCGCGGCGAGCAGCACGTCCTCGAGCTCCCCGGCGGCGGAAGCGATCACGGCGTCCTCGAAGCAGTCGCTCACCAGATCGGGCTGCGGGCTCAGCGCCGCGGCCCGACCGGCGAGTCGAACCGCGCCGGCGAGCAGCACGTCGCCGGCCACGATCGCCGCGGCATCTCCGGTGTGGGTGGCCGTGGCCTCGTCCGCACCCTGCAGGGAGTGCTGGTACCGGTAGGCGCCGCGGATGTTCTGCTGTCCGCGCCGCAGCGAGTCCCGGTCGATGACGTCGTCGTGAATCAGGAGGGCACTGTGGAGGAGCTCGAACGCTGCGCCGAGTAGCACCGGCGCCCGGCCCTCCGCGCCATCGAACCCCCGGTACGCCGTCTCCACGAGAACGGGCCGCAGACGCTTGCCTCCGGCGCACGCGGCCGCGAGGTGCGTCGCAAAATCTGCCATCGACTCGACCCGCGGCGTGCACCGGGTGCTGGTGTGCGCGACGAAGGCCGTGATCTCCTCCTCCACGCCGGCGAGGAAGTCCGCGTGCTCCGCCTCCGTGGACCGCGCGCCGGTCCGGTTCTCTCGCACGGGAATCATGAGCGCCGTGCCGTGCTGGCAGAAAAGGGTGACATTTTTGCTTCCATCGGTTGATTGCTAATAAAGCTAGATACATACTTACCCAGAGAGGTCGCGTTGTCCAGACCTGATACCAGCCGAATCGGAGGGAACCGGTGAAACAGCAGCAAAGCTCCTCAGGGGGCGTGTGGGCCCCAGCGGCCACCGTGGTCGCCGCGATCGTCACCACCATCGTGGCGGCTTTCGGGGCCGGAGCGGGTGGCGGGGATTCCGTCGCGGAAGCGGCGAGCGGGTGGTACGCCGCCGACGCCACGCCGCTGGCGCCGGCCACGACGGCCTTCTCCATCTGGAGCGTGATCTACGTCGGCCTGTTCGGCTACGCCATCCTGCAATTCTTGCCCTCTCGGCGCCACGAGCCCCGGCAGCGGGCGGTGCGCGGGTGGGCCATCGCCTCGATGGTGCTCAATGCGCTGTGGCTCTGGGTGGCTCAGGCTGGCTGGATCGGACTCAGCCTGGTGGTCATTGTGGCGCTCCTCGCCGTCCTGTGCGTGCTGTTCCGGACGCTGCGTTCCCAGCGGCCCCGCGACGGGTGGGAGACCGTCCTCGTGGACGGGACCTTCGGTCTCTACCTCGGGTGGGTGGCGGTCGCCGTCGTGGCCAATACTGCGTCCTGGCTCGGTTCGCTCGGCGCCGGGGAGTGGGGGTGGCCGGTGGCCGCGGCCGCCAGCGTCATCCTGGCGGTCGTCGCCGTCGTCGGCACGGTGCTCGCGGTGCGCGGCCAAGGCCGGATCGCTCCGGCCGCCGCGATGTGCTGGGGCCTGGCGTGGATCGCCGTCGGACGACTCAGCGGGGCTGACACCGCGACCGTTATTGGCGTCGCAGCATCCTTGGCAGCCCTCGTGATCTTGGCGGCGACGCTGACCGTCCGACTGCGGGCCGCACGCACCGCGGGAGCGGCGTCATGAGGGTCGCGGTCGCCGGGGCCTCCGGCTACATTGGCGGGCGCCTCGTGCCGCGCCTGATCGAGATGGGGCACGAGGTCACGGTGCTGACCCGGGACGCCGGGCGCCTCGCGGGCTACCCGTGGGCCGACGACGTCCGCATCGTCGAGGGCGGCCTGGAGGACGCCGACGCCGCGGCAGACCTCTGCGCCGGGGCTGAGACGCTCTACTATCTGGTCCATTCCATGGGTGGCCCGGGCGACTTCGAGCGCAAGGAGCGCGAGTGCGCGCTCACCACGGCCGTCGCCGCGCGTGACGCCTCGGTCTCCCGCATCGTCTACCTCGCCGGTTTGCACCCGGAGGGGCCGCTCAGCCGGCACCTCGCCTCCCGGCAGGAGGTGGGGCGCATTCTCAAGAGCTCGGGGGTGCCGCTCTTCGAACTGCAGGCCGGGCTGGTGATCGGTTCCGGGTCGGCCAGCTTCGAGATGATTCGGCACCTGACGGACGTGCTGCCCGTCATGCCGGCCCCGCGGTGGGTGCGCAACCGCATCCAGCCGATCGCCGTGCGGGACGCGCTGCACTACCTGCTCTCCGTGGCGGACGTGGACCCGGCCCGGGCCGGCACCTATGACATCGGCGGCCCGGACGTCCTCACGTACCGGGACATGATGCGGATCTACGCCGACGCGGCGGGCCTGCGGCGCCCTCGGATCATCGCGCTGCCGGTGCTCACGCCGTGGCTCGCGGCCCAATGGGTCAACCTGGTCACCCCCATCCCGCGCGCGCTCGCCATCCCGCTGGTGGAATCGCTGCAGCACGACTGCGTGATGGGCGAGCAGCGCATCGATCAGATCATCGACGCCCCGGAAGGCGGCCTGACCGGATACCGGCGTTCGGTGGACCTCGCCCTTGAGCGATTGGATCTCGACACGGTGGAGACCTCCTGGGCCACGGCGCATGCCGTGGAACAGCCCGCGGAGCCGCTGCCCTCGGACCCCGAGTGGGCCGGCCGGACGGTGTTTGTGGATCGCCAAGAGGTCCGCTCGTCGGCCTCGCCCGAGCAGCTCTGGAACGTCGTCGTCGCGGTGGGTGGCGACGCGGGCTGGTATTCGCTGCCGGTCGCGTGGCGGTTGCGCGGCCTCTTCGACAAGTTGATCGGCGGTGCTGGTCTCTCCCGCGGCCGGCGCAGCCGGACGGGCTTGCGGCCAGGCGACGTCGTGGACTTTTGGCGGGTCGAGCAGATCGAGGAGGGCAGGCTTCTGCGCCTGCGCGCCGATATGCTCGTTCCGGGCCAGGCGTGGCTGGAATTTGTGGTGGAAGCCGACGGCGACGGCAGCGTCTGCCGCCAACGCGCGGTGTTCTTCCCGCGCGGTCTCTCCGGCCGGCTCTACTGGTGGGCCATGGTGCCGTTCCATGGGACGATCTTCCCGGGCATGAGCCGGCGCATGGCCGAGCGTGCGGAGAAGGAGGCGCAAGGGTGACGGAACTGGTGGTCCTGCTGGACGACGACGGCGCGCCTGCCGGGACGTGTCCCAAGGCGGACGTCCACACCGAGGACACGCCGCTGCACCTGGCGTTCTCCTGTCACGTGTACGACGCCGCCGGGCGGGTGCTGCTCACCCGGCGCGCCCTGAGCAAGGTGGCGTGGCCGGGGGTCTGGACCAACGCGTTCTGCGGCCATCCGGGGCCCGGCGAGGCACCGGAGGCCGCGCTGGAGCGGCGCGCTCAGCATGAGCTGGGCCTGCTGGTCGCCGGCGTCGAACCCGTCTTGCCGGACTTCACCTACTGGGCGCGGGACGCCGGCGGGATCGTGGAGAACGAGGTCTGCCCGGTGTTCCGGGCGACGACGGCGGCGGACCCGGTCCCGCGCGAGGACGAGGTCTGCGAGTGGGCCTGGGTGGAGCCAGCCTCGGCGAAGCGGGCCGTGCTGGCGACGCCGTTCGCGTTCAGCCCGTGGCTGGTGCTCCAGGTAGAGCAGGGCGTCTGGGGCTGAGCGGGGTATCGGGGACTGAGAGAGAACCCACCGGCCCTGTGCACCCGCGGCGCCCTCGGCCCGACCCGCCACAGGCGCATCGTTAAGCTCAGCGAAACACCGCCGCGTTAGCATCACTGCATGTCTACTGAACCGGTAACCCTGACGCCCGGTCCGCTCGTCGGCGTTGATTGGCTGGCGTGCAACGCCGCCCACGTGGTGGTGCTCGACGCGTCGATCGCCCCGCACCTCGCCGAGGACCGGCACATCCCGGGCGCGCGCAGGTTCGACATCGACGGCGAGTTCTCGGACCCGGACTCCGACCTACCGCACTCAATGCCGCCTGCGGCATTTCTGCAGGAGCGGCTCCGCGCGATCGGGATCAACAGCTCCAGCACCGTGGTGGTTTATGACGCGGCCGGCATCTACTCCGCCCCGCGGGCCTGGTGGATGCTGCGCGCCGCCGGGCTTGAACGGGTCGCCGTGCTCGACGGCGGCCTGCCGGCCTGGGAGGCTGCCGGCCAGGCCGTCGAACCCGGTCGCGCGGACTACGACGGCGCGGCCGGCGACGTCGTCGTCTCGCTCGATGCCGACGCGTTCGTCGACGCGGAGGTTGTGGCAGCGCAGCTGGCAGGTGAGGGCGGCGCCGCGGTGGTGGACGCGCGCAGCAGCGAACGCTTCGCTGGCGAGGCCGCCGAGCCGCGGCCTGGCCTACGCGCCGGGCACGTGGCCGGGTCCGCGAACCTGCCCTTTGCCTCGCTCCTGCGGGACGGCAAGATGATCTCCGTTCCGGAACTGCGCCAGGCTTTTGAACGCGTCGCCCCGGGGGTCATCCTGGGGCAACGGGAACTCATCACCAGTTGCGGCTCCGGCGTGACCGCCTGCGTGCTGGCGCTGGCGGCTGAGCTAGCCGGCGAGCCACGGGTCCGCGTCTACGACGGGTCGTGGGCCGACTGGGGACGGCCAGATCCGAAGGGCGTGCGGCCGATCGAAACCGGCGCCTGACGTGAGCAGCCTCTTCACCACGCCCGTGCCGCGGCGGCCCCGGGCTGGTGCGGCGGCCGGCGACGAGGCCGCGGCGTGGGTGCCAGACCGCCCGGCCCGCGTCGGCGTCGTGGGATCCGGCTTCCGGGCGCGCGCCTTCCTGCGGGTCATGGATGCCCTGCCCGCCTGGTTCGAGTGCGTCGGCGTCGCCGCGCGGAACGCCGCGGACCGCGAACTACTGAGCGGCCACGGGTTCCGGGCCGTTGAGACGGCCGGTGAACTGCTGGCTGCCGGCTGCGACTTCGTGGTGGACACCCTGCCGCCGAGCGCCTCGGTAAGCATCATCGGGCAAGCGGCCGACGCCGTCGTTCCCGTGCTGACGGAGACGCCGGCGGCGGCGAACGTCGCCGTGCTGAGCGCGCTCGCCGACCGCGTGGCCATCGGCGCGTGCGTGCACGTGGCGGAGCAGTATCACCTGGAACCGCTGGTGGCGGCGCAGCTAGCGGTCGCGGCCAGCGGCCGGCTGGGGCGGGTGACCGACGCGCACGTGAACCTCGCGCATGACTACCACGGGATCTCCGTCCTGCGCCGCGCCCTAGCCGTCGGGTTCGAGCCGCCGGTGATCACGGCGCGCCGGGACGCGCGCCGCGTGGCGCCCAGCCCCAGCCGGTATGACGATCCGGCGGAGCAGACGCCGGTGGAGACAATCCACGCCATGGCGTGGTTGGAGTTTCCGGGTGGTGGCGACGCCGGCAGCCGGCTCGGTGTCTATGAGTTCGACGACGTCCAGTACCGCTCGTGGGTGCGCTCGCCGTCGCTGGTGCTTCGGGGCGAGGCCGGCGAAGTGCGGGACGACGCCGTGCGGACCGTGGCGCCGGACGGGCAACCGGTGCTCTCCCGGCTGGAACGGATGGCCGCCGGTGGCGCGGGCAGCCACGAGGGCCTGTTCCTGCGCGGCTACCGGTTGGACGGTGAGTGGGCGTCCGCGAGCCGCTTCCGGCCGGCGCGGCTGGCGGACGAGGAACTCTCCATCGCCGAGCAGCTCGCGCAGATGGCCGAGCATGTGCTCTCCGGTGGCCCAGCGCCGTATTCCTTCGCCGAGGGCGCGCAGGACCAGTACCTGCAGTTGCTGGTGCGTGAGGCCGCGGAGACCGGCCAGAGCGTGCGGGCGGCTGAGCAGCGTTGGGCGGTCACGCCGCCGTCGTGCTGAGCCCACCTTAGGGCCGAACGACCCCTTTTGTTGTCTCGGGCGGCGAAATGGAGAGCGTGTGCGCATCGAGCCGGAGCGGGAGGTCCGGCAGCACGCACAAGGCGCCCCTCCGCGTGGGAGGGGCGCCCTCAGCGAGCCGTGGCGGCGCGCAGTGCCGGTGGTCCGCGACCCTAGAAGCGCAGGGAGCGCAGGTAGTTGTAGCCCACCTCGGCGGTCTGTAGCGGGGTGACATCCGGGCGGTCGTTCTCCACGATGAACTCCTTGACCCGGTGCGCGTTGAAGATGCGCGCGAAGTCGATCTGCCCGGTGCCCAGATCGGCGAAATCGCCGGAGGCGTCCCGATCCTTGACGTGATACTGCAAGGTCTTCTGCGGGGCCTGCTGAATGGTCTCGATGGCGAACTGCACGGGGTCCGCGGCGCCGACGCCGACGCCGCCGGTCACGGCCCAGTAGAGGTCGATCTCAAAGTGCACGAGCTTCGGGTCCAAGCGCTCCACGAAGATGTCCCATGGGCTCAGCCCGCCGCCGAGATCGGTGGTGAACTCGTGCGCATGGTTGTGGTAACCGTACTTGAGGCCCACCGCGTTGGCGGCCGCGGCCTCTTCGTTCATCTGGTCAGCCCAGCGGCGCCAGTCGTCGCCGTTGCTGGAGTTCAGGTAGGGGACGTTGATGTGCGTCTGGCCGAGGGTTACGGCGTTGGCCAGCTTGGTCTCCAGCGCGGCAGCGGAACCGCTGATGCCGTCGTGGCTCGACGACGGCGTGATGCCCAGCGAGTCCAGGGTGGCGCGCATCTGCTCCGCCGTGCGGCCGTAGAGACCCGCCAGCTCCACCTTGGTGTAGCCGTAGTCCGCCAGCGAGGCCAGCGTGGCGTCGACGCCGTCGCCCTGCATGATCGAACGCAAGGTGTACAGCTGGATGCTGATCAGCCCTGGGGGCACGGGGCGGCGGCCGGCCGGCGAGGCCAGGGCGGCCGTCCCGCCGAGGCCCGCGAGGCCGATGCCGGCACCTACGGCGGCAGCTCCGCGCAGGAAGTTGCGGCGGCCAACCCCCTTTTCTTCCAGCGAGCGATTGAGGGCGGCGGGGGCGTTGAATCCGAAACACATAGTGATTGCCTTCCTGGCAAGAGCGACACGTCGGCCCGGCGCGATCGCCGGAGCAACGTCTGTTCATGTGACGTGAATCACGCTAATCCTCGGTTTTGTTGCCTGTCAAGCAAAACTCGGGCACATTTCGCCAGAAGGCCGCCGACTCTATGCCTTGGAGCCGGAGGGCAGGGCGCTCACCATAGCGTCGATGCGCTCCGGGGACATGGCATGGTGGATCGCGAGCATACTCGCGCCCAGCACGCCGGCGTCCAGCCCCGAGCCGGACTGCACAATGCGGAGGTGCTGGGTGGCCAGCGGGATGGTTCGGGAGTACACGACCTCCCGGATGCCGGCAATGAAGTGCTCGCCGGTCATGGTCATGGACCCGCCCACCACAATGACGGACGGGTTCATCAGGCTGATGCAGGCGGAGAGCACCTCGCCGACGTCCCGGCCCGCCTGGCGCACGGCGTGAATCGCGTCCGTATTGCCGGCCTGAACGAGCCGAACGACGTCCTCGCTTGTTCGCGCCTCAAGCCCCAGCTCCCGCAGCTTGGTGGCGACGGCCGGCCCGGAGGCGACGGCCTCGAGGCAGTCGCGATTGCCGCAGTGGCAGGGAACGCCATCGCCGCTGAGGACGCGAATATGGCCGATGTCCCCCGCGACGCCGTCGGCGCCCCGCTGCAACATTCCGCTGGAGACGATGCCGGAGCCAATGCCGGTGGCCACCTTGACGAACAGGAGGTCATCGACGTCGGACCATGCGGCATTCCGCTCGCCGAGGGCCATGATGTTGACGTCGTTATCGACGAGGACTGGGGCGTGGAAGTGATCCTGCAGGTAGCCAGGAACGTCGAATCCGTTCCACCCCGGCATGATCGGCGGGTTGATGGGCCGGCCGGTGCGGTGCTCCACCGGCCCGGGGACGCCGATGCCGATGGCTAGCAGGTCCTCACGGTGGCGGCCGGATTCATCGAGGAGGGCGGTGGAGAGCTCGACGACGGCCTCAAGCACGGCCTCGGGGCCCTGGGAGACCTCGATGGAGCGCGTGCTCTCCTGCAGCCGGTGCCCCGCGAGATCGGTCACGGCCACGCGTAGGTGGGAGGCGCCGATGTCCACCCCGAGGACCACCTTGCTGCCAGCCCGCAGGGCGATGCGCGAGGAGGGGCGCCCGCCGGTGGCGGCCGTTTCCTCCACGAAGCCCACGAGGCCGAGTTCCATCAGGGCCTCAATCCGGAGCGTCACCGTGGAGCGGGCCAAGCCCATCTGCTCCGCGAGCTCGGTGCGAGTGCGGGGGCGGCCGTCGCGGAGGATCTGAAAGAGTTCGCTGGCGCCGGAGCTGCCCAGCCCGCCGAAGGTGCTTATGTCATTCATCGACTCATTACAGCATATGTATCGACGAAATGCTCCGTGATGTGCCGCCGTCTTTCCCCTAGGGCCAGCTGGCAGACGCCCGGATGAAGGCAAGGAATTTTCACCATTCACCATTCGACCGAAGGCTGATCGGAGACGGCACTGATACATCGAAAGGTGTCCAACATTCGTTGTTAGTCGTCATTAGCCGTGCTACGTTCTGTGATCAACGTCTCATTGACGCTGGTGCGCGGTGCGCAGGCCAGCGCCGCGAGCGCACCGCCTCACAGCCGAGGCGTACGGACTACCGCAGGTGAAAGGACAATGACGTGGTCACATCAGCAGGCCGGAGTACCGAGAATGCGCCGGGGGCCGACGCCAGCGCCGAGAAGCCGACGCGCGTGGGCCGCGTCGGGCTATGGCTCATCGGCGCGCGCGGATCGGTGGCCACGACCGCGGCCACGGGGCTGGCCGCGATCTCCGGCGGATTCGCCCCGGCCACGGGCTGCGTGACCGATCAGAGGGTGTTCGACGCCGTTCCGCTGCCGGAATTCTCCGAGCTGGTCATCGGCGGTCATGACATTAGCGACGTCTCTCTCGCCAAGCGCGCGGAGTATCTGGTGGGAGCCGGCATGCTGCCGTTGCATCTGATGGAAGCGGTGCGCGGTGATCTCGACGAGGCGGACGCGCGGGTACGGCCCGGCTACCACCCGGAGTCCGGCGGCTCCTCGCAGGCCGCCGTGGCCCGCCGCTTGGCTCGCGACATTGAGGACTTCACGCGGGAGCATCGTCTGGACCGCGTAGTGGTCATGGACGTTTCCTCCACCGAGGCTCCCGTGGCCCCCCGGCCAGAATTCGATGACCCTGAGCTGCTGCTCGCGGCGCTCGAGGACCCCGCCCAGGCGACTTTGCCGCCCAGCTCGCTGGGAGCCTACGCCGCGATTCTCGCGGGGGCACCCTATGTCTGCTTCACGCCCTCGCCCGCACTCACCATCCCGGCGTTGCGCGAACTCGCCCGGCAGCGGGGGATCCCCACGGCAGGCCAAGACGGCAAGACGGGACAGACGTGGCTGCGCTCGGTGATCGCGCCCGGGCTCGCCGCGCGCGGGCTGCGCGTGCTGTCGTGGGCCGGCGCCAACCTGCTCGGCGGCGGGGACGGGGCCACCCTGTCCGATCCGGACGCGGTCTCCGGCAAGCTGCTCTCCAAAAACCGCGGCCTCGAATCCCTCGCCAGCGGCGCCGCAACGCCACTGCACATCGACAACGTGCCCGACCTCGGTGAAACCAAAGTCGCGTGGGACCACATCAACGTGGAGGGCTTCCTCGGTTCCCGCCTGACGCTGCAAACCACGTGGAGTGCCTTCGATTCGATGCTGGCCGCCCCGATGATCTTGGACCTCGCCCGCCTCATGGCGCTGGCCGACGCTGCCGGTGCCTCCGGGCCGATTGGCGAGCTGGGATTCTTCTTCAAGGATCCGTGGGGCAGTGATGAGTTCGCCTTTGCGGAGCAGAGCCAGCAACTGGCCGCGTGGGCGCACGCCACGGGGGAGCGGGTGACCGCCGCCGGCGCTCAGGATCGCGTGGCCACGTGGTGATCCGCGCGCACGACTACCTCGAGCTGGTCCGGGCCCCTGCCGTGCTCACCGTGCTCGGTGACACGCTCGCCGGGGGAGCCGCCGCCGGTCAGCCACTGTGGGGCCGGCGTCTCGCCCTACCGGTCGCCAGCGCGTGCCTCTACGCCGCGGGCATGGCGCTCAACGACTACGCGGACCGCGAGCTCGACGCCGTGGAGCGGCCCGAGCGCCCGATCCCCTCCGGCCGCATCACCTCGCGTGCTGCCCTCGGTACCGCCGCGGGACTGACTGGGCTGGGACTCGCGCTCAGCCTCGCTGGCGGAGGGCGCGGCTCGGGGGCGGTCGCACTACCGCTCGCGGCGTCCATCTGGACCTATGACCTAGTGGCCAAGCGCAACGCCGTGACGGGCGCTGCCGCCATGGGTGTCTGCCGCGGGCTCGACGTCTTGATGGGCGCGGGGGCGGAGCGGGCCCGGGCCGCCCTGCCGGCCGCCGTCGTCATGGGCAGCCACACGGTGGCCGTCACGGCCCTCTCCCGCGGCGAGGTGAACGGTACGGAGCGCGGCACGGCGTCGGCCGCCGTCGCCACCACGGCGGCGGTGACGACGGCGGTGGTCTCCGGCGCGCTGCACGCGGCGGGGCCGGCCAACCCCGGCAGGGTCCTGCCCGTTGTGGCAGCCGCAGCCGTCTATGCCGCGCGGTGCGGGAGACCGCAGTGGCGCGCCGCCGAGCGCCCCACGGCGGCCAACGCGCTCGAGGCCACCAAAAACGGCATCCGATCGATGCTCCCGCTGCAAGCCGCGCTCGCCCTGCGCCACGGCAGCTGGCACGCGGCGGCGGTGATCGGCGCCGTCGACGTGGCCGGACGGCTCCTGCGCACCCGCACCTCCGGACGAAAGGTGAGCGAATCATGACCACGAGCTCCCCGCTGCCCTTCGCGCTGGGGTACGGAACCAATGGGTTGACCGATCACCCGCTCCCGGTGGCCTTAGAACTGATGGCCGAGCAAGGGTACGACGCGGTGGCACTGACCCTTGGCCATCCGCACCTCGACCCGTTGGCGCCCGACGCGCTAACCCAGATCGCCCAGCTAAGGTCCCACCTGCAGGGGCATGGCATGCGCGTCGTCATCGAGACGGGCACCCGATTCCTGCTGGACCCGCGGCGCAAGCACGCCCCGGCCCTCGTGGACCCGGAGGCAGTGCCGCGGCTGGATTTCCTGCGCCGCGCGGTGGACGTCAGCGCCGCCCTCGATGCCGAGTGCGTGTCCTTCTTCTCCGGGGTTCTTCCGCCGGAGGCCACGCCGGAGACTGGCTGGGAACGGCTGACCGCTCGGGTCCGCGAGCTTCTGGAGTATGCCGAGGCGCAGGGGGTCAAGCTCTCGATCGAGCCGGAGCCGGGGATGCTCGTGGAGACGGTGGCCGACGCGCTGGACCTGCACCGCGCGCTTGGTGCACCGTCAGCGCTGGGCGTCACCGTGGACATTGGGCATTGCGTCGTCGTGGAGCCCGAGGGGGTGCGCGGGGCGCTGCTACAGGCGGGCGACCTGCTGACCAACGTCCAGCTCGACGACATGCCACCGCACACTCACGAGCACCTACCCTTCGGCGACGGTGCGGTGGATCTGGTCGAGGCCCTGTCCACGCTCGCCGAGTTGGACTATCGGGGCGTAGCGGCCGTGGAACTGCCCCGCCACTCGCACGACGGCCCGGGCCTCGTTCAGCGCAGCATGGCCGCGCTGCGTGAGGCCTGGGCGCAGGCGCAGGCGCAGCGCCGGCAGGCGGACTGGGTGCAGGAGTCCACGACGGCGGTGCTCGCCGATCCGTCCCGCCTGCCCGTCGTCTTCGCGATGGCGGGCCGCCACGTGGGCCGAGCGCCGGTGAATCCTGCGGCCGATCCGACGGGCATTGTGTGGGGGACGGCGGCCGACGTCGCTCGCGGCCAGCTCATCGCACAACTCGCGGGCCCCGGCACGGAAGCCGCGCTTCCTGCCCCCGCGCTCGCCGAGGCGGTGGCCGACCTCTACCGCCGAGGCGATTCCGCCGAGCGGCGGGGCGTGCTGCGCGGCCTGGGCGCCATGGCGCGGGAGGCCGCGGTTCTGAACGACGCCGTCGTCCGCGTGGGGCTTGAGGCCACGGCCGACGCGCTGCGCACCAACGAAACCTCGCTGGTGGCCGCCGCGGTGGGCCCGTTTGCGGCGGCTCATCTGGACCAGCACGCGTGGCGTCACGCCGTCCTGAAGCTCGTCTTCATGGGCGTGAGCCTTGACGCCGTGACGGACCTGGAGCACCGCCGCGATCCGGAATTGGCGCGGATGGCCGCCGACTTCGCCGCCGAGCGGCGCGCCGCCTCCCGTCCGGTCCCCGCGGATCTGGCGCTCCTCACGCTCGAATCTAGCCACACCAGCCACATCTAAGAAGGACTCCATGCGCATTTTCGACCCCCACATTCACATGACCAGCCGCACCACCAATGACTACGAGGCGATGTATGCCGCCGGCGTGCGCGCCCTCGTCGAGCCGGCGTTCTGGCTGGGTCAGCCCCGCACCAGCGTCGAGTCGTTCCTGGACTACTTTGACTCCCTCCTCGGGTGGGAGCGTTTCCGGGCCGCCCAATTTGGCATCCGCCATCACGCCACGATCGCTTTAAACCCGAAGGAAGCAAACGATCCGCGCTGCGTTCCGGTCCTTGAGGAGCTGCCGCGGTACCTCGTGAAGGAAGGCGTCGTAGCCGTCGGGGAAATCGGCTATGACTCGATGACCCCGGCCGAGGATGACGCGTTCGCGCGGCAGCTACAGTTGGCCCGCGAGTACGCCCTGCCGGCGTTGGTCCACACCCCGCACCGGGAAAAGTTGGCCGGCACCCGCCGCACCCTCGACGTGGTGCGCGAATCCGGAATTGCTCCGGAGGCCGTCTTGGTTGATCACCTCAACGAGACCAATATTGAGCTGGTCAAGGACGCCGGCGCGTGGATGGGGTTCTCCATCTACCCGGACACCAAAATGGACGAGTCCCGGATGGTCGCCTTGCTCCAGCGATACGGCACGGAGCGCGTCCTGGTGAACTCGGCGGCGGACTGGGGGCGCTCCGACCCCCTGAAGACGCGCCGCACCGCGGAAGCGATGCTGGAGGCCGGGTTCTCCGCCGAGGACGTGGACCACGTGCTCTGGCAGAATCCCGTGAACTTTTATGGCCAGAGCGGGCAGCTGATCCTCGAGCCCGTGGCGGGCTTCGACGAATCGGGGTTCCCGGATCCGTCCGCCGGGTTCGAGGGCAATTCCGTCCTGCGCGGGGCGCGCGTCTGATGCTGCTCTCCTATTGCACCAACGTTCACCCCGCCGAGGACCTCGAGGGTGTCATCCGCCAGATGCGCGACTACGCCGGCTCGATCCGGCGCGCCGCCGGGCTCGAGGCGCTGGGCGTGGGGCTGTGGCTTCCCGCCGGCTTGGCCCGCCACTTGGCGGCCAGCGCGGACGACCGCGCGGCGCTGCGCGCGGTGCTGGAGGCCGAGGGCCTCGTGCTGCACACGCTCAACGCCTTTCCATACGGGGGATTTCACGACGACGTCGTCAAGCACGCCGTCTACCGGCCGACGTGGGCGGACCGGGCACGGCTCGACTACACCCTCGATTGTGCCGCGATCCTCGCGGACTTGTTACCCGCCGGGGCGGACGGCTCCATCTCGACCCTGCCGTTGGCGTGGCGGCACCCGTGGACCGAGCAGGACGACGACGTCGCCACGGCGGCGTTCGCGGAGCTCAGCACACGGTTGGAGCAGTTGCGGCAGAGCACCGGACGGACGATCCGCGTCGCCGTCGAGCCCGAGCCGGGCTGCGTGTTGGACACGATCTCCGACGTGGCCGGCTGGCTCGGGGACCGGCTGAGCCGGGGGATCGATCCGAACTACGTGGGCGTGTGCGTGGATGCCTGCCACCTCGCGGTGTCCTTTGCCGATCCGGCCGCAGCGATCGCGGAGATTGATGCGGCCGGGCTGCGGGTGGTGAAGGTTCAGGCGTCCGCGGCGCTGCACGTGGACGATCCGTCCGTGCCGGCAGCGCGCAGCGCGCTGGCCGGCTTCGTGGAGCCGCGCTATCTGCACCAAGTGCGTGAATTATCTGCCGACGGCGTGCGGTCGGCCGATGATCTCGATGCCGCCCTTGCCGAGCTCCCCGGGCAGGGGCCGTGGCGGGTGCACTTCCATATTCCGCTCCACCACCGGCCGGCCGTGCCTCTGGACACCACCGTCGAGGACCTCCGGCAAACCGTCGCCGAGGTGGCCCGCCTGCCCTACGGACCCGAGGTCCACCTCGACGTGGAGACCTACACGTGGAGCGTCTTGCCCGACGCCGGCGTCGGGCTGATCGATGGCATTGCCGCCGAGCTGGACTGGGCCCGCCGCCACCTGCTGCGTGCCGCGCCCGCGGCCTCGGCGCCCCTTTCGTGAATACCCGTTGACCCCACTGCTGCCCAGGAGAATCGTGAAACCCATCCTCTTGCTCAACGTCGTCGGCCTGACTTCCCGTGCCCTGCGGTCCATGCCTCGGCTGGCCCGGCTGGCCGGGCAGGGCTGGTCCGCGCCCCTGAAAACCGTGCTGCCGGCGGTGACCTGCTCGGTGCAATCCACGATGCTGACCGGGCTGTCTCCGGCCCAGCACGGCGTGGTGGGCAACGGGTGGTACTTCCGGGATCTGGGCGAGGTGTTCTTGTGGCGTCAGCACAACCGGCTGGTCGGCGGCGAGACCATCGTCGAGGCCGCCCGAAAACAAGATTCGGGGTACACCTCGGCCAACATCTGCTGGTGGTATGCGATGGGCATGAACACGGACCTCACCGTGACTCCGCGGCCCATTTACCATGCCGACGGGCGCAAATCCCCGGATGCCTACATGCGCCCGCCGGCGCTCCACGATGAGCTCGTGGGGGCCTATGGGGAGTTCCCGTTGTTTCAGTACTGGGGTCCGACGGCGGCGCTGGGGTCGAGCCAATGGATCGTCAATTCCACCCGTCACGTGCTGCGCACGCGCGCGCCGCAATTGCTCACGGCGTACGTTCCCCACTTGGATTACGACCTGCAACGGTTCGGTCCGCGGTCGGCCGAGGCGGACCGGGCGGCCGCGGAACTCGACGGCGTCCTCGCACCACTACTCGACGAGGCCGAGGATCGCGGATATACGGTCATGGTGGTGTCCGAGTACGGCATCGAGGAGGCCAACCGGCCCGTGGACATTAACCGGGCGCTGCGCCGGGAGGGCCTCCTGGAGGTCTACGTCCAGGCCGGGCGTGAGCAACTGGACCCCTGGACCTCCCGCGCCTTCGCGGTCGCGGACCACCAAGTGGCGCACGTCTACGTGGCGGATGAGGCGGATTGTGGCCGCGTCGCGGACCTGTTGCGTGGCCTCGACGGAGTCGACGAGGTGTTGGATCGGGCCGCTCAAGCGCGCTACGGCCTAGACCACGAACGCTCCGGCGAACTGGTGGTCGTGGCCGAGCCCGGCGCGTGGTTTACCTACTACTTCTGGCTGGACGACGACCGCGCGCCCGAGTACGCCCGCGGCGTCGATATCCACCGCAAGCCCGGTTACGACCCGGCGGAGCTGTTCTTCGATCCGGCGGATCGGCTGGCCAAGGCGAAGGCGGGCCTGAATCTGGTCAAGAAGAAGGCCGGCCTGCGCTACGCGATGAGCACGGTGCCGCTGGACCCCCGGTGTGTCCGGGGGACCCACGGGCGGCTTCCCGAGTCGGCCGAGGGCACGCCGCTCCTCCTGTCCTCCGAGCCACGGATTCCCCGCGGGGTTGAGGAGCTGGTGACCTCCGGGCGCCACGTCCCGGCGGCGGCCGTCAAAGGCCTCGTGCTGCAAGCCCAAGGGCTGGAGTCGGCGGAGCTTCAGGCGAACGCGACCGCTTAGCGGAGCCATATTAGCGTTTCAAACAACAAAATAAGTTGACGGCTCAAGCATGGCTTGTAGCCTCGGATTATTGCGCCTTCGGATCGGTCGCGGCGTTTGCCATGACGGCGATTTTTCTTATTTTGTTCTGTGAAACCACTAGTAATTTGTGACCCGAATCACTAACGTCGTCAATGACCCCATCCGGTCAATCCGAATCCCCGCGATCAGGAAGTTGACAATGAATTCCACACGAGAAGTGCGCGCCTCTCGCGCCCGCCGTGGACGCGCTGTGGGCGCCTCGCTGGCGACAGCGGCCGTCTTGGTTTCGGCGCTAGCGGCCGCTCCGGCGCAAGCCCGGCCGGAGGTGCCGGCGCCCTCCGCGCCCGCCGATTCCGCCTTCCAGAAGGTGACCCTCAACGACACCCCGGGCGAGCCGATGGACCTCGCCGTCCTGCCCAACGGAGACGTCCTGCACACCACCCGTGGTGGCGATATTTGGCTCAACAACGCTGAGACGGGCGTCAACTCGCTCGCGGCCCAGGTGGACGTGTATCGGCATGACGAGGAGGGGCTGCAGAGCATCGCCTTGGATCCCGACTTCGGCACGGCCGGAAACAACTGGGTCTACCTGTACTACGCGCCGCCTATGGACACCCCAGTCGATGACCCGGCGACGCCGGACGTCAACGAGGGCGACGCTCCGGTCTCCGGCACGGCAGAGGATTTCGCCCCCTTCGACGGCGTGAGCCGCCTCTCCCGGTTCCAGTTCGACGGCGAGAACATTGACCTCGCCAGCGAGCAGCACATCATTGACGTCGAGGCCACCCGCGGACTGTGCTGCCACGTCGGCGGAGACATCGTCTTCGACGCGGCAGGCAACCTCTACCTCTCCACGGGTGATGACACCAACCCGTTCGTCTCGGGAGGGTATTCCCCCATTGACGAGCGGCCTGAGTCCAACCCGGGCTATGACGCCCAGCGCACCTCGGCCAACACCAACGATTTGCGGGGCAAGGTCTTGCGCATCACGCCGCAGGACGGCGGCGGATACACCATCCCGGAGGGCAACCTCTTTGAGCCGGGCACGGACGGCGCCCGCCCGGAGATTTATGCGATGGGCCTGCGGAACCCCTTCCGCATTGACGTGGACCAGGACACGGGGGCGCTCTACGTCGGCGACTACTCGCCGGACGCCCGCGAGGCGGACCCGGAGCGGGGTCCGGGCGGCACGGGCCGGTGGCTCGTCGTTGAAGAACCGGCGAACTACGGCTGGCCGTATTGCGCCACCGAGGACAAGCCGTACATCGATTACGACTTCGCCACGGGCGAGTCCGGCGACCCATTCGACTGTGCGGCTCCGGTCAATGAGTCCCCGAACAACACCGGCCTGACCGAGCTGCCCCCAGTGGCCGAGT
Source organism: Zhihengliuella flava (assembly GCF_015751895.1). NCBI lineage: Bacteria > Bacillati > Actinomycetota > Actinomycetes > Micrococcales > Micrococcaceae > Zhihengliuella > Zhihengliuella flava. Next base: position 1,475,570 of record NZ_JADOTZ010000001.1, on the reverse strand, counting down.
CTGATGTTTGGTACAACTACGAGCTCTCCGAAGAGTTCCCCGAGCTCGGCGTGGGTGGCATTGGCCCCATGGCCGGACCCGCCTACGAGTTCGACGTGAAGAACACCCGCGGCCGGGCCCCGGTTGCGTGGCCGGAATACTACGACGGCAAGGCACTCTTCTACGAGTGGACCCGTGACTACATCAAGGCGATGACCCTAGAGGACGGCGAGCTGACGTCCATCGAGAACGTCGTCGATTCGCTCGTCACCGAGAACCCGATCGATATGGAGTTCGGACCCAACGGCGCGCTGTACGTGCTGGAATACGGCAACGGCTACTTCGGTGAGAACGAGGAAGCCCAGGTGGCCCGCATCGACTACATCGGCGAAGGCGGCAACCACACGCCGATCGCCGCGGCCAGTGGCGCGCCCGCCGCAGGGCCCTCGCCGCTGACGGTTGAGTTCTCGAGCGCCGACACCGTGGATCCCGACGGGGACAAGCTCCGCTACGCCTGGGACTTCGACTCGGATGGGACGGTCGACTCGACTGACCCGAATCCCACCTACACCTACGAGGAAAACGGCAACTACGTCGCCACCCTGACGGTCACCGACTTCGGCGGCAAGCACCGCGGACGCCATTCCTCGGCTGAAGTCGAGGTCGAGGTGGGCAACCAGCAGCCGGTCATCGAGTTCGTCTCGCCCGTTCCGGGCCAGGACTTCCAGTTCGGCGACGTCGTCTCCTACGAGGTGACGGTGACGGATGACCAGCCCGTGGACTGCTCCCGCGTCGAGGTGACCTACATCCTCGGTCACCACACGCACGGTCACCCGCAGACCACCACCAACGGCTGCACCGGTTCCTTCGTCACAACGGTTCCGGAAGGCCATGACCCGGCAGTGGACGATCTCTCGGCCGTCTTCAACGCCGAGTACACCGATGCCGGTGACGCCAACTCGGACCCGCTGACCGGGACCGCCGAGGTCGTGCTGGAAGCCACCAGCTAACACCTCGCGGGGTGGGTCCGCCCCAGCGGATTCACCCTCGGTGAGCAGTACATCGGAGGACGCGGGTCCCCGCCCCAGCACGTGGGGTGGGGGCCCGCGTTCGTGCGTGTGGGCAGGTGCGGAGTTCGCTAGGCGTGGGCGAAGCCCGCCGGGTCGGACAGCAGCGGCTCAAAGGCCAGCTCGGCGGCGCCGGTCAGCACCGGATCCGCGCCCAGGGGCGCGAGCTCGATGCGCACCTCCTCGCGGGCGCCGCGGGCCCCGCCGACGCGCACCGCATCCTCGAGGGCGCTGGGGTTGACTCGGGCCAGCACGCGCAGGAACCCGCCGAGGATGATCAGCGAGGGATTGAGGTGATGCACCAGGGTGCGCAGGGCCACCGCCAGCAGGCTGGCCTGATGATCGACGACGGCGCGGAGGCGCTGTGCCGCGTCGCCGCCCGCGTCGATCAGCTCCAGCACGCGCTCCTCGAGATCCTCCGCTTGATCGGCGGGGAGCCCGGCCGCGTCGAGCAGTTGTTCCCGGGCCACTTCTGCCTCGAGGCAGCCATTGGCCCCGCAGGAACAGGCGGCGCCGTCGGTCCGAACGAGGGTGTGGCCGAGCTGACCGGCGAAGCCTGTGGAGCCGTGCAGCAGGCGCCCGCCGCTGACCAGGCCACCGCCGATGCCGCTGGCTCCGCCAAACAGGTACACGAAGTCCTCCACGTCCCGTCCCGCACCAAAGGCGGCCTGCGCGCGGGCGGCGACGACGGCGTCGTTCGCTGCGAAGACCGGCAGCCCGAGGGCCTCGCGCAGCTGCTCCGCGAGTGGTTGCTCTCGCCAGTCCAGCTGCGGTGCCTCAATCACTCGCCCGTCCGCCGGGTCCACGAGCCCGGGGACGGCCACTCCCACGCCGAGGACTCGCTGCTCCGCCGGGAGCGAGGCGGCCATCCCGGAATAGACCGCAGAGACGATGTTGACGACTTCCGCCGTGGACGGCGCGCGCACGGTGTGAAAACGCACCGGATTCACGATCCGGCCGCCGAGGCTGACGAGGGCGACGCCGACGGCGTCAACATCCGGGTTGACGGCCAGCGCGAGCGCTCCGGGGCCCGGGCGCAGCATGATGCTGGGCCGTCCATGCTGCTGCGTGTGCTCGGGCTCTTTCTCGACGGCCAGCCCCAAGGCCACGAGCTCGGTGACCAGTGCGGCGATCGTGGAGCGATTCAGCCCCGTCGCCCGGGTCAGTTGGGCGCGGGAGATCCCGCCGTGGAGGTGGACCAAACGCAGCACCGTAGAGAGGTTGTGTTGCCGCGTGGAGTCCCGATTGCTCCCGAGCGCCGGGCCGTCCGGACGCGTTCCACGGCTGTTTGATGCCATTACTACCATCCCGGATCCCCTGTGCCCGTGCGGACTGCCGCACTCGTGTCCACCCCATCGTAACGGGGTGGCAGATCACTCGGGGCGGACGCGGTCCATGACGCCTTGGAGTAGCGCGGTGAGCTCGGCGCGCAGGGGCGACGGGACGCCGTCGTGCTCCAAAAAGTCCAGGGCGCGGCGCGCGTTGTCCTCGGCCACACTGATGGCGTGATCGCGGGCGCCGCAGTCCGTGAGGACTCGGCGGATGTGCTCCGCCTCGGCAGCCGTCAGGTGAGGTGAGCCGATGAGGTGGGCGATGTGCTGCCATTCGGGCCGCGTGGCGGCGTAGGCCAGCAGGACCGTTCGTTTTCCCTCCCGCAGGTCGCCCCAGTCGGCCTTGCCGGTTCGGCTGTGGTGGCCGAAAACGCCGAGGACGTCGTCCACCACCTGATACGCGATGCCGGCGTGGCGGCCACTGGAGGTCAGCGCGGCCACCACCGATGAGTCTGCACCGGCCAAGACGGCGCCGGCCTCCAACGGCGCCTCGAACGAGTAAACGGACGTTTTGCACCGCGCGGTGCGGCACATGCGCTCCGGCGTCGGCATGACGGGCGAACGGCTGAGTTCGACGTCGAGCAGTTCGCCGCCGATGGAGGCGAAGATCGCCTCATCCAGGATGTCGTGCAGGCGCTCCCGCCGCTCCGGCGCCGTGCGGACGCGCCGCAGGAGGCGGTAGGCCCCGGACAGGGCGAGGTCTCCGGCGAGGAGCCCGGCCGAGTCGCCGGCATGGGCCGCCGTATCCGCATCCGCACCATCCCTGAGGGCGCGCTGGCGGTAGCGGCCGGAGACGTTGGGGACTCCGCGGCGGACGGTGTCCCGGTCGATCACGTCGTCGTGCACCACGAAGGCGCTATGGAGCAGTTCGAAGGAGGCGGCGAGGAGGACCGCGTTCTCCGCAGCGCGCTCCGCCGGGCGGGCCAAGTGCTGATAGGCGGCCAACACCAGCTGCGGGCGCGAGCGTTTTCCGCCGGCCACCGCCTGCTCGAGGGCCTCCCAGAGCGTCAGGTAGGCCGGATCCGTGGCGGCGGCGCGGAGCTTGCCGTCCATGAAGAACTGCGCCAGCACCTCCTCGACGCGGCCCACCGGGTTTCCTCCTGGCGAGGGCATCTCCGGTGCCGAGGAGGGCCCGGCGGGCGCCGTCGTCCACGGTTCCATGAGGCGCTACACCTTGATCGGTTGCTTCTTCGCCTTGCGCTCCTTGCGGGCGGCCAGGCGTTGCTGCAGCATCACGGCCACCACGATGATGGCGCCCTTGATCAGCGACTGGACGGAGGTGTCCAGGTTGTTCTGCGTGAACACGTTGGTCAGCGTGCTGAAGATCAACACACCCAGCACGGTGCCCATGATGGTGCCCCGCCCGCCGGCCAAGAGGGTGCCGCCGACGACGACGGCCGCGATGGCGTCCAACTCGTAGAGCAGGCCGTGAGTGGACGTGCCGGAGGTGGTGCGGCCCATCATCATCACGCCGGCAATGCCCGCGGTCAGCCCGGCCAGCACGTAGAGGGAGACGAGGTGGCGCTTGACCTTGATGCCGGCCAGCCGCGACGCTTCGAGGTTGCCGCCGATCGCCACGGTGCGGCGGCCGAACGTGGTGCGGTTCAGCAGGAACCACCCCGCCGCGGCGACCACCGCGAAGATCCACACCAGCACGGGGACGCCGAGGAAGTCGTCCCGCATAAAGCCCGTGAAATCGGTGTTGGTCACCAGCAGGGTCCGGCGTTCCGAGATGATCTCGGCAAGGCCGCGCGCCGCCACCAGCATGGCGACGGTGGCGATGAAGGCCACCACGTTGCCGTAGGCGATGATGAGGCCGTTGACGAATCCGGCGAGCATGCCCACTAAGACGCCGACGGCGACCATGAGCAGCCACGTGGAGTTGGTGGCCGCGGATTGAACGACGGCGAGGCTCGCGACCACCGAGGTTAGGCCCATCAGCGAGCCGACAGAGAGGTCGATGCCTCCGGCGGTAATGACGAACGTGACGCCAATGCTGACCACGCCGATGATGGACGCGTACCGGAGGATCACCATGAGGTTGTCCGCCGAGAGGAAGCGGTCGCCGCTGGTGATGATGCCGATGACAAAGAGGAGGGCGAGGGCCACCACGAGTCCGAGGCTGCGGGCGGCGGGGCCGTGGAGGAGGTTCTGGAGGAATCCGCCGCCGGAGTTCTGGGCGGCCGGCTGCGTGGCCGCCGGGGTGTTTTGCTCGCTCACGCGGCACTTCCCTTCATGATGAGGTCGAGCACGCCGTGCTCGCTGATTGCGGTTGCTTCGGTTTGAGTGAGAATGGTTCCGTCGTCGACCACCAGGACGTTGTCCGCGAGGCCGAGGACCTCTTCGATCTCGCTGGAGATCACGATGATGGCGGTACCGGAATCGGCCAGCTGGCGGATCAGTGCGTAAATTTCCGCGCGGGCACCCACGTCCACGCCGCGGGTTGGCTCGTCCAGCAGCAGCACGGACGTGCCGTGGACCAGCCAACGGGCCAAGAGAATCTTCTGCTGATTGCCGCCGGACAGGGTGCGGGCCGGGCGCTCCGGGTCCGCCGGACGCAGTTCCAGTGCGTCGATCTGCTCTCGCGCCGCCTGACGTTCGGCGTTCTCGTTGAGCACTCCGGTGCGGGCGAAGCGGGCAAAGGTGGAAAGCGTGACGTTCTTGTAGATCGGCTCCTCGAGGATGAGCCCCTGGCTTTTGCGTTCCTCGGGAGAGAGGCCGATCCCGGCGGCGACCGCCGAGTTGACCGCGCCGGGGGTGAGCTTCTTGCCGTTGACCCGCACGTGGCCGGCGCTCGCCTTGCGGGCGCCATAGATGGTTTCGACGATCTCCGAACGCTGGGAGCCCACGAGCCCGGCGAGGCCCAGGATCTCGCCCGCGCGGACGGTGAAGCTCAGCTTCTCAAAGTGGCCCTCGAGCTCGAGTCCATCGACGTCAAGCACCACGGGGGCGTCCTCGGGGATCGGCGTGCGCTCCGGGAACACGTTGGCGACGTCGCGGCCCGTCATCAGCCGGATGAGTTCCTGTTTGGAGGTCTCCTCGACGTCGAGCCCGCTGGCAGTACTGCGGCCGTCCTTGATCACGGAGATGCGGTCGCCGATCTGCCGAATTTCCTCCAGGCGGTGGGAGATGTAGACCACCGCGATGCCCTGGCTGGTGAGGTCCCGCACCACGCGGAAGAGGTTCTCCACCTCTCCCGAGTCCAAGATGGCGCTCGGCTCATCCATGATGATCAGCTTCGTGTCTCGGGACAGGGCCCGGGCCATGCTGACGATCTGCTTATTGGCGGCCGAGAGCGTGCCGACCTCCCGCGCGGGGGAGAGGTTGCCGTGGCCGAGCCGCTCCAGCAAGGAGCGGGTGATCGCGTGAGCCTTCTTCACGTGCAGGATCCCGCGCGTGGCCTGTTCGTGCCCCAAGAAAATGTTCTCGGCGATGCTCAGGCCGTCGACGACGTCGAGCTCCTGGTACATGGTGGCGATGCCGAGGTCCAGGGCCGCCATGGGGTGCTGGAGCTCGACGGGTGTTCCCTCCCAGAGGATTTCCCCCTCGTCGGGGCGGTGAACGCCGGCGAGCGTCTTGATGAGCGTTGACTTGCCGGCGCCGTTCTGGCCCATGACGCAGTGGACCTCGCCGGGGAGGACTTCTAGGTCTACGCCCTTGAGGGCCTGGACGGCCGCGAACCGCTTGGAAATGCCCCGCACCTCGAGTAAGGGACGTGTGTGATCAGCATTCGACATGTGAGGAACCTAACACATTATGTCGGCCATCGGTAGAAGGTCGTCGATTTTCCCCAATCTTCTGTTATTGTGACTGGAGTCACGTTGATGGGTGTCCGGAACAATTCGGTCTGCATCCTCAGCGGCGCACCTACTCACGCAGAGGAGAAAGACATGCTTGCAGTTCGTTCTGGACGGAAGATGCTCGTCACCACCGGCGCCATTCTGGCCGTCGGCGCGCTGGTCACCGGCTGCTCGTCAGACGGTGGAGAGGGCAGCGCGCAGCCCACCAACGCCACCGTGGACGGCAACGCGGAGACGGGTGAGAACGTCGTCATCGGCTTCTCCGGCCCCGCGGCGGACCACGGATGGCTCGGAGCCATCAACTCGGCAGCCATTTCCGAGGGGGACGCGTACGACGACGTCGAACTCCGCGTTGCGGAGGGCACCAACGACGCCAACCTGCAGATCAGCCAAGTGGAGCAGTTCATTAACGACGGCGTCGACGCCATTGTTCTGCTGCCCACCGACGGAACGGCCCTGACGTCCGTCGCCACTAAGGCCATGGAGGCGGGGATCCCCGTCGTCAACGTGGACCGCGAATTCTCCAGCCCCGCCGCGGCCCGGACCACGATCCTCGGCGACAACTACGGCATGGGTCAGAGCGCCGGCCAATACATTTGCGAGCGCCTGGGCGATCAGCCGGACGCCGTCGTCGCGGAAATCGCCGGCATCGATTCGCTGCCCCTGACCACGGACCGCAGCGAGGGCTTCGCCGATGCGCTCGAGACGTGCGGCCTGGACGTGGACAACCGCGTTGCCGCGGACTTCACCGTGGCCGGTGGTGAGGAGGCGGCCTCCCAGCTGCTCTCCGCCGCGCCGGAGATCGACGCGATCTGGAACCACGACGACGATCAGGGCCACGGAGTCCTGGCGGCGATCGACAGCGCGGACCGCGACGAGTTCTTCATGGTGGGCGGCGCCGGTTCGGCCAACGCCATGGAACTGATCAAGTCCGGCGAGTCCGTCCTGGAAGCGACGGTCCTCTACCCGTCCACGCAGGCCGCCGATGGTGTCCGCCTGGCCCGGCTCATCGCCCAGAACAAGGCGATGAGCGACCTGGTGGAGGTTGAGGTCCCGAAGCGGATTGTCCTTAACGCCCCGGTGGTCACCGAGGAGAACGTCGACGAGTACCTGCCGACGGCGTTCAGCTCCTAACCATCCCCGCGCGGGGCGGCCCCACCAGGCCGCCCCGCCGTGAGGCTCTCACGCCAACCCAATGCTTCCCGACGCAGGAGGAAATATGCCCAACCAAGTACCGTCCCTGAGGATCGCCCTGATCGGGCATGGTTTCATGGGTGCCGCCCACTCGCAGGGATGGCGCGTTGCGCCGAGGTTCTTCGACCTCCCTGCCAATCCGCAGATGAGCCTGCTCGTCGGCCGCAACGCTGCCGGCGTCGAGGCGGCCGCGGAGACGTGGGGGTGGGCTGAAACCGCCACCGACTGGCGGGAGGCGATCCAGCGGGACGATATCGACGTCGTCGACATCGTGACCCCCGGCAACTCGCATGCGGAGATCGCGATTGCCGCCCTCGAAGCGGGCAAGCATGTCTTGTGCGAGAAGCCGCTGGCCAACACGCTCGAGGAGGCGGCCGCTATGGCCGCCGCGGCGGAGCGCGCGAGCGGGAAGGCGCAGGCCATGATCGGCTTCACGTACCGCCGGGTGCCCGCGGCGGCCTTTGCGCGTGAACTCGTGCTGTCCGGCGCCATCGGTCAGGTCCGTCAAGTCCGGGCCGCCTACCTGCAGGATTGGTTGCGGGACGCCGACGCGCCGCTCACGTGGCGGCTCCAGAAGGAGCACGCCGGGACCGGCGCGCTCGGCGACCTGGGCGCGCACGCCGTCGACCTGTCCCAATTCATCACGGGCCAGAAGGTTACCGGCGTCAGCGGGATGCTCAACACCTTCGTCGATCAGCGGCCGCTGGCGGCCGGCGGCAGCGAGCGGGGCGAGGTCTCGGTCGACGACGCCGCGCTGTTCACGGCGCGGTTCGACGGCGGCGCCGTCGGCTCATTCGAGGCGACCCGCATGGCCACGGGGCGCAAGAACTCGCTGCGCATCGAGGTCTCCGGGTCAACGGGGGCCATCTCCTTTGACCTCGAGAACTACAACTCGCTGGGCTTCTATGACGCGACGGCGCCGGGGGATCGGCAGGGCTTTGCCAACATCATGGTGACGGAGCCGGAACACCCGTACCTCTCCGCGTGGTGGCCCACGGGGCACGCCCTCGGCTACGAGCACGGATTCGTTCACCAGGCTAAGGACTTCGTCGAGGCCGTCGCCGCGGGGCGCCAGCCGCTGCCGTCCTTCGCGGACGGCCACCACGTGCAGCGGGTCCTCGACGGCGTGGTCCGCAGCGATCAGAACAACAACGCCTGGGTCGCCACGGACTAAGGCCTACCCACCCAGCACGGCAGCAGAGACAGACACGATCAGGAGTAGACGCATGGCACGTAATTTCACCTTGTTCACTGGCCAGTGGGGCGACCTGCCGCTCGAGGAGGTGGCGCGACTGGCCTCCGGCTGGGGGTACGACGGGCTGGAGATCGCGGTGTCCGGGGAGCACCTGGACGCCTCCCGCTGGGACGACGACGAGTACATCGCCGAGCGCCTCGGCATTCTGGAACGCTACGGTCTGAAGGTCTGGACCATCTCCAATCACCTGAAGGGTCAGGCCGTGTGCGATGACCCGATCGACTTCCGCCACCAGGCGATCGTTGGGGACCAGATCTGGGGCGACGGGGATCCGGAGGGCGTCCGGCAGCGTGCCGCCGAGGACGTGAAGAACACGGCCCGGCTGGCGCAGCGGCTGGGGGTGGACACCGTCGTCGGATTCACCGGGTCCTCCATCTGGCAGTACGTGGCCATGTTCCCGCCCGTGCCGGGCGAGGTCATCGACGCCGGCTACCAAGACTTCGCGGACCGCTGGAACCCCATCCTGGATGTGTTCGACGAGTGTGGGGTGCGGTTTGCGCACGAGGTCCATCCGTCGGAGATTGCCTACGACTACTGGTCCACGGTCAAAACGTTGGAGGCGATCGGCCACCGCCCGGCGTTCGGCCTGAACTGGGACCCCAGCCACATGATGTGGCAGGGCATTGACCCGGTGGCGTTCATCTCCGACTTCGCGGACCGCATCTACCACGTCGACTGCAAGGACACCCGGATGCGGATGGGCAACGGACGCAACGGCCAGCTCGGCTCGCACCTGCCGTGGGGGGATCCGCGGCGCGGATGGGACTTCGTCTCCGCCGGCCGCGGCGACGTGCCGTGGGAGGACGCGTTCCGGGCGCTGGCCGCCATTGGCTACGACGGCCCGATTTCCGTCGAGTGGGAGGACGCCGGCATGGATCGCCTCCATGGCGCGCCGGAGTCACTCGCCGCGTTGAAGAGGCTGGATTTCCCGGCCTCTCAAACGTCCTTCGACGCCGCCTTCAAGCAAAACTGAGCGGCGGGCGCGCCTTGCCGGGGGATTGACGCGCTGGCTAGGCTCGGCGGCATGGAACACACCGGTGACCTGCCCGCCGAGCCGCGCGCACACGAGGAATCCGTCCGCGTCGCGGCCACCCCCGAGCAGCTCTACGTCTTGGTGTCCGACGTAACGCGCACGGGCGAATGGTCGCCCGTCTGCCAGACCTGCTGGTGGGACGACGGCGATGAGCCCGGCCCGGACGGACCCCGCGTGGGGGCCCGGTTCACGGGGCGCAACGTGCTGCCGGAACGGACGTGGGAAACGCGCTCGCGCGTGGTGGCAGCCGAGCCGGGACGCGAGTTCGCCTGGGAAGTCGGCGACGGCTACGTACGCTGGGGCTACCGCATGGAGCCAGCCGGGCAGCCCGGGATCACGCTCCTGACCGAATCGTGGGAGTTCACTGACGCCGGACTGGCCTACTTTGCCGAACGCTTTGGCGAGAAGGCCCCGGCGGCCATCGAGGCCCGCACCCAGCAGGCGCTCGCGGGGATCCCGGCCACGCTGGCGGCACTGCAGCGCATCGCCGAGTCCTAGGGCCCCGAGAACTGCCTCAATAAGGGATTAAGGCTGAAACGCCACCTGAATCCGGCAGCGGCGATGACCCACGAGTGCCAGGGAGAGGCCCGGATGAACAGGATGCTGACGGAATCCACCGTTGCGGAGGCCTTCGCGGCCCTCCACCCCAACGTGCTGCTTGCAGCAGAGTTTGTGGCGCTGCGTTGGACCCCTACGGGCCGTTCCGTTCTGGTGCACCGAAATCTCCACGGACATTTGCTGCTCCGCTTTTTCGATCCGCTTCTTGAAGATCCGGGGGAGCCTCCGGCGAGCTTTGAGGACAATCTCAGCCGCGCGATCGTGGTTGACGTTTTGGAGCCTTGCCGTGTCTATCCGGAGTTCCTGTCTGAAGAGACCCGGCTGATCCGCGAAGAATTTCCGGACGCTGTCTGGGCGGAGCCTCTCCAAGACTCCGACTGGGATGGTGATCCGCAGCCGGGTGTTGACGTCGCAGCGCTCGGCTGACGAACCTCCTGCTCTATCCGGCGATCACTCCTGAAGCCCACCCGATGGCAGCAGTAATCGTGGACAAGGGCAGTGGTGAAGGCTACTTGCGCCAGAAGAGGTGGTGCGTCACGCCGCTAGGGCTCGGGACGACCTCGAGGTGGAAGCGGTCCGTGAGGTCCTCGGAGCTGTGCCAGAGCTGCTCGCCGCGTTCGAGGTACAACGGGGCGACCGCCACGTGCATCGTGTCGATCAAGTCTGCCGCCAAGAATGCACGAACGGTCGCGACCCCGCCGCCGACGCGCACGTCCTTCCCGTTGGCGGCCTCGAACGCCTCCTCCAGTACCTCCTGCGGGGCGGCGTCCCGGAAATGGAACGTAGTGTCGGAGAGCGTGAATGACGGGCGCGGATAGTGCGTCAGGACGAACACGGGTGTGTGGAACGGCGGGTTGTCGCCCCACCAGCCCTTCCAGTCCTCGTTCTCCCACGGCCCGCGGTGTGGACTGAACTTGTTGCGGCCCATGATCTCGGCACCGATGTTGTTGTGGAAGTCGCGCGTGAAGTAGTCGTCTAAGCCGTAGGTGCCTCCGGGATCGGTGCGGTTGGGCCAGTGCGCCGTGGCGCCGGCCCAGAAGGCCAGGTCGGCTGGATTCGCGTGACCGAACGGTCGCTCGAGGCTTTGGCCCTCGCCGGCGCCGAAGCCGTCCTGCGAGAGCATGAAGTTTTGAACGCGCACTAGCGGTGACATTGCTGGCTCCTTCCGTGGGGTTCGGTGATTCGGAATCTACTCCCGGCCTTGGCCGTTGTCACTGAAAACACGTGGCCACTGCCGCGCGTGCATGGGAGACTGGACGGTGATGACTAAGCAGACCCCTTCCTCAGCCGGACTGAACCGCCCTCAGGTGCGCCCCACCGCCGAAGGGTGGAAGCAGCCGATGGGCCCGGACGGCCGCCCGCAGCTGCAGTTTGCGCAGAAGCCGCGCGTTAGCCAGCCGCCCCAGCACCTGGCGGACATGACGCTGGCCGAGCGCTCGGCGAAGCTGAAGGAGATGGGACTGCAGGCCTTCCGCGCCAAGCAGCTCTCCGTGCACTACTTCCAGCACTACACCACGGACCCGGAGCAGATGACGGACTTGCCCGCAGCCCAGCGGCAGGAGCTGGCCGAGGCCATGTTCCCCACGCTGCTCACCGAGGTTAAGCGCCTCGTCACGGACAACGGGGACACCATCAAGTTCCTGTGGCGACTCTTCGACGGATCGCTCGTGGAGTCGGTGCTGATGCGCTACCCGGGGCGCGTGACCCTGTGCGTGTCCAGCCAGTGTGGCTGCGGCATGAACTGCCCGTTCTGCGCCACCGGCCAAAACGGCCTCACCCGCAACATGTCCACCGCGGAAATTCTGGACCAGATTGTCCAAGCCAACCGCGTCATCGCGGAGGGTGGGCTGAAGGGCACCGGCCGCAAGGGCGTGCACGACGCCGAGCGGGTCACCAACATTGTCTTCATGGGGATGGGCGAGCCCCTGGCGAACTACAAGCGCGTCATGAACGCGGTCCACCGGATGATCGACGAGGCGCCGGAAGGGCTGGGCATGAGCGCCCGCGGCATCACCGTCTCCACGGTGGGTCTGGTCCCGGCGATCAACAAGCTCGCCGAGGAGGACATTCCGATCACCTTCGCCCTGTCCCTGCACGCGCCGGATGACGAGCTGCGTGATGACCTGATCCCGGTGAACTCCCGCTGGAAGGCGGACGCGGCCATCGATGCGGCCTACAACTACTACCAAAAGACGGGCCGCCGCGTGTCCATCGAATACGCGCTCATCAAGGACATGAACGACCACCCGTGGCGCGCGGCCCTGCTGGCGAAGAAGCTCAATGCCCGCGGCCGCGGTTGGGTGCACGTCAATCCCATTCCGCTCAACCCGACGCCCGGGTCCATCTGGACGTCGTCGGAGCCGGAGGTCATGCAGGAGTTCCTCGACATCCTGAACGACGCCGGTGTTCCCACCACCCTGCGGGATACTCGCGGCAAGGAGATCGACGGCGCCTGCGGCCAGCTCGCCGCGGCCGAATAAGCGCAGCGCGGGCTGCTCGTTACCCGTCGATCAGATCCCGCGCGCTGCCCACCAGAGGAAAGCCCTCGGAGCCCACGATGAGGCACTGGAAGAGGCGGTCCCCGCGCTGCCAGGACTCGTCCGTCGGATAGAACGCGGTGATGCCGAGGTCCGCCACGGCGCGGTGCGTCGGCTCCGCCCCCACGTACTCGGAAAATTCCTCGACACAGTGCTCGTCAAACAATTCGGAGAAAGCGTCCTCGTCGGGGGCGCCGCTGCCGTCGAGCTCAAGGTCGACGTAGACCTCCGCCGTGTGCGGCTCGGAGCAGTGCACCAGCGTGATGTCCGTGAGCTCTGTCTGCTGGGCGCTGATGACCTGCGGGTCGTCGACGCAGTCGCCCTTCCGGACCTCGAAAACGTGCGCGCTGGTGCGGCCGATCACCTGGCCATCGTCCCCGCGCTCCACCGCAGGATCGCTACATCCGGACACCGCGGCCAGCACGAGGATCGCCGCGGCCGTGCCGCCCGTCGCCCCATATTTCATGTGTGTCCCACCTTGCGCCCTGGCGGTCCGCACCCCCTGCGGACCGTCCTTGTGGTGATTCTAAAGGCGGTAAGGGTTATTGGGCTACGGCCCTGCCGTTCGTGACGGGCTCTTACGCGGCGTCGTCGTCTACCTTGGACGCGGCGGCGTCGGAAATGAACCAGCAGACGGCCCCGATGACGGGCAGGCACAGGATCGCCACGGCCCAGCCGAGCTGTCCCATGGGCTCGCGACGGCCCTTGGTCTTCTCGAGGCGCACCAAGGCGATCACCACCGCCACCAGCCACGCGAGTAGCGCCGCGGAAATGACCCATTCGAACGTGGTGGGCAGGGCGGGCGCGGCGGCGGACAGCATGGGCTCAGTCTATCCGCCGGCGCCCGCGCGCACCTTCCCGAGTACGTGCCGCAGGGCCGGCTCGAGGGTGGGGTAGCGGAACGGGTGGTCGGCGCCGCGCAGCGCGCGCGGACTCACGTGCTGATTCGCCAACGCTAGGTTGTCCGCGCCCTCCCCGCCGAGCAGGACGGCCGGGCCCACGCGCGGCACCGGCACCACGGCGGGGCGCTTGAGCACGCGTGCGAGGACGCGCGTGTACTCGGCGTTCCGCACCGCCTCCGGGGCCACCGCATTGACCGGGCCGGAGAGCTCCTCGTCCCACAGCGCCCGGTGGTAGACGTCCACCAGATCATCCAGCGCAATCCACGCCATCCACTGCTGGCCGCTGCCCAACCGACCGCCGAGCCCGGCGGAGAAGAGCGGGCGCAACAGGGCCAGCGTGCCCCCTGCGGCGGACTGCACAATCCCGGTCCGGACGGTCACCACGCGCATCCCCGACTCGCCCGCCCAGTCGTGGGCGGCGGCCTCCCAGTCGCTGACCACGCTGGAGAGGACGTCCGCCGTCGCCGGCGGCCCGGAGTGCTCCGTGAGTAGCTCTTCACCCCGGTCCGCGCCGTAGTAGCCGATCGCCGAGGCGCTCACGAACGCCCGCACGCCGCTGGCCGCGGCCGCCTCCGCGAGCCGGCGGGTCGGTTCGATGCGGCTTTCCCGGATCGCGCGCTTGTGCTCGGGCGTAAAGCGCCCGGCAATCGACGCCCCAGCGAGGTGCACGACGGCGTCGCACCCCTCCACCATCCCCGGCGCCGGGTCGGTGGGGTCCCAGCGGCGCTCGTCGGGCCCGGACGGCTCGCCGCGGACCAGCCGAATGACGCGGTGGCCGCCCGTCGTCAGGAACGCGGTCAGGGCCGAGCCCACCAGCCCGGAGGAGCCGCTCACCGCCACCGTCAGGGGCTCCAGCCCGGCCTCGGCCGCACGGCGATGTGCAGCGAGGTCATCCGCCAGCTGGCGGTGGCGATACGACAGCATGCTGGCCAGCGCCCGGGCCGGAACGGGCGTTTCAATCCGGTCCGTCACGCGCGTTTGGGCGTCACCGACGGGCTCGAACTCGTGCGTATGACGCCACGGCACCCGCCCGGTGACCGCGGAGCGCAGGCTCAGCGCGGCGGACTCGTCAACGAACCGGCGCCCCTCCACGTACCCGGATGGCTGATGCTGGCCCACCCAGCGCTGGCCCGCCGGAAGGGCGATGTGTGCGACGCCGTCGCGCAGGGATTCGGCCTCCGCCATGACGGTGGCCGGCTGCCACGGCGGGGCCAACCGGGTGAACGCTCCGGGGCGGGAGAACCAGGCAAACACGTCCTCGACGGGGGCATCGACCACGCTGGAGTGAGTGATAGTCATGACTTAGGTTCTCCCGTTGCCTGACCGAACGCAAGCACCCCTGCCGCCAGAGTCATGGCCCGTAGGATGAGCCCATGACCACACTCGTTTGGTTCCGTGACGATCTGCGATTGGCGGACCACCCCGCCCTGCGGGCGGCCCTCGAGAAGGAGGGGCCGGTGATCTGCCTGTACGTCCTCGATGAGGAGTCCGCGGGCGTGCGCTCGCTCGGCGGCGCGGCACGCTGGTGGCTGCACCACTCGCTTGAGGCCCTGGCCGACCGCGTGCAGGACCGCGGCGGGACGCTGGTGCTGCGACGCGGGCCGGCCGCCGACGTCGTACCCGAGGTCGCCGACGCGGCCGGTGCGGACGCCGTCTTCTGGAACCGGCGCTACGGCGGGGCCGAACGCGAGGTCGACTCCAGCGTCAAGGACACGCTGCGCCAGGCCGGGATCGAGGCCCATTCCTTCGCGGGCAGTCTCCTCTTTGAGCCATGGACCATCACCACGGGGCAGGGCGGCCACTACAAGGTGTTCACTCCCTTCTGGAAGGCGTGCCTCGCGGAGCCGCCGCCCCGTGCCCCACTGCCGGAACCGCGCGAGGTGCCCGGCCCGGCGTCGCCGCCCGCCTCTGACGACCTCGACGCGTGGGGCCTGACGCCCACCGCCCCGGACTGGGCCGGTGGGCTGCGCGAGGCCTGGGAGCCCGGCGAACTGGCCGCGCGGCGGCGGCTCCGGGACTTCCTCGAGCAGGACGTGGACGAGTACGACCGCGCGCGGGACGAGCCCGCCGCCGGCACCACCTCCCTACTGTCCCCGCACCTGCGCTTCGGCGAAATCAGCCCGTACACCGTGTGGCACGAGGCCGTCTCCTCCGGCCGCGACGTGGGCGGGTTCCTCTCCGAGATCGGGTGGCGTGAATTCGCTTGGCACACGCTTTACCACTTCCCGGCGCTGGCGCGGGAGAACCTCAACGCACGGTTCGACGCGTTCCCTTGGCCGGAGTTGAACGAGGACCACCTACGGTTCTGGCAGCAGGGACGGACGGGCGTGGCCCTCGTGGATGCCGGCATGCGCGAGCTCTGGGAGACCGGGACCATGCACAACCGGGTGCGGATGGTCGTGGCGTCCTACCTCGTGAAAAACCTGATGATCGACTGGCGGCACGGCGAGGAGTGGTTCTGGGACACGCTGGTGGACGCGGACGAGGCCAGCAACCCGTTCAATTGGCAGTGGGTGGCCGGCTCCGGTGCGGACGCCGCCCCGTACTTCCGGATCTTCAATCCCGAGACCCAAGCCAAGAAGTTTGACCCCCAGCACCAGTACGTGGGCCGCTGGGCGCCGGAGTACGTCAGCGGCGATGAGCTGCTGCCGGAGCCTCTCGTGGACCTGCGCGCGTCCCGCCAGCAGGCCCTCGACGCGTACGAGGAGGTCAAGGGCGCGAGCAACGAGCGGGGCTGAGCCCGCCGCTGACGGTCTGTGGCGGACCCGTGCGGTGGGAGGGACGGCGCCCCACGGGGTTCACACGAATCGACGCCGAGCACCACGAGCACTGCCGGGTCTGCGCCGAGGCGTGCCGCCGAGAACGAAGCGAGCATTCTCAACGCCTACTATGAGCGGCCCGCCATGGTCGAGCTCGCGGGCGACGTTGCCGGCCGGCGCCGTTGCATCTCCTTCATCTTCTTCGCGCTGGAATCCGCGGCATAAGAGGCCGCTCCGCGCTCCCGCTGGGCGGGAGCGGCGGGGTGTGAAATTCTGAGGTGAGGCACGACGGCGGCTCCCGCGCCGGCGTCGTACGCCGCCCCGAACAGCGCCCACCCTTGGAGCACCCGTGCCGCAGCCCCCGTCCAGCCGTTCTCAGGTCCCCGGATTCAAAGTCATGGAAGTCCTCGCCCGGGTGGCCGAGCTCCGCGCGGCGGGACGGGACGTCATCTCCCTGTGCGCGGGCGAACCCTCCGGTGGCGCGCCCGCCCCGGTCTCCGAGGCCGCGGCCGCGCTGCACGCCTCCGGTACGCCGCTGACCTACACGCCCGCTCTCGGCATTGCTGAGCTGCGTCAGGCCATCGCCGGGCACTATCGGCGCTGGTACGGGCTCGACGTCGCGCCGCGCAACGTGGCGGTGACCACCGGATCCTCGGGCGCGTTCACGCTCCTCTTCCTGACGGCCTTCAACCCGGGGGACCGCGTGGTCCTAGCGCGTCCCGGCTACCCGGCCTACCGCAACATCCTCAAGGCCTTGGGGATCGAGGTCATCGAAATTCCGTGTGGGCCGCAGACCCGCTACCAGCCCACGCCCGAGCTGCTGGACGCCGCGGCCGCGACGCATGGGCCGCTGGCCGGCGTCGTGTTGGCGTCTCCGGCGAACCCCACCGGCACCATGGTCAACCGAGCCGAGCTGGGGGCGCTCGCCGACTGGTGCCGCGAGCACGACGCGCGCCTGGTCAGCGACGAGATTTATCACGGCATCACCTACCCGGGTCCTGACGCCGCGGACCCACGCGGGGTGTGCGCATGGGAGCTGGATCAGGAGAGCATCGTGATCTCCAGCTTCTCCAAGTACTGGGGCATGACCGGCTGGCGGCTCGGTTGGTCCCTGGTGCCGGACAGCCTGCTGGGCGCGGTAGATGCGCTGGCCTCCAACGTGGCGCTGTGCCCGCCGGCGCCGGCGCAGAGGGCAGCCGTGGCCGCGTTCTCGGAGGAGTCCTACGCTGCGGGCGAGCAGTCCGTGGCCCAGTTCTCCGCGACGCGCGCCGCGCTGCTCGAGCGGTTGCCGGAGCTCGGGTGGGGTGCCGCGGCACCGGCCGATGGTGCCTTCTATTTGTACGCTGACTTGGGCGAACAGTTGGGCGCGTGGCCCGATTCCGGCGCCTATTGCGCGGCGCTGCTGGAGGCCGAGGGCGTGGCGCTGACGCCCGGGGTGGACTTTGATGAGGACGGCACCACGGCGGTGCGGCTCAGCTTTGCGGCCGGGGAGGACGCGGTGCGGGAGGCGGTGGACCGCATCCTGCGTTTTCAGGCGGCTCACCGCGGCTGACGCGCGCGTACCGACCAGCCCCTTTCTGACCCGCCCGGGCTCGTGAATTCAACGACATTCGGTTGATTCCCGGGGTGCCTCGGCGGCGAGAATGGGCTGGCCGGTACATTGAAGGTCATGATGACGGATGCACGCTACGCCGCCCGCCTGCTCTGGGTCTTTGGCGCGGGCATGGCCCTGACGTGGGCGCTAACCGCCGCCGCGTTCTCCAACCTGCTGCCGCTGGCCGCGCTCGGCGTTTCCCTGACGGTCGTCCAGCTCGCCGTGAACCTGGTGACCGCGGGGGCCGCCTTCCTCATCACCAGGGCGCGCAAGGATCTTTCCGGCGTGGCCGTCTTGCAGCTGATCATCGCGCTGGTGGTTTCCTTCGTGGAAATCAGCGTGGACGCGACCCACACGTGGTACTTCGCGGTGGGCCTGTTGATCTGGGCGTTCACGCTCAAGGACCTCTGGATGGCTCTCGGCGCCTCGGCCGCGGTGGCCGTCGCGGCCTTCGTCCTCGCGGTCCCCACGCAGCTGCGGGTGTTGCCCCTCGTGATCGCGGTGGCGGCCGGCGTCGTCATCCTTGCGGGCGTGGCCCGGCGCCTCACCGCCCCGCGGTCTGCGCCGCAGGCCTGAGGGCGGTGACGACGACGGCGCCCGGCGGCGGATGCCACCGGGCGCCGCGCGCTCGTGAGGGTTACGGCAGTGGTGCCGGTTCGCTGATGCGCTGGTGGCCCGGCGACGTGTCGATCCCGAGGTCCGCGGCAAAGACCGTGCGGGTGCCCGTGTAGACGCCCTCGGCGTTCTCATCGAGCTCGAACACGCGCGCACCGCGCAGGCGGTGCTGCTCCGCGCCCGAGAACCCGTAAGTGCCGAAGCCGGTGCCCGGGCCGTAGCCGAGCTCAATGCCGAAGTAGTTGCCGCTGTACGTGTTGACGTGGTCGTGACCCACGTAGACGCCGCGGACGTCGCCGCGCTCCTGCATGGCGGCGTACAGCCCCGAGTTGAACGCGCCCACGTACACGCCCTCGTTCTTCTCGCCCACAATGCTGTGGAGTTCGGCGGCTGCAGCGTGGGTGGATTCGTCGGATCCGAACTGGGAGCCGAACCACATGTGGTGGTGCTCCCAGAGCGGGATGTGGAAGAAGGCCAGGGAGGGGATCTTGCGGCCATAGTGCTTTTCGGTGGCCGCGGAGGTTTCCCGGTACCACTGCACCTGATTGCCGTGGATCCAGTCGTAGTTCATCAAGCTCTTCCGGCTCTGGCCGCCGATGGTGCTGGGCGCGTAGCGGTTGGAGTCGAAGAGCCACACGCCGAAGGCCGGCTGCTTGGAGGCGGAGGACTGCAGGAGGACCTGGCCGTTGGAGTGGCCCATGAGGTCCGCGTCGATCTCCGGGTTGATGTTGTGCTCGTAGGAGCTGTGGAGCCAGTCCACAATGGCGGGCTCCGTCATGGACGTGTTGTGGCTCAGCGAGTCTTCGTCGTGATTGCCGAAGGTGAGCGCGAACTTGATGCCGCGCTCCTCGATCGGTGCCAGCACGTTGTTGTAGGCCTGCTTGACCTCGGTGTCCGTGGAGGGGGTGCCGTTGATGACGTCGCCGTTGAGGACCACCAAGCCGGGCTTCTCCGAGTCGAGAGTCTTTTCGATCAGTTCGATCGTGCGGCGGTCCGTCAGGTGCGTGTCCTGAGTGTCGTTGAACTGGACGATCCGGAGCTTGCCATCGGCGCCGAAGCGCACGGGCATGGACTTGTTCGGCTTCGGCTGGCCAGAGGCATGGGCCGGGGCGGCGGACGCGGCGGCGGAGAACAATCCCGCGACCGTCGCGACGCCGGCGCCTGCGAGGACGCCGCGGCGTCCCACGCCGGCGGAGGGTTGAGGCTGTGTTTCAGGGGTGTGGTGTTGGGTCATGTCACAGACCGTAGGTGCCGCACGTGACGGCCCGGTGGCCGTGACGGCACTCGAGGGACACCTGACGTTTGAGTAACCCACATCGCGGTGAACGTGCGCCTGACGTGGGGTTGTGTCGATACACGTGAATGGGCCTAGCGCTGGCTGAGGCGGCGGGCCTACCCTGAGTCCATCGGCACAGGAGGCGAGCATGACGCGATTTGTGGATGTCCCCAGCATGGTTCGATGGCTGGCCGCGGCTGGCGTCGAAAACACGCTCACCGGCCTCACGGAGGCGGTGCGTGAGGATTTTTCCCGGTGGCAGGAGTTTGAGAAGACGCCGCGGGTGGCCAGCCACACCCCGTTCGGCGTAATCGAGCTGATGCCCACCACGGACTTCCAGCGGTATGGCTTCAAGTACGTCAACGGCCACCCGTCCAATCCGGCCCGGGGCTTTCAAACCGTGACCGCGTTTGGCGTGCTCGCGGAGGTGCACAACGGCTATCCCATCTTCATCTCGGAAATGACCTTGCTGACCGCCTTGCGCACGGCCGCGACCAGCGCGCTCGCCGCCCGCCTGCTGGCCCGCCCGGACTCGCGGGTCATGGCGCTGATCGGCGCCGGCAGCCAAGCAGAGTTTCAGGCGCTCGCCCTCCGCGCGGCGGTGGGCATCGACTCGTTGCGCGTCTTCGACGTGGACGCGCGGGCGACGGCGAAGCTCGCCCGGAATCTGGAACCGTTGGGTTTCACGGTGGTCGCCGCGGCCACTGCCGCGGAGGCCGCCGCCGGCGCCGACGTCGTCACGACCTGTACCGCGGACAAACGCAACGCCACCGTCCTGCAGCGCGGCGACGTCGTACCCGGCATGCACGTGAACGCCATCGGCGGGGACTGCCCGGGCAAGACGGAACTGGACCCGGCGATCTTGAGCGTCGGCGAGGTCTTCGTGGAGTTCGAGCCACAGACCCGGCATGAGGGGGAGATTCAGAACGCCCCGGAAACGCCCGTCACCGAGTTGTGGCGAGTGCTCGCCGGCGAGGCGCCGGGGCGCACCACGCCCGAGCAGGTGACGGTGTTCGACTCGGTGGGGTTCGCCATCGCCGACTTCGCCGCGCTGCGGTACGTGTATGAGGCGGTGGAGGGCACCGAGTTCGCCCAAGAGCTTCACCTCGTGGCGGACCCGGAGGACCCCAAGGACCTGTTCGGGATGATCAACGCGCTCAAACCCATCGGGTGACGCCGCGGGCGGTTAGGGCCCGGAGATGAGGTGCTCGTTGCGCTGCTCGATCAGCGTCCGAAGGTAGCGGGCCAGCACGACCTTCTCCGCCAACCGGCCGAGCACCCCCAACGGCGCCTCGAAGCGGACCCGGTCCACCATCGTGGTCCCGTGCGCGTCTTCATGGAACCAGTGCTCGTGCCGGAAGGAGCGGAACGGGCCGCGGACCTGCTCGTCCACGAACGCGTGGGGTGCGTCGAAGGCGGTGATGCGGCTGGTCATCCGCAGCGGCACGCCAAAGTGCCAGGCCCGCCACGTCACCTGATCCCCGGGACCCAACAAGCCCGACGTCGTGCCGGCGACGGCTCGCTCCCGCGAACCCTCCATGGAGGCCGTGTGCGCCTCGACGCTGCGCGAGCGGTCAAAGAGCGCGGCGGCCGGCAGGCTGGTGCGCGTGGTGCAGCGAAACTCAACGGCCATGCGGCCAGTATGCCAGCACGCGCCGTCGTCGTTCCCCGGGCGGAAGCTACCTGCGCGGCACGTGGAGGGGTGGCATGCTGGTGGCATGAACCCGCCCGCAACCGCCCCACCCGTGGTGAGCGTGAAGCTGCTGCCCGCCGCACTGTTGTGCGCCTCGGCGGTGTTGTTGTTTGGGGTGGGGCACGACGTCGGCGGGTACGGCACGCTGGTGGTGGCGCTGATCGTGGCGCTCGTGGTGGACCGGGCGTTGGCGCGGGACCTGCTGCTGATCGCCGCGGGCCTGGTGATCGTCAGCTCCGTGCCGCTGCACGCGGACCTCAGCCTGGGGCACATGGTCGCGATGGGTACCGCGCTAACGCTCGCGGTGGCCGTCCCCTGGCTGATGCACCGGTACGTGTTCCGGGAGCGGGTGATTCGTTTTCCTGTCCGCACCGGCAGGCCGTGGCCGCTGGCCGGCAAGCTCTACCTGCTGCTGGTGGTGGCGCTCGGTTACCTGATTCTGCCCACCTACTTGGTCAACACGGGCGTCTATGCGAACTGGCCGGATGCGTCCGATCCCACGATTTTCTGGCGGCTGTTCCTCGGCGTGAACGCGGTGGGCATCTGGGATGAGCTGTTCTTCATCTGCACCACGTTCACGCTGCTGCGCCGGCACTTCCCGACGTGGCAGGCCAACCTGCTGCAGGCCGTCATCTTCACGTCCTTTTTGTGGGAGATCGGCTACCAGTCTTGGGGGCCGCTGCTGACGTTTCCGTTCGCCCTGCTGCAGGGGTACACGTTCAAGCTCACCAAATCCCTGACGTACGTGGTGTCCGTGCACCTGATCTTTGACTTCGTGCTGTTTTTGGCGCTGGTGCACGCGCACAATCGGGAGTGGCTGCCGATCTTCCTGTACTGAGGAGGCGGCCGCGGTGTGAGACGGGCTGCACGGTGGCCTCAGCGCCTGTAGGTTTGGAACATGATGAAACGAACTCTTGGACGCACTGGCCGCGACGTCTCGGTGATCGGCCTCGGCACCTGGCAGCTCGGTGGAGACTGGGGCGACGTTGAGGACTCGGCCGCCCTGTCCGTGCTGGACGCCGCGTACGAGTCCGGCGTGCGGTTCTTCGACACCGCCGACGTGTACGGCGACGGCCGGAGCGAGGCCACGATCGGCCGCTGGCTGGCGGCCAACCCGAACTCCGGCGTCACGGTGGCTACCAAGATGGGCCGCCGCGTGGAGCAGCTGCACGAGAACTACCATCTGGACGCCTTCCGCGCGTGGAATGACCGCTCCCGTGAGAACCTCGGCGTGGACACCCTGGACCTTGTCCAGCTGCACTGCCCGCCCACCTCGGTCTACGCGGACGACGCCGTCTACGAGGTCTTGGACACGATGGTCCAGGAGGGGCGCATCGCCAACTACGGGGTCTCCGTGGAGACGGTCGAGGAAGCGCTCACCGCGATCAAGCGGCCGAACGTGGCCACCGTGCAGATCATCGTCAACGCGTTCCGTCTCAAGCCGGTCGAGGAAGTCCTCCCCGTCGCCGCGGAGGCCGGCGTCGGCATCATCGCCCGCGTCCCACTCGCCTCCGGCCTACTCTCCGGCCGCTACACGCTGGACACACAGTTCGCGGAGAACGACCACCGCAACTTCAATCGCCACGGCGAGGCGTTCGACGTCGGCGAGACCTTCTCCGGCGTCGATTACGCCACGGGTGTGCAGGCGGCCGGCGAGTTCACGGAGCTGGCCCGCCAGGCCGCACCGGACGCGACGCCAGCGCAGGTCGCCCTCGCGTGGCTCGCCTCCCGCCCCGAGATCTCCTCGATCATCCCGGGCGCCCGCAACGCCGAACAGGCCCGCGCCAACGCGGCCGCCGGTTCGCTCACTCTGCCGGACGGCTTCGACGCCGTCGTGCGCGAGCTCTACGACGCGCGCCTGCGCGAGGCCATCCACCCGCGCTGGTAAGCCTCACGCTGGGAGCCCACCTGACGCCGTCGTACTGGATTCCAGGACGACGGCGTCGCCGCGTGTGGGCGCGGCGGGTGCCGAGTGCGCGGGTGGATCGTCAGGAACCCCTTGAATGCTCCGAATGAATGCGCAACCATGAGTCCGAATGACTGTGGCAACCGGGGGGGGGGGAAGCATGTTGCACCAGATGTGGCGAGCTCTGGCCGCGCTGACTTATGGCGGAATGGTCTTCGCGGTGTTGGGTCAGCAGGTGCTCGGCACGTGGTCGTGGGTCATTGGCGGAGCGTCAGTCGCATTGCTCGTCCTGATCGGCGTGCAGGCCCGGCCGTGGTCACACAAGTGGCCGGGAGGTCGCGTCCCGCGCCGCATGATCATCACGACGCTCCTGATGATTCTCTTGCTGCCATTATTCAGCGGATTCGATGGAGCCCGAGGCCTCGTTCACGCCAGCCTCATGGGGCTTCTGGTCGCCGGAGGCGTGTGGTCGGCCATGCCGCCGCGCGCGCCGTCCAAACCCGCGGCCACCACGGAGCCGCCGGCCTCGGCTGCGGCGAGCTAAAGGCCGTCCGCTCACCAGCATGAGCGCCGCGTGCGGAAGCTCCACGACGCTGATCGTTCAGGCCGCTTCCGCGTACATTCCAGCCCAACTTCACCTGCTGCAAGCGGAGCCAATTTCACGCCACCCCTGACTGACTGGGGGTTATGCGAAACCGCTTCACGCCTCCGCGGCGAGGTTGGGCTGGAATGTACACAACGGCCAGTGCCGCCAAGCGCCCTGGATAGGCCAGCGGCCGCCGTCGTACTCCACAATGAGTACGACGACGGCCGCAAGGCCGGGACTGTGGCCCCTTACTTCAGGTGGTCCACCAGGGCCGGAGCGATGCCGTGGTAGGTACCCGGCGTGAGCTCCAGCAGCCGCGCCTCCGCGTCGGCGGAGAGGCCGAGCGACTGCACGAACTCCTTCATGCGGGCCGCATCCACGCGGTGGCCGCGCGTGAGGTCCTTGAGGCGCTCGTACGGGTTCTCCATACCCTCAACGCCGGCGACAGCCTCGGCACGCATCACCATCTGGATGGCCTCGCCGAGCACCTCCCAGTTGGTGTCGAGGTCGGCGGCGAGCACCTCCTCGGCGACGTCGAGGCGCTCCAGACCCTTGGCCACGTTGGAGATGGCCAGCAGGGAGTGGCCGAACGCGGTGCCGATGTTGCGCTGGCTGGACGAGTCGGTGAGGTCGCGCTGCCAGCGGGAGGTGACCAGCGTGGCGGCGAGCGTATCCAGCAGGCCGTTGGAGATCTCCAGGTTGGCTTCGGCGTTCTCGAAGCGGATCGGGTTCACCTTGTGCGGCATGGTGGAGGAGCCGGTGGCGCCGGCCACCGGGATCTGCGCGAAGTAGCCGATGGAGATGTAGCTCCAGATGTCCGTGCAGATGTTGTGCAGGATCCGATTGAAGCGGGCCATGTCCGCGTAGAGCTCGGCCTGCCAGTCGTGGGATTCAATCTGCGTGGTCAGCGGGTTCCACGTCAGGCCGAGGCCCTCGACGAACGTGCGGGAGACCTCCTGCCAGTCGGCGGTGGGCACGGAGGCGTAGTGGGCGGCGTAGGTGCCGGTGGCACCGTTGATCTTGCCCAGGAAGTCGGTCTTCGCGATGCGGTCCAGCTGGCGCTGCAGGCGCCACGCGGAGACGGCGAGCTCCTTGCCGAGCGTCGTCGGCGTGGCCGGCTGGCCGTGGGTACGGGAGAGCATCGGGACCTCGCGGGTCTCCTCCGCCATCCGGCCGATCTGCTCCACCAGCTGGCTGGCGGCGGGCAGCCACACGTCCTCGACGGCGCCCTTGATGCCCACGGCGTAGGAGAGGTTGTTGATGTCCTCGCTGGTGCAGCCGAAGTGCACCATCGAGGTCAGGTGGGCCAGGGAGAGGCCCTCCAACCGGCGGCCGATGAAGTACTCGACGGCCTTGACGTCATGCACGGTCACGGCCTCGATCTCGGCCAACTCGGCCACGGCGTCGCCATTGAAGTCCGTGACGATCTTGCGCAGGCCCGCCGTCTGCTCGGCCGTGAGCGGGCTCGTGCCCGGCAGCACCGAGTGCTGGGTCAGGTGGATGAGCCACTCCACCTCTACGTGCACGCGGTCCCGGTTCAGGGCCGCTTCGGAGAGGTAGTCGACAAGGGGTGCGACGGCGGCACGGTAGCGACCGTCGAGCGCACCGAGTGCCAGGGGTTCGGATGCCAGTGAAAAGCGCGCAGATTCAGCCATGGGCCCATTCTTTCACGCGCGGCGCGCCCACTTGCTATCCACAGCCGTTGCCGCGCGGAAGTTACCCACAGTCATCGGCTCACAGGGCTCGCCGGCGCTCCTGACTTTCTACGCTGGCTACGTGCCGGGCTCGCCCGGCGGTGGACAGGCAGGGCTCTGAGTGGGCAGGAGAGGGCAGCGGCGTGGGGAACGGCTGGGATGAGTTGGTGACGCAGACCGGGCAGGCAGTGGAGGGCGTGCGCCAGGCGCGCGATCAGCTGCACCTGGCACGCCTCCGCGTGGACTGGAGATCCACGGCCGGGGCTGCGTTCCAAGGGGCCCTCCAGCACGCGTTGATGCGCACCTACGCCTTGCTCGATGACGCCGAACGGGCGCACGCGGCAGCGCTCGCCGGACGCCAACGGGCGGCTGAGAATCCGTTCTATGAACAGCCGAGCCCCCACGGGGTCGAGCACATCGGCGCCCGGATGGGGATGCTATGACCACCGTGATTCGAGGGCACGGAGAGCCGGTGGATGCGGCCTTCACGGTGCACTACCCGGCCGCTGACATCGACGAGGCGATCGTCCGGCTGGACTCCGCCGCCGATCACCTAGAACGGGCCCGGCATCACGTGCGCAGCGCGGAGATTGCGCTGCTGAGCGTGCCGCCGTTGGAGCAGCACTACTTTTCCGAGGGGCCGGTAGCCCTCAGCTTCGCCAACGTGACGGCGTGGAATCTTACCGCCGAGGTGCAGACCCTCGCCGGCGCTACGCGAACCGCCGCGTGGGTGTATGAGGAGGCCGAGCTGGAGGCCAAACGGGCGGATCCGCTGTTCAGTGGGCAGCCGCTCGTGGTGCTCTCCAACTACCTCTTGGACGGCCCGGGCTTCTACCCGTCCGCGCAGTTGACGCAGGACTTCATCAATCAAGCGCCCCAAGCGCTGGCGGCGTTGGTGGATATGGTCGCAGGGTTCTTCTTCAAGGGGCGCGCTGGAGCGGCCGGGGCAGGGGACACCTTTCGCCAGAAGATGACCGCCAAGCTCCAGAAGAAGCTTGATGAGGCGCCAGTCGACGCCGGGCGGATCACCGCGGAAGAAAGTCTCGAGGAGGCCGATCCAGACACTCCGTGGGCCGAGCGCATCCCCAATTCGGTGGGGCAACTGGCGAACTGGCTGCGGGATGAGGAACATGGGGGCCTTGCCGAGGACTCCGTCTACCAGAGGCTCGTTCCGGTCCTTCACGCTGTCTGGGCCCAACTG
The DNA here is from genome assembly GCF_015751895.1 of Zhihengliuella flava. Taxonomy (NCBI): domain Bacteria; kingdom Bacillati; phylum Actinomycetota; class Actinomycetes; order Micrococcales; family Micrococcaceae; genus Zhihengliuella; species Zhihengliuella flava. The sequence continues at coordinate 1,448,590 of NZ_JADOTZ010000001.1, read as the reverse complement.
AGCAAGGCCCTCGGCCAGCCCATCGACGTGGTGGGGGTGCGGAGTCAGGACACTGCCGGCTTCGCCCCCGGGCTGTGGGGCGTGGTGCAGGAGGGGGCGCACCTGCAGCAGGATTCGGCCATCACCATTCGGTCAACGGAGACGGCCACCGGCACCGTGCACGTGGTGACGTTCCCGGGGACCCAGGGGGCCGGCGAGGCCTGGCACAGCAAGAACTTCTCCGACTTAACGGGCGCGGTGGAGGCCACCACGGAGCAGAGCCGCACGCAGGTCGAAGCCACGCTCGAGGCGCTGGAGCGCGTCGGCGCGCACCCCGGGGACCGGCTGGTCCTCAGCGGTCACAGCCAAGGGGGGATGCATGCGGTCAACGTGGCGAACAATTCCGGGGTGCGGGACCTCTACCCGGTGGAGTACGTCATCACGCAGGGGGCGCCGGTGGCTGAGCTGGGCCTCACCGAGCAGGTGAAGTCCGTGCACTTCGAGCACGTCGATGATCCCATCACGGGACTCGACGGCGCCGATGTCCAAGCCTCCGAGGAGCATATGGTGGTCCTCAGCGACGCCTACGCCCCGGAGGTCAACCGGTGGGCCTTCGACGGGATCATGGGCCCAGCGCACGGTTCGGAGAACTATCGGCACGTGGTGCAGGAGGCACTCGAGCAGAACAACCCGGCGTTGGCCGCGGTGGACGCCGAACTCACGGCGTTGCTGACACCCGTGGGCGCCTCGTCGGCGAAGCAGGTCAGCCTCCAGCGGAGAATTCCGGAGATCTATCAGTCACCCACCTTCGGGCGGGCGGCGGAACGAGCACGCGC